>CAZFNI010000016.1:0-32892 GCA_964520655.1 uncultured Planctomycetales bacterium
GATGTGTACGACTGAAGCAAAGCCTGACGCATGGCCTTTAACTGGACGTTCTGCTGCTGTCCAGAATTAACGCCGTTGCGAACGATGCTGCCGATCAGAAAGATCAGGACCGCACCGAACACCGCGAGCTCCGTCGCTGCTTGTCCCCCGCGCCGCCTATATACACTCAACACTTGCCTCATATCTCATTTGGCGACATAGACATCGCCATGCTTGGTTTCAACCGTGTCAGATGAATCCGCCCTGTTGGTCGAATACACCGTCGCACCGGTTGCCGCGTCGACCATCGGCACAGCAAGCACATTGCTTTGTGAATTGGATGTCATCGTATAGGTGGTGATCGCATTGACCTTCGCGGGGTCATATTGATCGCCGAAATCATCCACGCTCTGTTTCCATCGTCCCTGGACGCCGCGTTTAACATAGGTCGACATGACCACCAGCGCGGAAACGACCACGATCATCAATACGGTGAATTCAACCATGCTTTGAGCATTCTGTTTGCGTAACATATGAACTAATGTATCCCCCCGTTGGTCGATGTTTCTGTTGATGACCGCGTGAGCTCATCCGACAAATAATTAATTCCCGCCGAGAGATCCACCGCATTACGGCTGATGCTCACGCTTGTTGATGATATTTGATTGTCCATATGCCCCGCTGCCGCCGAAGAATCCTGCTCGGCATCTTCCTGCGCTCCCAGCTGGTCAGCCGTCGCCTTGATCAAACGCTGCGTACCCCGCTTTAACGTGGGGGCCATCACATACACCGCCGTCGCCGCCACACCGACAATGATAACATATTCTATCAGCGACTGACCTCTCCTGAAATTATTAATTGTTGTAAACATTCTTAGACCCTTCTTTCGGAGGGCTCTGGTTACTGTCTGTCTTGATCACCGTGCTGGTCGCGTAGGATTTCCCCGCCGTACTGACAGCATCCAGCATCCGTTTATCCTTGCTGTCCCGTCTGATATCGCTTGATGAGTCCAGATAATAAGGTTCATATTCCTGCGCCAAAGCGGTCGCCCCATTCGCCGTGTTAACTGTCGCTGCCATGCAATCCACGCCATTGACAGAAGCGGCTGCGCAAGCCGTGCTTGCCATATTCATCATATATTTCCTGGCATCCCTCTGACGGGCCTGCATGCCCCTTTGCACATACAAGGACATCGCGGATATCGCCCCGATGACCACAAAAAACAAAAGCACGTATTCGCTGGTGACCAATTGTCCTTTGCGTTCGTGCTTAAGTGTCTTCATATTATCTCGAATGTTTTTTCAAAGATAGCCTTAAGGGGGCTTAAAAAAGCCCCCTTAAGACATCAACACCTGCCTTTTACAGTATCACAATATTACCAGGTTTCACGCTGGGTATTGATGATCTGTGCTGTTTCTTGTGTCAGGTTCGATTCCGTACCAACAATGGTGGTTTTGGAAATACCCTGACCACCTGCCGCCGCACCAAACTCTTCCGTTACGTTGCTGTGAGATGATGTGATCTTGGCAGATTTGGTGTTATCCGGAGAATATTGATCGCCGATATCATCAGCGGTCGTCTTCAATTTACCCTGGATACCACGTTTGACGTATGTTTGCAACGCGAGCAATGCGCCGATGATGATGATGATCAAGATCGCGTATTCCAGCGTGCTTTGCGCTTTCTTGTTATTGAGCATTTTAAACATTAAAGCCTCCTATGTTAAATACCCGTTGGAGCAGCACCTTCAACCGTCGCTGCTGCGTTATAGGTTACCTGAGAAGAACCTTGCTTCAAGCGAGAGTTTCCGCTTTCAGACGCCACCAAACCTTCGTCCTGGACTTTTTTCTCAACAGAGTCTTTTTGGACGTTGTAGCTGCTTAATTGGTAGTAAGGTTCATACTGTTTGGAAGTACCCAGATCGCTCGTTCTGTTAGCCATGTATGAGGCAGCATCGCGAACGCGCGCCTGAAGAGCACGCTGAGCATACTGCTGCATAGCAACGATACCAGCGATAACCAAGGCGATCAATAAACCGTATTCAGCGGTATTTTGACCTTTTTTATTTTTTAGCAAATGCTTAAACATATATTTCCTCCTTTAGGAAATTAGCAAATTAGAAACAGTTGTTGGTCGCAGGATCGAACGATTTACCACCTGTACAAAGGCCTTGGTCTGCCTTGTTGGTGATGATGTCCGTTGCTACGGGTGTTACCGTGAAACCAACCTGTGCTGCAACCAGGTCATTGGCCTTCACTTCAGCGGCATTGGTAACAGTATCCAAAGACTTGTTCATTCTGGTCGCGAACGGACCTGCTGGAGAAACAACGAACGCGATAATGATAACGATCACCGCGGTCACCAGGACGATATATTCTACCGTGCTCTGGCCTTTTTGACGTTTTCTTAAAAACATAACATCCTCCTTAATAAGAAAAAAACACCTGTTCATTTCATGTTGGCTGCGGCATTGACCATCTTATCACTTAAGGTGTCCATGGTATTCGTCAGCTTTTTCTGGAACGGCGAACCCGCCGTGGCCAGATAAGCGATCGCCACCATGATCACCGCAGCAACGAGGATAATATACTCAACAGTGCTTTGAGCTTTATCCCGCCTGGCATTGAACATGCGCTTTTCTCCCATAAAGTTATTGTATGGATTAGTTGGCGAATTCCTGGGTAACTGCCTTTTGGGTCGCTTGCGCGGAACGAAATACGTAGGTACTCATCGCCGCTACTGCGGCGGTGACGACTGCCACGACAATGGCATATTCGATCAGGTTTTGTCCTCTACAGTGTGTGATGGACATTGTCGTGAGCCCCTTGTATTTGTTAAGGCTGTTGTTGGCTCTTAGCTTGCCCAACTACCTCCAAGCTAATTAGGAATTCATTACGCGAGCCTTTATTTATATAAAACCCCTATTAAGGGATAGAATCCAATTTGTAGTATAGTATGACATATAATATGCCGGGCGTCAACCCGCACGCGCCCATATCTTGCGCCCCTGATAATCGGTGATATGCAGACCATTTAAGAGGGTACAAGCATCCTTGATCTCATCGGACCCATCATAACCATCTGGCATCATTAATGTTATGATCTTTAACCCGGCATTAAAAGCGCCCTGGGCCCTGATCAGCGCCAAATTTGACCTGGCGCCCTTGAAAATTTTTTCTCCGAACAATGTTTTAGCATGCCGCATCAGCAGATTTTCTTCATCGGCCCCACCTTCAGCTGCCGGCATCGGCACACAAGCCCTGGGAAACGCCTGTAAGTACTCTGTCACGATCTCCTGGTCCGTACGCCGCCCTCCGCTGTTTGTCAACAAGACCTTTTCAGGCTCGCCTGAAGGAGCATAGATCACGATCCCCCGGTAAACATTTCCTGCTACTATCAAATTCTTTCCCCAAAAACACACCGGATCGGGACAGACATACACATTGACCATTGGTTTAGACGGACCCTCTTGTTGGATCAGCTCCTCAATGTCCTTGTTGTGGACGCTGACCCCCAGAACAAACGCCCTCTTGACCCTGGGCACCGGAGCAAAATCCACCAGTTCCTGCTGATCTTCTCCCACCAAGACTATCCGGGCTATTCTTTTATCCGCTTCATTATTCATTGCCCTTAAGAAATCGTACCCCGACGCATCGAAGAAATCCCCCCCGACCTCATGAATGATCAACATCTGAATATTATTGAGCAGGTCATCCGCCATCCGGATCACCGCCCCCTCGATCGGAGCAGAACTTGCCCGGGGGTTGAATGCACCGCCGATAGAATATCTGCGCGCATCGATATAAAATACGCTTCCGTCCTCCAAATGCACTCTTAATGAAGCCGCCTTGAGCATGCGATACGGAACCTCTCTGGCTAAAGCCTCGGCATCAACCCCTGCAAGATCCTCTTGGCTTTTGATCATATTCCATGGCCTGGGAAAAAGATCCCAGAACGCCGCTTGCAGAAAAATATCCTGCGCAGTGGAGGCTTCGTCTGACTCTTGAAGCGGCGGCAGCATTTCAACTACCGGAACAGGAACTTCCGGCTCTGCGGGCGGCAAGATCACCATTGGCTCAACGCGCAGCTTAAGCGGTTCATCCAAGGAGGGCTCCTCCTTAACTAATCCTTGAACACCCAAGATCTCCTCTGTCTTCTCCACTGACGGCTCATCTAAAACTTCCACCGGTTTGGGGACAGCGGCCGCCATGGCTGGCGGCAAACTGGCTGCAAGCTGGGCTTTCTTCTCGGTCGGGATCTCAAACTTGTTTTTGTATTTTCGTCCCCGAGGACTGACAATATTGGCCTCTTTTAAGACCTCATGGACGGAAGATTTGGAGACGGCGCGGCCGAACTGCTGTTCTACCAAAATAACCAGCTGCCGGCAAGAAAGGTTCGTGGACTTTTGTTTTTGCGCCAGAATAAAGTCCACCACATCCTGGGTTAATTTATAAATAACGCCCATATTCTAAGTGATCGCAATGATGTCGCCCTTGGCTGTCCGTGACGCTTCAATCTTACCAGCAGGCAATTCGATCGCGCAACAAGAATTAAAAAATATCGGTGAGAACTGATACGGGCGAAGGTTCGGACATAATCCGACCACCGCTTGGTCTTTTCCCAGGAAAACAACATCAATAGAGAACCGCATGAACATCATGTGAACAGAAGAACAGGGACGGATCAACAGGGCTTCATTATCAGGCAAATGACTGCGGCCAAGCAAACCGCGCATCCGCGATTGAGAACTATCGGCAACCTCCAGGCGGGTCGCCAGAACAGTGCCGCGGGTTTGGTTGAGGATCGTCATCGCTGTTTTAAGGATTAAAGATCGTTTTATTGATCGGTATGCCGCGGGTCTGGAAGTCTTCGAATACTTTAGGAACATACCCCGTCGGTAAAAATTCGCCGACGACAGCCCCGTCAGCGTTGATGCCGCGCTGGCGGAACACAAAAATATCTTTCATTTCCGGCATACCCTCGACCATGTTGCCGGTCAATTCCGTGATCGCCGTGACTTTACGCGTACCGTCAGAGAAACGGTTGATCTGGATAACAATGTTGATGGCCGATGCCGCCATCTCATAGATCGCGCGGATGGGAAGCTCGATCCCCGACAAAAGCGCCATGGACGTCACGCGCGCCATAACGTCGCGCGGCGTATTGGCGTGCAGGGTCGTCAAAGACCCGTCGTGGCCGGTGTTCATCGCCTGGAGCATGTCCAAAACCTCCGGGCCGCGGCATTCGCCGATGATGATGCGGTCAGGACGCATACGCAGGGTATTAATAAACAGCTCCCGTATCGTTATTTTCCCCCGGCCTTCAATGTTGGCCGGTCTGGCTTCAAGCCTCGCCCAGTGTGTTTTCGTCAAACGCAATTCCGCGGCATCCTCGATCGTGATGATACGTTCATTATCCGGAATAAATTGAGAAACAATGTTCAACAGAGTGGTTTTCCCGGCACCGGTACCCCCAGAAACAATGATGTTCTTGCGCCCTATGACACAGGCATTCATAAAATCCGCCATGGCTGGGGTCATGGAATGGAACCGGTTCAAAAGATCATCGATCGTATATTTTTCCTGGCTGAATTTACGGATAGTGATCATCGGCCCGCCCAAAGACAATGGTGGGATGATCGCGTTGATACGGCTGCCGTCGGGAAGACGGGCATCCACCATGGGCGTTGACTCATCCACACGGCGACCCAGCGGCGCCAGCACACGGTCGATCGTCGCCCGCACCTGGTCGTTAGAGATAAATCTCTTGTTCGTTAATATCAGCTTGCCCTTTTTCTCGACAAAGATCTCGTCCTTGTTGTTGACCATGATGTCATTGATATCCGAATCCGCTAAAAAATCTTCCAATGGACCAAGTCCCAGCGCTTCATTGACGATCTCTTTGACCAGCTTGGAACGCTGCTCCTGCGAAGATATGAAGCTGCCGGAGGCGTCTGTCATCAGATCGGTCACGATCACTTCTGCAGCTCTGCGGATATTGGCCACTTGGGCCGGGTCGGACAATGCTTCAGGTGATAGTTTCTGCAGGTTCATGCGCTCGATCAAACGGTGGTGGATCGCGCGTTTTAATTTGATGACATCATCTTCTTCTTTGTTGAAGATCACATTGGAAACGCCCTGCTTGATCCCGAACTTTTCCCAAAATTCCGCATCTTTCTTGTTCTTCATGTCTGTCGAACGCACGCGGACAACATCGGTCGTCTGAACAAAGACCTCTTCGATCTGAAGTTTTTCCGCGATCCCAAAGAACAGCTCGGAAACCTTGGCTTTGGGGCTGTCCAACACGCACGGAACGCCTCTGTTAAGCGCTGAACCGACCGTTTTCCCATCAGATGGGATGAGCGCAAAAATATCACAAGGCAGCGCCGTCTTGACTTCCTGCCAGGCAACACCGCCGCGGCTTTCCGCGCGGTTTAAAATGATCTTGATCATGCGCATTGGATAATGCAGGCTTTGCAGCATTTCCAGCGTTGATTTAGACTGATAAACTGCCAGAACGTCGGGCGTGGTGGGTAAAAAGATAAGGCTGGACTGATCCAGAACACTGATCAGAACTTCGCTGAAATTACTTCCCCCGTCAATGATGATAAACTCGTAGTGCTGGGATGCTTTCTTTAGGAACAAACGGATATTATCGGCCGTGATCATGCCGGCTTCGCGCAGATTATTGATGCCGGAAAGAAAGTCAACGCCGCTGACATGTTTAACGACAAAGCGTTTGAGGATGTCCGCGTTCTCGTCTTTACCGATCTCGGAAAGCAAGTCCGCCAATGAATGGAGCGAAGAGATGTTTAAGGAGCGGGCAAGGTCCTGGCCGGCCTGGAGATTTAAGTCCAGCAACAAAACCTTTTTCGCCTTCATCGCCAATGCCGCAGCGATGTTAGCGCTGATAAAGGTTTTTCCAACCCCTCCCTTATTCGAGAATATGGTAATTGTCTTAGAAGACATCGCCCTTATTTTGCCTGATAGACAATAGGAATGGTCACGTTCAAGTCCGTCACCTGCATGTCCGGTGAGAACGGAGCATACGGAGCCGCGATCTTCGCGGCATTGAGCGCATCATCATCAAAGGCCTGCTGGCCGGATGACGACACCACATTGGCAGACACAAGAGTACCATCCTTGAGAATTCTCAGTCTTAATTTAACCGTGCCCTGCCATCTGTTCTTTAAGGCTTCATAGGGATACGCGATATTCTGAGAGATCTTCACTTGAATATCCTGCATGTATTTCTGGACGGTGGCGATCGGCTCTTGCACAGGTTCTTGCTTGACCACCGCGTCTTTAAGGACCGGCGGCTTTTCTAATACCGGATTAAGATTGTCCTTGGTCCCTTCGCCAGCATCCTTCGGTGTCAACGCAGTAGCCGCCTCAGGAAGATTTGGGTCAGGATCGATCATTTCATGCTTGGTATTCTGGGAAACCTCTGCTTCGTGAACAAACTCATTCATTTCTTTGGAAGGCATCTTGACCTGACCTACAGCATATTTTTTATGATGCTGAATGACCGGCGTCAATGTGATCACAAGTTCTTTGGCTTCATCAGGGGCCTGTTTAAACGTGTTGCGGAACAGCATCCCGACAACAGGTATTTTCCCCAGAAAAGGAACCCGTTTTTGCTGCTGGCCGTCGGAATAGCGGATCAACCCTGCCATGACAACCGTCTGTTTATCATCCAGCAAAAGCTGTGTCTGGGCGGTGCGTGTTTTGTATGCGACCCCGTTGCTTGAGGTGGCCGTCACCGGGAAGGTGCTGTCAATGTCGCTGACCTGCAAGTTCATATTGACATCGATCTTACCTTCTTTGACCGTCGGCGTGACCGTGACCGTCAACCCGTATTGCTTGAAGGTAACATTGGTTTGAACGCTACCGCCGGCCGAATTAGCCGTTGTTGACTGGATGGGAACTTCACCACCGACATTAACGGTCGCTTCTTTTCCGCTTGTCACCAGGATCCTTGGGCGCGACAATGTCCTGGCCTTACCTTCATTGATCAACAAATTGATCGTATTGATGATCGCATTGGTTCGATTGAACTGCCCCAGCTTGAACCAATCTTTTGAACCATTAAGGTTGGTATTGGTCGATTCTTCATAGACCAGCTTTAACGGTGTTTCCCCGGAAGAACCGCTCCAGGTCATGCCTAAATTCTTGTCTAAGGTGGTGGATAATTCCGTGATCTCCATGTCGATCTGGACCATTTCCTGGGCCTCATCTTCCTTGGACAGATTGATCACCTGCTCCTCAAACGGCAGCAGCACCTTTTCTAAACGAGACTTCTGGTCTTTATTGACGTTCCCTGAAAGAACTACCTTGCCTTCCACATAATTAGCGTCCAACACAATGGATGTGATGCCGGCATCCGCCAAAAGCGTTGTCAAGCGGGCCTTCAATCGGGCCAAGTCATCGCTGGCCACATTGATAGAATATGTCCTTTTTCCAGCCGCATCCCAAACAAAAAGCACCGTATGGCCTGTTTTTCTGGCAATCACGGACACTTCTTCATCTTTGGCATCCGCGATGTCCGCGATATCCGGGTCGGTCACCGATACGCGCGTCAGCTGGCTGACCTTGACATTTTGAACATCCCCTAAGATCATGTTGATGTTATTGGTATCTTCCTGCGCGGTCAATATCCCACAAACCCCCAAGAGACCAAACGCGATCAGAAATAATTTTATACTGGGAATGCGCATTAAAGCTCCTTGCCGCCTCTAAAGACCTGAATATCCGGTTTGGCGGGCTTGTCATCGTCTTTGGACACAACACCTCTTAGATCATCCGGCAATTGAATATCTGCCCCTTGATTTTGCAGCACATAATCCGCCAATGTTTTCCAGGTCGTTGTCTTGACCATTTGCCGTTCCGTTTCCTGAGGCGAACGCAGGGCGAATTCAAGCGTGCCGTTCTTATCCGCGAACACTAAATATCCCGCTTCCTGGGGGTCGACCGCAAGCGTCACCTTGATCGCCGGAGAATTCTGCTGCTCTTCATAACGCGTACCCGTTTCCTCTAAATTCGTATTCACCGCCAATACTTCTAATCCCTGGAACACCATGGCGGTGATCGTTTTTAATTTCCGTTTGCCGTCTTTAGTCAGGCTTCCTTCCGGAACACGCAAGCGGGCGATCACATCCACCAGATCCCCAGGGTTTAGCAAACCGCCGACAGCCGCTAAAGAATCGATCTTAACGGTGACGGCACGTTTACCTTGCGGTGTTTTTAACGCAAGAGATGGCTTCGTTTTTTTGACAGGCTGCTGTGGGTTTGCGGCCGACGCGGCTGCCTGCTGCAACTGCTGCTGCTGTAATTTTGTCTGTAAGTCCGCGATCTGACGCTGGACAACTTGCGCCTGTTCTGTCTTGACCTGCTGGATCTGCTGCTGCAGGACAGCTGCACGCTGGTCCGCTTCCTGCTGTACAGCTGCGATCACCTTCTTTTGTTTAGCTTCATATTGCTCTTTGAGTTCCTGTGCCTGGTTTTCAATGGTGCGGGTCACCGAGAAACTGATCAGCGCTGTTGCCGCGATGCCCAGAACTACGGCGATGATCAGCAGCAAAATTTGTTTCTTGTTATTATCCATATGTGCGCTCCCGACCCCTTTGGTCTATTTGCTCCATGAATCCGTCAGGTTCTTGTTAACCTTGACATTGATCTTTTTGGACAATTGGTTGATGTGCTCCAGAACGGTTTCCTGCTGCTTGCGTGTGGTCAGCGCCGCAACCAGGTCCGCCTTGATCTCGGAGAACTGTTTGGCTTCCCCACCCTTTTTCTCATCGACATGAACGATATAATAATTATTCCCCTCACCCTTGAAAAAGCTGCTGGTGCCGCCCTCTTCCAGATTGGCGATCGCCACCTGCATGGCCGCAAATGGTGCCTTGGTAAAAGGTTTCAATGCCCCGCCGTCAGCAGCGGTCTTGCCCTTGGATTGGGCTTTAGCGATCTCCGCGAAATTACCACCCTGAAGCACCTGGACCAGAACGCTTTTAGCCGTCGCTTCATCAGAAAGAACGATCTCACGAACCTTCCAGCGAGTGGGCATGATAAAATCTTCACGATGGTCATTGTAATATTTCTGCGCCTCGGCTTCGGTGACCTTGACATCCTTAGTCAGCCGGTTGGCCAGCTCCTGGACCAGCATGGTGCGGCGAAAATCCTCAACAGCCTCGGAAATATCCTTGCTTTGCCCGATCCCGGAATCTTCAGCGTCCTTGACAAGCAATTGCTGGCGGATCAATTCGTTCAAAACGGCCTCTTTTGTGCCCTGCTTGGCAGGGTCAAAACCAGGAAGGCTTTCTTTCAATAAGCTTAATCGCTGGTTGAATTCATCGGTGGAAAGAGCCCATCCGCCAACTTTAACAATGATATCAGCGGGCAATGGCTGGTTATCGTCAGCAACGGTGGTCGGAGCTGTTGAAACCGCCTCTTTTTTTACAGCATTAACGGGTGTCTTGGTTTCAGGTTTTTTGGGGTTGATGACATCGCAGCCGGACAAAAATAATGAAATAGAAATAACAGGAATGATCCAAAAACGGTCCATACAACCTCCCTAAATATGATTTAACCTTCTAAGTATATCCGCCAAAACACCAAAATGCAAACTTGAATTCAATTAATTTTTGAGCCTCTTCAGGCGGTAACAAGCCCTTCCACCGCCTGTTTCTCGGATAAAAGCTCATCCAGCGTCGCTTTTATCTTCGTTTGGGCGAACTCATTGTGTCTTAAACCCTGGATGATCTCCCAATCCTGTCCGTTGCTGCGCAGCGGAAAACCGAACATGACCCCAACAGGGACCCCGTAACTGCCGTCTGAGGAAACCGCGGCTGAGAAGAATTCTCCCGCGGGGGTCGGCGTGGTCAGAGCCTTGACCGTATCCACGATGGCATTGGCCGCCGAGGCTGCGGATGACAGCCCCCTGGCCTTGATGATCGCTGCGCCGCGTTTTTGCACCGTTTCGATGAAAGCCCCTTTCAGCCAGGCTTCGTCAGAGATCACATCCGCTGCTGCCTTGCCGTTGATCGAGGCATGATAAAAATCCGGATACTGGGTCGCCGAGTGATTGCCCCAGATACCGACACTTTTGACCGCCGTCGTTGGCACCCCGGCCTTCTGGGCCAGCTGGGTGGTGGCGCGGTTCTGGTCTAGCATGGTCATGGCAAAGAAATTCTTGGGCGGAATATTCTTGGCGGAACTCTTGGCGATCCAGGCATTGGTGTTGCAAGGGTTACCGACCACCAGCACCTTGCAGCCTGGCTTGGCCGCAGCTGACAGCGCCTTGCCCTGCTCAATAAAAACACCGCCGTTGATCTTCAACAGATCGCCGCGCTCCATACCTTCCTTCCGAGGGACGCTGCCGACTAAAAGCGCCCAGTCAATATCCTTAAAAGCCTCTTTCGGGTCGCTGCTGATGCTTATCGAATTAAGCAGAGGGAAAGCACAATCTTCAAGTTCCATGACAACGCCGCCCAAAGCCGGTAAAGCCTTTTCCAGCTCCAGCAGGCTTAAGTCAATTAAGGTATCCTTGCCGAACATCGCCCCGGAAGCGATACGAAAAAGCAAGGCATAACCGATCTGCCCAGCAGCGCCGGTGACCGCAACTTTAATTTTTTGTGACATGATTTTTCCCCCTGATTATTGACGGCAGTTTCTCCCTCGCCTGCCGTATGACATCCATCGTGATCTTAGTTGTTACAATTTCTTCCCGTCCGCCGCTGCCGCGGGCAAGGACCTCTCCCCAGGGCGACACGATCATGCTGTGCCCAAAAGCCGGCATTCCGCGAGCATCTTTGCCCACCTGATTAGGCGCCAGGACATAGGACAATGTTTCAATCGCTCTGGCCCTCAGCAAGACCTCCCAATGGGCCTTGCCGGTTTCCTGCATAAAACAGGAAGGAACAGCCAGAACATTGGCGCCTTTATCGGCTAATTTTCGGTACAGGTCCCCAAAACGCAGGTCATAACAAATGCTCAAACCTAAACGAAACCCCTCTACCCGGTGGACAACGGTTGTCCTCCCCGGAACATAGGCGTCGGCTTCATGAACGATCTTATCACCCAGGCAAGCCTCGAATAAATGAATTTTACGATATTTTGCCTCAACAGTGCCCTTGGGGCCGATCAAGACCGAGGTGTTATGCGCTTTATGGGGATCGCTGGACTTTTCTAAGACAGAACCCAGAAGGATATGCGCGCGGTATTGACGGGCCAGCACCAGGAAAGGATCCGTCGATGGACCGGGGATATTCTCTGCGGCCGCAAGCCTCCCCGCGGCTTGTCCCCGCCAATGGAACATCTCCGGCAGGGCCACAAACTGCGCGCCTTGCGATAAGGCCCTCTCCGCTAACCCGCAAGCTCTTTTGACATTGGAGTTCTTGTCCGCGGATGCGTTGAATTGAATGAGGGCCACGCGCATGAAATTTAACTTTTCTTTAACATTTCCCCGTATTCTTTATAACACTTTGTATAGAATGACTGTGTTTTAAGCTTATTGCGCCAGGCCGTTAGTTTCGGGTAGGCCGCCAGGGATATACCGGCGATCTCAGCAGGTTCAAGCATGGAAAACAGAACAATGTCCGCCAGGGAAAATGTTTCGCTGACAACATGGGCATGGCTGTTCAAACGGCTTTCGATCACAGGGAAAAACTGGTCTAAGAATTTGACCGCATCATCAATGCTTTGCTGGTTGACCGGACGCCCCATGCGCGGTGCGAACACGCGCCCGAAAGTGATGGTCGACACGTGCGACGCGATGTGCATGGAAATAAAATCGATCCACTGGTCGATCATGATCCGTTGTTTAAATTCATGGGGATAAATGGGTGAATTATTCTTTTCCGCGATGTATTTGCAACAGGCATTGCTTTCAAACAAACAAAAACCATCATCATTGATCGCCGGGACTTTGCCGACAGGATTGATCTTAAGGAACCATTCCTGTTTTTGTTCGCCCTCACGCAAATTGACCAGCTGCCATTTATAGTCGACCCCGATGTAGCTTGCGGTCAAACGGACCTTGATGGCCGGTCCGGATAAGTCGGAACCATAGATCGTTAACATCCTGATATCCTTTCCTTGGGAAGGGGAACAAAACCCTTGACGGTTTAAAAATGTTTACTATAATAAAAAATCTTTTCGATGACCCCATCGTCTAGCCTGGTCAGGACACGAGCTTTTCAAGCTCGGTGCGCGGGTTCAAATCCCGCTGGGGTCGTTTTAATTATCCACTATACCTCATCTTCTTCTTTACCGACCACATGAGCGATCGATGTCACCGCGTCCCCTTTTTGCAGGGCGATCAACCTCACACCGACCGCGCTGCGTCCGGTCTCGCGGATCTCCGACGGAGATGAACGCACGACCATTCCCTGTTTGGTCACTGCCATGATCTCATCCTCATCGCTTGTGGTCAACACCCCGACCACTGGTCCGTTCTTTTCGGTCAATTTCACATTGATGATGCCCCTCCCGGCCCTCGACTGGGTACGGTAGTCGGCAAAATCGGAGCGCTTGGCATACCCAAGTTCGCACACTGTTAATAATTTCGCTCCGGTCTTATCCACATCCGGCGCAAAGACAAGCATGCCCACGACATAGTCGCCTTTATCTAAATTGATGCCGTGAACGCCCTTGGCGGAACGGCCCATGTCGCGCAGCTGCTTCTCCGGGAAGCGCAGCGCGATGCCCTGGCGGGTGGCTAACAGCACATCTTCCTTGCCGTTGCTTAATCCGACCCCGATCAACTCATCGCCCTTTTCCAGTCCGATGCCGACAATGCCGCCTTTGCGCGGATTGCCGAACGCAGAGAGCATGGTCTTTTTGACCAACCCCAGCTTGGTGGCAAAGACCAGGAATTGATCGTCGCGGAATTCCTTCACCGCCACGATCGCGCTGATCTCTTCCTCGGGCTTAAAGGATAATAAATTAACGATGGCCTTGCCCTTGGCCGTACGGGAAGCCGCCGGGATCTCATAGACCTTGAGCCAACGCACGGTGCCCGTATTCGAGAAGATCAATAAATAGTCTTTGGAAGAGGCGACGAACATGCGTTCGACAAAATCCTCATCGCCGGTGGTCATGGCGGTCACGCCCTTGCCGCCGCGTTTTTGCGAACGGTAGCTGTCCACGCTTAAGCGTTTGATGTATCCTTTGTTGCTGATCGTGATCGCCATATCCTCGTCGGCAATAAGATCCTCGATCTCAATATCCTCGGCTTTGCTGGCGATCTCGGTGCGGCGCTCATCGGCGTATTTCTTTTTGATCATCAATAGTTCTTCCTTGATGATCCCGTCGACGCGTTTGTCCGAAGCCAGGATAGCGCGGTAATTATCGATGTCCTTGAGCAATTGCTGATATTCCGCTTCGATCTTGTCGCGCTCCAGGGCGGCCAGACGCTGCAATTGCATTTCCAGGATCGCCTGGGCCTGAACGTCGGAAAGCTCGAATTTCCTGATCAACGCTTCTTTGGCATCCTGTGTCGTCTTGGCGGCGCGGATGGTCTTGATGATCTCATCCAAATGTTTGAACGCGATCTTCAATCCCTCGAGAATATGCGCGCGGCGCAGCGCTTTGTCCAGGTCGAATTGCGTCCTTCTGCGGATCACGACGCGGCGATGCCCGATATAATGTCCCATCAACTGCTTTAAATTCAGGACCCTGGGGCTCTTGTTGACCAGCGCCAGATTGATGATCCCAAAAGTCACTTCCATCTGGGTGTGCTTGTATAAATAATTCAAGACAATGTTCGGATCAACCTCCCGGCGCAGTTCGATCACCACGCGGATGCCGTCCTTGTCGCTTTCATCACGAATATCGGTGATCCCGTCGATCTGTTTATTCTGGACCTGGTCGGCGATCGCCAGGATCAAATTGGCCTTGTTGACCTGGTAGGGAAGCTCATTGATGATGATCGCTTCCTTATTGCTCTTTTGCTGCTCGACCGATGCCCTGGCGCGGATAATGATCTTGCCGCGGCCCGTATTGTAGGCATCCACGATCCCTTCCCGTCCGCAAATGATACCGGCGGTGGGGAAATCAGGACCCTTGACATGTTTCATCAGGTCTTTGATGGTCGATTCGGGATTATCCAGCAGCACAATTATGCCGTCGACGATCTCGCCTAAGTTGTGAGGCGCCATGTTGGTGGCCATCCCGACCGCGATACCCGATGACCCGTTGACCAATAGATTGGGGATCATGCCCGGCAGAATATCAGGCTCTTCCAGTGACCCGTCGAAATTCGGGGAGAAATCGACCGTTTGCTTATCGATATCGTTTAACATCTCCTCGGACACGGAGGCCATGCGCGCTTCCGTGTAACGCATGGCAGCGGCAGCATCGCCGTCGATCGATCCAAAGTTACCCTGACCGTCGATCAAAGGATAGCGCAGCGAAAAATCCTGCACCATGCGCACCATGGTGTCATAGACCGCTGTGTCGCCGTGGGGATGGTATTTACCCAACACTTCCCCGACGATACGCGCGCTTTTCTTGTAGGGTTTATTGTGCTCTAAATTCAATTCTTTCATCGCGAAGAGGATGCGCCGATGCACCGGCTTTAAACCGTCGCGCACATCCGGCAGGGCGCGGCCAACGATGACCGACATCGAATACGAAAGATAAGAGCTCTTCATCTCTTCTTCGATGTAGACCGGAACGATTCTTTCTTTTTTATTTAGATCGCGTGACATGCCAATTCCCTTTCTTAAATATCCAAATTCTTGACTTCATGCGCGAATGTCTCAATGAACGCGCGCCGGGGCGCCACTTCATCCCCCATGAGCATGGCAAACGTCTTATCCACCTCGACCGCATCCTCCAAGGTGACCTTGAGGATCGTGCGGCGTTCGGGGTCCATGGTGGTGTCCCACAATTGCTGAGGGTTCATTTCCCCAAGACCTTTGTAGCGCTGGATATGCATGCCTTTTTTCGCGTAGGAACGAACGGTGGTCAAAAGCTCAGCGATCGACATGACATCGTTCTTGCTTTTTTCGTCCTCGATCGTGAACAACGGCTTTAACAAGTCTTTGGGTTTGGACTTTTCTTTTTTATCCTTCGCCAGCAGCACCTCATCCTCGTTCTTGCGGTCATAGTCCTGCAGGAACAGGTCGTGCTTATCCAGACCATCCTGTATCCTCTCTAAATCCTCCGACTCGAAGATCTCCACGTACTGCGCTTCCTCGTCGTTCTTGGTCCACTCGGCTAATTCTTTGTCATCATAGACATAATCATCTTTGCCGCCGGATTTAACCAAATAGCGGGGCATCTTCTTATTTTTATCATCATACTTTGACACATAATCCTCGAAAATAATGCCGCGGCGCTTGAATCTTTCCACGATATGCTCTAATTCAACCAATAATTGCAGCACCTCTTTCAGCTGCGCCGGCAAGAAAGTCTTTTTCCCTTCGATCTTGGTGACTTTAACCCCGTCGGTGCCCAAGTCTAAGATCAGATCGTTCATCTCTTTTTCCGTCTGGATGTATTCTTCGCGTTTACCGCGGCTGACCTTATATAAAGGAGGCTGGGCGATATACACGAACCCTCCTTCGATCAGCTGGGGCATCTGGCGATAAAGCAGCGTCAGGATCAGGGTGCGGATGTGTGATCCGTCAACGTCGGCGTCGCACATCAGGATCAATTTATGATAACGTAATTTCTCGATATTAAAGTCTTCGCTCACCCCGGTGCCCATGGCGGTGATGATGGTGCGGATCTCTTCATTGGAGAGGATCTTATCCAGGCGCGATTTCTCGACGTTTAAGATCTTTCCTTTGAGCGGCAATATCGCCTGGAACGCGCGGTTGCGGCCCTGCTTGGCGGAACCGCCGGCAGAATCCCCTTCAACTAAATACAGCTCGCATTGGGACGGGTCTTTTTCAGAACAATCAGCCAATTTCCCCGGCAATCCCCCGCTGTCCAAGGCTCCTTTGCGGCGGGTCAATTCCCTGGCTTTGCGGGCGGCTTCACGCGCGCGCGCCGCGACGATGGACTTGTCCACGATCTTGTTGGCGACCGACGGATTCTCTTCAAAGAATTGCGTCAGGGCTTCAAAGGTTAAGGAGCCGACCAGACCATCAACTTCCGAATTCCCCAACTTGGTCTTTGTCTGCCCTTCAAATTGCGGGAACGGGATCTTCACTGAAATAACGGCCACCAGCCCTTCGCGGGTATCTTCCCCCGATATCCCCACATCGTCCTTGAGCAATTTCTTGGACTTCGCATAAGTATTGATCGCGCGGGTCAAGGCCGAACGAAAGCCTGATAAGTGGGTACCGCCCTCGACCGTATTGATGCTGTTGGCATAAGAGAACACGGTCTCGTTATAGCTGTCGTTATACTGCATCGCCACTTCCACCGTCATCTTGTCTTTTTCCTTCTCAAAATAAAACACCTTGGTGTGCAGCGGCATCTTATTCTCAGAGAGGTGCTCGACGAAAGAAACGATCCCTCCTTTGAATAAGAACACATTCTCTTTTTGTTTGCCTTCACGCTCATCAACGAATTTGATCGAGACGCCCTTGTTTAGGAACGCCAGCTCGCGCAGACGCTTGGCTAGAATATCATATGAAAAAATATGTGTTTCTTTGAAGATGGTCCTGTCTGGCTTAAAGGTGACCTTTGTCCCTCGGCTTTTGGTCTTCCCGATCGTGGTGAGCTTTGAAACGGTCTTGCCCTGCTCAAAGCGCATGTGATAAATGCTGCCGTCCTGCTTGACCTCCACCTCGAACCATTCGGATAAAGCATTCACGCAGCTGATGCCGACGCCGTGCAGACCGCCGGAAACCGCGTAGGTATCCTTGTCGAATTTACCGCCGGCATGCAGCACGGTCAAAACGACCTCGACCGCCGGTTTCTTTTCTTTTTCCATCATGCCGACCGGAATACCTCTGCCGTTATCCGCGACGGAAATGCTTTCATTCTGATGGATGGCGACCTCGATGGCCGTACAGTGCCCGGCCAGGGCTTCGTCGATCGAGTTGTCCACGGCTTCATAGACTAAATGATGAAGCCCTCGGCTGAAGGTATCGCCGATATACATCGCCGGACGCATACGTACAGCATCCAAACCTTCGAGAACCGTGATATTACTGGCGTCATATTTGTTTTTACTCATAAGATCCTTATCTGTTTAAATTATTTTACCGACCTTAAAATAAATTTTTTCAACACCCGGGAACACCGAACGCACGTGTTTCAGATATTCGCCGCGTTCCATTTCCATCTTGACCCGTCGGGCAGAACAATCCACGTGGACTGTCAGCGTGCCATCCTTAAACGCCACCGCGGATGTTTTTTTCGCCTCACCGTAATGGCGCTGCCACCACTGTCCAACCTCAGAGGGGGCCTGCGATCCCTTGGATAACGGGGCGATAACGTGTGGAATAATATCTTTAATGCTGTCCATTTGGCAATAGTTTAATTGATTTTATTTTTTACAGGCGCATCGGCAGGGCTAAATACAAATAATCCCGCAGACGGAAAACACATGGTTTATCCGGCCCTAAAAATTCCAAATGTATATATTCATCCGTCAGGTTCTTTAGCGCATCAATGAAAAATTGAGGATTAAACCCAACGATAAGTTCTCCTTGTCCATACTCTACTGCCACCTCTTCCCTTGACTCACCTAAGTCTGGTGTGATCTTGGATATCACCAACTTATCCTTAAAGACCTCAAATTTGATCGCCTGAAAATCCGGTGTGGATAATAAATTCGCCCGGCGTATCGCCGCTAAAATATCCTGCGTCTTAACCTTCACTTTATGTGGGATCTCTTTAGGGATGACCTGTTTATAATTCGGGAATTCCCCTTCTATGATGCGTGTGGCGATCAAATTACCATCAATATTGAACAATACTTGATTCGCTGAGGCGATGATCGTACAGTTGCCGGCATCCTTTAAATTACGATTGATCTCCGCGATCGCTTTAATAGGAATGATAATGTTATAGTCTTTAGGGGCTTGTTGAAGGAGTTTTTTCTCCATCTTAGCTAAACGGCGACCATCGGTCGCGATCATGCGCGCCATTTCCCCACTGATCTCTAATAATATCCCATTTAACACATATCTAGACTCTTCAAACGATACCGCGAAACTGGTTGAACGGATCATTTCTTTAAGATCCACTTGTTTGATCAACACCGCATCCTTATCCTTAAACTCCGGGAACTTAGGAAACTCTTCTTTGGGTAGCCCATTTAACTTAAATCGGCAATTCGCCCCTTCAATTTCGATCTGATTATTCTTGCGCGCATAAACAACCACTTCCCCGGAAGGTAATTCCCTGACAATATCGCTAAACTTTTTAGCTGGAATGGTTATTGCGCCTTGTTCAAAGGTATGCACAGGTAATTCACAGGATATCCCAATATCCAGATCGGTCGTATTTAACTTTAAAATATCACCTTTTGCCTCCAATAACATGTTGGATAATATAGGAAGCGTTGCTTTAGATGATACAATATTGCTGACAACCTGAATTCCCCCTAATAACTCATCTTTATTCAACTTAAATTTCATATTCACATCCTTGTCTTCTTTTAACTTTTTTAAACTTTTTCAAATAGTCGTTGTCTATAGTAATTCTTGTGGATAAATTGAACTAGAGACAAATCTTTTTTATTTTCAATAACTTAGAGCTATTAACAGCTGTGGATAAGTCTTGAATAAGTTAAGAAATTACTCACAGCTATTCATTCTATTCCAGTAACACAAAACACAGATCATCGATCATTTTTTTGATCTCCAGGTCTGTATTCGCCACCGCATCGATCTTTTTAAACGCATGTAAAATGGTGGTGTGGTCTTTCCCCCCAAACGCGGCCCCAATTTCCGGTAATGAATGATGGGTTAGTTTCCGGGATAGATACATCGCCAATTGCCTGGGTAAAATGATATTTTTATGCCTGTTTTTTGTTTTTAAGTCTGCGACCTGTATCTTAAAATAAGAAGCCACCTGGCGCTGCACCATGTCCACACTAATGGTTTTGACCGTTTCCTTGACCATGTCTTTTAGCACGCTTTTAGCCACCTGCAAGGTGATCGGTTTGTCGTCCAACATGGCATAGGCGACAACGCGGATCATAGCCCCCTCCAACTCGCGGATATTTGTTTTTATTTCCGAAGCGATAAAGGACACCACATCATCCGGGACCTTAACCGATTCCAATTCCAGTTTTTTTCGTAAAATAGCGACCCGGGTCTCATAATCCGGCGGCTGTATATCAGTGATCAATCCCATGGCAAAACGCGATACCAGGCGTTCTTCTAAATTGGCGATCTCTTTAGGCGGACGGTCGGAACAAATGATGATCTGTTTGCGGTGATCATGCAGCACATTGAACGTATGGAAGAATTCTTCCTGTGTTGATTCTTTTCCGGCGATGAAATGAATGTCGTCGATGAGTAAGACATCAATGGTCCGGTATTTCTGCCTAAACGCCTCAGCGCTGCGGTGGCGGATGGCATTGATCAATTCATTGGTGAACTGCTCAGAAGAAACGTAACAAATTTTTAAATGAGGTTGTTTTTGGCTGATCTCCTGGGTGATCGCCTGCATCAAATGTGTTTTCCCCAGACCCACCGGTCCATAGATAAAGAGCGGATTATAAGAGCGCGCCAAAGATTCAGCAACGGCCTGGGCCGCGGCGAACGCAAATCGGTTGGACGGCCCAACAACAAAATGTTCAAAAGAAAAACGCGGATTTAAATGAGAGTTTTTGGACGGGTTATCAAAATGCTGTTCTAAACGGTTGAGTTTTTCGTGAACCGGTTTTTTCAACAGTTCGGCATTGACTTCAAAATTAACGGGCGTCTCCCCTTGCCCCAAAGACTTGATGCTTTGCTCGATCGTCGTCAGGTAATGTTCAATGATCCAGTTTTTGAAGAATTCATCCGGCGCCTGGACGGTTATCCCGTTATTTTTCTCTAAAACCGTTAAATTACTAAACCAAGTGTCGTAGGATGTGTCCCCGATCGCTTCTTTGATGGGCTGCTGCGCTTTTTGCCAGATCTCGATAAGATTCATATTGGTCGTGCACAGGTTATCCACAGCTGTGGATTGTCTCGACGGATACAGAGGGTGATTTTTCCCGTTTCCCGCATTTTAGGAGGTCATTATAACAAACAAAAAGGCCATTGCAACCATTTTTATGGCCCTTTTAGGCCCTCCGCCTTGTAAAAGGGCTAAGAACCCGCAGTGACACGTGATGCTTCCTTCAAAGACTCGAGCGCCCCCCATCCCCCGCTACAGATGCACATTGATGAAGGCATCGGTTGGGGTTATTCGTTGATTATGTTGTTGGGGTGGCATCTGGCGGGGGCAGCTCTTGTCTTTGAAGGAACATCCCGTATCCCTGCGGTTATCCATACAGCGACGATATATTCTATGCGCATGGATGACGCGGGCAGGCTTTATTCTGACCGCACAATGATTGTCCTAATAACTGTATATATTGCCGAAAAGGTGCTGGCTGAAAGGATCGCAGATGTGGTGAGCGCAGTCCGATATGTGAGCAAACAGGCATAGATAATGCCTGTTGCGCGAGCAGTGAGGACGAAGCGAAGCATATCTGCGATCCTTTCAGCCTCATGGTAAGGGGCAAATTCAAACAGACTCCTAAGACCTTTTGTATCAGGCGGTTTTAAGCGTAATTGAAGTGAAATTTAGTGCGCATTATCGCTTGACTTAGGGAAGTCCTGTGTTATAATTTCCAAATTATGAAAAAACATCTAAAGACACCAACAAAAATCGTAGGTAAGAAAAAGCACGGGTTTTTAAAACGCATGGAAACGGCCGACGGCCGCGATGTTCTCAAACGTCGTCGAGCAAAGGGCCGCAAAAGAATAGCTTTGTGATAAAATCTTTTATCATTGCGTCTATTAAAACATACCAGCGCATCCGGTCTTTATTCGGCATTTCTTGCTGCCGTTTTTATCCCTCTTGTTCGGAATATGCCATACAGGCGGTGGAAAAACACGGTTTTGCCGCAGGATTACTGAAATCAGTGATGCGCATTTTTCGTTGTTCTCCCTTATCAGCAGGCGGCTATGATCCGCTAAGGTAAAACTATGGATAGAAATACAATTCTGGCGTTTATTCTTTGTGCGGGCGTATTATTCGGCTATGATGTTATTTTTGTTGCTCCTAAGAGGACACAGGAGCTAAAAAATCAGCAAGTAATTGTGAATAAAGAAGATACGTCCAAGATAGTTGCTGCCGCAGTTGAGCCTACAAAAACAGTTGTTTCTCCACCAAAACACTCATTTATTGTTGAAAACAATATTCTTAAATCCACCAAATCAGCATTTTCTTTAAGTAATGTGGGTGGGGCAATCCACAATGTATTAATTTCTCATGACAAAGAAATGCCCCTTGTCAACATGTTAACGGTGTCGGGCGTTGAAAATGAAAAATTTCAAGTTAAAAGCTTTGACGCGAACAGGGCGGTATATTTCTATAAAAACGACAGAATGGAAATTAAAAAAACAATTGAATATAAAGATGATTATACCATTTTTGTCAGAATGGAAATTAATTCAGACACTGATTTAAAGATAAATCTATTTAATATAGATTTTACCAACAAAAAAATCGATCACCAGATAAATGGACTATATGAATATTTTAGTTCCATTGATAATAAGATCGTTCGAAAGAATAATGCTTCAAAATTTGAAGCAAAAGAAAATAAAACAGTGGCTGGGAATCTCCAGTTTGCCGGGTTTCGCGATCATTTCAATATAGTTGTTATCCATCCTGAGGGAGGGACGAAAACATTTGAAACAAATAAGGTTACGGACAGTGAGTTAAATATTGCCCTGGTACCGAATAAGGCGCAAACACATGATTTTACTATATATATCGGGCCTCAAGACACAACCATAATGAAAAAATATGGTAAGGGTTTTGAAAAAGCCGTTGCTTTTAGCAGCTTTTGGATACTTAATGTTATTTCTTTTGGAATTTATTACACCATTCCATTTTTACACATGATCTCGAGAAGTTGGGGCCTGAGCATTATCTTGATCAGTTTGCTTATTTACGCATTGAGTTATCCGCTTACCGTTAAGAGCATGATGTCTATGCGCAAGATGCAGGCCGTACAGCCCAAGATCAAGGCGTTGCAGGATCGATTCAAAGATGACCCGAATAAACTTAACAGCGAGATCATGGAGATTTACCGTCGGGAGAAGATCAATCCGTTGGGGGGGTGCCTGCCGTTTTTATTGCAAATGCCACTATTTATTTCTTTGTATCAAGTGTTGTGGCGTTCCTATTATTTCCAAGGCCAAAGCTTTTTGTGGATCAAAGATCTTTCACTTCCAGACCGTCTATTTATCATGCCATTTTCTATCCCGTTATTAGGCAATGAGTTCAATATTTTGCCGATATTGATGGGCATTGTGATGTTCTTTCAACAGAAGGTTACGGCCAAAAATGCTGTGGTCACCGACGAGCAGCAGGTCATGCAGCAAAAAATGATGATGTATTTCTTTCCGGTCTTTATAGGCTTTATTTTCTATAAATTTGCCAGCGGCTTGTCGCTATATTTTACTGTATTCTATGCATTGTCCACGTGGACGCAGATTAAAATGAATAAGAATAAATAATATGATATTTGATGCCCAGGCCAAAGAGTTTGAAGGGAAGTCCACGGAAGAAGCAATAGAGAAAGCCGAAAAAGCTTTAGGCGTTTCACGTGAAACGCTTGATATCAAGATCGTTTGTGAAGAACAAAAAGGTTTGTTTGGAATGGCTGGGGCAAAAAGAGCCAAGATCAAAGCAGCAGTAAAGAAAAAGTAATAACCGCAGCATTTTGTTTCACGTGAAACGCGACAATGCGAGAAAACAATGTCCAGAGTGATTGCAGTATGTAATCAAAAGGGCGGTACGGGCAAAACAACCACAGCAGTAAACCTTCCTGCGTCTTTGGCAGAGCTGGGCGCAAAAGTTCTTCTGGTGGACATGGATCCTCAGGGGAATGCTACTTCCGGTGTAGGGATCAATAAAAATGATATCAAATCTTCCGTTTATGATGCGCTTGTGCATAAAGCGCAAATGACAGATATTGTCCAGACTACAAAATACAAAAATTTATCCATTGTTCCCTGCAATATTCACCTTACGGGTGCTGAAATTGAGCTTGTCGGGGCTTTATCTCGAGAAAATAGGTTGAAGAAAGCCATTGACAGCGTCAAAGAGCGGTATGATTATGTTTTTATTGATTCTCCGCCTTCCCTTGGGTTATTAACGCTCAATGCGCTGGTAGCTGCAGATTCAATCCTTATTCCTATTCAATGCGAGTTCTATGCTCTGGAGGGGGTATCACAGCTGCTGCATACCATTGAATTGATCCGAGAAGGCTTAAATCCTGGACTTGCCATTGAGGGAGTTTTGATGACAATGGCAGACTTTAGAACGAATTTAACCAATGAAGTTATTAAAGAGATCAACACGTATTTTAAGGATAAAGTTTATAAGTCTATTATCCCCAGGAACATACGTCTCAGCGAAGCTCCGAGTTTCGGGAAGCCCATTAATTATTACGACCCTAATTCAGCGGGGGCAGTCAAATATAAAGAGTTGGCTCAGGAGATATTAGGAGATCAGAATGGAAAATAAAGTTTTAGGAAAAGGGCTATCAGCATTAATTTCCAAGAATAATTTCCAGACTGGAAATGCGGATGAAGGCAAAAGCAATGCTATTGACGTTAAATTAATCAAAAATAACAGTCTTCAGCCGCGTTTGGTCTATGATAAAGAAAAGCTGGATGAGTTAAAGGCTTCTATTAAAGAAAAAGGTGTTCTACAGCCGATCTTGATCAGACCATCTGGGGATAAGTATGAGGTTGTGGCGGGAGAGAGGCGTTTAAGAGCTGCCAGGGAGCTTGGTTTGACCCAGGTGCCGGTCATTATCAAGCATGTTACAGATAGAGAGGCCCTTGTCCTGGCGCTCGTCGAGAATATTCAGCGTGAGGAATTAAACGGCATCGAGGAGGCCAAGGCCTATAAACGCCTGGTTGACGAGTTTGAATTCACCCAGGATACAGTGGCTCAATCGTTGGGGAAGGACCGCAGCACGGTGAGTAATTTGCTGCGTCTGTTAAAATTGCCGGTTCCAGTACAGGACATGGTGTCATCCGGCAAGCTCTCCGTCGGACATGCCCGGGCGCTCTTGACGCTTGAGAATAGCGACGAGCAGATCAAGCTGGCCAAAGAAACAGCGGCAAAGAGTTTATCAGTCAGGCAGGTTGAATCGGCGGTTCAGAAACAGATCTCCTCAAAAACGGGTAAGTTGAAATCAAAGGCGTCCTCCAAAAGCAGGGACATTCAGATCCTTGAGGAGGAATTGAGCCGCACCCTTGGGACAAAAGTTGTTGTTGAGGATAAAAAGAACAAGGGCAAGCTTGTTATTGAATATTATTCACTCGATGATCTAGACCGCATCCTGGAGGTTATCCGTCGATGAAAGAAGAGGTTTTGGTCATTATCAAGCCGGATGGGATGCGTAAAAGGATCACCGGGGAAGTTGTGGATCAATTCTTGGACAGCGGCCTGGTCTTGCGGGCCATGAAAGCTGTTGCGGTCAAAAAACCGTTAGCCCAGAAACATTACGGCCATTTAAAGGATCAATTCTTTTTTAAGCAGATCGTTTCCTACTTATGCGGCGACCTTCACGACGGACATCCAGTCATTGCCATGGTCTTATTCGGCGAGGGGGCTATCGCCAAGTGTCGCAGCATCGCCGGGGCCACAAATCCCGAGGATGCTGACCCTGTCTCTGTTCGGGGGAAATTCGGCAGGATCACGACCAAGGGCGTCTATGAGAATCTGGTCCATGTTTCGTCCTCAAAAGAGGAAGCGGTCAGAGAAATAAAATTGTGGTTCAAAAAGAGCGAGCTGTTAACGCGGGCGCAACGTTGAAAAGGAATGTTATGATCACAGGGATGACGGGTTTTGGGGCCGCTGATTTTAATGTGGCAAAGGTCAAGGGTACAGTTGAGATCAAAACGGTCAATCACCGTTATTTAGATCCGGCTTATTATCTTCCGTCTGGGTTCTCCAGTTATGAAGAACGGATCGGCAAGCTGATCGCCAGGAATGTCAAGCGCGGGCGGGTCACGGTATCGGTCAAGATCACAGAGAAGCCTCAAGTGAATGTCACGATCAATCATGACGCGGTCAAACGGTACATGGTTTTTGGAAAAAGTCTGTCTAAGCAGTTTGGCGTACGCAATGATCTTAACGTGGCGGACATCATGCGTTTGCCCGGCGTTGTCGAAGCGAAAGAGGTTTTTGTGGATGCACCGACGCTGTGGCCGGGTGTTTCCAAGGCGATCGAAAAAGCTTTGTCGTCGGTGGTGGCTATGCGAAAGAGAGAAGGGGTCGCACTGCGAGCAGATATCAGCGGTCATTTAAGCCGTATGCAAAAACGGCTTGGGCAGATCAAGGCGCGGGCGTTAAAGCTGCTGAAAGAAAAAAAGGCGGTAGCCAGCCCCGAAGAATTTGCTTCCTTTCAAAAGAGCAATGATATTAACGAAGAGCTCTCACGGTTGTCGCACCATATCGACGAGGCCAAGTCGCTGCTGTCGTTAAATCAAGAGGCCGGCAAGAAGTTGGATTTTATCGCGCAGGAAATGCAGCGCGAAACGAATACAATAGGGTCAAAAGTACAGGACAAAGACATTTCCGCGATCGTCATTGCCCTAAAAAGCAAGGTCGAAAAGATCCGCGAGCAGGCCAATAATGTCGAGTAATTTGCCGGGTAAGGTCATTATTTTATCAGGTCCGTCAGGATCGGGAAAAACGACGCTGCATAAGGCGCTTCTCAATGATTCCAGGTTCAAAGGCAAGTTGGTCAAATCGGTGTCTGCCACGACCAGAGAAAAACGGGAAGGTGAGCGTGCGGGCAAAGATTATATATTTTTGACGCGCCCGGTCTTTGAAAGCAGGATCAAAAAGAATTTTTTTCTGGAATGGGAAAAGGTATTTGATAATTATTACGGCACTCCCAGGCAGCAGGTCTTGAAATTGTTGCGCAAGGGCAAGCATGTCCTGCTGTGCATTGATGTCAAAGGCGCTGCCCATGTGCGCAAGGAATTTCCGGAGGCGTTCTCCATTTTTATCAAGACGCCCACCATGAAGATCTTGCAGGAGAGATTAAAGCAAAGGGCGTCAGAGTCCAATGAATCGTTGAGCTTAAGACTTAAGGTTGCCCGCAGAGAAATGAAGGAAGCCAAACAGTATGACCGGGTGGTCACCAATGGCCGGCTGGAGAGGGCTTGCAAGGATTTAAGCGCGATCGTGCTGGATGCCATCAGCATTCATTGACATTTAGACGGTCTTGTGTTATAAAATGCGTTTCACCAAAACCGTCAGTTCGGCCGTAAGGCCATTTTAAGGAGGCAGTACCTATGGCATATCAGCCGTTAGAGCAACTATTACCCAAAGCCGCGGGCAGTGTTTATAAACTGGTGCGCATGGCCTCACGCCGCGCGCTTGAGATCAGTGAAACAGGAACGCGGTTGGTCCAGATGCCGATGAATACGAAATTGACGACGGTGGCCTTGACCGAGATCAAGGGCGCGAAAGTCGTTGAGAAAAGCTGCTCTAAAGAATTTGAAGACAAGGCCGGCAGCAAGAAATAAATATGACGAAAAAGCCACGAACGATCGTTCTGGGAGTTTGCGGCAGTATCGCTGCGTACAAGGCGTGCGACATCATCCGCCGTTTGCAGGATAATGGCGCGGATGTCACGGTAGTGATGACCCAGGAGGCAGAGCAATTCATTACGCCTTTGTCGCTTTCTGTTCTGTCGGGCAAGGATGCGTTATGTGGTATGTTTGAGGGCGGGGCCTGGGGTATGGCGCATATCAATCTGGCCAAGGACACGGACGCGCTTTTGATCGCACCAGCGACGGCGAATATTTTAGCGAAGCTGGCACACGGCCTTGCGGATGACCTTTTAAGCACTTTGGTTTTGGCCTATAAGAAAGAAATTTGGATCGCGCCTGCCATGAACGACGATATGTATGCCAACGCGGCCGTCCAGGAAAATTGCACCGTTTTGAAAGCGCGCGGGTTTAAATTCATTGAACCCGTCAAGGGCAAGCTGGCTTGCGGCGTATACGGCGTCGGCCATTTGGCAGACGTTGAGGATATTGTGAAGGCTGTATTGAGATAATTAGTCGGGCGGGTGGTGGAATAGGTATACACGCAGGACTTAAAATCCTGTGATCGCAAGGTCATGAGGGTTCAATTCCCTCCCCGCCCATTTTCAGAGTTGGCGGAGTGTTCCGAAGGAACACAGAAAAGAGTTGTTAAGAGAAAAACATGGTTTTTCTCTTAAGGTTTGCTGATCGAAACAGCAGGAGGGGTTTGACAGTCCCAACGAAGTTGGGACGCCAGATGGGGAACCTTGGTTCCCCAAATGGGGAGTTCCGATCCCCTCGAATAAAATATTAGATCGGAACGACGGCGGGGTAGCCAAGTGGTAAGGCAGCGGTCTGCAAAACCGCTATTCACCGGTTCGATTCCGGTCCTCGCCTCCAGATCTTCTGGACCCGTAGCTCAGTTTGGTTAGAGCGTTTCCTTGACATGGAAAAGGTCACAGGTTCGAGTCCTGTCGGGTCCATTTTGATATTTCAGGACGAGAAGTGAGCCCGCTTATAAAGCGCGACGGATAGGAGCGGTTTATGGGCGAGTGCCTGACCGAAGCGAGCATAAGCGAGCGGAGGCAGCGAGTCCTGTCGGGTCCACCAGAGAATTTACAACATTATGGATTATTCCCGCGACATTGATAAATTACGGCACACCGCCTCCCATGTGATGGCCCAGGCCGTCAAAGAGCTTTGGCCCGAGGTCAAGGTCACGATAGGTCCTGCCATCGAGAACGGTTTCTATTACGATTTTGACAAAAAAGAGCCTTTTTCCGAGGACGATCTGCGTAAGATCGAGAAGGCGATGTACCGCATCGTCAACAAGAACCTCCCCATGACCAAGACCATGCTGCCGCGCCAGGAGGCGATCAAGAAGTTCGCGGCCATGAACGAAGATTATAAAGTTGAGCTGATCGAAGGTCTTTCTGACGAGCAAGTGTCTCTGTATCACACAGGCAATGAATTTGTCGACCTGTGCAAAGGTCCGCATGTGGCCTCAACGGGTTTGATCAAGGGATTAAAACTGTTGTCTGTCGCCGGCGCGTATTGGCGGGGCGATGAGAATAAGCCCATGCTCCAGCGTATTTACGGGACGGCATTCTTCACCCAGAAAGAGCTGGATGAATATCTCAAGATGCTCGAGGAGGCCGCCAAGCGCGACCACCGCAAGATCGCCACGCAATTGGACCTGTTCCACATTTATCAGGAAACCGCCGGGGCGGGACTGATCTTTTATCATCCCAACGGCGCTATGCTGCGCAAACTCATCGAAGATTATGTGCGCGAGGAGCATTTGGCACGCGGCTATCAACTGGTGCATACCCCCAACATCCTAAAAGGAAAATTGTGGGACATTTCCGGGCACTCGGGACATTATAAAGAGAACATGTATTACTTTAAGGTTGATGAAGAAGAATACGCGGTCAAGCCCATGAACTGTCCAGGGCATATTTTGATCTTTAAATCCCAGACACGTTCCTATCGCGACCTTCCCATCCGTTATTTTGAACTGGGCACCGTGTACCGTCAGGAAAAAGCGGGCGTTTTGCACGGCTTGCTGCGCGTGCGAGGGTTTACCCAGGACGATGCTCATTTATTTCTGCGTGCCGATCAGATAAAAGCGGAAGTCATGGGAGTGATCGATTTCGTCTTCAAGGTGATGAATGATTTTGGTTTTCATGACCTGCACATTGAACTTTCGACGCAGCCCAAGGATTCCATGGGCGCCCAGGAGAATTGGGATAAGGCGACCGCAGCGCTTAAAGACGCGCTTGAGACCAAACAATTGACATACAGCGTCGATGAAGGCGGAGGCGCGTTTTATGGCCCCAAGATCGATATAAAATTAAAAGACGCGATCGGACGTTTGTGGCAATGCGGCACGATCCAGTGCGATTTCAATCTGCCTGAACGCTTTGAACTGGAATACACCAATGAAAGCGGGGCCAAAGAGCGCCCCATCATGCTGCATCGCGCTATTTTAGGGAGCTTGGAACGTTTCATGGGGACGCTCATTGAGCATTACGCCGGGAATTTCCCATTATGGTTGGCTCCCAATCAGGTTGCCATCATTCCCATCAAGCCGGAACATGAATCTTTCGCTCAAACATTGAAAAAAACCTTAAATGATGCTAAATTTAGAGTTGTGGTCGATGACCGCAATGAATCGCTCTCCAAGCGTATCCGCGAAGCATCGGTCAAAAAGATCCCGTATCAATTGGTGATCGGTGACAAGGAAGTTGCAAGCGCTCAGATCTCGGTGCGTTTGCAAAACGGGCAGGATCTGGGGGTCATGAGCCCATCCGCGCTGATCGAGCGTTTACAGAATCAGATTGTTGACAAAAAGTAAAAATCGAGGATAATAGGTAACCTTTGCCAAAAGGCATTTTTTATTAACAGGAGGCACGAATACATTGAAGAATATCAGAATCAACAATCAAATCCGTAACAAGGAAGTGCGCGTCATCGGTCCTAACTCGGAACAGCTGGGCGTGGTGGCGATCACCAGAGCTTTAGAGCTGGCCAATGAATATGAATTGGACTTAGTCGAGGTTGCGCCGACCGCAACACCGCCGGTGTGCCGCATCATTGATTTCAGCAAATATAAATATGATCAGGAAAAGAAAGAACGCAAGGTCAAGCGCAATCAGCATGTGACGCAGTTAAAGCAGATCCGTCTTAAGCCGCACATCAGCGATCATGACCTGGAGACCAAGATGAAGCAGGCCATCGCATTCCTGGCTAAAAAAGATAAAGTAAAGATCAATTTAATGTTCCAGGGCAGAGAAATGAGCTTTAGGGATCAATGGAGAACCGTGCTCGATAAAGTGATCGCGCAAACAACGGAATTTGCCACCATTGAGAAGGAACCCTTGGCTGAAGGCAGAGTGGTGTCAATGGTTTTGGCACCTAAATCAGAAAAATAAAGGTGGTTGTATGGCAATCGGAAAAAAAGGAAAACTCAAAACGAATAAAGGTGCGGCCAAGCGTTTGCGCATGACCAAAAGCGGTCTGTTAAAGAAACGCAACGCGGGGCGTCAGCACATCTTAAGCAAGAAAACACGGAAAGCTAAGCGTCAGTTACGCAAAGACGGGTATTTGTCGGCATCTGATGTCAAGCGTATAAGGGGGTTGTTGCCATATGGTACGAATTAAAAGCAACGCGTACGCGCACAAGCGCAAGAAACGCGTTTTAAAAGAAGCGAAGGGTCAATTCGGCAACCGCAGCAAACGCTACAAGGAAGCCATTAAGTCATTGATCGGCAGTCGCCAGTTCTCGTATTTTGACCGTAAAAAGAACGCCGGACACTTCCGTTCACTGTGGATCGTTCGTTTGAATGCCGCCTGCCGTGAAGCGGGGATCTCGTACAGCCGTTTTATCAATGGATTAAAAGGCGAGAACGTTATTTTGGATCGTAAAATGTTATCCGAGATCGCGATCTCAAATCCTGAGATCTTCACCCAGATCGTGGATATTGCAAAAGCTGCAAAGCCAGCACCTAAAGCACCAGCAAAAGAGAAAACAAAAGCCAAAGCATAACGATTGGTTTTAGGATATAATAAGGGACAGTCTTCTATAACCATAGGAACTGTCCCTTTTTTATAAGGACATATGAAAGCTTTTGCTGCATTGTTTACCATGATCCTAATGGCTGTGCCGGCGTTCGCAGGGTCAATTGACATTGCCGCAGCGGAAAAGCCGCAAGCGGTCATGAAGCTTGATATTAAACCCGTATCGGGCGGTTGTGATAAGAATTGCTGGCAGGAGGCGAACGTCATCAAAGTGTATGCGATGACGATCGACCAGGCATTTCCGCCGGTCTTGAATATCGCAACATACAGCTGGGATAAACCAATTCCGGCTGGCGTTCATACCGTGAATTTGATCAAGATCGGGGACACAGCAGAGAAATGGCGTTTTATTGGGATCAATAAGGAATATCAATAATGTCGACATGGAATTTTCAACAGCTGCAGGATAATGCCCGACGTGAAGGCGAATCGGTTGCCAATGCGCAAGCCCTGGAAGATTTCCGACTGAAATATTTGGGGAAAAAGGGTATCGTCGCTGACATTTTTGCGTCTTTGTCTTCCGCCGCTGTTGCGGATAAGGGGGCTATCGGCAAAGGCGCCAATGACCTGCGCGCGATCGTCAACAGCATCATTGAATCAAAGAAAAATTCGCTGTCGGCTCAGCCTGCGTCTTCATTGAGATCTGTCGATGTGAGCATGCCAGGGGTCGCTTCTGCATTGGGGCACCGTCATTTATTGACGCAGACCATGGAAGAGATCTGCGATGTTTTTGAGAAATTAGGATTTGTGCTGGAAGAAGGGCCGGAGATCGAGACGGAATATCATAATTTCACGGGCTTAAATATCCCCATCGACCATCCGTCCCGCGACGCGTTCGACACGTTCTATTTGCAGGCGGATGATCCGCAAGCGAAGGGGAGAAAATTATTGCTGCGCAGCCACACCTCGCCGGGGCAGGTGCGGGTGATGAAAGCGCACAAACCGCCCATGGCGGTGATCATCCCTGGCAGAGTGTATCGGCCTGATGCGGTGGATGCCAGTCACTCGTTCATGTTCCATCAGATCGAAGGGTTATTGGTCGACCAGAACGTAAAATTCTCCGACCTCAAAGGACTTCTGACAGAATTCTGCCGCCGGTTCTTCGGTCCCAGCGTGACGATGCGTTTCCGTCCTCATTATTTCCCATTTACGGAACC
>CAZFNI010000016.1:32992-41783 GCA_964520655.1 uncultured Planctomycetales bacterium
ACGCATGAAATTATCGATCAATTGGCTCAAAGATTATGTGGACCCCAAGATCTCGACCGACGAGTTGGTGCATCGGCTGACCATGGCTGGGCTTGAGGTCGAAGAGGTTCACAGCGTTGGCAAAGACACGGTGCTGGACTTGGAGATCACGCCCAATCGCCCCGATTGTTTAAATACGCTGGGATTGGCGAGGGAGATCTCCGCGATCTGCGCCAAAGACCTGGCGATGCCGAACATCAAACGATTCAAGGCCCTTAAACCTGCTGGATTGAGCATTGTTATTGAGAATAAGAAAGACTGTCCTCGCTATATCGGCACGGTGATCGAGAATGTTGTGATCAAGGACGCGCCGGCAAGGATGACAGAGCGTCTGCAAAGTCTGGGATTAAGGCCGATCGTCAATGCGGTAGACATCACCAACTTTGTGTTGATGGAAATGGGCCAGCCTTTGCACGTGTTTGACCGGGACAAGATCGAAGGGGGTAAGATCATTGTCCGCCGCGCCCATTCCGGCGAAAAGATCGTGACCTTAGACGGCATTGAACGCAAACTAGACCCGTCCATTTTAGTCATTGCCGATGCGAAGAAGCCTATTGCGATCGCAGGTATCATGGGCGGGCAGGAGAGCCAGGTCACACAACAAACAAAACATATCGTCTTGGAAAGTGCCCAGTTTGACATGGGTCTCATCCGCCGGGCGTCGCGCACCCTTGGTCTTAAGAGCGATTCATCTTACCGCTTTGAACGCGGCGTGGACATTGCTTGTGTGTTAGACGGCGCCGACAGGGCGGCGGGATTATTGATCGAGATGACTCAAGGGCGTTTTGCCGGCCGTATGGATGTTGGTGTCAAAACATCTGGTAAAGCGCGCGTGATCCGTATCAGTATTGATGAGATCGAAGGGCTGCTGGGGTCGAGGGTTAAGGCTTCTGCGGTCAAGAGCGCGCTGGTGCGTCTGGGTCTCAAAGTTACGGCGGGAAAGAAAGATGAATTTAAGGTGACCATCCCCAGTTTTCGCGGCGACCTTAAAGCTTCAGTTGATATCATTGAAGAAGTAGCGCGCATCATCGGGTATGACCGTCTGGAGGTTTCGTTCCCGCATATCCAGGTGCTCAACATCGCCCCTGATGTCCGCCCCAGAAATGTTCGGCGTACCGTGTCGGCGGCGCTGATCGCCCAGGGTTATAACGAAACGATCACATTTTCACTGATCAGCCAGAAAGACTTGGACCGCTGTCAGATCAAATCTCAGGGCATTGGTGTGGATAATGCGTTAAGCAGCGAACACAATCTGATGCGTCCCTCCATGCTTCCCTCGATGCTGGCGGTAGCAGCAATTAATTTCAATCGCGGTCAGAAAGAGCTTCGGATTTTCGAGATCGGCAAATGTTATTTTAAAGAAGGGGAGCGTTGGACGCTCTCCATGCTGTGTACCGGACGGAAGAGCCATGATTGGCGGCAAAACAGCAAAGAAGCCATGGATATGTATGATATTAAAGGCGCATTGGAGCAGGCGCTGGTCAAGCTTGGCGCTTCGGGCAGCTGGACATCCGGAGCATATCCTGGCCTCGAGGACGGGGCAGCCTTGTTTGCGATGGATCAGCATGTCTTAGGTGCCGTGGGCAGGGTCCCGAAGAATGTTTTACAGCAATGGGGTATTAAGTCGGGGGATGTGTATTTTGCCCAGATGGACCTTCAGCCGATATTTCAATTGCCTAGAACCATTGTTAAATATGAGCCTATCGCGGAATTTCCGTCGATTGTCAGGGATATCAGTATTGCGGTCGATAAGACAGCTTCATTTGGGGCCATCAAAGGTTTATGCCAGCGTTTGGGCAAGGATATTTTACAGCAGGTTCATTTGGTTGAAGAGTATACTGGAGACAAGATCCAGGAGGGCAAGCGCGGACTGGTCTTGTCATTATTGTATCAGTCTAAAGAGCGTACGCTGCGGGAAGACGAAGTGAATATTGTTCATCAGCACATTGTGGAGGCACTGGCGCGGGAATTTGCCGCCGTGTTGCGTTAGCCTATGCGGATCGTGATCATTGTCATGCTGTTCGTGTTGATGGCGCAAAGCTCATATGCCGAAAGCATGAAAGAGCGCCTGCGCCGGGCGCGGCAGCAGGAAATAGAAGCATTGAACCCTGCCCCTGTTGTCACGGAAACACCGGCGGCGGAAAATCCGCCTGAGAAAAAACCGGTCGTATGTGATCAAACGCCAAAAGAGCTCGATGGGGAGGAGTATTATTTCGAATGTTATTGCCGGGACAAGAAATATCCGGACATCGAGCCTTATGTGAAAAAAGCGGGAGTGACTTATGAGGGTGTTGGGATCAAGGAAATGGGCAGCGATATTACGCATTTAAAGCCCGAACACAGGGTCAAATACCGCTATACCTGCGGGGTTTCCGTTGGTTGGCAGAAAGATAATCCTGTTCAGTTTAAGAATGCGAAAGAATGTTTCGCGTTTGCCGATAAGATCAAGCAAGAGGTCGGCAAGACCGTAGAAGTTGACGTTGGTCCGTTGTACAGCGGATGCGGCGCGCATATCCGCAAGGTTGAAAAACCAAAAGCGTTGTAAATAAAAGCACGATCCTTTATCCCTGCTAAGCGCGTTAGGATCTGGATGTATTGAACCACAAAACAATACACAGGGGGACGCTAACCTGTTGCCGCGGCTCTGCCGGGCTCATAGTGTCTACCCACTTGGGAACGATGGTTCTCATTACACCTTATCCGACGGCGGTGCGGGGATTTTTATGAACACTCCTAATTTATTCTCCCAGGATGAACTGATCCACAAAGACGCGCCTTTAAGTGCCAGGATGCGTCCGAGGCATTTGGGGGAATATATCGGGCAGTCCCACATCTTAGGCGGGGGGAAACTGTTGACCCGCGCGGTCGCAGCGGACCGCTTAAGTTCACTGATCCTGTACGGCCCGCCGGGTGTTGGCAAAACCACCCTGGCGTTGTGCATCGCGAAAGAAACAAAATCCCATTTTGAAAAGATCAACGCGGTGTCCTCCAACGTCGAGGAAATGCGCAAGATCATTGCCGCCTCCGCGCATCGACGCTCATCATCCGGCCGTAAAACGCTGTTATTTATCGACGAGATCCATCGTTTTAACAAAGCCCAGCAGGATGTGCTGATGCCCGACATCGAGGAGGGCAATATTATCTTGATCGGGGCAACGGTCTTTAATCCGTTCTTTGCGTTAGTTAGTCCGCTCATATCCCGTTCACTGGTATTCGAACTAAAACCCCTGTCTGTTGAAGATCTTTTGTTGATGCTCAGGCGCGCCATCCAGGATAAGGAGCGCGGCGTCGGGTTCCTTAATATCCAAGTGGATGATGATGCGCTGATGTTCATGGCCCAGTCTTGCGACGGGGACGGGCGGCGGGTCCTAAACGCGCTGGAAGTGGCCGCCATGACAACGCTGGCGGATAAGAATAATGTGGTGCATATTGACCTGGCGGTGGCCCAGGAAAGTATACAGAAAAAAGCGGCTGTGTATGACGCAGACGGGGACGCGCATTACGATACGATCTCGGCCTTTATAAAATCCATGAGGGGGTCAGACCCTGATGCGGCATTGTATTGGATGGCCAAAATGGTCTATGCCGGGGAAGATCCTCGTTTTATCGCGAGGCGCATTGTCATTTGTGCGAGCGAAGATGTCGGCAATGCAGATCCGCAGGCGTTGGTGCTGGCCAACGCGGCCTTGCAGGCCGCGGAGTTTGTCGGTATGCCGGAGGCCAGGATCATTTTAGCCCAGGCTGCGGTATATGTGGCCTGCGCGCCTAAGTCCAATGCTGTTTATTTAGGGATCGATGCCGCGATCGATGATGTGAAGAATAAAAGGATCTCTGCGGTCCCATTGCATTTAAAAGACGGCAGCTATCCCGGAGCCGCCAAGATGGGGCACGGCCAAGGGTATAAATACGCCCATGATTATCCCGGGCATTATGTGAAACAGGAATATATGCCGCATGAGGCTTCCTATTATAAGCCGACAGACTTAGGCTATGAGGCCAAGATCAAAGAACGCATGGACAAGTTGCGTAAAAAATGATACGATAACCGCCGTTTACTTATTAGGTTTAAGCAAGAAAATGCAGGATAAAAGCTCTTTAAGAGAACATTTTATAAGGCTTTTGAAAGATCAGGGAAGCGTTAAGCGGCGGCTCAAAAGCCAAAAGATCGCGCAGCAGTTGTTTGAGCTGCCGGCCTTTAGGAAAGCCAAAACGGTGCTGTTTTACGCGTCCTTGCCGGGAGAAGTAGAGACTTTTGCGATGATGCAAGAGGCAATGCAATTAACAAAACGAGTAGCACTTCCAAGTGTTCAACGAAATCAAAAGACGATGGTCCCAATATTAACAGATTCTTTAGCTGATCTACAACAAGGGCCTTACGGTATCAGTGAACCAAAACCCAACGCGGGCAATGTGATACGCCCAGATGTGCTGGATGCGGTCATTGTTCCGGGCTTGGCCTTTGATGCGCGCCATAATCGTTTAGGACGCGGGGCGGGGTATTATGACCGCTTCTTGTCTGGTTTAAGCGGGCGCACAGCCACCATCGGGGTTGCTTTTGATTTCCAGATCGTTGATTGCCTGCCAACAGAGCCACATGATGTTGCTCTCCACTGCGTTGTTTCCGCATAAAGTCATTCGTCGTTAAGGCAGTACTTATTAAGTATTGAAAGGGGTTGCCATGATCAGTGCGAGTGTTTTATTTCTTGCGTTATTTATCGGCATTGCCGGTATTGTGGGTGGATTCTTTCTAGACCGTATCCTGCGGGGCAAGCGCGCCGCCGAGGCTCAGAAAGAAGCTGGGGAAGTCCGTGAATTGGCCAAGCGTGAAGCGGAAACGATCCGTAAAGAAGCGGAACTGGCTGCCAAGGACGCCATGCTTAAGATGCGTCAGGAATTTGAAAGCCAGACCAAGGACCGTCGCGAAGAATTGAACGGCGCGGAGAAGCGCATTGTGTCCCGAGAAGAGAATTTGGACAAGCGCGTTGATCTGCTGGAAAAGAAAGAAAAAGATCTGGCGGTCCGTTTGGAGGCGCTTAGGGAAGGCGAAAATAATGTGAAGGCTAAGACAGACGAGCTTGAAAAAGCTGTGGCTGAAGAAAAGATCCGCTTGCAGACGGTCGCTAATTTGTCACAGGAGGAAGCGCGCAAAATCCTGCTGGCACGCGTGGATGAGGATATTTTGACAGAGAAGGCCACGCGAGTTCGTCAGATGAATGAAGAGATCAAGGAGTCTTCCGATAAGAGGGCTCGCGAAGTCATCAGCACCGCGATACAACGCTGCGCCTCCGACCACACGGCAGAAACAACCATATCGGTCGTTCCGCTACCATCGGATGAAATGAAGGGGCGCATCATCGGCCGCGAAGGACGCAACATTCGCGCGTTGGAACAGGCGACGGGGGTTGATATCATCATCGATGACACACCGGAAGCGGTGACGATATCAGGTTTTGATATGGTGCGCCGCGAGACCGCGCGCATTGCGCTGGAACAATTGATCGTCGATGGCCGTATCCATCCTGGACGTATCGAAGAAGTCGTTGAAAAGGCTAAGCTTGAGATCGAAAAGAAGATCAAGGAAGAGGGCGAACGCGCCGCGATGGAGTTGGGGATTCACGGGATGCACCCGGAATTGATCAAGTTGGTCGGTCGTCTGCGCTACCGCACCTCATTCGGCCAGAATGGTCTTAATCACTCCATCGAAGTGGCCAAGCTCATGGGCATCATGGCCTATCAATTAGATGCGGATGTCAAGACCGCCAAACGCGCGGGGCTGCTGCATGATATCGGTAAAGTTGTTTCATCGGACGTGGAAGAAGGAACACACGCGATCGTCGGCGCCCGTTTGTGCCGCAAATACGGCGAGACCGAAGATGTGGCCTATGCGGTGGAAAGTCATCACGGCGAAGTTGAGATGAATACGCTCTACGGTATCTTGGTTTCCGCGGCGGACGCGATCAGCGCTGCCCGTCCCGGTGCTCGTGCTGAATCCATGGAAACATATATCAAACGGCTGGAGAATTTGGAAAAGATCTCCAACTCGTTCAAAGGTGTTGAAAAAAGTTACGCGCTGCAGGCTGGCCGCGAGATCCGCATTGTGGTCACGCCGGAAAAGGTCAACGACGATGAAGCCATCGTCATGGCGCGCGACATCCGTAAAAAGATCGAAGAAGAGATGGAATATCCGGGGCATATCAAGGTCATGGTCGTGCGAGAAACGCGCGCCATTGAATACGCGAAATAACCATGAACATATTATGCATTGGTGATATTGTCGGCCGTCCGGGAAGAGATATCCTGGTTAAGGAGCTGGGACGGCTTAAGGGAGAATTCCAGATCGATCTGGTGATCGCCAACGGCGAGAATTCCGCCGGGGGCAGCGGGATCGCCCCTAAGCAGGCTAAGGAGATCTTTGCCGCTGGGGTGGATCTGATCACCTTGGGCGACCATGTGTGGGACAAGCAGGAGATCAGTGCGTTTTTAAATGAAGAGGACAATATCATCCGTCCGGCCAATTTTCCCGATGGGGCGCCGGGTCGCGGTTACGCGATCATCCAGACCCGCGGGGGGGTGAAGGTCGGTGTTATAAATCTTTTGGGGCGTACGTTTATGCGCTATAATGTCGAATGTCCTTTTCGTATGTTGGATAAGATCGTTTCCGAGATCCTTTTGCAGACGCCAGTCATTGTTCTGGACATGCATGCGGAGACGACCAGCGAGAAAGTGGCGATGGGGCATTACAGCGACGGGCGCGTGTCTTGTGTTTTTGGGACGCACACGCATGTTCAGACAGCGGATGATAAGATCCTCTCTCAAGGAACAGCGTACATCACGGACTTAGGAATGACCGGCCCGGAAGATTCGGTGATCGGGCAGAACAAGCACAAGATCATCACTCGTTTTTTAACGAGCTTGCCGCAAAAATTTGAAGTGGCCGAAACGCCAGCGATATTGCAGGGCATTGTTGTCAGGGTCGATCCCGTTACAGGGAAAGCCGACCGGATTGAGCGTGTTCAAGTAAGATCATAAGAGCATCAATCAGGAGACCGTTCATGGAAAATGCGAACAGTAATCGCCGCAGTTCTCCCCGGGTGGCATATCCGTGCCTGGTAAGGTTCTTCACGGAGACGCATGGTCAGGAAGTATATCTGACCCATACGGAGAATATCAGTAGCGGCGGATGCTATCTGATCGTGCCCAAAAAGGCCAAGAAAGGCAATCGCGTTTCTTTGGAGATCGACCTGTTAGATGACGGGGAACATTTAGTCTTCGATGGCGTGGTGGCCTGGGTGGAACAGCGGTCCATGTTAAAGACGCATAAAACATTTTTCTATGACACGGGCATCAGTTTTGATAACATCAACGAAAAAGACAGCAAGCATTTGGAAGATGCTCTCGGGCGTTTGATCAAGAAAGGATATAAGCCGACCCGGCTTGTGCGGTAAAAATTTATGGTCAAGGTTCGTTTTGCCCCTTCACCAACGGGGTATTTACATATCGGCGGCGCGCGCACCGCGTTGTTCAACTGGATGTACGCCAAAGCGCAGGGCGGGACATTTGTGCTGCGTATCGAGGACACCGACAAGGTGCGTTCCAAGCAGGAATATCTCGATGAGATCATGGACAGCATGCAGTGGCTGGGCTTGACGTGGGATGAATTCTACAAGCAAAGCGATCGATTTGATCTGTATGCGCAATACGCGCAAAAACTTTTAGATGAGGGCAAAGCCTACAAGGAAGTGCGTGAAGAAGGCGGCGGCGAGGCGATCGTCCTTAAGATGCCGGAAAAGATCATCAAGATCTATGATCTGATCCGCGATGAGATCATTGTCGACACCAAGGAACTCAAAGATCAGGTGCTGATCAAGAGCGACGGTTCACCGACGTATAGTTTTGCCTGTGTCATTGATGATGCCTTAATGGGGATCACCTGCGTTATACGCGGGGAGGATCATATTTCCAATACGCCAAAGCAGATCGTGATCTATGAAGCTCTCGGGTTTAAGGTCCCTAAGTTCGCTCATTTGCCGTTGATCCTTGACGATGAAAGAGCCAGGTTATCTAAAAGGGCGGGGGCGGTCGCGGTCACCGACTACCGCGGCCAGGGGTTCTTGCCCCAGGCGGTTGTGAATTATTTATTATTGCTGGGCTGGTCGCCGGGCAATAATCAGGAAAAAGTCGTTTTGGCCAATGCAGTGAAGAATTTTTCGATCAAAAAGATCAACAAGGCCGGCGCCGCGTTCTCGATGGATAAGTTAAAATGGCTTAACAGCGAATACATCAAAGAAATGGATACGGCAGCTCTGACAGAGGCCATTAAACCGTTCTTGGATAAACAGTATGGCCCTGCCGCAGCACAAAAACCGGACTTGCCGGGTATTGTTCAACTGTATAAAGGCCGCATGAATACTTTGGTTGATTTTATCGATTGGACGGAATTTTTATTTAAAGAAGATTACACGAAAGACCCTAAGGTCACAGAAGAGCTTGCCGCAAAGAATATGAAGAAAGAATTTGGATTGCTGGCGGATGCATTGCAAAAGCTGGAGACCTTTGATATAAAGACTGCGGAGGAGGTTTTCCGTCAGGTTGTTGCTTCTCTTGGGATCAAAGCCGGAGAGCTGGTGCATCCGGTGCGCGGTGCCTTGACGGGAAAATCCGTCGGACCGGGTTTGTTTGAGACAATGGTCGTGCTGGGGAAACAAAAGACTATCAGCCGCCTGCGCGCGGCGTTTGTGTAAGTTTTGCCTTG
>CAZFNI010000016.1:41883-52651 GCA_964520655.1 uncultured Planctomycetales bacterium
AAGTTTTGCCTTGTCGTCTAATCGGTAGGACTACAGATTCTGGATCTGTGTATCTTGGTTCGAGTCCAAGCGAGGCAGCCAACTTTTCATCAAGATCGAAGGGCCTAGAAAAGTATGGAGCTGAAGGATTCTTCACGGTGGGAAGGTGTTAAGATCACTTTGGTGACCGTGGTGGGCCTTTGCGTGATCCTGGAGCTTATCTTAAGGATATTATCCTCGGTCGGAGTAGTAAAGCTCATTTATGTGAATCAAGAGCAGAGGAAAACGGAGCTTTATCAATTTGACCCCTATACGGGGTGGCGCATGAGGCCGAACTCCAATTGGTATGTCATTTATAAAGAAGGACGACGGCTGGAAGAGATGAACATCGACGGTTGGCGCGACCGTCTCTACCCCCTTGAGAAATTAAAGAACACCTTCCGTATCGGCGTCATGGGATGTTCATTCACCTATGGATATGGGGCCGATGTTGACCAGACTTATCCCAAAGTCCTGGAGCGGTTATTCCATGAGAGAAAGTCGCCCAACATTGAGGTTATGAATTTTGGGGTTAACGGTTGGGGGCTAGACCAGCTTCTGTTGGGGTATAAGGCCTATGTGAGAAAATATAAACCGGATGTTGTTCTCCTTCAGTATTATGGCGACGGGGTCCTGCGCACGGCGTACGACGAGATGTGGGCCACGCAAAAGCCGGTTTATGTCATGCAGGATGGAAAGCCTGTGCTGCGCAATTATCCTGTTCCTAAAAGCAGGTTTAGAAGCGCTGATAAATGGCTGGCCTATAATAGTTTTCTCTATGCGTTCGTCAAAGACAAGTTCTTGGCGATCTACGAGGCGAAAAAATGGTATCGTTTTCTCAATCAAGCTCAAACCCTGCCTAATGACGAGAAGTTGTGGCGGCTTTGCACCGAGATCTTGAAATTATTCAAACAGGAAGCAGACAAAGACCATGTAAGGCTGATCGTTTTTGTCTGGGATAGATTAGCGGCACATGAAAAGAAGACCTGTAAAGATGCCGGTGTTGAAGTGGTCGATATTCAGGATATGTTCCCAGAGATAGACATTCGAAGCGACTGGAGAGATAAAAGCCCGTTGCATTTCCCTGCTCCGACGATGCACTGGAACGAAAAAGGCAATGTGCATGTGGCTGAGTCGCTGTATAAGTATCTTGAGATGACCGTAGGCCAAGAGATCAGTGCTAGAACAAAAGGCGTTGACGCACAGCGCTGAGAGTTGGTTTTCCTGATCCCAAGATCACGTGAAATAAGTCCATGGCAAAAAAGACGTCAACCCATATTCTGGGCATCTCCGCGTATTATCATGACAGCGCTGCCGCCATTGTTCGCGATGGTGAGATCATCGCCGCTGCTCAGGAAGAGCGGTTTACCCGAAAGAAGCACGATCCGTCCTTTCCAACCAACGCCATCGCGTTCTGCCTCAAACAAGCCGGCGTAACGATCAATGATGTCGACCATGTCGCATTCTATGATAAACCATTCCTGAAACTTGAGCGCCTGCTGTTAACCTATTTGAATTATGCGCCCAGCGGGTTATTGTCGTATTTGACAGCCATGCCGGTATGGATCAAGGAAAAGATATTTCTCAAAGACGCTATTTGCCGTCAACTGTCGTATGATGGTGAACCATTGTTCTTGGAACACCACGAGTCTCACGCTGCGTCGGCGTTTTTCCCTTCACCATTTAAGGAGGCTGCTATCCTGACGATGGATGGCGTCGGGGAATGGACCACAACTAGTTTCGGTGTCGGTAAAGACAATGCGATCCGCCTGGAGAGCGAGATACGTTTTCCTCATTCGTTGGGGCTTTTGTATTCGGCATTCACGTTTTATTGCGGGTTTAGGGTTAATTCTGGCGAATATAAATTAATGGGCCTGGCCCCTTATGGCGAGCCCAAATATGCCGACCTTATCCGGCGGGATTTAGTGGATATTAAGCCCGACGGGTCATTCCGTCTGAACATGGATTATTTTAATTATTGCGCAGGGTTAACGATGACCAATGATCGATTCCATCGGTTATTCGGCCGCGGTCCCCGCGCCCCTGAGTCAGCGTTGACGCAGCTGGACATGGATGTGGCCAGATCTATCCAGGAAGTTACCGAGGAGATCATGCTTAAATGCGCAAGGCATGTCCGGGAAGCAACGGGCCAGCGCAATTTGTGTCTGGCTGGAGGCGTTGCGCTTAATTGTGTCGGCAACGGCAAGATCGCCCGGGAAGGGATCTTTGAGAGGATATGGATACAACCGGCTGCGGGTGACGCTGGCGGAGCATTGGGTGCTGCGCTGTTCGTGTGGTATCAGTATCTCAATAACCCGCGCAGCGTCGATGGAAAGCATGATCTGCAGAAAGGTTCCTATTTGGGGCCAAGTTATGACCCACAGGAGATCGAAACATTCTTGCGGTCACGGAATATTCCGCATGAGCAATTTAGTGGCGATGCGATATTTGACCACGTTGCGAAGCTTATTGAGGAGCAGAATGTGATCGGGCTGGTGCAAGGCGGGATGGAATTCGGACCCCGCGCTTTGGGTGCCCGCAGCATTTTAGGCGACGCCCGTTCAGAGAAGATGCAGGAAAATATGAATATCAGGACCAAGTTCAGGGAGTCGTTCCGTCCATTCGCCCCCAGCATACTTTTAGAGAGGGCCCAGGATTATGTGGATGTGCCCGGGGAAAGCCCGTACATGCTTTTGGTCGGGCAGCTTCGCGAACATCAGAAAACCACCCAACCTGTGGATGGATCACTTAAAGGGCTTGCTTTGCTGAAAGCAAAAAGATCAACGATACCAGCGGTCACTCATGTGGATTATTCCGCACGCCTACAGACAGTGGATCAAGAGCGCAGCCCGTTCTATTATAAACTGATCGAGGCTTTTGAGCGCCGAACCGGCTGTGCGGCCGTTATTAACACATCGTTCAATATTCGCGGCGAGCCGATCGTTTGTACGTTGGAAGATGCGTATCGCTGCTTCATGTGTACCAACATGGATTTTCTGGTCCTGGGGAATTTTGTTCTGGCGAAAGACCAGCAGCCTGACCGGGATAAATACAAAAAAGAGAACATCTCGCAAATATTGGATTAACTAAGGAGATAAAGCAAGGGATGAACAGAGAAAAAAGGGACATGCTGGTGTTTGGTTACGGGCTGGGGTTGATCGCGGCATTTTTTGGTGTCGGCGGTTACTTAAAGCACGGCATGACGCCGGCGCAGATCGTTCTGTTGACCTGTAGTGTTTTTCTTGTTTGCGCCACTTCATTGGATTGGACGGCGCTGCGTCCGGCGTATAAAGGATGGATGAAAGCGGCGCACGCGATCGGATCCGTGGTGACGACCCTTGTGCTAGTGCTCGTTTTTGTTATTTGCTTTGTTCCTGTCGGGATCGTCTTGAAAATTATCGGGAAAGACCACTTGGACCGCCGCTGGGATCGGGCCGCCAGCAGCTACTGGTGCAAACGTCCACAGGATGAATTCAGTAAAGACAGGTACAGCCAACAGTTCTAGGGGAGGATTTTCATGACTAAGTTGTCAACGATCAAAGAACTTTGGGTCTTTTTAAAGTCACGCAAACGTTTTTGGCTTGTTCCCATCATCGGCATACTGGTATTGCTGAGCGTTTTGATCATTTTTGCCCAAACATCAGCCGTTGCCCCGTTCATTTATACGCTTTTTTAATTCTGGGTTGATCCCGCCATTAGATGAGCAGGATCTTGTCTTTGCCCTGCGCTTTGACGCGGTAGAGGGCCTTATCGGCTTTGACCAAAAGGTCGTGGCGGGTCATGGGGTGGATCCATTCCGCGCCGCCAATGCTTAAGGTGACTTTGCGTTTAAGCGTGAGGTTCTCGGCCGCTTCCTTGATCTTGTTAGCGACAATGAGCGCTCCCGGCAGGGCGGTTTGGGGAAGGATCACGGCAAATTCGTCGCCCCCGTAGCGGCAGAATACATCGGAATACCGTAAGCGTTTGCTAATGGCTTGCGCAAGGGCTGTCAGCAAAATATCTCCTTCAGGGTGGCCGAATTCATCGTTGTATGTCTTGAACCCGTCAACATCAAAAAGGATCATGCTTAAATTCCCGGGGTAGCGTTTTAAGCGCATGGTCTCATAATCGAGCACCGCTGTCATGTGGCGGTAGTTGAAGATATTGGTCAGCGGGTCAACATTGGCCAGGTTCTTTAATTCATCGTTGTTTAAGGCAACCCCTGCCTGCAGGGCCATGTTGTAGAGCAGGGAGAGGTCATCGTCAGTGAAATTGCTGCCTGTTTTGCTGCCGGAAACAACAAGCACCCCCAACACAGCATCATTGGCCAATAGCGGCGCGCAGATGATGGGAAATTCAAAATGTTCCAGTGCTTCTTTGGAAGAATCTTTGATCTCATTGATCGAGGTGATCAGGGCGGATTTTTTATGTTTGATGACCGATGAAAAAGCGGAGTCTTCCATGGAGAATTCCAACCCCTGGATGGAAATGGTCTCCGAGCCGACGATCGTCTTGATCACCAGCTGGCCGGAGTCCTTGTTGCAAAGAAGCGCCAAGCCGATCTTGCCGTCTAGCGCTTCGGTCGCCGTCTCAACGATCAGGTGCAGAAAGCCGTTGATGTTCTGATTGGAGGCAAGCCCCACACTGATCTTGGTCAGTACGGAATGCAGGGTCTTTTTAGCGGACTCAAGATTACGCCGGTCTTCTTCCAGGCGGGAGGTTACAGCGTTGAATGTTTTTTTCAGTTCCACCGCTTCGTTGGCTTCCAGGTCTTTGGCGGAATTCTGCAGGTGGCTTAACGACGAAGAAATGGCACGCTGGCCTTCTCTCGCCGTTTCAATGAACCCAAGGATGGTCTTGCGCATCGCCCAGTATCCGCAGACAATCCCTAAAATGACCCACAGCAACACGCGGGTGATGTCATCTATGGAGAGCTGGATCTCATTATAATGCTGCAGCTGGAAATACAAATAGAACAGAACGGCTAAAGGGATGATCGAAACAAGGAGAAAGAAAATAAGGAATTTTCGCAGGATTGAGGATTCGTTAAGCGAAAGTATTTTCATATTCCTCATTTTAAGTATAAAAATTACAAAACAAAGACAAAACTTTGATATATTAAACAAGAACACGGATCAATGAACTTGTACAAAGGAGAATGTATGCGTAAGGCAGTATTTGTGGTGATGGCAGGGGTATTGATTTTGGCGGCGTCTGGATGCGCGGAGAACAAGACGCGGGTCGCTGAAGGTGCCGGCATTGGCGGTGTTTTAGGAGCGACCATTGGCGGGATCGTCGGTTATCAAAGCGGACATCCGGTCGAAGGGGCGTTGATCGGCGGCGCGGTGGGAGCCGGCGGCGGTGCGGTGGTCGGGGCGCAGATCGAAAAGCCAGAGGCTCAAGAACAAGCCAAATAATGATATTCGACAAGGGCCGAGGTTCCAGGGTAGAACGCATTGTCCTAATAGGCGTAGCGCTTTTTTTATGGGCATTTGCGTTCTACCCTTTTTTAAGCGGCGAAAAAAAGCTCATTGACGACGCCAAGCCGTATTATGAGCATGTGAAATATTATTTGGATAACCTTTCTCAAGGGGTTTATCCGCTGTGGGACCCCACCAAAGATTTCGGTGTGGACAATGAATTCTATTTACGCCGCATCGGGGAGTTTAATCCTGCCTATCTTGGTATTCTGCTGCTAAAGTCGTGCGGTGTTGATTTTATGACCGCTCACCGCATCTTTCTATTTGCCTATTTTGGGTTGGGGGTGCTTGGTTTTTATTTGTTGTCGAGATTGTTGTTTGCGTCGCCTCTGACAGGATATTTTGTTGTATTTAGCGTCGTGTTCTCCACTCTTGGCACGCTCGCGTTTAATTCTTATCTGCTGCTGATCCTAGTCCCAGAGATTTGGTTCTTGTATTTTCTGCTGGTCTTTTTTCGCGCGCCGCGGTTCAATGCGCTCATCGGGATGACCTTTTGCCTGATGATCATCAGCATCACCTACATCCCATTTTATTTTTTGACCGTTATCCTGTGCGCTCTGACGGGATTTGCCTTAGTCGTTAAACAAAGCCACTGGCTTAAGCTTTGGCAATGCGGGCAATATTTAAAGCAACATCCTCCCCACTGGATACTGGCTCTTGCGCTTCTTGCGGCTGGATTTCTGCCCGGAGTGATGTGGAATCTCCAGTCCGCCAGGGGCGAGATGAGCGTTGTTTATCGTCATACCGGAGCGGAAACGTCCAATGCGGCAGCGCTGCATATCAATGTGGTCAATGAGGGCGGCATAGTGGCCCCAAGGATCGCGGATAAAATGTTCTTTGAGTTGGATAAAGCGGGGCTGGGGGATTTTTATTTACCGCTGTTTGTGTATTTAACAGCGCTTGTTGCGGCGTTCGTGGGCATAACGCGGCGGATGGTGTTCTTTTTTGTCTGGGGATTCTTGGTGTATTTGATCGGTATCGCTGATGCCAGCCCCCTGCACGGCTTTTTGTATCAGCATGTGTTCTTTTTCAAGTATTTCCGCAATTTGCAATTCTTCCTTTGGCTGGGCGTCCTGCCGGCGATGGTCTTGTTTGCCGCCGAACTTTTTGAAGGATTGATGCGCGTTGAGTTGGGGACGACCAAAAAGAAGATGCTCTATTGCGGCTATATTGTTCTGGTGCATGGGGCAGCGGCGCTTTTCTTTGCCGGGCAGGATATTCGCGTGGTGATTCCCGGTACTTATGTGGCCATCATTCTAAGCGCTGTCTTTTTTATTTTCATTCCTTTTCAGAGAACTTTGCCGCTGGCGGGGAAATTACTGCCATTTCTCTTATTATTTTCCTTTGCTGTTCAGCCGATGGAAGTTTTTTCCCATATCCGCAGCTCTTCGCCCAATGGTCCGGCCGCAAGCCTGTATAATGGCGCATACATGCGTTTTACGTTGCCGCGATCAGAAAATATCGGTGATCTGTTGAACGAGCACGGGGAGGAGCGCTACCTGAACCAGCCGTTCTATTCCTCGAAGCGTTTCCAGGATATGTTTCAAAATCTGAATCATCCGGTCTTGGGGCTTTATATCCGTCCAAGGCTGCTGTTGTATGATGGTATCGCCGGGCTTGACCCCAGGATCTCCCAATGGCCTTTGATCAGCGACGCGCTGGGCTCATTGACCAATGATGTCTTTATCGATCTCGACCAGTTAAATCTTATCCAGCAGACGTACCGCAAAGAGAGTGCCACGGCAACGCTTGTCAGTGAGGGGTCGTCACAGATCAAGGTGAAGTATTTTGGAGCCAATAAGCTGGTCCTGGGATCAGACCTCAAGAAAGCACGGTTTCTGGTTTATAACAATGTGTATCATTCCCGATGGCGAGCGCTGATCGACGGCCGTCCAACGACGATCTTCCGGGCGAATTACGCATTCATGGGGATTGAGGTTCCTGCAGGGGCGCACAGGATCGAATTTGTTTTTCAAAGTCCGTGGAGGACGCGGCTGGCATTCTTACTGGAGCTTGTATTCGTGCTGGCCGCCGCCGCTGTCATTGTATTGATGCTCAGGAGAGCGCCATGATGCCCTTTTTGGTCGTTGTGTTGAAAAAAGCATGGGTGTTGTATGTGATCGCACTGTTGGTCTTCTATAAAGGGACGGACCTGTATTTGATGAAGGTCAAGACCATTAATCATGTGGTGCCCCAGTCCATGTCCGACCAGGCGGCGTTCATGTTCCGCCCGCATTTTAACGGCACGGATGTATTAAAGCAGGCCATTGAATACCACAAGACCGTCGTCAAGCTGGTGCCAAATTCCTGGGCGGACTGGTCGTTTTTGGGGTATGCCTATTTCTTCGAGGGGGACTGGCGCCGGGCCAGGATCTGTTTGGAGAGATCATATGCCCATGAAGAAAGCTTCTTCTGGTATGCCTATGACCTGGGGATGATCCATTTGCGCGAAGGGCATTATGAGCAGGCTGGCAAATATTTTGCCAAAGCCGTGTCGGCGGATTTTCCTAAAACGCTTTATTTGATGCGTGCCTATAAAGCGTACAATTTATTGATGCCAGCGGTATTAAAGACCGGTTATGATGTGGAGTTGAGTTTGTTTAATGCGGTCAAGAACGCGCAGGCCATGCTGCTGATCTGCCAGATCAAAGCCCCTATTGATCCCAATGATCCAAAATTCTTCCCCAGGTTGTTCTAACGCCCTTGTTTATGCTTGATGTATTCCCACACCGCCGGGATCAAGGATATCACGACGATGGCCAGTACCACCAGCGAGAAATGCTCTGAGACGAACGGCAGGTTCCCAAAGAAGAACCCGGATAATACGCCGGCGAAGACCCATAGAAGGCCTCCGGAAATGTTGAAGAATAAGAATTTGGGGTAAGGCATGCTTCCGACGCCGGCTAAAAATGGCGCGAAAGTCCGGATGATCGGGATGAACCGGGCAAGGATGATCGTTTTGGCCCCGTATTTTTTATAGAAGTCCTGGGTTTTTTGCAAGTGCTCCTGTTTGAGGAAGCGGATCTTTTCATTGTTGAAGATCTTGGGAGCCAGAAATCGTCCGACGCTGTAATTGATCATGTCGCCAGCGATCGCCGCGATCGAGAGTAAGGGGATGAGAATGTTCAGGTTCAGCGCTCCTTTTGCGGCAAAGGCGCCAAGCACAAAAAGCAGGGAATCGCCGGGCAAGAAGGGTGTCACAATAAAGCCCGTTTCGGCAAAGATGATCACAAAGACCAGGGCATAGACCCAGGAGCCGTATTGTCCGATGATCTCGGCCATGTGGACGTCAAGGTGCAGGAACAGGTCTATACAGGATTTGATGATTTCCATAGGGCTCCTTATAAATTTTGTTATAATGACAGAAAGATTAACAAAAGGAGATGTATTATGCCATTGAAAATTGTTCTTTTTACGATAGTGATATCCGCCGCGGCATTGGGAGCGGTGAGAGCAGAAGAAGAGGCTGCGGCCACAGCAGATCAGACCGCAGCTGCTTCGGAACCGGGCATTGTAGCACCAGATCCCGCAAAACCTATTGTCGAGGCGGTCGTGGAAGCCCCCGTTGCAGTTGAGGCTCCGGTCGTTGCGGAAGCTCCTCCAGCGCCGCCGATGCCGGTTGCATTGCCGCTTGGTGCAGGCATGAGCGCGGATGAGAAAGAGAAATTAAGGGCTGATATTAAAGCTCGACGGGAAGCGTGGATCAAGGAGCATCCGGAAGAATTAAAGCAAATGCGGGAGAATATGCTTAAGCGTCAGCAGTGGATGAGGGAGCATCCGGAAGAAGCGCAAAGACAAAAAGAAGCGATGATGGCTGAGCTTGCCGCCAGAAGGGCTAAGATGATGGCGGAGAGGACTTCGCGATAAGGGCATTGATCTCTTGGAGTGCTTGCTGCGCGTTCGCATCACCCGGATCGAACCGCACAAGCACTTCAATGTACTTCTTCGATTCTGCGTAGTTGTTCATCTTCCAATAAAGATCTGCTAGCGACCGGTAGGAAAAAATGAATTTAGGGTCTAGTTCTATCGCGCGCTTGAAATTCTTTTCCGCAAGGTCAAAACGTCCCATATCACGGTATGTCCCGGCAATATTATGATATGCCACTGGATTTAATGGGTCCATGTTAAGCGCCTTGGTATACCAGATCAGCGCTTTGTCTTGAATGCCTTTGTCCGCATATTCCATCCCCAGATTATTGATGACCCGATAGCTTGGCGCATAGGTGACCAGCTGTTCGTAGAAACCGATGGCCGTGCGCCAATCCAGATTACGGTTGATATTGATGCCGCAAAATATCGCCAGCACCAGACTTAAAAAGATCGTTCCGGCAGGGATCAGTCCCCGGCGCGACAGTTGGGGCAGGATAACGCCGGATATGATCAGCGTGATCCCGATCATGGGCATATATAAAAAGTGTTCATAGATCAGGGCATTGATGGGCACCAGCACATTGGATGCCGGGGCGATCGCGATGAAGAACCATGCGCAACCGAATGCGATCAAAGGGTTTTTCTTCCAGAATCTAACGATGCACAATAGCATCAGGGTAATATAAAGGCATCCAACCAGCACATCCGCTTCAAAGAAAGAGCCAGCAGGATCCATCTGTCGTTCCACGCGCAATTGATAGGGAACAAAGAGGAATCCGGCATATAAAAAACAGGCTTTGCCGAATGTCAGTACTCTGATGAAAATATTGTCAGTGAATGCATTGTGTTCTTTATAGAAATTAAAGCTGTTATTGAAATTAAGCGCCGTGGCGCGCAGGTATATGTAGAATACGGCAGAAAGCAGCATCGGCCAGGCCGTGAAGAGAGTTTGTTTGATGCGTTTAACCACAGATGTATCTTTTTGCAGCAGAAGGATATCCATCATCGGCAATAATCCGCACAACACGAATCCCGTCTCTTTGCTCATGACCGCCAGCGGAAAAAACAGCAGGGAAAAATAGAAATTACGGCTGGCATAAGCGGGCTTCCCGGATTGTCGGAAGCGGACATAGAGCAAAAGCGATGACAAAACAAAGAATGTCGCCAGGGAATCGCCCAGACTATTAACATACACCACCGCTTCATTGTGCACGGGGTGGGCGACAAATAACAGCGCGACCGTGAGGGCCAAAGCCCTGTTGGTAAACAGGCGGTTGATCAAAAAGAAAAGCACGATGCCGTCAAGGGTGTGCACCGCAATGCTGATCGCATGCCAGCCTGGCACCCAGGTTCCCCACGCATGCCAGGCTAAAGAAAAAATGGTCAACAGCATTGGGCGCCAGTAATTGCTTAATAGATAC
>CAZFNI010000016.1:52661-53120 GCA_964520655.1 uncultured Planctomycetales bacterium
CCGGCAACAAGATTCTCGCTAAAGAAATTAGGGAAATATTTCCAGTCCTTGATGTAACGGTTCTTCAAGATAAAATCATCGTCGTCCCAGAACATCTCATTGGGCAGGCAATTATGGTACGCGATGATGCCGACCAAAAGGATCAGGACCAGCGGCGTGTATTTGTGATCAAATATTTTTTTCCAATGCATGATCGTATTTATCCTCGTGCCGGGGTCAGGTCAAGCTTCCCTCGGGACTCAACACCCCCCAGCCCCCGTAACACATGCACAATAACACAGGCAACGGGGTTGGTTTCATAAAATCGAGTTGGTGCCAAATGCATCAGGAGGCATGTGACGGGGGACGTTTCGTCCCTCAGGAACTTGCCCTGCCCCCTTCAAGCGGTTCTGCGCTAGATGTGCGGCTTATTTTAGTACAAAAATATATTTTTTATATCGCAAATGTTTTAATTCGTGA
>CAZFNI010000017.1:0-16845 GCA_964520655.1 uncultured Planctomycetales bacterium
TAAATGGCACAGGAAATTCTAACTTAGCGGTTGTACAATAGCTGGGGTATACGCCTTTATAACAGGTTAAACAACACTAACAAAGGAGTTAAGAATGGGAACAAATCCGATCAATGCCGGCGATACAGCATGGGTGCTGATATCAACAGCGCTGGTTATGCTGATGACGCCAGGACTGGCCTTCTTCTATGGGGGGATGGTTAGACGTAAGAATATCTTAGGGATCTTCATGCAGTGCATGTTCTGTTTGGCGCTGATCAGCGTCTTGTGGGTCGTTTATGGGTACAGCATGGCGTTTGGGAAGGGTAATGCGTTTGTTGGCGGTTTGGATTGGGCGATGCTCAAAGGTGTTGGTCAGGATGCGAACGCGGACTACGCGGCCACCATCCCGCACCAGGTCTTTATGATCTTCCAGGCCATGTTCGCGGTCATTACACCGGCCCTGATCATTGGGTCATTCGCAGAACGCATGAAATTCTCCGCGTTCGTTGTTTTTACTATTCTATGGTTAACAGCCGTATACGCACCAGTCTGTCACATGGTCTGGGCTGTCGGCGGCATGGTACGCAACTGGGGCGCTTTGGATTTCGCCGGCGGTACAGTTGTTCACATCAATGCCGGTATCGCGGGATTGGTCAGTGCTATTTATTTAGGGAAACGTTTAGGTACGGATAAGCCAGGCATGCACAATGTTCCGTTCGTTGTGCTCGGTGCCGCGTTATTGTGGTTCGGCTGGTTTGGTTTCAATGCTGGTTCTGCCTTGGCAGCTAATGGGTTAGCTGGCAGTGCTTTTGTGGTCACCAATACCGCTGCAGCTGCAGCTGCGGTCAGCTGGGCTTTAATGGAATGGATCTTTGCTGGAAAGCCTACCATGATCGGTACCGTTTCTGGTGCGGTGGCGGGTTTGGTTGCCATCACCCCGGCTGCTGGTTTCGTGGATGCAGGCGGTGCGATAGTCATCGGGCTTGTTGTCAGCATCATCTGCTACATGATGGTCGCTTTTGTTAAGACAAAACTCGGGTATGATGATACACTGGATGCGTTTGGTGTTCACTGCATCGGCGGTATCTGGGGCGCGTTGGCGACCGGTCTCTTCGCTCAAAAAGCGGTCAATTCTGCTGGCGCGGATGGTTTGTTCTACGGTAATCCGGCGCAGTTTATCATCCAGATCAAAGCGGTGCTCTTTACGCTGGTCTATTCAGCGGTCGTCACCTGGGTGATCTGTTTCGTGGTCGATAAGGTCATGGGTCTTCGTGCGGCATCGGAAGATGAGGTCATGGGGCTGGATCTTTCCCAGCATCACGAACGCGCGTATACGATATTGGATTAAGTTCACTTAACATAAAGGAGAGGACATGAAATTAGTTATCGCCATCATCCAGCCTCATCGACTCGACGATGTCAAACGCGAGCTCTACGCGGCGGATGTCAACTTGATCACCGTATCAGAAGTGCTGGGCCATGGGCGCCAGGTCGGGGTGGATGAATTCTACCGCGGCGTAAAGGAAACCGGGAACCTGCTGCGCAAGATCCAGGTCGAGATCGCTGTCAACGAGGATTATGTTGAGCCGACGATCAAGGCCATCATCAAAGGTGCGCGCACGGGCAAGATCGGCGACGGCAAGATCTTCGTGCTTGACCTGCCGCGCGTCATCCGCATCCGCACGGGTGAAGAAGGTTCAAAAGCGATCGGTTAACCGATGCTTGACTTGGAAAGAAAATAAAGATATCATTGCTCGTCTTTAAGGGCAATGAGGTCTTTAAGGCAAAGCTAAGAGGCTTGGGGTTCTGTTTAAAGGACAGAATCCCAGGCCTTTTTGTTTGTTGCGGCGATGACGCCGGCGGTTCCGATGACGGAAACGGATGACAACAGATATTTTGGCGGAGAATAATAACATGGATGGTTTAAATCAAATAAGCGCGGGCGATACCGCGTGGGTTTTGGTGTCAGCGGCGCTGGTTTTGCTCATGACGCCGGCACTGGGATTCTTTTATGGAGGGATGGTCCGTCGTAAGAATGTCTTAGGGATCTTGATGCAGTGCATGAGTTGTTTGGCGCTGATCAGCGTGTTGTGGGGGATATACGGGTACAGTTTAGCATTTTCCAAGGGTAATGCGGTATTTGGCGGTTTTGACTGGCTGATGCTCAAAGGCGTTGGCGAGCTGCCCAATCCGGATTATGCCGCGACCATCCCGCATGCGGCCTTCATGATCTTTCAATGCATGTTCGCCGTCATTACTCCGGCGGTCATTGTGGGTTCTTATGCCGAACGCGTGAAATTCTCGGCATTCTTATTGTTCACTACTCTTTGGCTGACATTTGTCTATTGCCCAGTCGCGCACATGGCCTGGGGTGTCGGCGGGTTGTTCAAAGGATTGGGGATCCTGGATTTCGCCGGCGGGACGGTTGTCGAGATCAATTGCGGTATCGCTGGACTTGTGACCGCGTTGTTCTTGGGTCGACGTCACGGGATCAGTCAGCCGTCGCTGCATAATTTGCCTTTTGTTGTTCTAGGGGCTGGTTTGTTATGGTTTGGATGGCTTGGCTTTAACGCCGGATCGGCCTTGGCCGCCAATGGGGTTGCGGTCAATGCTTTTGTTAACACCAACATGGCCGGAGCAGCCGCGGCCACCAGCTGGGCGATCATCGAATGGTGTTTGACGGGAAAACCGACCATGTTCGGTACGGTCACCGGCGCGGTGGCAGGGTTGGTTGCCATCACCCCGGCGGCAGGGTTCGTCGATTTCACCGGCGCCATGATCATCGGGTTTGTTGTCAGTCTCATCAGCTATTTCTTTGTCGGGGCGATCAAGCTGAAATTCAAATACGATGATTCGCTGGATGCTTTTGGCGTTCACGCGGTGGGCGGGTTCTGGGGGATGCTGGCAACAGGATTGTTCGCCACGACCGCGGTCAATGCCGCGGGAGCCAATGGGTTATTCAACGGCAACCCGAAACAATTCGGCATACAGCTTTCCTGTGTATTGATGACGATCGTTTATTGTGCTTTTGTCACCTGGGTCATTTGTTTTGTCGTCGACAAGTTGATCGGCATGCGTGTTAACCGCGAAGAGGAGGTCATGGGTCTTGATCTGACCCAGCATCATGAACGGGCTTATACGATCCTCGATTAGTGCGGCGTTGACCGCCTTTGTTGGTCTAGCGTTGGTTCCTGCGTCACAGGCGGGGGCCGCAGAGGTTGGCATTATCCTTGTGCCGCGCAATATTTCCCAGCTGCGTCCAGCGGATTTCATCGATGGTGTTGAGGATCTGAAACGGCTTAAGACAACGGTGAATCTGGCGCTTTTTGGAGGGAATGAGCTGGAATCTTCTCCCGGGCGCTACGCCGTCGAGGAACGATTGGGAGGGTATAATTACATTGCAGCCACACTGCAACCTAGAGTTAATTATTTGGGGGTCTCGCTCATTAATACCACCCGAAGGGATATTGCTTCGGATCTGGAGACGTTGTCATGGAGTGATCCCCGGATGCTGCAGCGGTTTTCCGCTTTGCTTGACCGAATCGCGACGACGCTTAAAGTTGTTCCCACGCAGTTTTTGATCGGCAATGAAGTGGATGTGTATTTTGAATCCCGCCCCGAGGAGCTTATGCCGTATCTGGCGTTTTTTCGCCGCGCCAGAGAATTGGTCCTTAAGAGATATCCTCAGGCACAGGTGGGGATGAGCGTTACTTACGAGGGGTTAAAGAAAGATCGCGGAGAGATCGTCCGGAAAGTGGTTGATGCCAGCGATGCCGCATTTTTTACATATTATCCTTTAAGCGCCGGGGAGCACACGCTGCAGGCTTATGCGCAGGGCATGGATTTGATGCTCAAAGCGGCGGGATCCAAAACAGTACTGTTGCAGGAGGTTGGGTTTTCTTCGTCGCTGGGGACGATCGCAACGCCGGCGGAACAGGAAAAATTTTTTCGATTCATTCTGCCGGCCATAGAACGTGAACCGCGCATTTCTCTGGCAGCTATTTTCGCTTTGCATGATATTGATCCGCCCTTGTGCGGGAAGCTGGTGCAATACTATGGTTTTGCTGAAGCGGATAAAAGGACACAAGAGACCTTTTCCAGCATGATCTGTTCGTTGGGACTTAAAACAGCGGACGGTCGTGCTAAACCGGCATGGCCGGCCGTGAGCGAATTGTTGCTGGCGGTCCCTCATTAGTAAAATGTTAGGCCAGATACGGGCCGGCATTTAATTCAAGAGAAGAGGCGTTAAAATTTCTTGACTTTTTAAGGGTTTTAATTAGAATTAAATTCTAAATTTGAGGGCAAAGAGGTCCTCCTTGATCACAACGTTAGTGTGCCAAGGAGGACTTTTTATTTTTTATAGATAAGGTCAACTCAAACGAGGGGGGAATATGAGTCAAGCAAGAGAAGAAGTGTTGGAAGCTTGCGGCGATGAAGGCTGCGGGTGTGATGCCAATTTCAGCGAACATTTACCGGAATATTTCGGTCAAAACGTGTTCTCGCTCAAGGTGATGCGTGAATATCTTTCCGCGAAAGCCTATGCGTCGATCGAAAAGACAATTAAAGAAGGCGGTAAGGTAGAAGCGGCCATCGCGGATGAAGTCGCGGAAGGCATGAAGAAATGGGCCATCTCCAAAGGGGCGACCCACTTTACGCATTGGTTCCAGCCTTTGACCGGTACCACCGCGGAAAAGCATGATTCGTTCATCACTTGGGATGGTCAGGGCGGCGTGATCTTAAGTTTTGGCGGTAAAGAACTCATCCAAGGTGAACCGGATGCTTCTTCTTTCCCCTCAGGCGGTTTGCGTGCGACTTTCGAAGCGCGCGGTTATACCGGCTGGGATCCAACATCTCCGGCGTTCATTAAAGAAGGCCCGGAAGGTGCCACGCTGTGCATCCCTACATTTTATATCGGTTATCATGGTGAAGCGTTGGATAAAAAGACACCGCTCTTGCGTTCCATGACGGCTTTGTCCAAACAGATCTGCCGTTTGGGCGGATTATTCGGCATTGACACCAAGGGCAAGCGCGCCTATTGCACGCTTGGGCCTGAACAGGAATATTTCTTGATCGACAAGCTGCATTATGAAGCCCGTATGGACTTAGTCCAAACCGGCCGCACTTTGTTTGGCCGCAAACCAGCCAAACATCAGCAGCAGGAAGATCATTATTTCGGGGCCATCAAGCCGCGCGTCATGGCGTTCATGGAAGACCTGGACCGCACCCTCTGGGGCTTAGGGATCCCTTCCAAAACCCGTCACAATGAAGTGGCTCCTGCTCAGTATGAAATGGCGCCGATCTATGAAGATCTGAATATCGGGGTTGATCACAATATGATCGCGATGGAAGTCATGCGTCAGTTGGCTGACAAACACGGTTTGGTTTGTCTGCTGCATGAGAAGCCCTTCGCCGGTGTCAATGGTTCTGGTAAACATAACAACTGGTCAGTTGTTGGTCCTGACGGTAAGAACTGGCTGTATCCGGGCAAGACCCCTCATGAGAACGCGAAATTCTTGACCACCTTGTGCGCGATCATCAAGGCTGTTGATACCTACGCGGATCTGCTGCGCGTCACTGTTGCCTCTGCTGGTAATGATCACCGATTAGGTGCGAATGAAGCGCCTCCGGCGATCGTGTCGATCTTCTTGGGCGAACAGTTGTTCGATATCGTCGAACAGATCGAAAAGGGCGGGGCCAAGACCTCCAAGCAAGGCGGCGAGATCAATGTGGGCGTTGATTCCCTGCCGACATTGGCCAAGGATACGACAGACCGTAACCGCACCTCTCCATTCGCCTTCACGGGCGCTAAGTTCGAGTTCCGCGCGGTTGGTTCCAACCAGAATCCGTCGGCCGCGAACATGGTCTTAAACACCATCGTCGCCCAGGCTTTAAGCGAGATCTGCGATCAATTGGAAGCTGATAAGAAAGCCGGCAAGGATTTCAATAAATCTTTACAGGCGATCCTGCAGGAGATCATCAAAAAGCATAAACGCGTTTTGTACAACGGCGACGGCTACACCAAAGAATGGCACGCCGAAGCGAAAAAACGCGGTTTACCGAATTTGAAATCCACACCGGAAGCGTTAGAAGCGCTGAAGGTTAAGAAGAATATCGACGTGCTGGTCAATCATGGTGTTTTATCCGCCGTGGAAGTGGCCTCCCGTTATGAGATCAACAAACATGCGTACGGCACGGTAGTAAGCTTAGAAGGCAGCTGTGCGGCCACCATCGCCCGCACCCAGTTGATCCCGGCAGCCCTGGAATTCCAGGCTCAGTTGTCCTCGGTCAAATCCGTAGCCCAGAAGAAACTGCAAAAAGAGGTGTCTGGTTTGATCGACGATGCCTTAACCGCGGTGAGCGCTCTGGAAGCGGCTGTTGCCAAAGATGACGCAGCCAAGACCTTAGCCGGCATGGGTAAATTGCGTGAAGCCATCGATGCGCTGGAAGGTTTAGTTCCGGCGAGCATCTGGCCATTGCCTTCTTACGCGGAAATGTTGTTGATGAACGCGTAATCAGGTTGATCGGTGTTTTAAAAAGGGCGGATGGATTTTTTATCCGCCCTTTTTATTTTCGGGTATAATGCACGCACATGTTTTTGATCATCAAACACATTGATATCGAGGGGCCCGGCACACTGGGGGATTTTTTGCGTGCCAAAGGGATCCAAACCCGTACAGTTGAGTTAGGGGAGGGGGAGTCTTTGCCGGTTTCGCTCGAGGGGATCAAAGCGGTCATTGTCTTGGGCGGTCCGATGAATGTTGACGAGGAAGACAAATACCCGTTCTTAAAAGCGGAGAATGAATTTATCCAAAAAGCCCTTAAAAGCAATGTCCCATATCTGGGGATTTGTTTGGGATCGCAGCTGTTAGCCAAAGCCGCGGGTGCCAGGGTTGTCTGCTCGCCGGTCAAAGAAATCGGCTGGTATACGATCGACTTGACGGAGGAGGGGCGCAAAGACCCGCTTTTTAAAGGATTTAGAGCAGACGAATCGATCTATCACTGGCATGGCGACATGTTCATGATCCCCTCAAACGGAGCATTACTGGCGACGGCAAAAGGATGTCCGCATCAGGCGCTCAGGGTGGGCAAGAACGCTTACGGCGTGCAGTTCCATGTGGAGGTGACCGATAAAAGCATCAAAGAATGGTCGGATGAATATATTGAGAATGATCTTCCTGGCCGGCGGGACCATGCTAAGGCCATGCTGAATGATTACTACACGCATAAAGAACGATTTCACGCGCAGGCAAATCAAATCTATCAAAACTTTTTAGACATTGTCAACCATGCTTAAGATAGCGTTAGCTCAGATCAATCCAACTGTAGGCGACCTGGAAGGCAACAGCGCCAAGATCGCTGCTGCCATTGCCCAGGCCAGATCCCAGGGCGCGGACCTGGCAGTGTTCTGTGAACTAAGTTTATGCGGCTACCCGCCGGAAGACCTGCTGCTTAAGACGCATTTTATCGCCAATAATCAAAAGACCTTAAAGGCGTTGGCTAGAACGGTGCGGGGTATTACCGCGATCATTGGGTTTGTGGATCGAGATAAAAAAGGCCGCATTTACAATGCCGCTGCCGTTATTGTCGACGGGACCGTAAAGCTTGTTTATCATAAACGGGAACTGCCTAATTACGGTGTTTTCGACGAGAAACGCTATTTCACCCCGGGGAATAATCCAGGCATCGTGACGATCAAGGGAGTTAAGGTCGGGATCAATATTTGTGAGGATATTTGGATCGACGGGGCGGTTTATAAGTCCCAAGTTAAGTCGGGTGCCAAGGTCTTGATCAATATGTCCTCATCGCCTTATGAGGTGGGTAAATTAAAGACCCGTCAGGTCTTGCTCTGTAAGCGGGCGAAAGAGGTCAAGCGGCCGATCGTCTATGTCAATTGCGCGGGGGGTCAGGATGAGCTTGTTTTCGACGGAGGAAGCCTTGTGGTCAATGCGCAGGGCAAAGTGATTGCCCGGGCTGCTCAGTTCGATCCGGATTGTCTGTGTGTCGATCTTGCCCAACAGGGCAAGACGCCAAAACCTGCGATGGGGGGGCTAGAGGAGATCTACAGCGCACTTATCACGGGCACCCGAGATTATGTGCAAAAGAACGGGTTTAAGAAAGTCGCGCTGGGTTTAAGCGGCGGTATTGATTCCGCGCTGGTGGCGGCGATCGCCGTCGACGCGCTGGGGCAAGAGAATGTCACCGCCATTTCCATGCCGTCGCCGTATAATCTTAAAGAAACACGCGATGATGCGCGCATTCTTGCTGGCAATTTAGGGATCACCTTCCATGAGATCAGTATTCATGACAGCCTGCAGGCGTTGTTGGGGGCGGTTGAGCCCTATTTTAAAGGCACTGCCGCAAATATCGCTGAGGAGAATATTCAGGCACGCATTCGCGGCAACATCCTTATGGCATTCTCCAATAAATTTGGGGAGCTGATCTTAACGACGGGCAATAAAAGCGAGATGGCCACCGGTTACTGCACGCTTTATGGGGATATGTCCGGCGGGTTTGCGCCGCTTAAAGATATTTTTAAGACCAAGGTGTATGAGCTGTGCCGCTGGTATAACCAACGCGTCGGTAAAGATGTTATCCCGCAAAGCATCATCGTGCGTCCGCCGACCGCCGAGCTGCGTTTGGACCAGACGGATGAGGCGAGTCTTGGCGCGTATAGCGATCTTGACAGGGTGCTTGCTCAATACGTCGAACAGCATAAGGATCTTAAGGCCATTGCCCGCGCAACAGCCCTGCCGCTCGCCTATGTGCGAAAAACAGCGAGATTGGTTGATATCAACGAATACAAACGCCGCCAGGCCCCGCCGGGGGTCAAGATCACGCCCCGGGCTTTTGGCAAAGATTGGCGTTTGCCCATCACCAATAAATACCGTGAATAAACATTTATCCATCATCATCCCGGCATATAACGAAGAGCGCACGATCGAGTTGCTCCTGGAGAAGGTGTTGACCGCGCCTCTACCTGAGGGCATCACCAAAGAAGTGATCGTTGTCAATGACGGGTCAACTGATGGGACGTTGGCCATTTTAAAACAGTATGCCGTCCATCCTCACGTAAAAGTCTTCAATAAGACCAATGGCGGCAAAGCCTCAGCGGTCAAACACGGGTTAGCCCAGGCCGGCGGCGATATTTTGATGATCCAGGACGCGGATCTGGAATATGATCCTATCCAATACCCCCAATTGTTGAAACCAATTTTGGAGGGGCAGACACAAATAGTCTACGGTTCGCGGTTTTTAGGCCGCATCAGCGACATGAAGCCTATCAACCGTTTGGCTAATAATATCTCGAATTGGACGATGGTCCTGCTTTGGCAGACTAAGATCACGGATATCAACACTTGCTACAAGGTTTTTACCAAAGAGGCCTTCTCCGGGATACAGATCATATCCCAAAATTTCGCCCTGGAAACAGAGTTGACCATCAAATTCTTAAAGAAGGGGTTAAAGGTGCATGAAGTTCCTATTGCCTATCAAGCGCGCAGTGTCAAAGAGGGCAAAAAGATCAAATGGAAGACCGCTTTACAGATGTTCTGGCCCATCATCCGCTACCGTTTCCGCCCGTGATTTTTTATTGCATTTTATATAAATTCTGTATAAAATACCCACTTCTTGAAGGGTTGTAACACGTTTAAATCCAAGATATTTTGTCTCTATTAAACACAAGGAAAATGATGCAACATCCACCAAAACAGGGTTTTTTTGATCCCAATTATGAACATGACGCCTGCGGCGTTGGTTTTATTGTCAACATCAAAGGCAAAAAGTCCCATGACATTATCCGTCAGGGCATACAAATCCTAGAGAATCTGGCGCATCGCGGCGCTTGCGGCTGTGATCCTGAAACGGGTGACGGCGCGGGTATCTTGATCCAGATGCCGGATGTGTTTTTACGCAAGGAAATGCAGAAGCAGGACATCACATTGCCTCCTGAAGGGGATTATTCCTGCGGGCTTGTTTTTCTTCCTCCGTCGCTGGAAGACCGCAATATCATCGAGCAGTGGACCGAGCATATCATCCACGAAGAAGGCCAGAAGCTGATCGGCTGGAGAACAGTGCCGCATGATTCAACCAAGATCGGCCGGGTCGCCCGTTCGGTGGAGCCGGAATTCAAACAATTATTCATCGCCCGCGGCAAGAATACGCCTAAAGAACATTTTGACCGTAAATTGTATGTGATCCGCAAACGCCTGTGGAACAAGGTCTATAATTCGACGTTGTCCCAGAAGAATTATTACTATTTCTGTTCGCTTAACAGCAAGACGCTCGTTTATAAAGGGCAGCTGATGTCGGAACAGGTCGACCGGTTCTTTTTGGACCTGGCCGATGAAACCATGACCTCGGCGATCGCGCTCATTCACTCGCGTTATTCGACCAATACTTTCCCCAGCTGGGCGCTGGCACACCCGTACCGCTATATCGCCCATAACGGGGAGATCAATACCCTGCGCGGCAATATCAACTGGATGCATGCCCGCGAAAAGCAGTTTATTTCCAAAGCATTTGGTGAAGACTTGGAGAAAGTATTGCCGATCGTCGTCCCTCACGGGTCGGACACGGCCACCTTTGATAATGTGCTGGAGATGCTCGTGCTCTCCGGCCGTTCATTGCCCCACGCGATGATGATGATGATCCCTGAGGCGTGGAGTGCTAATCAGGACATGGACGCAGAGAAACGCGCCTTTTATGAATACCATTCCTGTTTCATGGAACCGTGGGACGGACCCGCCGCGATCGCCTTTTCCGACGGTCGTTACATGGGCGCTGTCTTGGACCGTAACGGGCTTCGCCCCTCACGTTATATCGTGACCAATGATGACTTGGTCATCATGGCTTCCGAAGCCGGCGTTTTGCCGATCGCCCCGGAACGCATCATCAAGAAAGGGCGCCTGCAGCCGGGCAAGATGTTCTTGGTGGACACCCAGGCCGGCCGCATCATCGACGATAAAGAATTAAAGGATGATTTTGCCCGCCGTCAACCTTACGGTCAGTGGCTTAAAGAAAATTTGGTTGACCTGCGCAGTTTGCCTAAGCCCAAAAAGGTAGAGGGCTTGAACGAAAAGACCCTGCTGGCCCGCCAGCGCGCTTTCGGCTATACGCTGGAGGATACCAAGATGGTCTTGATCCCCATGGCGCTGGGGGAAGAAGCGACCGGGTCGATGGGGACAGACGTTCCTTTGGCCGTTCTTTCCGATAGGCCTAAACTGCTTTACGATTATTTTAAACAGCTATTTGCTCAGGTCACCAACCCTCCCATCGATGCTATCCGCGAGGAGATCATCATGGCGGAGGATATGATGCTTGGTCCCGAGGGGAACCTGCTTGATGAGACGCCGCAGCACGCGCACCGTTTGTGGATACAGCGCCCAATTTTGACCAATGAAGAATTGGAACAAGTGGCTCATATCAATACGGGGACATTAAAGGCGGTCACACTCAAAGCGCTTTACGATAAAGAGGATGGGCCGAAAGGGTTGGCCGGGGCCTTGGAAGAATTATTCAAGAAGGCTGATGAGGCCATCGCTGAGGGTAATAGCATTATCATTTTAAGCGACAGGGGAGTAAGCAATAAATTGCTGCCCATCCCGATGCTGATCGCCTGTGCGGGACTGCATCATCATTTGATCAAGAAGGGCGGCCGCACCAAGGTGAGCATCGTCGCGGAAACGGGGGAAGCGCGTGAGCTTCACCATTTCGCGGTGTTGATCGGATACGGCGTCAACGCGGTCAATCCCTATCTGGCCTTTGAGACCTTAGAAGACCTGATCATCAAAGAACGTTTTGAGCAGCCGATCGCCTTCAAAGATGCGCAAAAGAATTTCCTTAAAGCCACCCATAAAGGGCTTTACAAGATCATCTCCAAAATGGGGATATCGACGATACAGTCCTATTGCGGTGCCCAGATCTTTGAATGTGTGGGGCTTGCGGACTCCGTGGTCGAGAAATATTTTACCGCGACCCCGTCGAGGATCGGCGGGATCAATTTAGAGACCATTGCCCAGGAAGGTTTCAAGCGTCACGATGCGGGATTTGGTCCCAATGCCGCGCTTGACCACATGCTCGATGAAGGCGGGGATTATCATTGGCGCAAGGAAGGTGAATTCCACCAATTAAATCCAGCGACGATCGCGCTTTTGCAGCATGCGGTCAGATCAGGCAATTACGCGATATTCAAACAGTACAGTAAAGTGGTCAATGATAATAACAGGCTGGCCGCGAATTTAAGGGGTTTGCTCAAATTTAAAACAGGGCATCCTATCCCTATCTCTGACGTTGAGCCGGCTTCCGAGATCGTCAAACGTTTCGCGACCGGTGCAATGAGCTATGGGTCTATTTCTAAAGAGGCACATGAAACGCTCGCGATCGCCATGAACCGCATGGGCGGGTTCTCCAACACCGGTGAGGGCGGGGAAGATCCCGAACGTTTTAAAAAGGAAGCCAACGGCGACTGGAAACGCAGCCGCATCAAGCAGGTCGCTCAAGGCCGTTTCGGGGTGACCATTGAATATTTGGTCAACGCCGACCAGATCCAGATCAAGATGGCTCAAGGGGCTAAACCGGGCGAAGGTGGACAATTACCAGGACATAAAGTTTCCGCCGAGATCGCCAAGACGCGCAACACAACGCCGGGGGTCGGGTTGATCTCGCCGCCGCCGCACCATGATATTTATTCCATCGAAGATCTGGCACAGTTGATCCATGATCTAAAGAACGCGAATCCACAAGCAGCCATTTCCGTGAAGCTGGTCTCCGAGATCGGCGTGGGTACGGTTGCCGCCGGCGTTTCCAAGGGCAAGGCCGACCATGTGCTCATCTCCGGTTTTGAAGGCGGGACCGGCGCGTCGCCGCAAACATCGATCAAGAATGCCGGGCTTCCCATGGAGCTTGGGATCGCCGAGACCCAGCAGGTCTTGGTCATGAACGACCTGCGTGGACGTATCCGCGTGCAGACTGACGGGCAGCTTAAATGCGGCCGCGATGTGGCGGTCGCCGCGATGCTGGGGGCGGATGAATTTGGTTTCTCAACGACCGCCTTAGTCACCATGGGCTGTATCTTGATGCGCAAATGCCATTTGAATACCTGTTCCGTCGGAGTTGCTACCCAAGATCCGGAACTGCGCAAGAAATTCACCGGCAAGCCGGAATATGTGGTTAATTATTTCATGTTCATTGCCGAGGAAGTGCGCGAGATCATGTCGGAACTGGGTTTCCGCAAGTTCGAGGACATGGTCGGTCGGGTGGACATGCTGGAGGCCAAAGACGCGATCGAACATTGGAAGGCCAAGGGGGTTGATCTGACCAATATGCTGCATAAGCCGGATGTGCCAAAAGACATTGCCATCCGTCATGTGGGGCGTCAGGACCATGACCTAGAAAAAGCCTTGGATAATCAATTGATCGAGCGCTGCAAAACAGCCATCGAGAACAAGACCCCGGTGTCCTTCGAGTGTGACATTCGCAATATCAACCGTACGGTCGGGACCATGCTGTCATCGACAGTGGCTCGTAAATACGGGATGGCCGGACTTCCGAAAGATACGATCAATATCAAATTCAGCGGCGCCGCAGGGCAAAGTTTTGGCGCGTTCTTAAGCCGCGGCGTGTCGTTTGTATTAGAGGGTGAAGGTAATGATTATGTGGGCAAGGGATTGTCGGGCGGGCGTATTGTGGTGTACCCTCCGAAAAAATCACCGTTCGTTCCGGAAGAGAATATGATCGTCGGTAATGTCGTGCTGTACGGCGCGATCGCCGGTGAAGCGTATTTCAGGGGATTGGCCGGCGAACGTTTCGCGGTGCGTAATTCCGGAGCCAGCGCCGTCGTTGAAGGCGTGGGCGACCACGGCTGTGAATATATGACCGGCGGTCGTGTCGTGATCTTAGGACCGACGGGCCGTAATTTCGCCGCGGGGATGTCCGGGGGTATCGCCTATGTGTGGGACCGTGGCAATGTGTTCTCCAAGAACTGCAACATGGGGATGGTGGACTTATTCCCCGTCAAGGAACCCGCGGATATCAAGGAATTAAAGCATTTGATCGACGAGCATCAGCGTCAGACCCAAAGCGCGGTCGCCGCGCGCGTGATCAAAGAGTGGGATACTGTGCTTCCCCAATTCGTGAAAGTGTACCCGAGAGATTACCGCCGGGTCCTGGAAGAAGCCGAAGCGATCAGGACGGGCGCTAAAGAAGAAAAGGTGGCCAAGTAATGGGCGACGTTAAAGGTTTTATGAAATATCCGCGGCAGGAGTATACCAAGCAGCCGCCGGCAACACGCATCAAGCATTATAATGAATTCGTTGAGCTTCCTGCGGCGAAAGACCTGCAGGCCCAGGGCGCGCGCTGCATGGACTGCGGCGTACCGTTCTGCCAGAGCGGCTGTCCGATCGGCAATATCATTCCCGACTGGAATGATCTGCTCTACCGCGGCCGTTATGCCGAGGCGATCGAACGTTTGCTTAAGACCAATAATTTTCCCGAATTTACTGGCCGCGTCTGTCCGGCGCCTTGCGAGAACGCCTGTGTGCTTGGCATCACTTCACCGCCGGTCACGATCAAGAATATTGAACTCGCGATCGTTGAGCATGCCTATAACCATGATCTGATCAAGGCTCAGCCGCCTAAACATCGCAGCGGTTTTAAGGTCGCGGTCATCGGTTCCGGTCCATCGGGTTTGGCTTGTGCCGACCAGCTCAATAAACTGGGGCATAAAGTCACTGTCTATGAAAAGAACCAGGTCGTCGGCGGTCTATTGACCCTGGGGATCCCTGATTTCAAATTGGAAAAATGGGTGGTCGAGCGCCGCGTATCCCGGATGGCTGAAGAGGGCGTTGTTTTCAAGACCGGCGTGCATGTGGGTGTCACGATCGCGGCTAAAGAGATCAAAGATAAATATGACGCGATGGTGCTTTGCGGCGGCGCGGAGACGGCCAGAGAATTGCCGATCCCCGGGCGTGAATTGTCCGGTATTTACCAGGCGATGTATTTCCTGCCGCAGCAGAATTTGCGCAACAATAATTGGGCAGTGGATGCTTATACACGCGCTTACGCGGATCATCTATCGCAAGTCAAGATGGCGCAGGCTGAGCAGGTCACCGCGAAAGGTAAACGCGTGATCGTTCTTGGCGGCGGCGACACAGGTTCGGATTGCGTCGGAACATCCATCCGTCAGGGAGCTTTGTCCGTCCATCAATTCGAGCTGATGCCTCAGCCTCCAGCCAGCCGTACGCCGGATAACCCCTGGCCGAATTGGGCGCTGATCCAGCGGACATCGACGTCTCATGAAGAAGGCGTGACCCGCGACTATGCGATACAGACGAAAAAATTGACCGGCGTAAGCGGTAAATTGACCACGCTGCACGCGGTGCGTTTGAATTGGTCCAAGGATCCTGCCACCGGAGCATTAAAGCCTGCGGAGATCCCGGGTTCAGAATTTACCATGGATTGTGATCTGCTGTTATTGGCCATGGGCTTCACCGGCGCTGCCCGTAAAGGCATGCTGGAAGAATTAGGGGTCGAATTTGATCCGCGCGGCAATGTCAAGGCCGATGCGGCGAAGATGACCAATGTTGAAGGTGTCTTTACTGCCGGAGACATGACCCGCGGCCAGTCTCTGGTCGTCTGGGCGATCAATGAGGGCCGTGCGGCGGCAAGTCATGTTCATCGGTTCTTAAATGTGAAAGCAGCGAAATCATAAAGGAGGCGGCAGTGGTAAGATCATTAAGCGTTGTGATGTTAGGATTGGTGTTGTTGACCGGGTGCCAGCCCAAGGAGTCGGCTCAGGAAACAAGTTCAACAACAGATGTGGCTTCCCAGCGCAAAGAAGCGGCGCGTCAGCTGGTGACGCAGTCGATCACGCTGCTTGGCCAGAAAGATTATGCGGGCGCGGTCAAGAGCCTGGATGCCGCTATCAAGTTCGATCCGACCAACCAGGAATCCTATTTTATCCTCGGTCAACTGCTGCTTAAGTCCGGCGAGAATGAACGGGCGGCCGCTTTTTTGGATAATGCCGTCAAGAATTTCCCGGAGAATGCCACGTTCTTCTATATGCTGGGTATCGCTAATCAGTTAAGCGGCAAGAAATTGCCGGCTGTTTTGGCTATCCGCCGCAGCTTCGAGCTCTTTAAGGCCGCCGGGGATCAGGACAATGCTCAGAAGTCCGCTGTTCTGCTGCAGCAGATCATCAGCGAACCTGAAAATACAGCCACAGCAAAGGATGCTGCCGATACGAAAAAATAACATCATGAGATCCTTAACTGGAGCATTGATCGCAGTCTTTTCGATAACCTCTGCCTCCCCTGGAGCCGCAGAGGTTATTTTTTTAAAGTCCGGCACGCACGTTGAAGGGAAGATCTTAAAGGAAGACAGCAGTTCCGTTGTCGTTGATGCCGGCGTGGATATGCCGATCACCTACTATAAAGATGAGATCAAAAGCATTGAGCGCGACTTGCCTTTTGATCCGGTGGCGTCAAAGCAGGCGGACAGCCTTGAGGCCAGGGCGGTGGAGTTGATCGATGACGGCCAGATGAATCAGGGGTTAGATCTCATGCGCCAGGCATTGATCCTGGCTCCTTCACCCCAACGGCACATGAATTACGGCAGCATCCTATTTGGCAACGGGGTCAAGCTGTACAAAGAGGACAAAAAAGAACAGGGACGCAATGTCCTGCGCCAGGCTGAGGAAGAATTGAACAAGGCCGCGGCGGCGTTTAACAAGACCAAAGATCCCTTCTTCATGGCCCAATGTTTTTATCTGCTGGGTGAAATGTACGCCAATGCGTTCGACGATAAGGTCAAAGCCAAAGACTATTATCAGGAAGCTGTCGATCTGGCCGACCACGCAGGCGCGCAAAA
>CAZFNI010000017.1:16945-34682 GCA_964520655.1 uncultured Planctomycetales bacterium
GTCGCCCAGTATCAGGCGGCGCAATACCAGGCTGCCCAGTATCAGGCCGCGCAGTACAAGGCCGCCCAGGAATATTTAGTGGCCAAGCATATCCAGGAGGCGATCATGAAACAGGTCGCCCAGCGTATCAGCGCCAATCAGATCAATAAATTGCAGATGGAAATGGTCCAGCATGTCGTGCAGCAGCAATTGGTCGCGCAGGTGGCGGCCCAGATCCAGGCGAATCAGGTCGCCCAGGTGCAGGATGTGATGATCGCCCAAGCTATTCAGGAAGCGGTCGTGAAGCTGGGGCTGCAGGCCTATGTCAACCAGGAGGCCCAGGACCGCATGGCGGCGCAGGCTGTGCTGGCCACCAGGCAGGCGGCAGCGACGGGGCAGGCCGCGCAGATCCAGTCAGCCAAGGATGCGGTGCAAAATCCCCAGGTACAGTCATATATCGATAATAAAGTGGATCAGTTCCTGGAACATGCCCAGACGCGGGTTCCCCGCGATGTGTTCAAAGAAACGGCTTCCAATGTGCTGATCAAAAAGATCACGTCCCGCATGGGGGATGGCCCGACGGAAATAACGCCGGAGATGGTGACGCTTGCGGTCAATGACGCGGCCAATATGCTTGGCATTCAGGCGGTGCTGGCGGCGCCGGCCAAGCCATCCGGTTTTGAACCGGCTCTGGGATATGATGTTGTTGATGTGGTGGATATCGAAGATGTATGGAAAAAACTCGACGAGAATGGTCGGGCTTGGAATTTGTTGATCGACGATCAGGCCAAGGTCATGACCGTCAATGAATTCATCGAACGCTACCGGAAAAAGAAAGTCCGCATCTCCAAATCACCGGATCACTATGCCCAGATGATCGACGATATGGCCATGCAGAACCCCAAACTGCTGGACAATCCCTTTATGGGTATTATTCAAATGATCGCGGTCATGGAATATGATTTCGACTTCGGCGGCGACCGTGATGAAATGGCTCGCAAATTATTAGGCCCCATGTATGAAAGCAATAAACAACGCGTATCTCTTGGCCATTGATCAGGGTACGACCGGATCTCGGGCATTTGTTTTTAATGCCAAAGGCGAAGTGGTCAATGCTGCCTACAAGGAATTCACCCAATACTATCCCAAACCGGGTTTAGTTGAGCACGATCCCGACGAGATATGGTCAAGCGTCCAGCAGGTGATCAAGCGCGCCGTTAAAGGTCTTGATCTTTCCCGGATCAAGGCGCTTGGCATTACGAATCAACGCGAAACAACTATCCTCTGGGACAAGAAGACTGGAGTCCCGCTCTACCGGGCGATCGTCTGGCAGGACAGGCGCACAAGCGCTATGTGCGCGGATGCGCGTTTGACCAAACACCATGCGTATATTGAAAAGACCTCTGGGTTGAGACTTGACCCGTATTTTTGCGCTACCAAGATCCAATGGATATTAAAGAATGTCCCCGCCGCCGCGAAAAAAGCCAAAGAGGGACAAGTATGCTTTGGCACGATCGATTCCTGGCTTATTTATAAATTGACCGGCGGGAAAGTCCATGCGACCGACATGACCAATGCGTCTCGGACCATGCTGTTTAATATCCGTACCAAGCAATGGGATAAAAAACTGCTGAAGATCTTTCAGGTCCCGCCTTCGATCTTGCCGAATGTTTTTAGCTCCGGTCATACTTTCGGGACAACGGCAGGTATGGCGGGTCTTCCGTCAGGTATCCCGATCACCGCTGTTATGGGCGACCAGCAGTCGGCGCTTTTTGGGCAGGGATGTTTTAGTGCGGGTAGCATTAAGAACACGTATGGCACGGGCTGTTTCATGCTGCTTAATACCGGGAGTTCTGCCAAATTTTCCAAGAATGGTTTATTGACGACGATCGCCTGCGACCAGCGGGGGCATCCGGTCTATGCGCTGGAGGGGGCGGTTTTTATCGCCGGAGCCGCCAAGCAATGGCTGCGCGACGGACTTAAAGTGATCAAGCACGCCAAAGACACGCCGACAAGTTTTAAAAAGACCAAAGATAATGCGGGCGTGTACTTTGTGCCGGCTTTTACGGGCTTAGGCGCGCCGTACTGGCGGCCAGATGCGCGCGGCGCCATTGTGGGGCTGACCCGGGGCGCCAATGCCGACCATATCATCCGTGCCGCGGTGGAAGCCATAGCCTATCAGACCAAAGATGTGTTTGATATCATGCGCCAGGAGTCGGGACTGCGCATTTCTGCTCTTGATGTCGACGGTGGAGCTAGTGTTGATGACTGCCTGATGCAGTTCCAGGCGGATATGCTTGGGATCAGTATCCGGAGACCCAGACAGCTGGACTCGACCGTGCTGGGCGCGGCACAGCTGGCGGGGGTCACGGCGGGGATATGGGAACCGGGTGATCTTAAAGCCCTGCGCAAACAAGATAAAATATTTTCTCCCCGCATGCCCAAGCGTCAGGCGGAGGATCTTTACCGCGGCTGGAAGGACGCCATTCGCAGGGTTTTATAAATATGTTCAAGAAGAACTATGATCTTTTAGTCATCGGCGGCGGCATCAATGGCGCGGCGATCGCGCATTTGGCTTCTAAAGCCGGCGCTGCTGTCGCGCTCATCGAGAAGAATGACTGGGCCAGCGGCACATCCAGCAAATCCACTAAATTGCTGCACGGCGGCATCCGCTACCTGGAGAATTTCGAATTCGATCTGGTCGCTGAATCTTTAAAAGAACGATTTATCCAGTGGAAATCCGCCCCGCATTTGGTCAAGCCCCTGCGGTTTATCATTCCTGTCTATGAAGATCAGGGTCGTCCGCTCTGGGAAATGAAACTGGGCGTATGGCTTTACGATCTATTAAGTGCCGGTTCAAGCGTGGGGGGGAGCAGCGTCATGACAACCGCGGATGTTGTCCATCATGTGCCCTCTTTGCGCAGCCACGGGTTAACCGGGGCGGTGAGTTATTATGATGCCCAGATGGATGATGCCAGGCTTTGTCTGGAAAATGTGCTCATGGCGCGCAAATACGGGGCAGACGCCGCGAATTATGTTGAAGCCCTGCATTTGATCAAGCAGGATGGACGCGCGATCGGTGCCCGGGCCAGGGTCAAGGATAGCGGGGCGCTTGTCGATATCATGGCCCAAAAGGTGATCGTCGCTGGTGGACCTTGGACTGACGAACTTCGCCGCACCGATAATCCTTCTGCGCGCAATGCCCTGCGCGTGACCAAAGGCGTCCATGTGCTTTGCCGGGGGCATATCGGGCAGGATGCCATTTTGCTGCAAAATGATAAGGATGGCCGCATCTTTTTTATGATCCCTTTTGAAGGACAGGTCCTGATCGGGACGACCGACACGGATTATCATCTGTCCACCGACGAAGTCAGCGTCCTGCCGGAGGATGTGGATTATTTGATGGCCCAGGCGAGCGCGTATTTCCCCGACGGGAATTTCAAAAAAGAACATATCACGGCTTCTTTCGCGGGGTTAAGGCCATTAGCCTTTGAAGCCAAAAGTCCTTCGCGTATCTCCCGTAAGCACCAGATCATCAAGGAGCTTTCCGGGGCGCATTATGTGGTGGGCGGCAAATACACGACCTACCGTGCCATCGCCGCGGATGTCTTAAGCCAGGCGATGCCGCAGTTAGATCGAGGATTGTATGACAGCAATGTGTTTGAACTTTACGGCAGCTATCTTAAACCCGTTGATGTCAAAACGGCAGCGTTGCGCTACGGGGTGGATACCGGTATAATTAATCACCTGATGGCGGTCTACGGAAGCCGTTATGAAGATGTCCTTAAGCTCTGTGAACAGGACCATTCGCTCAAAGAACGGCTGTGCGCGTGCACATTGTCCATCAAGGCCCAGGTCAAGTACGCGCAAGAAGTGGAAATGGCCAAGACGGTCGACGATATTTACGCGCGCCGTTTGGGATTGTGCTATCAGGACTGCTCAAGCTTGCAGTGTCGCATGAGCATTGCGCAGATGTTGGGGCAAGCATAGTGTTTTGTTAGTGACGACACATCAGGAGAAATATATTTGTTTGCTGCTCAACACGACTTCTTCGATCTCCATGAGGTCGAAGTCTCGCATCAAACAAATATATTCCCCCTGATGTTCGTAGATAAAGACTTAGTAGCAGAAACAATACAAACAGAAAAGGAAATGTTATGACCAAGAAGATCATCAAAACAGACAAAGCCTCATTACCGGTCGGCCCTTACAATCAAGGCGTATCGACGGGTTCTTTGATCTATACGGCAGGACAAATACCGCTGGATAAAGCGGGCAATATGGTGCCGGGCGGCATTAAAGAGCAGACTAAACAGGTCTTGGAGAACGTCAAGGCGGTCGTTGAGGCGGGCGGTTCAACGCTGGATAATGTCATCAAGGCAACGGTCTTTTTGAAAGACCTCAATGATTTTGCCGGCATGAACGAGGTGTACGGGCAGTATTTCAAGGCGGAGAATGCACCGGCCAGGACCACCATCCAGGTCGCCCGCATCCCTAAGGATTCGTTAGTTGAGATCGAGGTTGTCGCTGTCATCTAAAAAGGAGGGGGTATGAAACTTGCCCTGTTGGTCGTGCTGCTTGCTATCGCGTTTGTTGTTGCCCGTTTGCCCGACGCCAACGCAGGGTCGGCAGAGGGTATTTATGATTTTATCATGAAGGATATCGACGGGAAAGATGTGCCGCTCTCCGCTTATAAGGGCAAGGTCGTGCTGATCGTCAACACGGCTAGCCGCTGCGGTTTCACGCCCCAGTACAAAGGGCTGGAGGAGATCTATCAGCAGTATAAGGATAAGGGATTTGTGATCTTAGGCTTCCCGGCGAATAATTTTTTGGGACAGGAACCGGGCAGCAATGAAGAGATCAAGAAATTCTGCGAGCTGAAATTCAAGACCTCCTTCCCGATGTTCGCCAAGATCGACGTCACCGGCGGGAATATGGCGCCCTTATATCAGTATTTGACCCAAGACAGCGGATTCCCTGGTTCAATCACCTGGAATTTTAATAAATTCCTGGTGGGCAAAGACGGTAAGGTCATTGCCCGTTTTGGTTCGAAATCAGCGCCGGAAAGTGCTGAAATTAAAACAGCGATCGAATCCGCGTTGTGAGCATTGAAGAAGTCTTTTACGAGGCTTCCAGGACAAGCGGTGCTTTTGCCAAGGTCTCTGGCCTGCAATGCCCGCCGGGCTGCGGGGCATGCTGTTTAAGTCCGCATCATGAAGCCACCATCGCAGAAATGCTGCCCATGGCCGCGTTTTTATGGGAAACCGCTGGGGCAGAAGCAGTTTTATCCCGGATTAATAACGCTGCGGTTCCGTCAACATGCGTGATGTACGCGCCGTCTCCCCAAGATCCGCAACAGGGCCGCTGCCTGGCCTATGAATTCCGTCCGCTGACCTGCCGCTTGTTCGGTTTCTGCGGCCGGCGGGACAAACAAGGTCACAAAGAATATATGCCCTGCAGGATCTTTAAAGAACAGTTTCCTGATAATGTGGCTAGAGTTCAGGCCGCTGTTGCCCAAGGACTTGATGTGCCTTTGATCGGCGACCATGCGATGAAAGTGTTTTCAGTAGACCCGCAGCTTGGCGCGCAGGCATTGCCGATCAATCAGGCGTTGCTTAAAGCCATTGAACGCGCCGGTTTATTAAAGGATATGGCATGAGAACTCTTCTAGTGTTGATGTTCTTAGTTGCTGTGATCCCCCAAGCTCACGCCAATTTGCGCGACGGGCTGGTGGGGTGGTATAAGCTAGACGAAGCGACAGGCGTTAATTCGGTGGATTATAGCGGGCAGGGCAATAATGGTACATTGGTCGGGCCGCCGACCTCGGTGCCGGGAAAACGTGGGAATGCGTTGTATTTCAATGGAAGTACGCAGTATGTAAAAACAACATCAACGACAGGTTTCCCAACGGGAAGTAGCGCCAGAGCCATTTCTTTTTGGGTCAAGCAGACAGCCAGGCCGGCAGCTTTCGCTATTATCGTTGGATATGGCGCGGGAGCAAGCAATCAGATGTTTGGAGCGTATACTGACCCAAGCGGGGTTTTGTGGGGTTGGCATTATGGGGCAGGCTCAGATCTATCTACCGGGACAACATTATCGCTGAATACGTGGTATTGTGTTGTTATTGAGTATGATGGCTCGGACACGATTATTTATATAAACGGTACACTAGTTGTCAGCGCTCCCAAGACGGTAAATACTGGGTCTGGTGCATGTAATTTTGTTATTGGATATGATTGTCAAGATTCTAATTATTCGTTTACAGGGAGCATTGATGAAGTGCGGGTTTTTAATCGTCTTTTAACCGCTCAAGAAATTGCCGACCTCTACAAATCCGGCACCGTGATCAAGAATGCCGTCATCCGTGGCAATTCCCGCATCAATCAATGATCTTTGCTGATGTGTTTCCGGGCATGCCGCGTCACAGGGTACAAAGCTAGTTCATGAGAAGCGAACACCCCCGTCACATGCCGCCATATAGCAAACCTACAACGAAAAACCCCCAGTGAACGCTAACGAACCCGTGCATGTGTTACGGGGGATGGGGGGGCGCGAGCTTCGAATGAAGTAGCTTTGTATCCTGTGGCGCTTATGCGAGTATATCACCAGTTAAGCCATGAAGATTGCTTGACAAGCGAAATGCATTTCTTTATATTATATCAGGCTTGGATGCAGTTAGACCCGCCGACTGATTCTCTTTTATACAGGCAGTGCCGCAGACGTTAAGGATCAATGAAAGACGCCATATTATATTTGCAGGACGGCGCCACCTTCCGGGGCCGGACTTTAAAAGAAACCGGGGAAACATCAGGGGAAGCTGTCTTTAACACCGCCTTATCCGGTTATCAGGAAGTCTTAACCGACCCCTCCTATACTGGCCAGATCGTTGTCATGACCTATCCCTTGATCGGCAATTACGGGGTCAACGACGAGGATAAAGAATCCGACAAAGTCCACGTCAAAGGTTTTATTGTTAAGGAATTCTGCCGCCGTCATTCCAACTGGCGCGCCACTCAAGGCCTCATTGAATACTTAAATCAGCATAAGATCATCGCGATGGAAGGCGTGGACACCCGCGCTTTGACCCGTCATCTGCGTTTGTCGGGCGCCATGAAAGCGATCATTTCCACCGAAGATTTCGATCCCCAAAGTTTAAAGAAAAAATTAGCCGCCGCACCAGATATGGAAGGCGCGGATTTCGTTTTGGATGTCACGACACCCAAAAAATATATTTGGAAGGCGCAGGGGCCGCGCCGTTTTAAGATCGCGGCCATCGACTGCGGGATCAAATGGAATATCCTGCGCATTTTCGCGAATTTAGGCTGCGAGGTTCATGTGTTCCCAGCCAAATCAACGCCGCAGGAGATCATGAGTATTAAGCCCGACGGTCTTTTTCTCTCTAACGGTCCTGGCGACCCGGCGGTGGTGACCTATGTCATCGACACGGTCAAGGGGCTTCTTGGAAAACTACCCATCTTTGGTATCTGTTTGGGCAATCAGATCCTGGGGCTGGCGTTAGGCGGCAAGACCTATAAACTGAAATTCGGCCATCATGGGGCTAATCATCCGGTCAAAGATTTTGAAGGCAACCGCATCGGCATTACCTCCCAGAACCATGGTTTTTGCGTGGACATGAAGAGTTTGAACCTAGATGATGTGGAAGTTATCCATACGAATTTAAACGATCAAAGCGTCGAGGGGATACGGCACAAACATTTCCCGGCTTTTTCCATCCAGTACCATCCGGAAGCAGCGCCTGGTCCGCATGACGCGCAGTATTTGTTCCAGCAGTTTATTGACATGATCGAAACCTCCAAAACAAAGGGGAAATCTGATGCGTAAATCATTGTTATTGCTGCCATTATTGATAGTGATGTTTAGCGGCTGCGCGGTCAAGGTCGTTGAAGACGGTCAGGCCGGCGTTAAAGCGGATTTTGGTAAAATAAGCGACCAGGCTTTGTCGACTGGCTGGTATTTCTATCTGCCCATGGTGTCCTGGATCGAGATCTGGAACACCAAGACGCAGGAGATCAAGGAAACAGCCATGGTTCCTTCTTCAGAAGGGCTGATATCGACGCTGGATATTTCTGTTCTTTACAATGTCCCGGCGGATAAGGCCGTTCTTGTTCGTAAAACAACCGGACCGTATTACCGCGATATCGTCCTTGAGCCTTATGTGCGCGAGGCGATCCGCAACATTGTCAGCGGTTATGAGGTCAAGGCGCTGTTCAACGACCAGGGCCGCAAGGAAATGGGACAGAAAATGCTGTCGTTCCTTAAAGACAAAGTGGAGACGCGCGGCATTGTGATACAGGATGTGTTATTAAGGGACGTGCGTCTGCCTGACATCTTTTCTCAAAGTATCCAGATGAAATTAAAGACAGAACAGGAAGCGCTGCAGAAAGAGTTTGAACTGCAGAAGGCCAAGAAAGACGCGGAGATCGAAGTGGCGCGCGCCAACGGTGTGGCCCAAAGCAATAAGATCATCGCCGGTTCTATCGACGAGACGTATTTGAAATATTTGTGGGTCAATGGTCTGCAGAACGGCCAGAACCAAGTGATCTATGTACCAACGGAGGCGAACATACCCATCATGGAAGCCAGCCGTATGAGAATGAAATTGGCGGATGAATTAAGAAAATAAATTATGCCTAAACGTATTGATATAAAAAAGATCTTGATCATCGGTGCTGGTCCGATCGTTATCGGCCAGGCCTGTGAGTTTGATTATTCCGGTTCTCAGGCCTGCAAGGCCTTAAAGGAAGAGGGTTATGATGTGGTGTTGGTCAATTCCAACCCGGCGACCATCATGACCGATCCCGGCATCGCGGATGCCACCTACATCGAACCATTGACCACCGAGTTCATCGAGAAGATCATCCAGAAAGAACGTCCCGACGCTATTTTGCCGACATTGGGCGGGCAGACAGGGTTGAATTTGGCCATGAAGCTTTATGAACAGGGGATCCTGGAAAAATACAATGTCGAGATGCTGGGCGCTAAATATAATGTGATCAAAAAGGCGGAAGACCGCAGCATGTTCAAAGAAGCGGCGATCAAGGTTGGGCTTGATCTGCCTAAAAGCGTGTTTGCCCATAATTTGGAAGAAGCCAAGAAGGCCGTTGAGCAGATCGGTTTCCCCTGCATCGTGCGCGCGTCCTTCACGCTGGGCGGCACCGGCGGCGGGATCACCCGGACGATGGAAGAATTTGAACGCGTGGCAGCGCTGGGTATTGAAAGCTCCATGATCCATGAGATCCTGATCGAGGAATCGATCGAGGGTTGGAAAGAATATGAGTTGGAGCTGATGCGCGATGCATCCGATAATGTGGTCATTGTCTGCTCCATTGAGAATTTGGATGCGATGGGCGTTCATACCGGCGACAGTATCACGGTCGCACCGGCGCAGACCTTAACGGATGCGGAATATCAGAACATGCGAGACTGCGCCATCCGCCTGATCCGGGAGATCGGTGTTGAGACCGGCGGGTCGAATATTCAGTTCGCGGTCAACCCCAAGAACGGGCGCATGGTGGTCATTGAAATGAACCCGCGCGTGTCCCGCTCTTCGGCGTTAGCGTCCAAAGCCACTGGTTTCCCCATTGCCAAGTTCGCGGCGAAGCTGGCGGTCGGTTATAGTTTGGATGAGATCCGCAATGACATCACCAAGGAAACACCGGCCTGTTTTGAGCCGACCATCGATTATGTGGTCATTAAGATCCCGCGTTTTACTTTTGAGAAATTCCCGGAAGCTAAAGATATTCTTGGCGTGCAGATGAAAAGTGTCGGAGAGACCATGGCCATTGGGCGCACGTTCAAGGAAGCGCTGCAGAAAGGCCTGCGCGGCCTTGAGATCGACCATGTGGGGTTGGATAACAAGCAGCATTTCGCCGATATCGACGATGAGAAGATGCGCCTGCGTTTGTCTGAACCCAATGCCTCCCGCATTTTTTATTTGAAATACGCCCTGCAAAAAGGGATGACGATCGAGGAAGTATACCGTTTAAGCTTCATTGATCCCTGGTTTTTGGATCAGATCGCTCAGATCATTGAATTGGAGGAAGAGCTAAAGACCGCGTTTGCGGCCAGCGCCACATTAAGTCCGGCATTGTTGCGTCAGGCTAAAGAGTACGGCTTTTCCGACGTGCAGTTAGGTGAGATCTTAGATAAAAGCGAGAAAGACATCCGTGCCTGGCGTAAGGAATTGGGTATTTCTCCAACGTTTAAACTGGTGGACACCTGTGCGGCGGAGTTTGAGGCTTATACCCCGTATTTCTATTCGACCTATGAGTCTGAGGATGAAGCCGCGATATTGAATGCCAAACGCCGTTCGAAAAAGAAAAAGATCATGATCTTAGGCGGCGGCCCCAACCGCATCGGTCAGGGGATCGAATTTGATTATTGTTGCTGCCACGCGGCGTTCGCGCTTAAGGACATGGGTTTTGAGACCATCATGGTCAATTCCAATCCAGAAACAGTGTCCACTGATTATGATACTTCTGACCGGTTGTATTTTGAGCCTCTGACCTTTGAAGATGTGATGAATATTTATGAATTGGAAAAACCCGACGGGGTGATCGTGCAGTTTGGCGGCCAGACGCCGCTGAATCTGGCTCGTCGCCTACATCAAGCCGGCGTGCCAATCATTGGTACGACGGTCGACTCGATCGACTTGGCGGAAAACCGCGAACATTTTGCGAAGCTCATCAATCAACTTAAGATCGCCCAGCCAGCCAATGCGTCAACGACCACCAAAGAGGCGACGCTGGAGGCGGCCGGCCGCATCGGATATCCGGTGCTGGTGCGCCCTTCGTATGTACTGGGTGGACGGGCGATGCGCATTGTTTATGACGAGGATTCGTTAAAGTCATTTCTGGATGAAGTCCATAGTGTTTCCCGCGGCCATCCGGTCCTGATCGATAAATTCCTGGAAGACGCGCAGGAAGTGGATGTGGATGCCATCTGTGACGGGCATGAAGTGTTCGTGGCCGGGATCATGGAACATATCGAGAATGCGGGTATTCATTCCGGCGATTCTGCCTGCGTACTGCCGCCACACACATTGAGTGAAGATGTCATTAAAGCTATTGAGAAGCATACGGTGGAATTAGCCCGGGCGCTTAAAGTCGTGGGTCTAATGAACATTCAGTTCGCGGTCAAAGGCCGGCAGGTGTATGTCTTGGAAGTTAACCCTCGCGCGTCGCGCACCTCGCCGTTTGTCTCCAAGGCTACTGGTGTGCCGTTGGCCAAGATCGCCGCGCAGATCATGGCGGGACGCAAGCTTTCCAGTTATGAACTGCCCAATCCTAATGATCTGAAATATTTTGCCGTGAAAGAATCAGTGTTGCCGTTCAGCCGTTTCTCCGGCGTGGATATTATCCTGGGGCCTGAAATGAAATCGACAGGTGAGGTCATGGGCACGGCCCCGACCTTTGGCGCCGCGTTCGCTAAATCACAGATGTCGGCCAACCAGTCGCTGCCTAAAAGCGGCAACGTGTTTATCTCCGTCAATGAATATGACAAACGTCAGGTGGCGTTCATGGCCAAGAAGCTGGCGGACCTGAATTTTAAGATCCTGGCGACCAAAGGCACGGCCAAGGTGCTACGCAGCGCCGGACTTAATGTCGCGGTGTTGGACAAGCATCAGGAAGGGGACAATAATGCTCTGACCTTGGTCAAGAAAGGTGAGATCAAATTGATCATTAATACGCCCTCAGGCAAGAAAAGCCAGTCGGACATGCGGGCCATCCGCGCCGCCGCGATCCTTCACAATATTCCTTGCATCACCACATTGCAGGGGGCCTGGGCTGCGGTCAACGGTATTGAAGCGATATTAAAAGAAGATTTCAGCGTCGAGCCTTTACAGACGCTTTACCAAACAAAGGTCGTGGTCTAATGTGCGGCATCGTCGGCATCTCACATCATAAGGAAGCAAGCAAGATGGCGTTCTTGGGGCTCTACGCCCTGCAGCACCGCGGGGAAGAAGCCGCGGGCATCGTTTCTTACGACGGCAAAGACACTCATGTGATCAAAAAAACAGGGCTTGCGGTCGACAATTTTGATGAAGAGAATATCGTGAAATTAAAAGGCCATGTGGCGATCGCGCACACGCGTTATTCGACGACCGGTGGTTCCCATACCAAGAATATTCAGCCGATCCTAGTCACGCATCGCAAGAAACCCATTGCCATCGCTCATAACGGGAATTTGACCAATACCGAGGAGCTTTACGCCCGATTGGAAGAGGAAGGGTCGATATTCCAGACCTCGATGGATTCCGAGATCATTGTTCATTTGCTGGCCAAGAGCCCCAACGGCGACCTTAAGCGCTGGTTTACTAATGTGCTGACGCAGCTGAAAGGGTCCTATTCGGCGGTATTTTTATATGAAGACCATTTGATCGGCGCCCGCGACCCTCAGGGTTTTCGTCCATTATGTTTAGGCAAGTTGGGCGACGGGTATATTTTAGCGTCGGAAAGCTGCGCGTTCGATCTGATGAAAGCGGAATATGTTCGAGAGATCGAGCCGGGCGAGATCGTCATCATCAAAGGCAATAAGCTGGAATCGTGTTTTTTACCGGAAGCCAAAAAAGAACGCAAAGCACAATGCGTGTTTGAGAATATTTATTTCGCTCGTCCGGACAGTCATATTTTCGACGAGAATGTTTACCAGGTCAGAAAGCGCCTTGGCGCCCAATTGGCCAAGGAGCATCCGGCCAAAGCGGATTTTGTGATGGGTATCCCTGATTCGGGTAATTACGCGGCTTTAGGCTACGCTCAGGAATTGAATATCCCTTTTGAGATCGGGATGATCCGCAACCACTATATCGGCCGCACCTTCATCCAGCCGACGCAGTTTTTGCGCGAATTCCGAGTTCGTGTTAAACTTAATCCCATTAGGGAAATGATCAAGGGCAAAAGGGTCATTGTGGTCGAGGATTCGATCGTGCGCGGCACGACATCCCGCAACCGTATCGACGAGATCAGGGAGGCGGGTGCCAAAGAGATCCACATGCGCATCTCCTGTCCGCCGATCGTGTCCCCGTGTTTCTACGGGATCGATTTCCCGTCGACCAAAGAATTGATCGCGCACAATAAGTCAGTTAAGGCTATCGCGGATTTCATCAAGGTTGATTCTCTTGGGTTTTTAAGCCTGGAGGGGATGCTCGGCGTGATGAAAGACAAGAATGCGTTCTGTTCCGCGTGCTTCACCGGAAAATATCCGGTGCAGATCCCGGCAAACACCGATAAACTAAAGATGGAAAAATGAGCAAATTCATATTCGTCACAGGCGGGGTTGTTTCCAGTTTAGGCAAAGGCATCGCGGCCGCGTCGTTGGGGAAGCTATTAGAAGCGCGGGGCTTAAAGACCGCGATCATCAAATGCGACCCGTATTTAAACGTCGACCCGGGAACGATGAACCCTTTTCAGCACGGTGAGGTCTATGTTACCGACGACGGGGCAGAGACCGACCTGGACCTGGGACACTATGAGCGCTTCACCAACGCGGTGCTTTCCAAAGACAGCAGCATCACCGCTGGGAAAGTCTATTATACGGTCATCACCAAGGAACGTCGGGGCGATTATCTGGGCAAGACCGTTCAGATCATCCCGCATATCACCGATGAGATCAAAGAACGCATCAAGAAGGTCGCCAAGTCCCATGATGTGGATATCACCATCGTTGAGATCGGTGGAACCGTCGGGGATATTGAAAGCCTGCCATTCTTGGAGGCCATCCGCCAGCTGCGCTGGGAATTAGGCGAGAGCTATGCGCTCAATATCCATGTAACGCTTTTGCCGTACATCAAGTCTGCCGGCGAGCAGAAAACAAAACCGACCCAGCATTCAGTAGGACGTCTGCGCGAGATCGGGATCATCCCGCAGATCTTATTATGCCGTACGGAGCGTCCCATCACCCAGGAACAGCGCGAGAAGATCGCCTTGTTCTGTAACGTCGATGTGGAAGCTGTCATTGAGGCGGGGGATGTTAAACACATTTATGAAGTGCCGCTGGCGTTGAAGCATGAAGGTTTGGATGATCTGGTCTTAAAAAAATTGAACATTAAATTGCCCGACCGTGGACTTAAGTCCTGGGAAGATTGTGTGGTCAAGCGCCTGCGCGCCCCGGCTAAGGAAGTAAAGATCGCGGTCGTCGGTAAATATATTGCGTTGCAGGATGCTTATAAGTCGATCTATGAGGCGCTGGTACACGGAGGCATCGCCAATAATGCCCGCGTTCATATCATTAAGATCGATTCCGAGGAGCTGGAAAAGGGGGACTTAAAGAAAAGCCTTAAAGGCGTTTCCGGTGTGCTCATCCCTGGAGGTTTCGGCAGCCGCGGGATCGAAGGCAAGATCAAGGCCGTGCAGTATGTGCGTGAGAACAAGATCCCGTTCTTCGGTATTTGTTTAGGGATGCAGATCGCGACCATTGAATTTGCCCGTAATGTCTGCGGCATGAAGAACGCGAACTCGACGGAATTCGATAAGGACAGCGCCTACCCGGTCATCAGCTTGATCGAAGAACAAAAAAAGATAGAGAATTTGGGTGCGACGATGCGGTTGGGTGCGTATGCCTGTGCTGTGGAAAAAGGCACGAATGCTTATGATGCGTATAAGTCGGGGAAGATCTCGGAAAGACATCGTCACCGTTATGAATTCAATAATCAGTACCGGGAGCAGCTGGAGGCTAAAGGATTTGTGTTAAGCGGGAGAAATCCTGAACAGGATTTGGTTGAGATCGTTGAGATCAAGAGCCATCCTTGGTATGTGGGCTGCCAGTTCCATCCGGAATTCAAATCTAAACCGGATGCAGCGCATCCCTTGTTCAAAGCATTTGTGGCTGCGGCTTTAGAGCAGCAAAAATAGATCGTAAAAGAAAAGTGATCCATTGCGCGCGGGTGGCGGAATTGGTAGACGCGCACGTTTGAGGGGCGTGTGACGCAAGTCGTGAGGGTTCAAGTCCCTCCTCGCGCATTTTATTTATGAAAAAATCCATCGAGATCTCCGCAAGTATCCTCTCAGCCGATTTCGCGAATCTGGCCGCTACGGTCAAGAAGTCTGAAGCCGCGGGTGTTTCGCGTTTTCATATCGACTGCATGGACGGTCATTTTGTCCCCAACTTGACCATTGGCCCCATCATTGTTTCAGCTGTACGTCCTCATACCAAACTTCCCTTAGAAGCGCATTTGATGATCGAACATCCCGGCGATTATATTGAAAGTTATGCCAAGGCCGGTGCGGATATCATCCAGATCCAGGTGGAGTGTTATGGCTCCCGCAAGAAGGTGTGCGAGACATGGAACAAATGGCCGAAAGAGGTTGAAAATGTTGATGTTGCAACTCTGCGCCAGGATCTGAAAAAGATCCGTTCTTTAGGGAAAAAGGCTTTTATTGTCGTTAATCCCGGCACACCCTTGGTCAAGGAAGTGCTCAATGACTGCGACGGCGTGCTGATCATGTCGGTCAATCCGGGTTTCGCTGGACAGAAATTCATGCCGGAAGTATTGGCTAAAGTGGAATATTTGAAACAACATTTCACTGGGGACATTGCCATTGATGGCGGCATCAACGATCAGACCGCGCCAGCCGCTGTTTCTGCCGGCGCTCATGTGTTGATCACGGCCAGTTACTTATACGGCGCTGTGGACATGTCAAAAGCCATTAAAGTATTGCAAAGTCTCTCATAAAATGTTATGTTTCTAATATAATATGGTGGATCAAAAACCTCCTCAACATAGAGGGCAAGGCGCGCTAGAGTATTTGCTGCTATGCGGCATCGTTAGCTTTGTTGCTCTATTGTCTTTTGCCCCGGGCGGATTCATGAATAAAGTCTCGGGCTCCTCGGAAGGGTATTACAATAAAGTCACGTTAGCGATCCAGGGACAAAAACCATTGCCGATCAATGGCGGCTGGTGCGACTGGATCAAGTATCCAGACGGCGGGCCGCAGTTTAGAACCTGCGAATGCCCGGCGCCTGCTTTTGGCGGCGCCAATTGCGCGGGAGAGTCCAGTATTCCCGGTGCGGGTGGCGGCAGCGGCGGTAATTGCGGGGATGGTGTTCTTAATACCGGAGAACAATGCGAGGGGGCAGCGGCACATTGCACGAATTGCCGTTGTGATGCCGGATATGTTCCCAATGGCGCAGGAGCATGCACATGCGTGCCTGACTGCTGGGGTGGCAATAAATTATGCGGGAGCGATCATTGTGGCGGCAGCTGCGGTCCTTGTGTGGCTCCTCAGGTATGTGATGAAGCGACCGGGAGATGTAATTGCACGCCTGTTTGCGCGCCTGGTCAGGAATGCGGAGATGACGGCTGCGGGGGCGATTGCGGCAGCTGTTCTTTCCCGAAGGGTTGTAATCTGGCGACCGGTAAATGTACTTGTACAATTGATTGCACGGGGAAAGAATGCGGTCCGGACGGCTGCGGGAAGATCGACGGCTGCGGGAAGTGCGTAAATCCAGCCGCACCATTTTGTAACAGCGGTGGGCATTGTGTGTGTTTTTCTGATTGTCATAACCCTGACGGCAGTGTTAGAGACTGCGGGGATGACGGCTGCGGCGGCAGCTGCGGCAATTGTCCTCTAGCCACCCCCACCTGTACCGCTGATGGGCAATGTGTGTGCGTTCCTAATTGCAAGAACCCTGATGGGACAAACAAAGAATGCAACGATGATGGCTGCGGGGGCGTGTGCGGCACATGTACGTTGCCGTTTACCTGCGGGTTGACCAATAAATGCGATTGTGTACCTAACTGCGCCGGTAAAGAATGCGGCCCAAGCGGATGTCTGGTTGATTGCGGCACATGCCCGCGGGGGAAAGCCTGTAATGCCGGCACTTGTTCTGTCTGTACACCCAATTGCGCGGACCGTCAATGCGGTCCGGATCCCGCTGGCTGTGGTACCCAATGCGGCCCCGCGTGTCCCCCTGGGAAGGTGTGTGATCCAAGCGGGATGTGCATCTGTAAACCGGATTGCACGGGTAAAGAATGCGGGACAGACGGATGTTTCGGTACATGCGGTCCTTTAGCTGGTGCTTGTCCGGCGGACAAGAAATGTTTCTCCGGTCTTTGCAAATGGAATTGTCATTACACCGCGGGAGCCAGCGCTCCTGGGTGGACGTTGGGATGTACCTCGGACAGCAGCCTGACATTCGAACATACCCAGACGGGGAGCACATCCGACACCATATTGCCGACCAAGGGTGCGTACACAGGATTGTGCAATGACGGGAATTGGATCATGCAGGCACAGAACTGTACTTGTACGCCCAATTGTGCGGGAAAAGCGTGCGGGGCCAGCGATGAGTGCGGTGGTTCATGTCTTGCCGGTTCATGTCCGAGCGGACAATTTTGCAGCAGCGGATCATGTGTAGCCTGCGGCTGTGCCGGAAAGAATTGCGGTCAAGATGACGGCTGCGGTAGTCCGTGTCAAACAGGTAATTGTCCGTCAGGTCAAACATGCAGCAGTGGCGTATGCGTGTGTGCCCCGACATGTGCGGGCAAGAATTGCGGGGCCAATGATGGTTGTGGCAGCCCTTGCCAGACAGGCACCTGTCCGTCAGGGCAGAATTGCGTAGCGGGCGTGTGTACTGGTTGCACACCGTCCTGCGCGGGCAAGGCTTGCGGGGCGGATAATGGTTGCGGGAGCGCGTGTCAGACAGGGACATGTCCTCCCGGACAAACATGCAATGCGGGCGTTTGTCAAGCGACATGCACGCCTTCATGTGCAGGTAAAGCGTGCGGCGCGGATAATGG
>CAZFNI010000017.1:34782-39536 GCA_964520655.1 uncultured Planctomycetales bacterium
GTCAAGCGACATGCACGCCTTCATGTGCAGGTAAAGCGTGCGGCGCGGATAATGGTTGCGGTAGCCCATGTCAGACAGGGACATGTCCTCCCGGACAAACATGCAATGCGGGCGTTTGTCAAGCGACATGCACGCCTTCATGTGCAGGTAAAGCGTGCGGCGCGGATAATGGCTGCGGCAGTCCATGTCAGACTGGGACATGCCCAGGGACACAAACGTGTAACGCTGGTGAATGTGTCGCTGGGGGAACATGTCCTTGGACAGGTGGGACGATCTCATGGAGTTGCGGCTGCTCGGCATTTCAGGGGGCAGTGACTTTCACCGTTGGACAATCCACGACTATATCGAGCACATCTGGTCTTTCGGGTAGCATTACGTATACATGCACCGCTGGAGGGTGGAGCGCAAGTGGGGCATCTTGCACTGGTCCGTACACCTTTGGTGCATGGAGCACGTGTTCACCTTGCGGCGGATTTGGGTCGCAGACACAGGCCGTTACCTGCGATTGTACATCATGTACGGGGCCAAGTTCCAACGGCAGATGTTGTGCATCTGCGGCGTGCACTCCATCTTGCGGTAATCGCAATTGTGAGGCAGGGGAAACAAAAGCTAACTGTGCATTCGATTGTGGTTTCGACTATTGCGGTGACGGAGCCTGTCAAGCTCCGGAAAATGCGGCCAATTGCGGTGATTGTCCTCAGGTTTGCGGAGATGGTTTCTGCACAGGTAGCGAGGTTTGTGATGGATGTGTTGCCGATTGCGGGGCCTGTCCGCCGCCACCGGATTAATTTTTATCTCTTAGGAAATGACAGGTGTTTTATATTTTAAGGAGGCCTCAATGAAGGGTAAAAAGATCCAGAAAACAGCAAAAAAAGCCGCGAAAAAAAGCGTTTCGGTGAAAAGATCGCTGAATGCGCTCATGAAGGATGAAGATGGTTTTGTCAGCAAAGAAAATATCCTGAAGATAGGTTTGACCACGGTTGCCTCTCTTGGTGTCGTGGGGATGTTGACCGATCAGGCTCACGCTACCTATACCCACACCAACACCACGGTTGCAGGAACCGGATATCCGTCCTGCGGATCCCATACGAACCACAATAATTTTTCGTATTAGCAACAATGGGCATCAATTCTATAAATGTATTCCAACATGATTAAAGGACAGAACATGAAACAAAAATTCGAAACATCTGATGGTTGGATCAAAGTCCCGGTTGATCTAAATTTATATCCAGTACAATCGATCCATTCGTCCGGGTATGCGTTCATGGACAAAGCTTTCGTTAAACTTGAGGAAGAAAAAAAGGGTGTGGCCGCGGTATGGCTTAAGCCCAAGAGTAAGGTTAAGGATCTAGAACAGCTGGCGCTGGAGTTCTGCGAAGAATTGTTAAGCTATGCCCACTATTTCACCAGCCTGAAAGCCAACGGCGAGAATATGAAGATCTTGCTGCAGCGGGCCCTTTTTTCTGCTTCTCCGTCGATGGTCAAGGAAGCCGAGGAAAAAGAGATCGAGAACTTGATCAAAGAGCTTGAGGCGGAAGAAGACCAGGGACCAGCCAAGACCAAAAAATCCTCACGGAAAGCATAAATATCTATGACGACAACTACCCAGGCAAGCGTCCTTCCGTTTAATTTCAAGATGATCCGGGGCAAATACTTAGTCAGCAATATGATGGGCTGCTGGGATGTTTTGGATCGAAAAGAATTCCAGGAACTTAACAGTCTGCGCGTCCTTGAGGGCGGAGCATTGTTTGACCGTCTGCAGCAGAAAGGCATCATCGTGGACGGGGACAATCTAGGGAAGGTCATTGCCGATTACCGCAAACTCAACACCAATCTTTTTCATGATACAGGGCTGCACATTGCCGTATTGACCAAAGGTTGTAATCTGCGATGTAAATATTGTCATGCCGAAGGCGGGGCTTCATCAGAGAACATGTCTTTAGAAACTGCGGCTAAGGTATTACAGTATATCTTTGATGTCAAAAACCCCAACGTGACACTCGAATTCCAGGGCGGCGAAGCCTTGATGAATTGGCCTGTGCTGCAGTATCTGGCGGCATCGGCGCGGAAATTCAATACGACGGGGAAGAATTTAAGCCTTGCTCTTGTCACCAATATGCTTCTGTTAGACGATGAGAAAATGAAGTTCCTGGCGGACCATGATGTGAGTGTCTGCACATCCGTTGACGGGCCGGCCGATATCCATGACAAGAACAGGATCAATGTTTCCGGCCAGGGGTCGCACGCGAAATTGATGGAGAAGATCGATAGATTTGCGCAAAAATTCGGACGCAAAGCCATGATGATCCCCACCATCACGAAACATTCCTTGGCGCATCCTGAGCGCATCATCGACGAGTATGTCCGATTGGGGCAGACGGATATTTCCTTAAGGCCTGTCAGCAAGATCGGTTATGCCTGCGACTGCTGGGATGAGGTCGGTTATACGGCCCAAGAGTTCAATGATTTCTACGACAGGGCCATGGCGCATATTATCCAGTTGAACCAAAAGGGAACCAAGATCGGCGAGCGTGTGGCCAAGGTCATTCTGACGAAAGTCCTGCATAAAGCCGATCCTCAATTTGTCAATATCATGAACCCGACAGGTGCGGGACGGGCGGTGCTTGCCTACGCTCCTGACGGGGGCTGCTTCCCGTCGGATGAGGCCCGCATGCTGGATGAAGATATCTTTTGTCTGGGCAATATCAATAATGAAGATTATACGAATATGCTAAATAAGGATAATCTGGTGCATTTGCAGCAGGCGGGATGTTCGGACCTGTGGCATTACCGCAGCGTCTATAGCCCCTGGATCGGGATCGATCCGGTCGTGAACTATGCGTTTGAAAAGAACGTTGTTCCCAAAGTCAAGACCTCCCAGCCGCAGCAGATCCTGATGCATCAATTCGATGTGATCTTCGATTATCTTATAGGCGGCCCCCAAACCGCGGCCGTCCTTAAAAGCTGGGTCAATTTATAGGAGAAAGATATGCGCGCATACGCCTGCAGGATCGTTATGGTTGTTATGGTTGCTGTGTTCGGGATAACCATTAAAGGGATGGCTGAAGAAGAGCAAAAAAATCCCGAGACGGTGCATACTCCGACGATCCCGATCACGCCTCCGGTGCACACTTTGGCTTCTATAGCAGCTAATCGGGCCATATCTCAAGCCAAGCGTAAGGAATGGGTTGCCCCAAGGATCAATTTGCAGATGTTCGATGATTCGGATAAAGAAGCCTGCGCAAAGGACAAACTATGCAAAAGGATCTTGAAAATGCGTTGTTATGTTGCCGCTTGTGACCAGCCCGGAGTCAAGAGCATGAGCGCATGCGTTGATCCAGGTTCGGAGATCTTAAAGATCCACGCAGAGACTATTTGTGCTTATAATACAAAGAACAGCCTGGAGACTGCTAAGGCTATACTACAGGCCGACCCCTCTGCCACCCAGGATGATATCGTTCGTTCCATCGCATTAATGCAGGCTATTAAGGGAGATTCACAGGCCTGCCAGGATACGATCAAGAAATTCGTAGGGCCGTACGGTTCTAGCTGGAACAAAGACTGGTACGTCGCTATGTCCGGATGCCGCATCCTAAGCAAGGAGCGCTCGATCGATGAGGAGAATAATGATTTCAGCGCATGGGTCGGTGCTGTCATGAAACAGAATATTTGTGCTGACATTGTCAATACTGAGATGTTCAATGCTTGCAGCGCCCAAGGGGCTGTTCCACCGATCACCATTCCGGGAGGTTCATGAGTGCCGGCATTAGTTTGAAAGCGGGCATATATTTCTCCCATTATGAGTGTTTGGGTCATACATCCCGCGTGATCGCCATCGCAGAGGTTTTTAAAAAGAGGTTCCCAAATGGGAACCTCTTTTTCATTCAAGCCGGCGTGCCCCAACCTTTGGCCAACCTTTCGTCTTGGGGAAAGGTTTATGAATTGCCTGAAAAGATCGTTGACCGCAGTATTTTCCGAGGGGGGCTTGCCCAACTGGCTGGTCGGGCGCCTGCCCGCGCCAAGGCCTGTGATACCATCATCGATCAAGAATCCCCTGATGTGTTGATCACCGAGTTCTTCCCATTGGGCCGCGAAGAAAGCCGGCATGAATTGATGCCGGCGCTTGTGAAAGCAGCGGCCCGAGGAACGCAATTGTGGGCGGTGGCTGGTTATCCTTTGCTGACAGGAAGCGGCGGCGGCTGGAGGCAGAAGATCTGCGCTTTGTATCATAAGATCATTATCCTTTCTCCGTCGATGGAAAAAGACCGGATCGAGGATTCCCTTCCCGAAGGCAATGAAAAAGAGCAATATAAAGAATTCTTCAAGACGAACGCGCGTAAGATCGAATTTGCCGGGTATCTCTTAGCGAAAGCAAAGACGTTAGATCTGGCAACACGGGAAGGATCGACGAAGATAGATCTGGCCCATGATGTATGCCGGGTCGCTGTGGTCAGGGGAGGGGGAGCTTATTATCCTAAGATCATTGCGGAAGCGATCCGCGCCAGCGATCTATTGGGTCAGGGGTATCATTTCACGATCGTTGCTGGGCCATCGACGACAGAACAGGAATGGCAGCTGTTTGCATCCCTGAATGTTCAGAAAAAAGTCAACAATGTGTCGCTGTTTAAAGCGGTCGATCATTATGAAGAGTTGATCCGTGAAAGCCAAGTGTGCGTGACCACCGGCTCATATCATAGCGCGGTCATGCTGATGAAATATCAAAAAAAAGCCGTGATCATCCCGTTTAGCGG
>CAZFNI010000018.1:0-38709 GCA_964520655.1 uncultured Planctomycetales bacterium
AACAACGCGGGATCATTGCCAACCCGAATTGCTCGACAATCCAGATGCTGGTGGCCTTAAAGCCGCTGCATGATTATGGTAAGATCAAGCGTATTGTGGTGTCAACCTATCAGGCGGTGTCCGGCGCTGGGGCTGAGGCTGTGGAAGAGTTGCGGGCCCAAAGCGGCGGAAGCAGGGAAGTCAAGAAATTCCAGCACAGGATCGCCCATAATTTGATCCCTCAGATCGACGTGTTCGTTGATAATCATTACACCAAAGAAGAAATGAAAATGGTCAACGAAACAAAGAAAATGTTGCATGACGACAGTATTCAAGTGTCCGCGACCTGCGTGCGTGTTCCGGTTTTTAACAGCCACAGTGAATCGATCAATATTGAAACAGCCAAGAAGATCACCAGGGCCAAAGCCGTGGAATTGTTAAGCAAGGCGCCCGGCGTGAAAGTCGTTGATGATATCAAGTCATCGACCTATCCATTGCCCATTAACGCGGACGGCAAAGACGAAACTTTTGTGGGTCGTATCCGTGAAGATATCTCTATTCCAAATGGTTTGAACATGTGGGTCGTTGCCGATAATCTGCGTAAAGGGGCCGCATTAAACGCTGTTCAGATCGCTGAAAAGCTTATAGGCAAAAAGTAATATCTTTTGCAGATGAGGATCAACACCGAGAAGGGTATGTTTCACTTCGGTCTCACTGTTCGCCGTAACCAGCTACCCTGCGCTGGTTGGCTCTCATATCGACCTGCGTTCAACACACCTTTCTCGATGTTGATCCAGCATTAAATCTTAAAGAATTTTCTTGGTCGCGGATCTATCAAATTTATGACACGCAATTTCAAACTAACCATTGAATACGACGGTACCGACTTTTGCGGCTGGCAGATCCAGAAGAATGGGGAGAGGACTGTTCAGGCAGAGGTCACAAAAGCGTGTGAGACTATTTTCAAGCAGAAAGTGACTGTCATTGCGTCAGGACGGACAGACAGCGGTGTGCATGCTCGCGGTCAGGTGATCCACTTTCATGCGGATACTCGGATGAAACCTGTAGAGGTCTTAAAGGCGCTAAACAGCAGGCTTCCGCAGGATATTGCTGTTTTAAATGTAAAAGAAGTCAGTGAAGATTTTCATGCGCAGTATTCTGTCAAGAATAAGACGTATCGTTATGTTGTCCTTAATGCCAAGCAAAGGTCTGTTTTTGAAACAAGGTATGCCTATTTTTATCCGTATTCCTTAGATGTCAAGGTGATGCAAAATGTTTCTAAGATCCTGTGCGGCCGTCACGATTTTAAAGCGTTCCAGGCCCACGATCCTTTAAGAGCTGAAAAGGATACGGTCCGTACTATCAAAAAGATCGTTATTCAGAGAAAAGGGGATAAGATCTTGATCGATGTCACGGCGGACGGATTTTTATACAAAATGGTGCGTAATATTGTCGGGAGCTTATTAAGCCGGGGAGCGGGGCTGATCAGCCAAGCCGATCTGTCTAACATATTAAAGAGCAAAGAGCGCTCCAATGCGCCCGCCACAGCACCGGCCTATGGCTTGTGTTTGCAGGAAGTTAAATATTAAAAATTATTGACAAATGTAAGGAACAATGTATACTTTAGAATCTTCAATTTAAACATAAGGTTAGGACTATGAAAACATTTTTACCGAAAGTTGCTGAACTTAAAACAGACTGTTATTTGATCGACGCGAAAGACAAGGTTTTGGGTCGTGTTGCCGCAAAAGCTGCTCACATCCTGCGCGGCAAACACAAGCGTATTTACACCCCGTTCTTAGACACCGGTGACACCGTTGTCATTATTAATGCGGATAAAGTACGTGTAACCGGCAAGAAATTGACCGATAAGATCCATAGCCGTTTCACAGGTTACCCTGGTGGGAAACGGGAAGTTGCGTTAGGGGATATGCTGGCCAAACGTCCAGCAAAAGCCATGGAATTAGCTGTCACCCGCATGCTGCCAAGCGGTGCGCTCGCATATAAGCAAGGTGGTAAATTAAAGGTGTATGCTGGTGATTCTCATCCGCATGCTGCTCAAAAACCCATTGTTGTGGAAGTTAAATAGGAGAGTTAGATGGTAGAAGTAGTCAAATATGCAGGTACTGGTCGTCGTAAATCATCTGTTGCCCGTGTTGTGTTAAGCCCGGGTGAAGGGAAGATCACAGTCAATAAACGCGAATTTTCGGATTATTTTCCTCGTGAGACGGATCGTATCCTGATCATGCAGCCATTGCGTTTAACCAATTTAGAGAACAAATTTGATATTGCTGTACGCGTAACCGGTGGTGGTTCAACCGGCCAGGCAGGCGCTTTCAAAATGGGTTTATCCCGTGCTATTCTGGCTTGTGATCCAAACACCAAGCCGGTCTTGAAGAAAGCAAGCTGCTTAACTAGAGATGATAGAATGAAGGAAAGAAAAAAACCTGGTCAGAAGGGGGCGCGTCGCAAGTTCCAATGGGTTAAGCGTTAATCTCATAAAATATATAGCAGTAAAAGAGCCTATCTCCCTTCAAATTCAGATTGACGAGATAGGCTTTTTTATTTATGATAAACCTTTGTTTTTACGTCGGGGAAAATGATATGAAAGAAACAAAAATTCGAGCAGGTATCGTCGGTGTTAGTGGTTATACGGGCAAAGAAGTCCTGTCTATTCTTCTTAAACACAATGGCGTCCGCGTTACCTACGTCGCCGCACATCAAACCACTGGTGCGATCAGTGATATTTATCCTGAGTTCCTCAATCGCACCACACTTAATTGTGAGAAGTTTGCTCTTGAAAAAGCTGCGAAGCTTTGCGATATCGTGTTCCTGGCGCTGCCGCATACTGAATCTATGTCAGTAGCCGGAAAATTACTTTCTAAAAAGATCAAGGTCATCGATCTGAGCGCGGACTATCGTTTAAAGGATGCAGACATTTATGCAAAATGGTACGGGCATAAGCACAAGGATGTTAAGAACATTGCCAAAGCGGTTTATGGACTGCCTGAACTGTATCGTACCAGGATCGAGAAAGCCTCATTTATTGCTAATCCCGGATGTTACCCTACGGCTTCAGTATTGGGACTAGCGCCGTTGGCTGCTGCGCGTAAAGACATTGTGTCAATTGTCATTGACGCAAAATCTGGTGTTTCAGGGGCGGGGCGGAAGGCATCGGTGGGGTTGTTAAGTGCTGAAGTCAATGAGAACTTTAAAGCCTATAAAGTTCTCTGCCATCAGCACAGCCCTGAGATCGACCAGACGTTAACTGCTCTTGCCGGCCGGAAGACTCACGCGCATTTTGTTGCGCATTTACTTCCGATCAACCGGGGGATATTGAATACAATGTATGTCCAGTTAACAAGTCCGGTTGAGTTAAGCAAGGTTCACGGGTTATATAAGAAATTCTATAAAGCAGAACCCTTTGTGCGAATTCATCCAGTGGGTACTCAGCCGGAGATCAAGAATACGGCATATACGAATTTCTGTGATATTGGATTGATGGTTTCCAGCGATGGCAAAATGGTGGTTGTAACGTCGGTGATCGATAATTTGGTCAAAGGTGCAGCTGGACAGGCTGTGCAGAATATGAACATCATGTTCGATCAGAATGAGATTGAGGGGCTAATATGAAAATAATTGCAGGCGGCGTTTGCGCTCCCAAAGGATTTTTAGCCAACGGTATTTCAGCTGGCATTAAACGTTCCGGTAAGCCGGATCTGGGGTTGATCGTCTCTGAAGTCCCGGCAGTGACCACTGGGGTCTTTACCGTTAATTCCATCAAAGCAGCCCCGTTACTCGTCAGCATGAAACATATCCAGTGCGGTGTCTCTCGGGCTGTCTTGGTTAACTCCGGTAATGCAAATTGCTATACAGGTGCGTTTGGGTTGAAGTATGCTCAGGAATCAACGGTTCTGATCGCGGATTTGCTGGGGATCAAAAAGGAACAGGTCCTGGTGACATCAACAGGGATCATTGGTAAACAGCTGCCATTTAACAAGATTTCTGAATCAGCCAATACTCTTGTCAGTGGCCTGTCGTTGAAATACGGGGACAAATTCGCCACGGCCATCATGACCACAGATCTTAAGCTCAAAGAGATCGCGGTGAGTTTTAAGATCGGGTCTAAATCCGTCACGATCGGTGGGTGTGCTAAAGGTTCTGGGATGATCGAGCCGAATATGGCTACCATGCTGGGTTTTATCACGACGGATGCTTCGATCAGTCTGCCTTTGCTTAAAAAAGCATTGAAAGAAGCCACTGATAAATCGTTCAACAGCATTACGGTTGATGGATGCATGAGTACCAATGACATGGTGACGCTTCAGGCTAATGGTTTAGCAGGTAATAAGAAGATCTCTGTTGTAGGGGCAGACTATAAGAAATTTGTTGAGGCTTTGATCATTGTCTGCAGGGATCTTGCGAAAAAAATCGTTCTCGATGGCGAAGGGGCAACTAAGTTTATTACGATCGATGTTGCTGGTGCGGCAAACGATGTCCAGGCAAAAAAGATCGCTAAGTCGATCGCAAACTCCATGCTGGTCAAAACTGCGGCATTTGGTAGTAATCCTAATTGGGGACGCGTTGGAGCTGCGGTCGGCAGTCTAGGTATTCCTGGGATCAATGAGAACACGATGAAAATATCATTTAGTCCTTTTGATAAGAAAGATATTGAGATCTCGGTCCAGCTGCAATTAGGCAAAGCCAAGGCAACCGTCTATACATGTGATCTATCTTACGAATATGTAAAGATCAATGGGGAGTATAATTAGTGGAAACGATCGTTAAGAAAGCATCAGTTCTCATTGAAGCTATACCCTACATCCATGAGTTCCGCAGGAAGATCTTTGTCATAAAGTACGGTGGCAGTATCCTTGATGACGACAAGATACGCCATCAAGTCTTGCAGGATATTGTTTTCTTAAGTTATGTCGGGATCAGGGTCATTATCGTCCATGGCGGAGGCCCCCATATCAGTGCCCGCATGAAAGAACAGGGCTTAAAGTCTGAGTTTGTTAACGGGATAAGGGTTACGGATCAGGCGACACTCAAGATCGTTGGGGAAGAGCTTGAAAAACTCAATGAGCGCATCGTCAGGGAGATAAAGGCGTACAAAGGTGATGTTACCGGGTTAAAGGGGCAGGAAAATATCATTTTTGTCAAAAAGAAAAAAGCGGATAAGGACCTTGGATTTGTCGGAACCATTACGTCGGTGAATAAAAAAGATCTTAATTGTCATTTGGATGAGGGGCGTATAACCGTTGTCTCACCAATGGGGGTTACGGTAGAGAAGGAACCGCATAATGTCAATGCCGATGAAGTGGCAGCCGCGATCGCCAACTCCATGCAGGCCGAGAAACTGGTACTGTTGACAGATGTTCCGGGGGTCATGCGGGACCTGAAGGATCCTAAAACATTATTTTCGACATTGACACTTAAAGAAGTTGATGAATTGATCAAAAGCGGCGTGATAGCTGGGGGTATGATCCCCAAGGTGAGAAGCTGTGTTGAGGCGTTAAACGGCGGGGGTGTTCATAAGACACACATCGTTGATGCGCGAATGCCTCATGCGCTATTATTGGAATTCTTCACGGACCAAGGTGTGGGGACACAGATCATCAAATGACAATCAAAGATATTTTTGATTCATACAATGATAATATCCTGGCGACATACACGCGCCAGCCGCTGGTCTTTGTTAAGGGCAAAGGGTCCATACTAACCGATATTCAAGGGAAGAAATATCTGGATTTTTTCCCTGGGTGGGGTGTGAGCAATTTAGGACATTGTCATCCTAAAGTCATGGGCGCTGTCCGGGAACAGATCGGTAAGCTGATCCATATCCCTAACAATTTCTATAATCCGCATCAAGCGAAACTTGCGAGGGAATTAAACCGCATTGCGTTCGCTTCCAAAATATTTTTCTGTAATAGTGGTGCGGAAGCGAATGAGGCAGCGATAAAGTTTGCCAGGGCTTGGGGGCAGGGCTCCAAGATTGAGATCATCACGACATTTAACGCCTTCCATGGCCGTACCATGGGGGCATTAAGCGCGACGGCTCAGGAAAAATATCAAAAGCCTTTTTTGCCGTTGGTCGCTGGTTTTAAATATGTTCCTTTTAATGATATTGAGGCGATCAAGCAAGCGATAACTCCGGCGACAGCGTCGATCATGATCGAATTGATCCAGGGAGAGGGCGGTATTAATATCGCACAAAAAGAATATGTTCAAGAGATCCGCAGGATATGTGATGCTAAGAAGATCCTTTTGATCATTGATGAGGTGCAGACGGGGATGGCGCGCACGGGAAAAATGTTCTGTTATGAACACTATGGGATCGTACCTGACGTGATGACGGTGGCGAAAGCATTGGGTGGGGGGCTCCCTATTGGCGCGATGCTGGTCAAAAAAGAATTGGCGGATACTTTTAAACCGGGCATGCATGGTTCAACTTTTGCTGGAAGTCCACTAGTCACTAAAGCCGCATTGGGTGTTATTAAAGCGATCGCTGAGGATAAGATCTTGGCAAACGTGAAGAATCAGAGCGCTTATTTAATAAAGAAGCTGGAAGTGTTGAAGCAGACGCATAAAAACATCAAGCAGGTCCGCGGACTGGGTTTGATGATCGGAGTTGAACTAAAGAATGAGGGGGCCGGTGTTTTCAAAGAGTGTTTGGATCGGGGATTGATCATTAATTGCACACACAACACTGTTTTGCGTATCATGCCCGCTCTTAATGTGACCAAAAGGCAGATCGATAAAGCGGTCTTTATCCTGGATAAAGCCCTGGAAACGGTAGGAAATAATGAAAAATAATTTTATCAGCATGTTGGAATATTCGTCCCAAGATGTGATCAAGCTTGTTGCGTTAGCGGATCAGCTAAAAAAGCATCGGGGGAAAGTCCGTTCGGATCTCAAGGGTAAAAGTGTTGCGCTCATTTTCCAGAAACCATCTAACCGGACAAGAGTTTCTTTTGCGGTCGGCGTCCATGAACTAGGCGGGCATTCTTTATATTTAGGACCAGATGAGATCAGTTTGGGTAAACGGGAGAGTACCTACGATGTGGCTAAAACATTGTCCCGCTATGTTCATTGCATCGTTGCTCGCGTGTTCGATCATCAAGATGTCGTCGATTTAGCGCGTCACGCGGATGTTCCGGTCATTAATGCGTTATGTGATCTGTATCATCCCTGTCAAGCGCTGGCGGACATCCAAACGATCAAAGAGCGTTTTGGCAAGTTCAAAGGGTTGACTTTGGCATACGTGGGTGATGGGAACAATGTTTTTCATTCATTGATCATTGCTTGTGCGAAAGTGGGGATCAATGTTCGTTTTGCGGGTCCTAAAGGCTACGACCCTGATCCACTGATATTAGAGCAGGTACAAAAGATAGCTAAAGACAATGGAGCCTATATTGAATGCGGTCGTGATGCCAAACAAGCCGTCAAGGGTGCTCAGGTGGTCTATGCGGATGTCTGGGTCAGTATGGGACAGGAAAAAGAAACAGCAAAACGAATCAAGCAATTTAAAGGGTATCAGATCAATGAAGAGCTTGTCGCTCATGCGGCGAAAAATTATATTTTTATGCACTGTTTGCCGGCTCATCGAGGTTTGGAAGTGACAGAAGGGGTCATTGATGGTGAACACTCAGTGATCTTCGATCAGGCGGAAAATCGTCTGCACGCGCAAAAAGCGGTGCTTTTAAAATTAATGCGTTAATGATAAAAGTGAGGACAATATGAAAAAAGTAGTGCTGGCTTACTCGGGTGGTTTAGACACATCATGTTTGATCCGCTGGTATAAAGACAAGGGATACGAAGTGATCGCGTTCATGGCGGATGTGGGACAGGGCAGTGATTTCAAGTTGATCGAAAAACGCGCGCTGGCAACAGGGGCCTCGAAAGTTTATATCATGGACCTAAAGGAAGAATTCGTGAAAGACTATGTTTTTCCAGCGATCAAAGCTAATGCGGTCTATGAAGGGAAATACTTTTTAGCAACGGCACTATCCCGTCCGCTGATCGCTAAACATCAGGTTGCTGTGGCGAAAAAAGAAAAAGCCAATGCGATCGCACATGGCTGTACCGGTAAAGGCAATGATCAGGTTCGTTTCGAAGTGACGGCAAAGATCTTGGCGCCGCATCTGGAATTATTGGCACCGCTTCGCACGTGGGAATTTAAAACGCGGGAGCAGGAAATAGAATATGCCCAGAAACACAAAATACCGATTGATGTTACAAAGAAGAGCCCGTACTCGACGGATATCAATTTGTACGGGCGTTCGATCGAATGCGGTGTTCTGGAAGACCCGTGGGTCGAGCCTCCGGAAGAGATCTATTACATGACCAAAAATCCATTGAAATGTCCGAATAAGCCGGAATATGTTGAGATCGAATTTGCCAAAGGCATACCGGTCAAGGTCAATGGAAAAGCATACATCCCTGTTGATTTGATCAATAAATTAAATGAGATCGGCGGCCGCAATGGGGTCGGACGCGTGGACATGGTCGAGAATCGATTGGTGGGCATCAAATCGCGTGAGATCTATGAGAACCCAGCAGGCACGTTGTTGATCACTTCACATAAAGAACTTGAAGCGATGGTGCTTGACCGTGAGACGCTGCACTATAAAGAATTGATCTCGCCGCGCTACGCGGAGTTGACGTATTACGGTCTTTGGGAAACACCGCTTAAACAGCAACTGGATGCGTATATCAATAAGACACAGGAACGTGTCAGTGGTGTTGTGCGTTTGAAATTATTCAAAGGTAATTGCCATGTTGTCGGCCGTAAATCCCCATTCTCCCGTTATAAGGAAGAGTTGGCGACTTACGGGGATAAAGATATCTTTGATCCAAAGTTGTCCGAAGGGTTTATCCGTATTTGGGGCATGCCTTATTAAAGGAGAGCTATGAGCAAATTATGGGGAGCTAGATTTTCCTCCGGTAGCGATGTGTTAGCGGATTCACTGACGTTTAGCATCAGCTATGACTATCGTCTGGCCAGGTATGACTGTATTGGATCGATCGCCCATGCGCAGATGCTGGCAAAACAGGCGGTGATCCCCAAACAGGATGCCCAGAAGATCGTGTCGGGGCTTAAGAAAATATTGAACCTGGTTGAGTCAGGAAAGTTCAAATATGATCCCAAGGATGAAGATGTTCATACGAATATCCAAAACTCTTTGAAGAAGTTGATCGGTCCTGCCGCAGATAAGTTACATACGGCGCGATCCCGGAATGATCAGGTCGTGCTTGATGTGAAGTTGTACTGCATGGACCATATAGACAAGATCGTTACTGCGATCGCTTTGCTTCAAGGCGCTATCGTTGGTTTTGCCAAGCGCAATCAAACTGTCATTATCCCCGCCTATACGCATCTTCAGGGGGCACAAGTGGTTCTAATGGCACACCATATGCTGGCGTATGTGGAAATGCTTGAGAGGGATAAAACCCGCTTGCAGGATGCCTTCATGCGTTTAAATGAATTACCCTTGGGCAGCTGCGCACTGTCGGGCACCTCGCTTAAGATCGATCGACAAAATGTTGCCCGATCGCTGGGTTTTAACAATGTCTCTGCCAATAGCATGGATGTTGTCAGTTCCAGGGATTTTATCGCGGAGATCATTTTCGATTGCGCCATGAATGCTGTTCATATATCGAGGATCAGTGAAGACTTGATCTTGTGGGCAACGAAAGAATTTGATTTTGTTGATATTGATGCGTCCATGTGCACGGGCTCATCGATCATGCCTCACAAGAAAAATCCTGATGTGCTGGAATTGCTACGGGGGACAAGTTCGCGTTTGATCGCGCATTCGAATATGATCTTAACACTCCAGAAAGGATTGCCGTTAACCTATAATCGGGATCTGCAGCTGGATAAGCCGCCGCTGTTCGATAGTATAGAGACAACGCTTAATGCGTTGAAGGTACTGGCAAAACTTTTTTCAACACTTAAGGTCAAGGAAAAGAATTTAAAGCTACGTACTGGTGATGAGAGCTTCTTTTGTGTGGATGTCATGGATTATTTGATCAAAAAGGGGGTTTCGTATCGTGAAGCTCACGATATTCTGGGCCGCATGGTCAAAGAATGTTTAGATAATGGACGTTTGTTAAGCGCATTGACGCTTAATGAGCTTAAAGTGTATTCACCCAGTTTTAGCGAGGATGTAAAAAAACTTTTCAATCCCCAAATGTCTGTTACAATTAAAACTTCTTACGGCTCAACAAATCCGAGTTTGGTTGCTAAACAGCTGGCGGCATGGAGTAAAAGATTAAATGCATGATTTTCATTTCAAAGATGGCCAATTATATTGTGAGAATGTGCGACTCTCGTCGATCGCGGCAAAGGTGGGTACGCCGTTCTATGTGTATAGCTACAAAACGCTCACGGAACATTTTTTAAAGATCCAGAAAGCTTTTGCACCATTGAACCCAACGATCTGTTATGCCATGAAAGCCAATGGGAATCTGGCGATCATGAAGAGTCTTGTCGATCTGGGGGCGGGTATTGATATCGTCTCTGGAGGTGAATTACAAAAGGCCATGCTGGTCAAGGCTGATCCTAAAAAGATCGTATTTGCTTCCGTCGGAAAGACTGACGACGAGATCGCTCTGGCTTTAAAGACAGGTATTCTGTTCTTTAATGTCGAATCCAGACCTGAGCTGGAGAGGATCAATGCGGTGGCCAAAAAAATGAGAACACGGGCGCGTGTGGCGCTGCGCATCAATCCGGATGTCCCGGCACCGACGCATGAATATATCACAACAGGGTCATTAAAGAAAAAATTCGGTATCGATCTTCGGACCTCGAAGTTGATCTTTAAGGACCGAAAGTCTTATCCGTGCCTGGATATCAATGGGGTTCATATTCATATCGGTTCTCAGATAACTTCCGGCGCTCCATTTGTGGATGCGATCAAAAAAGTGATCAAATTCATTGATGAGTTGAGAGCGGGCGGCGTTGATATTCAATACTTGGATATTGGCGGCGGTTTGGGGATCATTTATAAAGATGAGAAGCCGCAAAGCGCTGCGGATTATGCCGGCAAGGTGGTTCCGCTGCTGGCGAAGACTGGATTAAAGATCATTATGGAGCCTGGCCGTTTCATTGTCGGTAATGCGGGTGTTTTTGTGACCAAGGTTTTGTATGTTAAAGACAATGGTGTTAAGCGATTTGTTATTGTTGATGGCGGGATGAATGATCTGATCCGTCCGATGCTCTATGATGCCTACCACGAGATCGTTCCTGTGAAGACGGTAAAAGGACCAAAGGTCAAGGTCGATGTGGTAGGGCCCATTTGTGAAAGCGGTGATTTTTTTGCTCATGACCGCGTGCTGCCTAAAGTCAAATCGGATGATCTTTTAGCGATCATGAGTGCTGGGGCCTATGGCTACGTGATGTCTAGTAATTATAATGTGCGCGGCCGGGTGCCGGAAGTGATGGTCAAGGGTGGTCGTTTTGAAGTTGTTAAAGCACGTGAAACTTTTTCTGATCTGGTCAAAGGTGAGAGGATCCCTACTTTTTTAAAATAATATGAGCAAGATACCTTTTGTCAAAATGGTCGGTGCCGGTAATGATTTTATTGTGATCGAACCGAACTCTAAATTAGATTACCCAGCTTTTGCCAGGACGGCATGCAATAGGCAGATGGGGCTTGGGGCGGACGGAGTATTGGTCCTGGAGAGATCCAAGGTCAGCGATTACCGCATGCGGATCATTAATGCGGATGGTTCCGAGGCGGAAATGTGCGGTAATGGCGCTCGCTGCATGGCGGCCTATATTGTTTCCAGGCATCACCCTGCTAAAAAATTTTTTGGTATGGAAACGCTCGCTGGTGAAATATTGGCGGAAGCCAAAGGCGAAGAGGCGACTGTGCGTTTGTCCAATCCCAAAGATTACGAGCCAAACATTGAGATCAAGGTTGGCGGAAAAGCCATGACCGTTCACTATATTGATACGGGAGTGCCTCATGTGATTGTGTTTGTGGAAGGTTTACAGGAGGTGGATGTCAACGCCTTAGGCAAGCTGATCCGTAACCATCAGCGTTTTGCGCCTCGCGGGACGAATGTGAATTTTGTTGAACCGGCATCGAAAGCCGGCGGTAAAGGACAGAACGGCATGGTCGCTGTGCGGACATATGAACGGGGTGTTGAAGCTGAAACATTGGCGTGTGGTACGGGATCAGTAGCTGCGGCGTTAGTTTCTTTTATGCAGCTTAATCCAGGGGTCAAAGAAAGAAAAAACGCGGCCATTAAAGTGTTGACATCAAGCAAGGAAGTTCTTGAAGTCGCGTTTGATCTGCATAAGGACGGGCTTATCGATAATGTCTGGTTATACGGTTCGGCAAAAACAATAGCCACTGGCGAATATTATTACGACCAGTAGCAAGCCCCATTCCAAAGGGGGACAATCATCAGGAGAGCGTACAAATGTTCAATGGTTCCATCGTAGCGTTAGTGACCCCCTTTAAAGGTAATGGCTTGGATGAGGCCGCGTATAAGGCGCTTGTCGAATGGCAGATTAAGTCTGGGACTAACGGGATCGTGCCTTGCGGAACAACGGGTGAATCACCAACGCTTTCTGCTGATGAGCATGCCCGCGTTGTTGAAGTTTGTGTTGAAGCCGTTAGGAACCGTATACCGGTCATTGCCGGCACTGGTTCAAATTCTACCGCTGAAGCGGTCATGTATACCAAACATGCGGCAAAAGCTAAAGCTGACGCTGTTCTAGTTGTTACTCCCTATTATAATAAGCCGACCAATAAGGGTTTGTATCTTCATTTTAAAGCTGTTGCTGAGTCAGCCAACATACCTGTGATCTTGTACAATATCGCGGGAAGGACGGCAAAGAATATTGAGCCTGAATTGATGGCCAAGCTGGCCTCTGATTGCAAAAATATCGTAGGTGTTAAAGAAGCTTCCGGGTCTTTGGAACAGATGCTGCGCATCAAAGAATTGTGTCCAAAGAATTTTACCCTTTTATCCGGTGATGATGCCTTAACGTTACCGATCATGGCCATCGGCGGAACGGGCGTTATCTCGGTGGCAGCGAATATTGTTCCAAAAGATATTGTGGCGATGATCGCGGCTTTCGAAAACGGGGATTTACCAAAAGCTAGGAGCATTAATTTGAAGCTGATGCCGTTGATCAGGGCATTATTCATAGAAACAAATCCGATCCCTGTTAAAACGGCGGTTGCCTTGATGGGGTATTGTCAATCGGATCTGCGTCTTCCGATGTGCTCAATGGAAGATGCGAATCTGGCAAAATTAAAACAGGCGTTAAAAGATTACGGGATCAAAATCAAAGGATGATCATATGATCAAGTTAGCTGTATCTGGATGTCAGGGGAGAATGGGGCAGCGGATCACCGCGCTCGCGTTAGCGGATAAGGCTTTTAAGATCTCAGCGCTGTTGGAGAATAAGGACAGACCAGATGTTCCTTTAATGTCCCATCAGATCCCGGTGAACTTTGATCCTGCAGCGTTAAAGGGCAGCAAGGTGTTGATCGAGTTCACATCTCCGGAAGCAACGATCGAGCATTTGAAGATGTGTCAGAAATACGGCGTTAATATGGTCATTGGGACAACCGGATTGACCAAGTCACAGATCGCATTGATCAAAAAAGCATCTTCCAAGATCGCGATCGTTTTCTCTTCCAATATGTCTGTTGGTGTTAATCTTGTTTTTGCCTTGATCTCCAAGGCGGCGAAAATCACGGGAAAAGATTATACGATACGTCTGACGGAAACGCATCATGTCCATAAAAAAGACGCTCCGTCGGGAACAGCAAAGACCATGGCGGAGATCGCTGAGAAGTCTTCACGTTCTAAGGTAAAGAATGTTGAATCTTTAAGAGAAGGTGAGGTGATCGGTGATCATACCATCACTTTCGAGAGCGACGTTGATCTGATCGCGCTGCATCATCACGCCAAAACAAGGGATATTTTCGCTCAGGGATCACTGGTGGCGGCAAAATTCCTAAGCAAGAAGACCAAGGGGCTTTATTCCATGCAGGATGTTCTGGGGTTAAATTGAAAGGGTATTGAATATGTCAGCTGACACTGCATTCACAATTGAATTTTCCGATCGTTTAAAATCATTGCCGCCGTATTTATTCGTTGAGATCGATAAAGCCAAGCGAGCAGCGTTGGCTCAAGGCCGTGATGTCATCAATTTAGGAGTAGGTGATCCTGATCAGCGTACCCATCAGCCGATCATTGATGCGATGGCGAAAGCGATTCAAGATGTTAATAATCATCACTATCCGTTTGATGCTGGTGTTCCTCAATTAAGGGTTGAGATCGCCAAATGGTTTAAAGGCAGATTCTCCGTTGATCTAGACCCATCGACTGAGATTTACCCTTTGATCGGGTCCAAGGAAGGTATTGCTCATTTACCTTTAGGGATCATTAATCCCGGCGACAAAGTCGTTCTGACCGAACCTGCTTACCCAGCCTATCAAGCCGCGGTGACATTTGCGGGCGGTAAGATCCAGTATTTGCCGTTAAAACATGGCAATGGTTTTCTGCCACGTATTGAAGATATAGCAGAATTAAAAGGTGTCAAAGCGATCTTTGTCTGCTACCCGAATAATCCCACTTCTGCTGTCGCCGACAAGAAATTCTATCAAGACCTTGTCGCTGTATGCAAGGCCAAGGGGATCATCATCATTTCAGATTTGGCTTATTCTGAAGTGTACTATGACGGCATCAAGCCTCCCAGTATATTAGAGGTTGATGGGGCAAAAGATATTGCTATCGAATTCCATTCTTTTTCTAAAACTTATTATATGACCGGTTGGCGCTTGGGCTGGGCCTGCGGCAATCCTACCTTGCTTGCGGCTTTGGCTAAAGTGAAATCAAATTGCGATTCAGGGGTTTTTAACGCGATACAGCATGCCGGCATTGCGGCATTGAACATGGATCCGCTGGAGATCGAAGATATGCGTGTCGAATACCAGACCCGTCGTGATGCCTTGATCAATGGTCTGCGGTCTATTGGTTGGAAGATCGACCCGCCAAAAGCGGCATTTTATGTGTGGGCAAAAATACCATCCAAGTTCACCGATTCAATGGAATGCGCCAAAGCATTCCTCGATCAGGCCGACATAGTCGTGACGCCTGGCGTTGGATTTGGTAAAGCGGGTGAAGGGTATGTGCGCATGGCGCTGACGATCTCTGTCGATAGGATCAATCAGGCGGTTGCCCGATTAGCGAAGATCCTCTAACCGTCTATGTCAGTTGCTTTTTTAAGCCTTGGCTCTAATCTGGGGGATAGGCAATATTTCCTCAACAGGGCGGTTGAATTAATGGAGAAGGCCGGCATCGTTCTACTTAAATCATCCACTGTTATTGAAACGGCTCCAGTTGGCGGCCCACCTCAAGGAAATTATCTAAACTGTGTTCTAAAGGTTCAAACCGACCTCTTGTTGGAGGATCTTTTTTTAAATCTTTCTTTGATCGAAAAACGTTTAGGACGCTTACGTAAGATCAAAAACGGGCCCAGGGTGATCGATATTGATATTCTTCTTTTTGATGATATTAAATTAGTCACTAAAAACCTTATGATCCCTCATCCGCGCATGTTCAGCAGGGATTTTGTCATGCGCCCATTAGCAGAGATTGAACCAGAGTTATGCGCGTCATTCATTCAATAAAAACCCTTCAGAGAACACTGCGAACCTTGCGGGAACAAGGAAAGTCGGTAGCTTTTGTCCCGACGATGGGGTATTTTCACCAGGGGCATCTGCAATTGATGCGGGAAGCGAAAAGATCTTGTGATGTCTGTGTTGTCAGTATTTATGTCAATCCTGCACAGTTTGGAGCCAGGGAAGACCTAAGCCGGTATCCTCGGGACTTAAAGCGTGACTCGTCGCTGGCAAGAAAAGAAAATGTTGACATTGTCTTTGCTGCGACGGATAATGAAATTTATCCAAGCGGTTATTTGACATACATCGACGTAAAACAAATATCCGGTGTTCTTTGTGGCGCTTACCGGCCCGGACATTTTCAAGGCGTGGCCACCATTGTGGCGAAATTGTTAAATATTGTCAGACCGGATGTGATGTTCCTGGGAGCCAAAGACGCGCAGCAGGTTGTGGTGCTCAAGAAAATGGTTTTGGACCTTGATTTTCCAGTCAGGATAATTGTTTCCAAAACAGTCAGGGAAAAAGACGGATTAGCACTAAGCAGCAGGAACGTATTTCTAAGTGCTGAGCAGCGGAAACAAGCAGTTTGTTTGAATGAGGCTCTGGAAGCGGCAAAAAAAAGGATCAAACAGGGTGAGCGCAGGGTTGATCGTCTTATCGCAGGAATGCGTAATATGATCACGAAGTATCCGTTAGCCAATATCCAGTACGTCGCATGTGTCAACGCTTTGGACCTTTCCCGAATGAATAAGGTTTCAGGGAAAGTATTGATCGCTTTAGCTGTGTATTTTGGGAAAACCCGTTTGATTGATAATGCCGTTGTAAAAATTAATGACTCAAAAACGATCAAAGATTAGGGTTGGGATATTAGGATGCGGGGCTATTGGCTCAAGAATAGCCCGTAGTATTAAAACAGATTGCGATCAGGATGCTGTTGTAACCGCATTGTTTGATATTAATCCTGTTAAATCTGAGAATCTTGCCAAGCATTTTTCTTCCAAGAATATTGTCAAAAATACTTATCGTGAATTATTGACTGCTTCTGACATCATTGTCGAAGCAGTTAATGCCCCGGATACATATTTACTTGTCCGTCAGGCATTACTGGCAAAAAAAGACGTGTTGGTGATGAGTGTTGGGAAATTCATCGAAAGTGACGCGATCATTAAATTGGCTCATAAGCAGGGGGCTTTGCTGTTAATACCGTCGGGAGCGATCGCTGGGATCGATGCGATCAAGGCCGCCGCTTTAGGCAAGATCCGCCAGATCATTTTAACCACGCGTAAACCCATTTATGGTTTTGCCGATAATGCCTATGTTCAGGCTCGACGGATAAATTTGTCTCAAATAAAAAAAGAAACAATTTTATTTGACGGGAACGTAAAAGAGGCTGTACATTGTTTTCCGCAGAACATCAACGTGGCAGCGACGATTGCTTTGGCATCCGGATGTAAGGATAAATTACGCATCCGGATCAGCACATCACCAGAATATAAAGTCAACTCTCACGAGATCGAAGTGCAGGGTGAATTTGGGAGAATTCTGACAAAAACAGAAAATGTGGTCTGTCCGGATAATCCAAAAACAAGTTATCTGGCAGTATTATCAGCGATCGTGACATTGAAGCAATATTTTCAGGGTGTGAAGATCGGCACCTGATTCTTAACCACCAACAGAAAGGACACACGTATGGCAGCTAAAAAAGTCGCTAAGGTCGGCGTCAAGAAGGAAAAAGGTTACTTGTACTTCGTAGACAAACAAGGTGATATCTCTGCGGCGAAAATGGCCCGCGGTGATAAAAAAGGCGGCTCCCCTAAGAAAGTCGCTAAAGTAGGTATTAAGAGAGAAGAAGGTTACTTATATTTCATTGATAAACAAGGCGATATTGCGGCTGCAAAGATGGTCCGCGGTGGCACAAAGAAAAAAGCAAAAAAAGCTGCTAAAAAGCCTGCAAAAAAGACAGCCAAACGTAAATAATCGGCGTCTGTATTAATATGCAACCCCTGTAATTTTTCTACAGGGGTTGCTTTTTTCGTATATAATGACCCCTTATGAATCGATCCGATGCCATTATTATCCGCGGCGCTAAAGAACATAATCTCAAAAATATTGATCTAAGTATTCCCCGGGATCAATTTGTTGTTGTTACCGGGCTAAGCGGGTCTGGAAAATCTTCCTTAGCCTTTGATACGATCTATGCGGAAGGTCAGCGCCGGTATGTTGAAAGCCTTTCAGCCTATGCGCGTCAATTCCTGGATCAAATGCAAAAGCCACATGTGGAGCACATAGAGGGGCTTTCCCCGACGATTTCCATAGAACAAAAAACAGTCAGCCGTAATCCACGTTCAACGGTGGCGACCCAGACAGAGATATACGATTATCTGCGTTTGTTATATGCCAGGGTTGGCACGCCGCATTGCTACCAGTGCGGAAAGGTCATTGAGCAACAAAGTGCTCAGGAGATCGTAGCTCATATCCTGGCTATGCCGGAAGGAACAAAGATCAATTTGCTGGCACCCATGGTCCGGGGACGTAAAGGAGAATACCGGGGGATCGGGGCCCAAGTGGCTAAAGCTGGTTTTGCCAGACTGCGGGTGGATGGGCAAGTCATGGAAGCTTCGGGTGATATCAAGCTTGATAAATATAAAGTCCACCATATCGAAGCGGTGGTAGACCGCTTGAGCATAAGGTCGGATATCCGCAAGCGTTTGTTTGATTCTGTTGAAACAGCACTTAAGGTCGGTGAGGGGATCGTTATTGTTGATTTTAACGGGGCGGCTGCTGATAAAACTTTTAGTGAGAAATATGCCTGCATTGACTGCGGTACTTCACTAAGCGAGATCGAACCGAGGATTTTTTCTTTTAATTCACCCTATGGCGCATGCCCTTCATGTAATGGGCTTGGGACGACGATGGAGATTGATCCGGAATCGTTAATACCTGATGATGGTAAGCCCTGGACGACGGCAATAGTCCCTTGGAAAAAGGGGCAGGGCGGATACATGATGTATTACCGGGCCGTATTAAGAGAAATATCACGGATCTATAAGATTGACCAGCGGTTGCCTTATAAAGACCTGGAGAAAAAGTTTAAGGATGTGGTGCTCTATGGTTCAGAGGATGTGATCTGGGGCCGGACTTTTGAAGGTGTTGTGAAATATTTGGAGCGTTTGTTCCAGGAAACCGACAGTGATTGGCTTAAAGAAGAGATCGCGACCTATATGTCGGAGTCTTCATGCTCAATGTGCGGTGGGAATCGTTTGAAAAAGGAGTCTCTGGCGGTCACTGTAGGCGGGAAGAATATGGCGGAGGTGGTCGGATTCTCCATTAAGGAGTGCAAGCATTTTTTTGATGGTTTAGTCCTGTCCAAAGATAAAAGAACCATCAGTGCGGAAATATTAAAAGAAATAAATAGAAGGCTTGAGTTCTGCATCAACGTGGGGCTTGATTATTTGTCGCTGGATCGTCGAAGTTCAACCTTGTCAGGGGGCGAGGCCGAGCGTATCCGGTTGGCCACGCAGGTTGGGTCCGGACTTGTGGGTGTTATATATGTCTTGGATGAACCCAGTATTGGCCTACATCAGCGCGATAATGATCGGCTACTATCAACGTTGCACGCATTAAGGGATCTGGGCAATACGCTGGTTGTTGTTGAACATGATGAAGATACGATCCGTAGGGCAGACTATGTGGTTGATCTTGGCCCGGGGGCCGGCGAGCATGGAGGTCATATTATTTACGCTGGAGATGTAACAGGATTGTTAAAATGTAAAACATCACTGACGGGGCAGTATTTAAGCGGCGCTTATAGAATCCCGGTCCCTCAGAAGCGGCGATCAGCACTTGGAGGACAGTACTTAAAGATCATCAAAGCCAGCGAGCATAACCTGAAAGATATTTCTGTAGACATCCCCCTTGGCACATTCACGTGCATTACTGGTGTCTCTGGTTCAGGAAAATCCACATTAGTTGAAGATGTTCTATATAAAGCTTTATTAAAGAAAGTGATGAATGCCAAGGTCTGTCCAGGAGCGCATAAGAAGATCGAAGGCGTGCAACATATAGATAAGGTGATCGTGGTTGATCAATCGCCTATAGGAAGGACACCTCGCTCAAATCCGGCGACCTATACGGGTGTTTTTAGTGATATTCGGGATATTTTTGCCCAGCTGCCTCAATCTAAGATGCGCGGGTATAAGCCGGGACGTTTTAGTTTTAATGTTAAGGGGGGGCGCTGCGAAGCCTGCGGGGGCGATGGGATCAAGAAGATCGAAATGCATTTCTTGCCGGATGTTTATGTGGAATGTGAAGTATGCCATGGTAAACGTTTTACTGATCAGACCTTAGAAGTGGAATTTAAGGGGAAGAATATCGCCCAGATATTGGCTTTGTCGGTTGAAGAAGCGCTGGATGTTTTTGACAGCATTCCCAGGATCAAGAATGTGCTGCAAACCTTAACCGATGTTGGTCTGGGGTATATTTGTTTGGGGCAGTCGGCGACAACATTGTCCGGTGGGGAGGCGCAGCGGGTTAAGTTGGCCAGTGAATTATGCAAACCCTCAACAGGTAGAACATTTTATATTTTAGATGAACCTACTACTGGATTGCATTTTGCCGATGTGGATAAATTGCTACAGGTGCTCATGCGTCTTGTCGAACGGGGTAATACCGTCCTTGTCATTGAGCATAATCTGGATATAGTTAAATCTGCTGATCACATCATTGATCTGGGGCCTGACGGAGGTGATCGCGGCGGACAAGTGATCGCAACAGGGACGCCGGAAGAAGTAGCCATGGCAAAGCATTCCTATACAGGACAGTACCTAAAAAGGTTTATGGAAAAATGATCCCCAAGATATTTCTTTCGCTTCTGATCGCACTTTGGGTATGCGGATATTCCCATGCGCAGAATGACCCCCAGGAATTGATCACGACTGCTCAGAGGGCGTTTGATGACGGTTTTCATGATGTTGCGATCAAGTACTTGGAAGAATTCATCCCGGCTTATCCCCAGGACCCCAAGATCAATCAGGCTAAGCTGCTGTTGGGACAATGTTATTTCTTTAAAAATGATTACAGTAAAGCTGTTGCTTTGTTTGAACAGCTCAACACGTCAAACGAGAACAGGGACCAGATCTTGTTCTGGACAGCAGAAACACAATTGAAGCTGGGTGATTACAGCAAGGCGCAGGTTAATTACCAGGAGTTGTTAAAAGAATTCTCTTCTTCCGTTTATGTTCCGCAGGCACTGTATTCATGGGGATGGTCATTATTTGACCAGAAGGAATATCTTAAGGCTAAAGACATCTTTATCAGATTAACAACCCAGTTCCCCAAGCATCAATTAAGCGAGGATGCCGTAGAGAAATCTGGCGAGTGTGATTTTAACCTTGGGGATTTTGCTTCAGCTGTAAAGACTTTTGAAGCATTTGCCCAATCTTATCCACAGAGCGCAAGATTGGGGCAGGTGCGTTTGAATGCAGCCGATGCATATTATTATATGGAAGATTATCCCCGCGCCATGGATTATTACGAACAAGCGGCAAAAATGCTTTTGCAGGACCCTGCTTCTTGTCATGCTGCCAATGTGGGGAAGATCTGGAGCGCGATCAAACGTAAGATGTATGATCAAGCTCAGAAATTTAGTAAAGAAGCGCTGGATATGGCCCGTTCCAGGAATTTATCAACAGAGAATATTTTGTTGGCATTAGGGCAAATGTATTTTGAAAAAGGAGATATGGATGCGGCGATCAATGCATATAACGACCTTATTAAGAATTTTCCCGGCGGGAGTTATAAGTTAGAGGCCTATTTGGGGCGTGGTAATGCGCTCTTTGAATCCAAGAAGCTAAACGAAGCAAAGGAGGATTTTCAATTTATCATTGATCATCTTCCACGCAATGAAGAATCGCTGGGAGAGAAAGCTAATTTTGGACTTGGCTGGGTTTTGATCAAATTGGGCGATGTAGCTGCGGGAGTGCGTTGTTTTGGGAATGTGTTTGAACATTCTACTCATGAGGCGACTAGGAATAATGCTTTGATACAGATGGCGGATGCCTATCAGGAGTCAGGCAGATTCAATGAAGCGGTGGGGATCTATGAGCAAGTTATTAGGGAGTCCCGGACAAATGGGGTGGATGATTATATTCAATATCGATTGGGGGTTGCATTCTTAAAAGCAGAAAAGTTTGATTCAGCACAAGCAGCGTTCGATGTGCTAAAGAATAAGTTCCCCAACAGCAAGTATTTAGAGGACTTGAATTACTATTTCGGTGTCATCCAATTCAAGAACAATAACTGGCCAAAGGCGGCACAGTTCATGGATACTTTTCTAAAAGGATTGACGCATCCAAGTGATTTTGCTCCAGAGGCAAATTATATTTTGGCATTGTCTTATTTAAACCAGAAGCAATGTGATGAAGCTCTAAAGATATTCCAGAAGATCCTGCGGCTTTATCCAGATGATGAAGCAGTTGCGAAGAATTCTGATATCGGGATCGCGAAATGCCAGTTTGAAGCGGGTCAGGTCAAAGAAGCCATTAAACGTTTCAAGTTGATCGTTTTCAAATATCCAAAGACGGAAGTTGAGCAGGAGGCCTTGTTGTGGTTGGCTCAAGATGCCATGAAGAATTTTCAATATGCCCAGGCGGTGGATTATTACCGGGCCTTGTTGGAAAAGGGCCTGGATCAGACGCGGCAGGACCAGGTGAATTATGAGCTTGGGCAGGCTTTTGAGGTTCAAGGGGCTTTGGATGAGGCGCTTGCTCAATATAAATTGGTCAGCGAGGTGGATTCTGCGCTTGCATCAAAAGTGAAGCTGGCGATCGCTGGGATTTTATCTAAAGAATTTGACCCGCAAAAAGCGATCAATGCTTACACCAGCATCGCTCAAACAAGTCCAGATTACGCGAGAGATGCCTATTTAAAGATGGCTCAACTTTATCGGGATGCACAAAATTATGAGCAGGAGATCTCTGTGTATGAAAAAGCGCTTAAGTGCGAACAGGGTAAATCCATGGCGACGAATGTTGAATTGCTTTTTAGTCTAGCCGATGCTTACGAAGCACTGTCGAGGATTGATGAAGCGGTCGACTTTTATCTAAAAATTCCAGTACAATTCCCGGATCAAACGACTTGGGTTGTTAAAGCATATCTAAGGGTGGCCAAGATATTTGAAGACCGCAAGGACTGGGAAGGGGCCAAGGTAACATATCAAAAGATCGTACAGTTGAAGGTGGATGAATCCAGGTATGCACTGGAACGTTTGGATATGTTAAAAAAGAAATGAGGTTAAGATGAACGTTGTCATCATCAATGCGCTGCAAATCATTGTTAAGGGGGGGCCTATGATGTGGCCCATTCTATTGTTATCGATCATTTCAACCGCTATTGTGATAGAGCGCTTGATCTTTTTACGGAAAGCAGAAAAGACGCTGATCCAGCAGAGAGAGATTTTGATGCAGTCGCTGCGTAAAGGTGAGATCAAGGAGGCGTTAAAATTGTGTGAATCACATGCGGGACCAATACCGATGGTCATGAAAACAGCGCTTTTGCATTTTTCATCCTCGACAGAGTTGATCAAGTTGTCTATGCAGGAGGTTGGTGAGCGTCAGAAGTTGTTTGTCAGGGGAAGTTTGCCGATCCTGGGGATGATCATCAATATCGCTCCTTTGTTGGGGTTGTTGGGGACGGTTAATTCTATGACTGTTGTGTTCCATGCCTCTGTTGTCAGATCCAATGTTCTTAATCCGGTCTCTGCTGGAGAATTAGCTACAGGTGTATGGCAGGCTTTATTGACCACAACGGGCGGGCTTGTCGTGGGGATATTCAGCTATGTACTTTATAGTTTTATCAATGCGAGAGTTCTTGTTTATTTCACATGGTTGGAGCAGTGGATGGCAGAAGTGTTGTACGTGATCTCATCATTGAAAGAAATGAAACAAACGGGGTCTCAAGATGAATATGAAAGATGATATTCTGTCAGCGGAGCGGTCAATTCTTTCTCCTCTGTTGGTTATTGCCTATCTGAATTTTTTTCTTTTGTTTCTTGTTTTGATCGTGTTTTATTCATTCTTTGCAACTCCTGCGGGTTACGAGATACGTATGCCGATCGTAGCTACGGGTAATCAGGAAACAGGGACTTTGGTTACTATCAGGATCAGCGCGGAGAATGTGTTGTTCCTTAACGATAAAGTCGTCACCATGAACGATCTCAAAAGAGCGCTGTTGAAAATCAATATCGTGAATAATACGATCTATGTTCTGGCGGACAACAGAGCATCAATGGCTCGTGTTTCTGATATTTGGGAGATGTGCAAAGGTTTGGGGATCGCGCAGGTTAAGGTAAGTACGTTCTAAGAAAGAATGCTGGGAGAAGATGAAAAAAGCTGTCCTTATAGCGTTTATCATGCATGTGTTCATCTTAACTGTGGTATGGGTCGGGTTCCCAGTTCCTAATAATAAAAAGAATACCGCATTTTTTTATGGCCAATTATTGATGCCGGCCACAACGGACATATTCTCAACACAGAGGATGGTCCCTGTAAAAGCAGAAACATTATCTGATGATAGCTTGTGGTATAAGGCCAGGGCTATGGATAAACCCAGGAGGTAGGGATGTTTATCTGGGATCTGAAAGCATTGATCGCGGTATGGGCGATTTTGCTATTAGTCATTGTATTGACGACATGGGTGTTTTATACTTTTAGAAAAGGTTGTCCACTCAAGGATTCGATTGATTCAGGATATTTGATGCAATGTGAATATTGTGGCCGAGTCTATCTGAACTTTGTAGAATCAATCGTGGGGCAGTGTCCCGGTTGCCGTAGTTATCATGATTAAAGGATGATCGAATGTTATCGCAAATTCGGCGTAAAAGTTCAGGGATGGTTTTACTGACGGTTATTATGGTGATCATGGTCATGTCTTTGCTTTTGACCGCGATCATTAGCCAGAATCTTAGTCAGTCATCAGTAGGGCAGTTCTATGTGGATAGCATAAAAGCCCAGGAATTGGCTGTGGGGGCATTCTGGAAAGCGCAGGCGGATATGACCTATGCTTCAGGGGACCCTACGGTTTCTTCAGAAACGATCGATGGGAAAACTTTCACGGTGGCTGTCGATGCAAGACAGTCCACGGCTGTTGATCGCCATCCGCCGTACCACGTCACCGTTTCGTTCTAAACCAATCTTTATATATAAGATAATTTAAATGTGCGTTGACAATTGGCCTGTTGTCAGGTGTAATATTTTCAATGGCAAAAGGCAAGAATATCGGATTCTATTTGTCCGAAAACAAGTTTTATTTCGTTGAATCGTCCGATAATAACCTTTTAAGGGTTATTGTTTCAAATCCCTTCTATACTGATGAACAAAATTCTTCCGAAGATATACGTCTAATTGCGCTTATACAAAAGACCCTTCGGGACCATAATCTGTCACAGACGGATGTTCGTTTTTCCATTCCCCAATCTGAGGTTATCATAAGATCTTTTCTCATACCCATGATGCGCACGAGCGAACTCGCCGCCGTCGTTGATTTTGAATTAAGAAAGCATATTCCTTTTGATCTTAAAGATTTTTCATACACGTTCAATACGATCCAGGTGACAGATAATAAGGTTAAGAAGTTAAGGATCCTTGTCGCAGCAACCCGCAAGGTGCTTCTGGAGAGATATGAACAGATCCTCAATCAAGCGAAGTTGAATGTGGTCGTCAGCGAACCGGCACCTTTTGGACTTGTTCGTGTTCTATTTGCCAAGAAAGTCGTATCTCCTTCGGCTCGTTTTGCATTGATCCATATTGTTGGCGGCGTTGGCAGGATATTATTCGTGCATGAAGGGATGGTTCTTTTTATCCGGGAGTTCCAGTTAAGCCAGGCAGATGTTCCCTTGGAAACACACCAAGACGAACAGATCATGAAGGCTCGATTCGTGAATGAAGTTCAAAATTCACTGGATTTCTTTACACGGGCGCATGAGCAGATATCTGTTGGACAATTGGTCATTATTAAAGACGAGGATGACAGGCCGTATGATCAATGGCTTCAGGAAGAGATCACTATCCCTAAGAAGTGCATTGATGTCAAATCCCTTGTAGGGACGCAGAAAGATGAAGACGAAGTCGGTGTTCTATATGGTTTTGGAGCTTCTTTAGCGGATCCGAAGGTATCAACGATCTTTAATTTGTGTCGGAAAGCTATTAAGAAATCCCCAACAGTAAAAATGATGCGTCCTGAGATCAATTTGAAAGACTACATGATCTCGATCAGGGCCTTTTTAATCGCTGCGGTGATTGTTGGCTTGATGTACTTTTTGTATGGCATGAAAGTTTCTGAACTGCAGAGAACAAAGGATGTGCTGAGTGCACAGCAGGAAGATATGGCCGATGTCAGCACAGATGAGATCCAGAAAAAGATCGATAAGAATGGCCTTAAATTAAAGCAATATTTTGAGATTGTCACAAAAAACAGCGTTTCTGATATTTTTGTCCGGTTTAGTTCACTGATCCCCAAAGGGATGTGGTTGACAAACCTGGGTATTCGCATGAATACGTCGACAATCAAGGAAGAAAAAGGGTCTGTCATTAAAACTTCCTGGGAGATCAATTTTAGCGGCATGGTCTATGCGAAAGATCAGAACCATGAGATCAGGATCGTGAATGAGTTTATGGCTAAGATCAAAAAAGACAAGGGGTTGGCCAAATATGTCAAGAATATCAATCTTGTCAGCATGGTACAGCAAGAATATAAAAAACATAAGGTTGTCTATCTAATTGTGAAATGCTTATAAAATATGTCTGATTTTTTAGAAAAACTAAAGAGTATTGATCTGCAAAACATTGATCTTTCCAAGATCGATGTGAATAAAATTGTGGAGATGTTGCTCTCCAAGAAGGACCTGTTTGCGGCGAGCGTGATCGGGGTCGTTGCATTCGTGTCGATGATCGTTCTAACTAAGGATTTCTTTACGCAGACGGCAGGGCTTGATTCTGAGATATCCTTGATCAGGAATAAGATCGAAGTGATTTCATCGTTAAATGTCAGCAAGAAGAAGCTTAAGAATTTTTTGAGGGCTGTGCCTCCTCCTATTGAAGAAGATCTGCTTTCTTCGACGATCACTGATATTGCGGCGTCTAATAATGTTTCCGTTGTGTCCTTTGTCCCCGGAGAAAATATTGATGAGGATCTATATTCTTCAACAACCGGCGGTTTTGATGTTGAGGCGCCGGACTACGCGTCCTTATTATTATTCTTGTCGGCTTTGGAGAAGTCGCCGCATGCGTTACGCATTGATAATTGCGTTATCATAAAAACATCTAATGACGATAATATGCAAATGGGTGTTACAACGGGCGCTCCTGCGAAAGATAAGGATGTCATCAAGGTTCATTTAGACCTAACATCCATTGAGATCAAGAAATGAAAAAACTTTTTCTCACTACTGTGTTTTTAATGGGGAGTATTCTCGCTTTTGCTGCCTTAGAGGATGCTGCGGTAACAGAAGATGCCCAAGAAAAAGCCGTTGAGGAAGTTGTTGTGGATTTTCTGAAATTGCGTAATCCGTTTTTATCTCAATTACCGCAGGAAGAAATACTTAAAACACCTGTTGAACATCCAATTCAAACGATTGATAATAGTAAAAAGAATCATCCCGTTGTGGAAACAATGCCTATTCCCAAGATTGAAGAGAAGCCCATTGTTTTTCCAAAGATCGTACTGCAGGGGGTTGTCTATGATGTCAAGGAACCGCAGGTTATTATCGAAGATCAGTCGTTTAGCATTGGTGAGCATGTTCTTGGGGCTATGATCCAATCGATCTCTAAAAAAGGTGTGACATTTTCGTATGAAGGGAAGGAGTTTAGCGTTGATCTGGAAAATTAAGATCGTTCTATTGTTGTCACTGTTGATCTTTTTGCCTGCGGTTACATTAACTGCTTCACCGTTTGCTCGGGAAGATAGCCATTTTATCAATCCGCAGTATTCTAAAAAGATTTCAATGGATTTTAAAAATGCCCCTTTGTCTGAAGTCTTGAAAATATTCTCAAAACAGGCTGGAATGAATTTTGTTGCTAAAACAGACATTAACTCAATGAGAGTGACATTGTATCTTGCTGAAGTTCCGTTAGAAGAGGCGTTGGAATATGTATTAAGCGCCAATGATCTGCAGTACACGGCTGTTGCCGCTGATAATACGTTCATTGTATCCAAACGAGATCAGGGGCGTTTGGTGACCAGGGTTTTTAATCTAAAGCATGCGACTGTGACGACTTCAGCATTAAAGGGTACTTTTTCCATATCGGATTCATCTTCATCATCGAGCGGCGGAGGCTTTGGGGCGCAATCTTCTCAATCATCAATGGGTGGGCTTGTTGATGCAGTTAAAATGGTTTTGACAAAAAGCGGCAGTATGGTCGAGGACTCCAGGACCAATAGTCTGGTGATCACTGATTTGGAAAGTCAGATGCCTGTGATTGAAGAAACCATAAAAAAATTAGATGTGGTGGTTGCTCAGATCCTGATCGATGTGGACATGCTGGATATTTCCAAGACCACATCAGATCTGATGGGAGCTAAATGGGGAGAGAATATATTTAGTTTTCAGGGATCTTCAAAAGCGTCTGTAGCACCATTTGATCAGAGTTCAGCATTAAGTCAAAGTAAAGTTGATCTAAACATAGACGGAGATACGGCGAGCCCATATACGGCTGGTAAACTTGATTTTTCTCAAATGACAGTAGTATTGAACTTTTTAAGGACTCGAACAGATACAAAAAGTTTAGCCCGCCCACGAATCTTAACGTTAAATAACCAAACAGCACAAATCCAGGTTTCGACCAATGAGGCTATCGGGGTGACGACTAGCAATTTTGCTTCATCCAGTACTACTTCCAGTGTAAGCGCGGAACGTGAGAAAACAGGGGTTTTTCTCACTGTAACGCCTCAGGCAGATTTGGAGACGCGGGAAATTCTAATGGCTGTCAATCCTAAGGTCATTCAGGTCCGAAATGGGATCACTGTTTCCGGGACCACTTTTAAAGATCCAGAGGAAAGAGGGACGAAGTCCTATTTAAGGGTGAAGGATGGTCAGACCATTATCTTAGGTGGATTGATCAGGAATGATGATTCAAATACGATAACAAAAGTGCCATTTCTGGGTGATATTCCTTTTTTGGGAGCACCATTCAGGCACAAGAATTCAACGGCAACAAAACGTGAGCTTGTGATCTTTTTGACACCGCATATATTGGATGATCAATCTAGTGGTATGCATCAGTTCAAAAAATTGAATCCGCAGTATAATTGGGATGAAGTCAATAAAATGATCGATCAAATTGAAAATGAAAAATAAATTACTATGGCTCGTGCCCGCCTAGGGGAAATCTTGATCAAGCAGGGCTTGATCACTGAGAAGCAGCTGCAGGATGCCATCAATGCCCAGAAAGTCCAGAAAGCGCGCATTGGGGATGTCTTACTTAAATCAGGTATGATCAAGGAAGATGACCTGGCGGCTGCTCTTGGCACCCAGCTTCTTATCCCGTTTGTCACGCATCTCTCAGGGCTGTTAAAGCCTAAGCAAAGTCAAGGGTTAGAAACCCTTGTACCCCATGATTTTGCTCAGAAAAATATTATTTTACCCTTATCTCGAAACGGCAATATTTTGACCTGTGCTGTTTATGATCCTCTTGACTATTTATTACTTGATAATTTAAAGATATTGACTAACTGTGAATTGAATCTCGTGATCTCAACACGCAGTGACATTGTTAAAGCTATAAAAGAATTTTATTTATTTGACGGGAATGTAGAAGCGAAAAGCGGTCTGCTTGATAAAGCGGTCGAAAGCTCCTATGATTTTGATCCGGCTACCCAGGCGGCGATCGCATCAGGAGGGGCTCCCGCTAGCGTATCCAGTTCTTCTTCTGGTGATACGGAACTTAGTATTGACAGTCTGGTTTCAAAAGCGGAAGAAGCTCCCGTTATTAAACTTGTTGATCTGATCATTCGCCAGGCTATTGATGAGAAAGCCAGCGATATCCATATTGAGCCTTTCAAAGATCGTATTGAGATCCGTTACCGCATCGACGGGGTGTTATACCAGATACCACCGCCTGCGGCGCATTTGCATTTACCGATCGTTTCACGTATTAAGATCCTTTCTAAAATGGATATCGCGGAGAAGCGATTGCCTCAGGATGGCGCGATTTCGGCGCGTTTAGAGGACAGGACGGTTGATCTTCGTGTTTCCACGCTTCCTACGGTTTGGGGAGAAAAAGTTGTGTTGCGTATCCTTGATAAGGGGGCAACGAAGCTTGAGCTCGCACAGCTAGGTTTCGATGCCAAGCAATTATCGCAGATCCGTAAGGCTCTAGAAAGTTCATACGGGCTCATTTTTGTTACCGGTCCGACCGGAAGTGGTAAATCCACAACGCTATATTCGACGCTTAATGAGGTTTTTGATCCAACAAAGAATATTATGACAGCGGAAGACCCCGTTGAATTCAAGATCGAAGGGATCAATCAGGTGGGGGTCCGTAATGACATTGGGTTGACTTTTGCAACTGCCCTGAAAGCTTTTTTGCGTCAGGATCCGGATATTATCATGGTTGGTGAAGTTCGAGATCTTGAAACCGCTCAGATTTGCGTTAGAGCAGCTTTAACAGGGCACTTAGTGTTGAGTACTCTGCACACGAATGACGCTCCTTCTGCAGTTACTCGTCTTGTGGATATCGGTGTTCCGTATTATCTCTTGACGCCTTCTTTATTGTTGATCATTGCCCAGCGTCTGGCGCGAAAATTGTGCCCTAAATGCAAAGAGCCCTATGAAACAGCCGGGCAAGTGGTCGGAGAGTATAAGATCAAAGCCGATCTGATCTATAAGGCCAAAGGGTGCGAAGAGTGCAATCATAGCGGTTATAAGGGGCGTGTTGTTATCTCAGAAGTCATGGTATTGAATGATGAAATACGGCGTTTAATGGCAATGAGCGGTTCATATAATGATATTCGTGACGCAGCTAGAAAGAATGGAATGGACACGATGTTTGAATCGGGGATGAAAAAAGTTGAAGAAGGTTTGTCCAGCCTGGATGAAATCTTGGGCATTGTTACTGAATAGGAGTTGGCGGTATGCCAATGTTTGCATATGTTGTTAAAGATTCCAGCGGTAAGACCAAGAAAGATATAGCTGAATCTTTAAATGAGCAAAGTTTGATCGATCGTTTGCAAAGCGAAGGTTATTTTATTATTTCTGTTGCCTCTGCATTGGATAAACCGGCCGCTAAGGTTAATAAGCCCGCCAAAACCGGAAAGAAGTTCACCCATAATAACATACAAATAGAAGACTTGCTGGTATTTGCCAGGCAATTGGCCACCATGCTTGATTCCGGGATCACATTAATGCGTTCTTTGACGGTCATCGTGGACCAGATCGAAAGCAGGAGGCTGCACGATATTGTGATGGATTTAAGGAGTAATGTTGAGCAAGGAAGGACGTTAAGTACTTCATTGGCTAAATATCCCAAAGTATTCTCACAATTTTGGGTCAGTCTGGTTGAGGTGGGAGAAGCTTCTGGTACTATGCCCACGGTTCTGGAGAAATTAACAATATACACAGAACAGCAGGCGGCTTTCAGGTCAACGATCGTATCGGCTCTTGTGTACCCAGGGGTTCTATTCTTTATCTGTGTTGGCGCGATCGCTTTTTTTGCTTTGTTCGTTGCGCCGCGTTTTGAAGGTATTTTTACCAGTATGAGGGTTGAATTGCCGGCCCTCACCAAAACAATGCTTTTTGTGTTTAAATTTGTCCAGAAGAATATCCTGTTGATCATAGGAGGCTTGGTCGGTTTCTTCTATTTTATGAAGCAGTTCTTAAAGACCCATCACGGGAAATTGGCTTTTGAAAAATTCATGTTCAACATGCCAGTTGTCGGTAAGGTCTATAAATTGATTGTTGTTGAGCGTTTTGCTGCTCAGATGGCGATCCTGGTCGATAGCGGGGTGCCTATCTTATATGCCCTTGAGATCACAGAGAAGTTGGTTGAGAATATCACTTGTGCGGTGATTGTTTCCCAGATCCGTGAATCCGTCCGTGAAGGGAAATTATTGGCGGATCCGATGCAGGAAAGCGGTTTCTTCCCATCCATGGCCGTTCAAATGATCAAGGTAGGGGAGGAAACTGGTCAGCTTGGGAAAATGCTGAAACATGTGGCGGAGTTCTATGAGCGCAATGTTTCGGAGTTCATGAAGCGTATTGGCACATTGATCGAGCCGGTCATGCTGGTTGTCATGGGGGGTGTGATCGGGACGATCGTATTGGCAATGTTCCTGCCGTTGTTCAGCTTGACGGGTGGTTGACGGAGCATAAAAAATATGTTATATTCATTGCATAGTATTAAAAATGATGTTATAAAACCATTGAATAAAGGTAAACTATCCGTAAGGATGGGGCACAAAGCTAAAGGGCCTGCAAATAGTAAGCAGGCAGCCAGTTACCAATGGGCTAGATGTAATGTGCATCCATTTTGCGGAAAACAATAAAAACGCAGAATGGATTTTTTATTTATAATTAACATAATAACAAAGGAGCCGTACATGAGATTAAGAACAAAGCGCAGTCAAGGGTTTACCCTCATAGAAATTATCATCGTTGTTGTTATCTTAGGTATCTTGGCGGCTATTGCTTTGCCAAAGATCACTCAAAACGTAGACAAGGCCCGTGCCGCGGAAGTATTTCAAACCGCTTCGCAGGTCAATGGCGCTTATCAACGCTGTATTGACGAACATACGGGTGGTTTAAGAGTGGCTGTTGCTGCGGACGTTACCGCCTGTAATACCTTCACGTTGATCAATTTAACTAGTCCCACGGCTCAGTCACAAAGTTTTACATATACTTTATCTAATGGTGGTACCACTCTTTCGATGGTTGCCCAGGGTAAGTTCGCGGGTAATGCGGGTGCGGATCACATCACCTTTAGCTGGGACGCGACAAGTGGCGGAGCAGTTAAACTCTGCGGCGGTATTTTTACTCAAATGTGTAAAAACTAGTACTGTCGTTGTTTGATAATTCAACACGAGGCGAGTTATGCTCGCCTCGTGTTGTTTAGGCTGGTTCAGAGATGAGGATGCTATGAAAAATAACGGTTTTACGATGATTGAGCTGGTGGTTGTCGTTGTTATACTCGGATTGCTTGCGGCTATCGCTATCCCCAAGATCGTTGCGCCGAATGAAATGGTCATTTCCTCAGAAGGCCAGCATTTATTAACGGTCCTTTTAAGTGCCCAAAAGAGATATCAATTAGAGAATGGGGCTTATACAACAACATTGGCGAATTTGGACGTTTCCGCGACGCCAAAATATTTCGATACTGTAACTGCTTTGGATGGCTCAGGTGGTACAGCGGCTGTTGCGTCGATGCAGAGGACTGATGGGACGTACACTCTAAGCATTAGCGGTACCAATGGGATTATTTATTGTGCGGGTGCCGGCTGTGCTGGTGCGCGTTGTAATAAGGGAGGAGGTAGTAATCAATGCAATCTGTAAAAGGATTTACGATGATCGAATTGATCATGGTGGCTGTGGTGATAGGTATGGTGGCATTGTTTGCTATTCCAAATTATAACAAAGCTGTCTCAAAGACATATGAGAAGACAGGTGCTAATAATCTTTTGATTCTTTATGCGGCCCAGAATATCCTTAAAACAGGGGGAGGAGCCTATCAGACATGTGCGGATGTCGGTGCCTGTAATACGGCATTATCATTAAGCGTGTTGGCTAACGGATTAACATATTCTTGTACGACCAGCGGCGGGCCGCCACCTACGGCTTTTGATTGCCGGGCCCAAAAAGGAACAGAGTTCACTCTGAAGGTGCTTAGTTCCAATAATAATGTTTGTTGTCAAGCCGGGACATGTAACATCTATGCCGGCTGTTAATGGGATTTGTTATGGCCCTTTGTTCCAATAACAAAGCGTTCTCATTGGTTGAAGTTGTCACGGCTTCGGTCATATTCTCGATCGCTATCGTCGGCATTTTTGCCTCATTAGCGAATCTCAAACAGCAATCTTCTAATGTTTCGGATAAAAGTTTAAGAGCGGCCTTGTGCGCACAGCAGTTTCTAGAGGATCTTCGGGCAAGTGTTGATATGAGGGATTGGGACACGGGAAGGTTGGCTTTGACCGGCGCTGCTGCCGGTGGAAGTTGCACGGATCAAAATGGGGTGGTCTATACCAGAACATATCAAATTGTCGCGGCTGGAGCTTATGCCAGAAAAGCAACGGTTACTGTCTCATGGCCATGAGAAATTTTTCCACTATTTCAGACGATAGCGGGATCACGATGGCAGAATTGTTGATCGCAACGGCTGTCATCAGCATTATCATGCTGGGTATCGTATCGGCGGATTACGCCATGCAGAAATTTTACAAGACATCCAGCACAGGTGCTGTTTCTGGGTTTAATACGATCGCCATGATCAATAATATTTATTCGGTTGCTTTTGGTGCGGTAGGTACTGCTGCTGACCTTGGGATAAAAGTTGATCCTAGTATTTTTGACAGCTCTGGTGGTGGTGCCAGTACTGTCATCGGCAATCAGACGTTTTGTATCCGTACCGCACAGGGACCTGACAGCTGGGAGTGTTATACAAAAGTTGCTGGAACCCCAGATAATTTATACCGGTGCACTAAAGCCGCTGCCGGGGTGTGTACGAATACGGATACATATGTTGCACCTATCAACAGCATGACGGCCAAGTTTGTCCCAAACTCTGCAGTATCCAGCCAAAGGCTTGTCTTTACTTTTACCTTAACCGTCCCGGATACGGATACAACAACGAAGATATACACGACAAGTGTCACCCCGCCTAATCATCGGCTGTGAACGGGGGCTTGCGGACCATACTTTCATGCATAAAAGGTCGATCTTGATCATTTTACTAGTCATGGTTTTGACGCATTGGAATTCATTGCTCAATGGATTTGTCGGCGACGATAATGCCTTACTCATCAAGAATAATTTTTATCATTCACTAAAAAATGTGACCTCTTTGGTTGGCTCCGGTTATATGTATGATTCTTCCAAAGAGCTTCTTGCTAATTCACCTAATCTAGGATCGGGGAGCGTTACTTACCGGCCGGTCGATAATCTGACATACTTTCTGGATTATTGGGTTTGGGGATTAAAACCTTTTGGGTTTCATTTAACCAATGTTTTGATACATATAGTGAATGTTCTTTTGGTGTATGGCGTTCTTGTTGAATTGGGTGTTTTGACTAGTCTTGCTCTTTTCGCATCGATCATGTTCGGCATCCATCCGATCCAGTCCGAGGCCGTTTCGGCGATCGGGTACCGCGCGGATCTTTTATCCGCCTGTTTTACTTTTTCGGCTTTTTATTGCTGGTTACTATTCGTCAGGGCTAAGCAGATATTGTTTTACGCGGCTTCATTGTGCGCGTTCTTTTGCGCTGTTTTCAGTAAAGAATCAGCTGTAGTTTTTCCGTTGTTCTTATTGTTGTTCTCTGTTGTCAGAAATGATCATCGCTGGCTGCAGCAGAGTGGTTTCTGGCTCATTCTTACTTTCTATCTGTATGTCTATATTTATATTTTTCCTCCGGAGATCAGACATTTTCAGCATACCCTTGGGGATACTTTCTACAGTCACGCACTTGTGATGCAGAAGATCTTAACAGGGTATCTGAGATATATTTTTCTTCCCTGGGAGGTTCAATCCATCCCTGCTTTATATCAGCCTCAGATCGTTGATATTGTCTGGGACACGATCGTTGGAGCTGGAACAGTATTGGCAGTAGTTATGCTTGGGGTGTATCTAAGAAAGATCTCATCACTGTTGTTCTTGCTGTTGATGTGGTTTGTGGTCTTTTATCTACCAGTGGCAAATTTTAAAACCATCGCCAATCCTGTTGCTTTGAGGTTTTTGTATCTGCCTTCCTTTGGACTGATCGTTTTACAGGCTTTCTTTATTGATTGGCTGCTGAGGACATTTATTCCGGGATTTTTGCATAAATATTTTAAGTTGTTTATTGTTTCTGCGATGATCATATGGACATTCTTTCTGAACGCCATCTGGAAAGACCTCTCAACGGTTGTATTGTCATGGAAGGATTCCGTAAATGATTCCTGGAAGGCCAATTTTATTATCGGTCGGTATTATCTGGATGCTGGTAAGTATGCCGAAGGATCCCGTTATATCATGCAAAGCATCCACCAGGATGCCAGGATCTATGACCGCAGGGTCGATTACTATATGGCGTTGACATTGCTTAGAATGGGGCAATATGACAGAGCTGAAAGACATTTCTTTATAACATTGCAGTATTTGCCGGATTATCCAGGGGCTTACTATTTTCTGGGGGAACTATACGCCTTGAAAGGAAATTACCCCTATTCATTGGAAGCTTATATGAGAGCGATCGCTTATGACTATCATGATCTATCCATTTACGAGGCCCCCTTTAACGTTTGTGTTAAAACGATGGATGATGTGAGTGCACGCAAGATACTTGATATTGCCGCCAACCATGTTTCTCGATCTGAATTAGCAAGATTGGAAGCCATGTATCGTTCATTAAAGCAACAGTGATGCTTAGAACTCCTGTTATATGTTTTTTCATCTTCTTTCTTTGTACTGTCTGTCTTAATTTAGCGACGATCAAAGACGGTCACAATTGGGGGGATGATTTTGCTCAGTATATCATCAACGCCAAGAACATTTCTGACGGACGGCCAATGGATCAGGGGGTGATGCTGGATAATCCAACGATATATCCGCCGGGTTATTCCTATATCCTTGCTGTCCCCATTAAATTTTTTGGGATTGATCTCAGGGTTTTGAAATCGTTGAATGTACTGTTCTGGTTCCTGGCCGTATATATCCTGTATCTTATTCTGGAAAGTAAGTTTGGGGCCAGATCTGCTGCTGGTGCGGCATTTTTTTTAAGTGTTTCTGCTTTCTTCTTTATCTACAAGCAAAACATATTGTCAGACATTGCATTCTTTTTCTTTGTTTGTTTAGGGCTGTATTTCTTTGAGAATAAGAGAGGGCTTGGGCCTTTCTTGCTGGCAGCATCTGCTGCATTCTGGATAAGAACAGCTGGCATCGCATTATTTGTGGCGGCGTGCATATATCAGTGGGGCATACGTCAAGACCGTAAAAGATCGGCCGTGATCGCAGCTGTATTGATGCTGAATATCATTATATTATTGCTGTATTCAGGATATAAACCTGGATTATCCATACAGATCTGGCAAGATCCTGCGAGGTTCTTTGTTTCCGTGATGGCTAATGCCGCAACTCCCATCAGATCACTCGTGATGTTTTTTTTGCCGGGGTATAGCCAGCTTACAGCGTTTTATCTTAAAATGTTTGATCTATTTGTCTGGCATGGCGCCTGGATCGTATATGGGGCAAGCGTGTTCTATGTGGTTAGGGGGTTGATCAGAAATGAATTAGGATTTATATATTTTTTTTCGATCGTTTATTTGACACTTGTCACCGTCTGGAATGGGTTTACATCTACTCCTTATGAGTTTGTACGATTTGTGCTGCCGATTCTGCCAGGTGTTTTATGTTTACTTCTTTTTTTATATAAGCGATTCGGGATGTTTAGACATATCTTTCGTCTGTTCTTTGTGGTCGTGCTGGTGGCCAACATATATGATATTTGGATCGTTAAGGATCTTAGTGATGATGTGATTACAAATTCCCAAACTATGGAAATGTCACATTGGGTAAGGGACAATTTAAAGGAAGATGAACACTATATGTTCTTTAAGCCTAGAGCACTCGCGTTACTATCGGGGAGGACGGGTACGGCTCCCTGGTTAACACAGGAGAGTCAGGAGACATTATCTCAGAGGATCAAGAGATTAGGGATTTCTTATATCATATTTCCGAAGACAACAAGTGTCATCCGCTATTCAGAGTTAGAAGGTCTGGAAAAGATCATGTTAGTGTGGGAGAATTCCATGTATCTGATATATAGAATAAACTAGGTGGGCGATGCTGATCTCTTACTCTTTTATCATTTTATGTGCGCAAAGTGCTCTTGCCGGCGTTCTCTTGAGTATCGTCAGTGGGTGGGTTTTTCCATTTACAACGGATTCCATGATCCATATATCCACAGCCCAGCACATAGCTCAATTTCAAGGGCTGGTCTTTTCCAATTTTTTTATTTATCCACCAATGTTGGATCTAATACCAGCACAGCTGGCCCCGCCGGGATACCCGATCTCAATAGCTTTTTTTAAGTGGATGGGGGTAAATGAATACGCCGCGGCTTTAATTTTGCCAAGAGCTTGTTATTTGTTACTGCCATTCTTATTTTTTAATGTTTTTAAGAAGTTTTTTGCTGTTAATCTTGCTCTTGTTGTCACGGCTCTGTGCACCTTTACTTTTGCTGTTATCGGATGTGCCGTCATATCCTGGACAGATGTACCATATTTAGCGTTGACGTTGACGGTTATCAAGCTTGTACTTGACCGGATAGAGGACCTTGAAACCTTTAGGCCGGCATCATTTCTATATTTGGGGCTATTATCGGGTGCGGCGTTCCTGCTGCGTTATGTCGGATTATCCTTGATCCTCAGTGTGCTAACGTGCCTGTTGGCAGCAGTTTTTATCAGGGGGATAATGATCAAGGGGGTGATCAAGAACGGTTTTTGGTATTTGCTGGGTGCAGGCATGCTCATTGTTCCTTATTGTGTGCGCAATGTGATCGTTCTGGGGGGAGTAAGTTATCATACCGCCTCGGTTTCTGTTCCGCAATTTGCAGCAAATTCTATTATTGTTACAAAACTATTTTGGAACGGTTTGAGTTTGGCCGTGTTTGGTGTTTCCTGGATGTCATGGCTGCTATTGATCGTTGCTGGTGTTCTTATGCTTTGGTTTATTCAAGGCATCCGTGGCTGGGTTATGAAAGAACCTAAAAAGTTCCTGGCTGTTCTGATGCTAGCAGCGTATGTTCTTGGTTATTCTGTCTTTGTTATTATCAACAAGTCCCAGAACCTTATCATAAAAAATCCGGACATTGACCAGCGTTTGATGATCCAGATCGCCTGGAT
>CAZFNI010000019.1:0-38608 GCA_964520655.1 uncultured Planctomycetales bacterium
TTTAGCACAGTCTTTCCTAACTTTCAAATTGTACAGTTTTCAGGAGGATACGCCCTCCCACTGATCTTTTGAAAACATAAACAAACACTTGGCTGGATAGCTCATCCATTGGCGTTTTGGGCATTTCTCTGGATAAACCTTTTCCATAATTAATCGATTAAAAAGCATATGTTCACCGCGTGATAACTTAGATTCATGGCTTATCAGATCTTTAACCTTCTTGCCCCACCTTATCCCTGGGAATGACTCATAAAGCCTCTGAGAATTAAGCACACTGTTTAGCCTTTGAATGTCGTCTTTGCCTTCATAGGCCTTAATATCAATTTTACTCAATTCCCTCAAAAGACCCTTAATGGTCATAGGAGCCACAAACTCACCTGCAAAGAAACCAGACTCACCAATCCCTTGAGTTAATACGACTTGATCGTAATCATAATATTTTAAATATTGCCTAAATCTTGGACTGATAGTTACCCGCATTAAAACGCTCCTCTGTTTCTTACTCTTATATATTTGTTCCATTTCTTATATATTCATAAAACTGCCAAATCATCAAGCTAATTACAGACGTCTTTGTATGATTTTTTATTTTAGAACCACCACGCGACAGCCCTGTGTCGTTAATAATTCCACAAAAAGAAAAACCCCCTGCTAGAAAACAGAGGGTTTTCACTTAACGAAAGACAATAGTTTAAAACAAATCTTATAATCTTGAATTATACGGTTTATATATAGAAATAAAGAATTCTTCTACTAAATCTAAAAAGGAAGACGTCCCTTCGACAGGCAAAACTCTAACTTTCCAATTCCTGATATGTTTTGCAAAATCTTCTTGGCTAGAAAAAGTCTTAAAACCCTTCTCTTTATGCTTTTTATGAATATTCTCACATAATGCACCTGTTGAACGTGCAGTAGTCGTTTTCTTTGAAATACGTAATTCTTGAAGAATTCGAGCCTTAAAAGTAGTTGTTTTACCCCCTCCTCCTTGTCCAACATAAATAACGTTATCATTCTCATCTAGAAAGAAATAAACGCCTTTTCTTGGAAGATATTTCCCTAATGCTCCCAGTTCATTTGATTTTCTAACGTTATTATCCTTATCGAATAATATTGGCTGTAGAGCATAAGTTTTCTGAGGCACCTCAATCATTTGGATTAAGTTGCCTATAATTTCTTCAGCAATATTCTTTAGTTTTTCATGATTATTTAGATTCATATATCTCTCTTTTTAAAATCATTATTAAGAATTTACTTATATGGACAGATTAAGAAATAACGACAAAGCATTATTTGGGTATTAAATTTATTAAATACTTAGATCTATTCTCAAAGAATTTCTTATATTCCACAGCATTAAATATGTCGCTTTTATCATTGTTGCAGAAATAGCAGCAGGCAACGCAATTATTCCGTGTGTAGCCCTTGGTCGGATCTTTTCTATCAACCTCAAGGAATAGACCTCTTGCCCTTCCTGCGGAAACAACCCCATTCTTGGGGAATCTTTCTGATTTAAGCAAGCCCTGTCTTACAATCTGACTAACGATTGATTGTGGCGTTTCGCAGTAATAACAAATACTTTCATTGGTGTACCATTCATAAAACTCTTTTAAAGTACCAAATACTTTCTTATTAGACCAAAGATCACGAATTCTTTTAATTTCTTTATATTCTTCAGTTCTCTTGACCTTAATATCTTTTATTACCTTATCTGTCACGGATCCTTTACTTAACCCCAATTCCTTTTCAATTAAATTAAATGCCGGTGCTTTATCACTAAGGAAATACAAATCAAATATCTTAATAACTATATCTTCTTTATCTAAATCGATCTTTTTTGGATTCTTTACGCTAGTCATTCAACCCTCCTATTGTTATTGACTACAATGAACTTATCATCTCAACAGAATAAACCCTCCAACGACAGCGTTTTGACGTATTTTCTTAAAAGACGGAAAGCTTAAGGTTTATATACAGTTAGCACCGTATCCGTAAGGTGTCAAGTCATAAGGCGCTTTGGCATAATGAACACCGTATGGATAAGGCTATTCAAACAAAACTAGCGAAAAGAATACGGTCGCTGCGGAATGAACATCAGATGACTCAAGAGCAGTTAGCTGAGATTTCGGGCGTGGATTATAAGCATATACAACTTCTGGAAAGCAAAAACCCCTCTGTTGCCAAAATTGATACAATTGAAAAGATCGCCAAAGCTTTCAAAATTACCCCCTCCAAACTTCTTGATTTCTAAAACAAAACCCCCTGATAGATTAACCACCAGGGGGCTTTATATTAATTAACTAGGTTTACTGTTACGACTAAACCAAGGTCTTTTCCTGTTCACTGACTTTGGCTTTTTCATCTGCCTCTTTTCTTTGTGGGGTATTTAATATTTCCCAAACAAGATCAAAGTTGCTACCGAGGATCTCCTTTGGGCGCTCTATTATCTGTCCGGGCATTCGTTTTAAACGCACATACGACGAACTACATTCCTCTAGCACACCATTTTTTATTAAACTATCCAATATCGCTAAACCATTGGTAGAATCAGCTTCTATGAACTTGCTTTTATAAGCAAGCCCCTTATCTGCCCTTAGGAGACATTCAACTAATATATCCCTCTCAAGGGCACCTATCGCTCTAATACTATCCACGATCTCCTTCTGGGCCTCTGTTTGCGGCTCATTTTCCTTGGTTTCTGTAATAATCTTCTCCTTTTCTTGATTAAAATAAAGCAGTCCTAAGAAACAAAGTTCCTGGATTACTTCTTTATTAACCTTAAAGGCCAACCCTTCTGCCCGCGCCTTTTCTGCTAGGCTTCCCTCACTAGAGCGTGCAAGCCGCATCAGGTAGGATATATTGATCTTGGAATTAAAAATAAACTCAGCAATGATGCTGTTGCCGCTATCACGCTTAACACTGTAACCTTTGCGGATTTCTTCCAGATCCCTTCTGATCGTTCGATCGCTCTTTTTTAAGAATTGAGCGATGCTTGATTGCTGCTGACCATCTAGGACCAGGCTTTCAACGCAGGATTGCCGGGTTTCCTTATTTAAGGTTGATGGATCAATTTCCTGATTGCGAATCTTAAGTAGAATATCTCGTATGGATATTTCTTCTTGGACGTCTTTAGACATTGGATACCTCCGCTTTATTAAAATAACGATTAATAATATCTTCTGAAACATTATCCTTTCCAACAAGGGTCACGTACCTTCTGACAATAACGTCACAGTAGCGTGGATCTATTTCCATCCCGTAGCAAACTCGGCCTAAGCTCTCTGCTGCAATAAGGCACGTGCCTGAGCCTAAGAATGCATCAAATACCAGATCGCCGCGTTGAGAACTGTTTTTTATAGCTCTAACGGCTAATTCAACGGCTTTTTGGGTTGGATGTTGATTATCTGCGATTGGATCCCGGCTTATTTGCCACAGGGTTGATTCATTCTTGGGACCATACCAGCGATGACTCCCGTTTTTCTCTTTCCATCCGTAGAGACAAAATTCGGTTTGCTGGTTGTAGTCACCAAAACCAAGAGCAAATCGCTCTTTGGCCCAGGTAATAACGCAGGAAACCTTAAAACCCTGCTTTAGAAGGATCTGCTGCATTAACCCAAACTGGCGGTGACCGTTCCATATGTAGAACGCCGCGCCTTGATCAAAGTAGCTTGAAACATTGGTCAGGACTGTTTGGAGCCATTGCTCATAATCGGCTTGTGGAAGAAAGTCATTGGCAATCTCTCTCCAACCAGAACCAGGTTTGGCGCCCTCCCCTATGGGGCGACTTGCGCTGTCATAGCTAACGTTGTAGGGAGGATCACTCCATAAAAGAGCAATCTTTCGATCACCTAGCAGCTTTGCCAGGTCATCTTGCTTGGAACTATCCCCACAAAGCAATCTGTGGGGCCCAAGCTCTATTAAGTCGCCGGGCTTGGTGATGGGGTGTTCGATTTTCAAAGGGTCTTCAGTTGATTCGATATCTACAGGATCAATATATTTATCAAACAATATTGATATTTCCCGCTCTTCAAAGCCGGTCAGACCGATATCTAGCTCCGGTACTTTTGACAACTCATCTAATAAAGTGGCCAACTTGTCATCATCCCAGTCGCCCCGGATCTTATTAAGCGCGATATTGAGGGCTTTTTCTTTCTCAAGAGGCAAATCCACGACACTGACCTCAACCTCTTTAAAACCCTCTTCTTTAAGCACAGATAGCCTCTGGTGCCCCGCAACAAGCGTACCTGTACGTTTGTTCCAAACAAGGGGTTCGATGTAACCAAAGGACTTTATGCTGTTTTTTAGCTTTTCGTACTCTACATCCCCGGGCTTCAGCGCCACCCGGGGGTTATATCCAGCAACATTTAATTCATTAATATTAATTTTTTGTATTTGCATTTTGCGGTCTCCTTATTGTTTTTTAAATTAAATAAATTATTAATTCCTAGCTACGTGAATGGTTTTTTCATTGTTTACCCCTTTGTTTAATGTTTTTATTAAATTTTTACCAAATTATTACTTCACCTCCCCCCGAAAGGATGTAATACCAACGACCCCCTCAAATGTAATCTGCAATTTTATGACACAACTTATTGCAATGCATAACTTTACAAAAACCACTGAAAATTTTTTTCGTAATTCCGTAACCGCCTCAAATCAAATGGTTTAGAAAGCACAAAAACGAGGGATCGAAAAAATCTTTCCTTGAAGACAAAATTCTTGTCTTACTACTACTGTTGTATCCTTCGAATGCTCAGAAATTGGATAAAACGGAGAATTTTTGAAGAATTTAACGAAAACTTAACATTGCGGGAGGGAATTGGTGGAATTCCTACTTAATAAATATTTAGAATGTTAATAAAATACTTATTTAAGAAACTTATTTTCTAGTTCAATGGAAAAATAATTATAAGAAAGGATAAACCTTAAAGCGGGGAATATACAACAGCAGAGATCTTCTAATAAATTATCGTTATCTAAACTACAGCAATTGTGATTATAAATATTATTTTTGATTCCTGTAAATGTTATTACTGGAAATAAATAATTAATTTCCTAAGATTAAATTGGGACATACTGAATTTCATAAAAAAAATCAATGTGTCCCAATACTTTCTCTATTTTGAATGCTCTTCTAAATCCTTTTTGATCTCATCTGCGAAGCTCAAAGCCTCAGTTTCATGAACAAATTGAGGCTCACAAGGCATTTTTCTTAAAATACTCTTAGCCTTTGTGAAAGAACTTAATAATTTCTCTCCCTTTGGTTCTCCTAATAAGAAGTGAATAGTAACACCTTCTTGAACCGTTTTCTTAACGACTTCCGGACGTAAAAGACTACATCCGACACCCAACCAAGTGTGCGCCTTCTTTATAATCGAATCTGGATCAACCAAATCAAATGAAACAGGCTGTAGAACATGCCTTGTACCATTCTTCCATGCATATGGAAATTCATGTTCATCATCCTCAGTTGTTAATTTAAACGGTTTTAATGACTCTAAAATTTCCTTTTCCTCAAACTTTCTCTTAAATGACTTTAAAACTTCTTCATCAGATCTGCTTCTTAAATCTGGCTTCTCTAAGTATCTGGTAACATACCTCGTAAATAAGTCATCCAAGGTCCCTGATAAATTTTCAGTCATCCCTTTTCCAACATCTGAAAACTGTAATGAACCATCATCAGGCGGCAAAATCTTGCCGACAATCTTATTTACGGAATCAGGAAGCTTTTCAAATTCTAATTCTTGATGAATCTGGCTGCCTAATTCATTGATTTGATCTTGCACATGTCTAACGACCTGCTTGAATCTTTCTCCTTCAATATCAAAAAACATTCTAGATAATCGCCCATATTTGTTCGTGCAAACGGCATTCAAAAACTTTTCCTCAGGGGAATATAATACAACCCCAATATTGATGAATTCCTCAGTTGTAATATCATGCACATATCTTAAAATCGTATAAGAATATTGTTTCTTCATACTAGCTCCCTCCTTACGCCTTCAATAAATGAATCAGAGTTTTTTACGATTAAATTTAAATGATCAAAAATTTGACCCATTTTTTCATCCTTCCACTGATGAGGCATGACCGCCTGAATATCCTGAAGCAATTCATCACCTATACTTTTAATTCTTTGTAAAATCCTCTCCAAGCTTAACGTTTTTCCTTTTAGTTGCCGATAAAAGAAATGTCCCCTTATACAACTTGAAAATGCAGCCTGTTCCCAAGGGTTATGCATCGTTCCAATTAATTCAAGAAACGAAAAGGCCAATTCATGATCAAATACATAAAATTTATCCCCTTTGACAAACATATTTGGTTTTCCGATTCTTCGATCAGGGTTTTGTATTAACGCATCAAAGACGATAATTTCTGTTGCCGCCTGTTCCAAATGATTAACCAAAGGATAATCATTTGGTAAATTTAGGTACCCGCCAACAAGTAGTTTGCTTCCAAAATTCAATCCAATGCTCGAATTTATAATATCCCTTGGAATAACATCTATGATTGAAGCCATTTGAGCATCAACATTGACCAAAGCAATTGGGGGCGTATTTAGACCAATTGCTTTGGCAAGCATAGACGAAGCCACTTCACAAATCAACCCCCGATCCCTTCTTTCCAAACTATGCTTGAGTTTTACAACATACTCTTCATTCTGTTTGGTAACAATATCCTCACAATAAAAGATGCATGGACTTGTTCTACCTGAATCTAATTTCTTTCTAAACTGTATTGCGTCAACCGTATTTAACTCGATGCTCATTATCACCCACCATAATTCTTATTTAATAACCCCAAGAAATTCCGCAATAAAGCTCAAATCTGAAGAATCCTTCTCCTCAAATTTCATTATTGGATAATCCTTGTTCAATGGAAATAATTCAACATAAGTGTTTTGACCATCTGCCCCTTTATGGCTGCGGTACCCCTTAATCGTAAACGTCCCTCTTGTGTCCGGATCAGCTTTACCTCGATATTGAAAAAGAAATACTCTTCCAGGCGGTGTGGTATAGGGGCCGACAGGATTAGCTCTAAAAATACAATAATTCCCATCTTCAATCTTTGGCTTCATGGAATGGCCAACAGCCCTTACAACAAACATTGTTTCGTTGATCCCTTTACGGTTAATGGGTGTCCAACCCTCTGGTTCAATGTCTGTCCTGCCTTCACCAAACTTTCCACAAGCCGCGGCCAAGGAATAAACGGGTAAATGCGTCTTATAACGTGCTGTTTTGGGGACATCGGGAACAATCTCTATCTTGCCCATCAATGTGTCATAAGTTAACGCTGCTTCCTTTGATTTAAGTTCACTTGATAATTTCTGAATGATCTTATGGATGTAAGTCCCTTTTTCATCTTGAAAGAAAACATGCCGGGCTTCAAAATCTGCTTCTGTCGTAGACTTATCCCAGAAATCAAGGCTCGCAAAAGGAGTCACAGACACAATAAAAGAATCTAACGTTACATCGCTTGCCCCCATCAGTTTCTCGAGTTCCTTTATTTCCTTATAAAAACGAATCTTAGGATTCTCAAAGCCACCATCGATCATTCGAATCCCCTTAGGGTCAATAAAGGCAATCCGTTGCTGTCCATCTTCAACAATCCAGAGAATAAAATCAGGATAAAAATTATGCGCTTGAAAGAAGCCTATGCCGTGCCCGCGGCCTAAATTACGCAATAAATATAATTCACGCCTTTTAAACACTTCTTTATTGGCCTCATAATACGCCTTTAAATGTTGGACGAACTTCATTTCACCGTCATTTAAGGCTACAGGCATCACTTTTAGTTCGCTGTCCTTAATATGAATCAGGGGCTTATATAAATGCCGGTCAAAATTAAATGAGAAAATCGAACGAAACGACCAATCGTCAAAGTTACCCTTATCAATGCGCGCTTTTAACTCCTTAAGCTTCTCGATGATATCGACCCGTGATTTCTCAACTAAAAACGTATACTCATCAAACAAATTGCCCGGCTTACCATTGGCCAACAGCTCGGCTTCCACTTCATCCAGATATCGGTATTCCAGCTTATCTTTTTCATAATCCATGCGTTTGGCATTATAGAAATGATCGCAATATTTCTTAAGAAGCGTCACCGCAATCTCCTGCCACATGAGCACCTTTTCAAATGACGCAAACTTAAGCTCTTCTGACGGAATGTAAAGCTCATACCAATCGGCACGGCTCAGCAATAAAGGCAAAACATTCTTATCAATATTCAAATTGTAGTAACTACGTTCATTCTTATGTTTTTGTAACTCAAAATAGATATCTTCAAAATCTAAAAACGCGCATTGCTCTTGCCCAAGCTTCGCAGCTTGTGGGACAGCAATAACCTGCGTTCCAGCACCTTTGCTGCGCATGGCTTCTATTTTGGGATACCAGTTAACAACAATTGGACGTGATAATAAATATTCATCAGGCTCACCAAAAATAGGACGTGGAGCATCTTTCTTAAAGCTGACTCCTTGCTTTAAACGAGGATATTTGAGTTTTGCGCTACCCAAATTACGAATACAAGGTAATTTAATTTCCGTGCAATCATCTTTACCCTTTACACCTTCCTCTTCCAAATATTCCCTAAACTGTTTCATATAATCTGCACGCACTCCAAAGACATTAAGCGTTTCGACAACACCAATATTCTTAGGGATTTGCAGAGGATGGGCAAAAGCACTTCGTTTTAAGGCTTCGTTATATCCTTTTAAACGAACGCCTCGGCCAAAGAGCTGAATAATCTCAGAACCTTCTGATCGTCCCACATTCATAAGGCCCATAGTTGAAACACGCCAACTATTCCATCCTTCCGTAAACTTCTTTGACCCTATAAGCAGTTTGATAGATGAATCATGACTGGCTAATGTCTTGAAAAGAGATTCAGAAAAATCTTTATCGGAAACAACAAAGCCATTGTCCGCACATAAATTGGCAAGATCTCGATCATCGCCAACATTGATAACACCAAAGTAATCATTGTCGCCTAGTCGCAAACCAATTTCACCTTGCACGCCTTTTAAATTATCAACATGTATTTCAGAGCCAACGACATCGCTATTGAATAATCTTTTAAGAATATCCTCAAAAATTGCACCCGCAGATATGTGTTCAGCAATAAGAAAATCGAATCGTCCGACAAAAAGATCATTGCCTTGTGTATCATTAAGTTGACTTGATCCATTCATGAGCCTCTCAATGAAATCAACTGACTCTGGCCTATTCGCCAAGAATTTCTTTAAAAATAGTAAAATATCAACAACGTCAGATACTCTGGCTCCTCGTTCTGTGCGTACTGCATTAACCTTGCTTCCGACAAATACCCACAGAGGCTCTTCTAGGTTAAACGGTGCAAGCTCGCGTTTTCTCACATCATAGACCCTTAGCTGTTGATAAAAACCAAGAAGGCATGCGGTCAAATAAAGCTGGCGCTGTTCTTCGTGTTGCTCTTCAGCCAGATTTAGAATGGAATATTCTTTACCATAACCATCGCTATAGAAATATTTATAAGAGTAATCAAACAAAATACACTTGGCGTATTGATGAAGCATCCCTCTGCGACCTGAGGCCTTCATGGCTTGGCCAAATGTGGCAGAATATTCAAAAGAAAATCCGTTCTCGCAAAGACGGTTACGCTTATCCATCCACTCTTCGCCACCAGCTCCACGATGTCCTTCATCCACCAAAACAAGGTTATTACTTTCAAAAGCATCAACACTAACCGTCTTTTCCTTACCTTCTTCTTTTAATTTATGAACATCAACGATCTCAATTGCGCGAGTCGAAAATAACGACTGGCTGTCTTTATTAAAAAGATCTGCATTTAGACCAGATAGCAAAAATTCTTCTTTATGTTGGGCGGAAAGACCTTCATTGGGTGTTAATAAAATGACCCTGTTTAATTCACGATCCTTTCCTGCCTTCTGAAGATAATGCTTAAATTGCAGAATATTGATATGCATAATAAGCGTCTTCCCGGATCCTGTTGCCTGCCAAAAGGCAATTTTGTTGAGATCTTCGGGTAAATAGGCATCCAATTTGTCAGATGTACCGCGTTCAGCGTTTAATCGATCAACCTGAGCATTAAGCCCATCAAGAAGCCCCTGAAAATCATTAAAATATTTATCCAGATAGATTTCAGTAAAAAGAAGCCCCATATATTGAAAATACTTCCAGCGAAAAGAACCACGTCGTCCGCTTATGGCTAATGTATGGCTTGTAATATTCTGATCATAACAAAGAAGCTGTTCTTTCGTAATGCCGGGAAATTCAAAAAGCTGGGTGGTTAAGAAGTGATAATACCTGGATATGTTTTGCTCATCCCATCCTTCCCAAGTCTCACCTTTCATCCCTTCACACAAAGCATCTAACGATTCTTTACCAAACAGTGAAAGCATGTATTGGAAAAGAGCCAATGACTCATCAAATCGAAATTGCCGGGCTGGTTGAGTTGCTGTTGCTCTAGCTTTACGTGTCTTTGCCATACTTTATGCTTCCACCTGTTCAAACATGCGTTTTTTGAATTCTTCTTCAATCATGCTGACTTTCCACTTATCTTCAGCAACTTTCAAATTCTCCAAATTGTTATCGCCGTTGACAAATATCAAATCAAATTCGAAATCTAATGTGTTATATTTCTGCTTCTTAAAGAAATCATCTAAAGCTTCATTGGATTTTTCCTTCGTATTGCGCCAAATAACCAGTGTCTTCTCCCCTGTGCGTAATTTCCCACGCACCACTTTAAAGCCACGGACAGTTTCAACCTGCTCAACATATAAACCGATCAAATAGTTAAACGTTTCAACGAGATCAATCTTCTGGTCTTTGAGCTCATTGTCTTTACGGATTTTGAGCGTGTAATTAAACGGATCTGCAAAACGATTTACATTGAGCAATGAATCGCTTGATCTGGTCTCGATATCTAACACGTAAGAAAGCATATAATCTTCCCGTGCTTGTGGACTCATTTTCTCAAGCGTCTTTTGCTGGCCATCGGTACGAACCACCGTAAGATTGTCCAGCGCATCATCGTATCCTTCCAGACGCAAGTACTTAAACATATGACTAATACCTTCCCGAAGTACCGGCCTACCCTTCTTCCATTCTTTGGAATATATTATTCTCTGAATACGCGGCTTCAGAGCATCGTTAAAGTGTTCACCCATCTCTACAAGAATATATTTACGATTGCCCATATTCTCTCGTTTCATATGAATTACTGCATGGGCAGTTGTTCCTGATCCTCCAAAACAGTCCAAAACAATACAATCAGGTGATTTCTGGGTTGTAGCATCAATGGAATCTACAACTGTATAAACAGACTTTGGAAAATCAAATTTCTTTGAACCTAAAATATTACCCAATAATTTTGAACCATATGTATTGGCGTTATATTTCGTTTCCTGCCAAACAGTTTTATAACGATAGACTGTTTTCTTTCTAATGATTGAAATCACACCATCTTTAATTTTACAAAACAGATCCTCTTTTATATCCTCTACAGTATCATCTGCATTTCGCCATTTTCTCTCAACTCCATTTCCATCTATAGGATAAACTTCTATTACCCCATCAGGTCTCAATATATTTGAAGATGCCGGATGATACTCATCCGAACAGACCTCACCAAAACCTACAATCTGCTCATCCTTGACAAATATTGGATAGAAACAATTAGCTGCCGTTTCTCTTTTTGACTCATCCCCTCCCCAATCACGTAGAGGAACCTCATCAGCTTCTTCACGAACTACTTTACCAATAGCATCTCTTTTGTCTGGATAAACAAAATATGCCGATTCGTGACAATAAGAGAAATTATCACCCTGAATTCCTCCAGGATTATGTATAACGCTTACGCATGTCTTCAAAAGGGTAGGATACAGAGACTCTAATAAACTCCCCAAACGTTCTTGCTCATTTTCATCAATAGCCACAACCAAACAATCACTCCCTGATTGCATCTCTTTAAGTAACTTAAGACGATCTGCCATTAATGTCACCCAACTCGAATGCTTATATTCATTCTTATATATAATTTCTGAAGATTTTGCATTATATGGTGGATCAATATAAACACACTTCACCTGTTCACGATATTTCTCCAATAACAAATTAAGTGCTTGGAAATTCTCGGAATTGATGATTACACCGTCACATGTCTCATCCAAATTCTCAAAGCTCGCCAAAAGTCTTTCAACAAATGACTCATTAAAATGCTTAGTATCTAAAAGTAAAAAAGGGTTGGCTTTTAAAAATTCTACTGTAAGAGGTTTTGAATAATCTGGCCTTGTCAAATCACCCCGAATTTCATCAATAGCAAAAAGCTTCACCCATTCCTCACGCTGAGCATCATTTTTGACAATCTCGACATATAGCGACTCTGGGACACGGTCAATCGTCACACAATAACCACAAGAAACAACAAACTTCTTTTTAAGCCAAAGCTTCTTTTGAAAATCCTCCAACTGTGCTAAAAATGCGATAATCTTTTGGGCAATGTGTTTGATCACCTTAACCTTAGCAACTGCACTTTTTAATTTCTTCTCATCCTGCGCGTCTAAATCATCCACAAACAAGACTTCATTCTTAATATAGAAATCTAGCTCCCTGCGCAAAAATCCTCCAAGGTCTTTATGAATAAAAAAATCAAAATTAAATCGCGCTGTGTAGGAATATAAATGCTTCTCAAGAAGCGTACGCTTAGGATTCTTAGCTGTTGGCACAGGCGAAAAAATCTCATCAAATCCTTTTAACTTCTTACCGAATTCAGCTAATAAAACTTCAATTGTTCTCTTATTAAGAGCATCCTGCTTTTCTTTCTCAGCTAGGTAAACAAACTGGATATAAAGCTCATTTTCCTCTATGCGAAAAGGTTCTTCTTCATGTAATTTAAATTTACGTTCTTTTCCTGTTTCTGTTTTGATATTGTCTTTTTCCTGTGTCGCATCAACCAGCTTAAAATGTGCCCGCTTGCCATCAGACAATTTAAACGCGTAATCTCTCAAAAATTCGCTAGTTTTAATGTAATACTGATCTGCATTTGCCCAATGAAACTTGACTTCTTCCCCTTCATAGGGAATCGCGTAGGTATCATTTTTATATCGGCGAAGAGATAAAAAATCACCATTGTCGTAGTACCTGCGGAAAAAAGATGACAAATGGGAAAATACTTCATTAGCCAGTGTGTCATCATCGCCATATTTAGCGAGCTCTTCACGCAATGCCTTAACCTTAGGTGCGTCATCCGGGTTCATGCCGCTATCTCGAAGCGTTGCCTCAAGCGCGCTTAATTCTTTCTTCTTTTCCTCAATTTCAGTGCCGCGATATTTTGTAAATTCTTGTCTAACCTGAGGCAATAGTTCTTTATCAAGAAAACTTTCAATCTCATCACGCTTGGCGTTCATGATGCGGTAAATGCCAAAATCCAGATCCGATTGGTCCATCTGGAACATTTCGCGTAAGATATCTTTTAACTTTTCATATTGATTCAACATTCCTAAGTCTCCTTATGTTGTCTAGACGACACGCCAGCGTATCGTAAATAAATATTCATGATCCGTCTTTTGCTCAAGACGTTTCTTGAGCTGTTCAATTAAGGTGTCGCGTTTTCTAGCAATTTCATCTTCCACGTCAAATATGCGCTGGCGTTGTTCGCGCTGCTTCTTCCCCAAATCTTTTATTTTCACTTCAATTTCTAATCGTTCCTGCTGATTGGTCGCAAGCCGTAGTTGCCGGTTAAGTTCACGGAGCTGATTCTTTGTATCTTTGAGCTCCTTCTCAGCTGAAAGCATTAAGTCATCAGCCCAGCAAAAAAGACGCTCACATTCTTCTTTATAAAAGCCGTTATTGCGTTCCATGGCTGCAGTTATCGTTGCATTAGCATGGATACGAGAATCGTTTGATAGCTGGGATTTCTTTTCTTCGGGTAGGGATATTGTTTTAACCATTGCCGAACATTCAAATAACTTTTCGCATACTTCCGGGTGAACTGCCGTGCCAGAATCATCAATGGCATTAAAAAGCAAATACTCATCTTTCTCAAAACTTTTAATGGTCAATTTTGACAAAATAAGCCAGCCACTTTTACCTTTAAGGTCCTCTACAACAGATATGCGAACCGGATGTTTGGATATATCAAAAGTAAGCTCTGCAATTGGAGATTCTTTTTTTCTAGCCGTATCAAGTACATGCTCTCCCAATGGATGAGACATTCTATAAAGAAAGTGACCTTCTATATTCTTTTTGTCTTTTCTTTTGGATATAAGCTGATAGCACCCCGGCTGACAATTAGCCATTTCATTCTTTAGATTGAACGCCAATTCTTTGTCATTAAAATCAGCTTTTGTATCAAGAATATTACGGGTCACGCCCCAAAAACGACGCTCCATTTGGCCTAAATGTTCGCGAGTCTGATCTAGGTGGACTTTAAGCCGCTCATGAACGTCCTGATCAAAATGTTCGATAAGAATTTCCCGCGTATCCTTAAGGCGAGATTGTATTTCTTCATCCATTTTCTTTTGTAAGAGTGTAAAAGCTTTTTTAATATCCTCTGGCTTGCGGCATTCCTGATAAATCTTTAAAACTTCTCTTTCAAAATCAACCCCTGACTCCAAAGCGCCAAGAACTTCATCGGATGCACCAAAAACACCGTCAAAAAGTTTAAACTTATATTCCAACAGTTCATACACGCGTCGGTCAACATCATTACGTTCATTAAGAAAGTTAATGACAACCACATCATGCTCTTGGCCATAACGGTGACATCTGCCAATGCGCTGTTCAATTCGCTGAGGGTTCCATGGTAGATCATAATTGATAACTAAGGAACAAAACTGAAGATTAATACCCTCCGCGGCTGATTCCGTAGCAATAAAGATTTCCGCAGTATCACGAAAATAATCAAGTATTGCGTTTCGCCGGTCAGCACTTTGAACCCCACTGATACGGCCCGTTTCTTTATTGGCAATTAGCCAATTATCATATATTTTCTTGGACTCTGTGTCGGAATTAGTACCATTAAAAACGACCGTTCTTCCCGCATATCCGTTAACATCCAAATAATTCTTCAAATAGCTTTGAGTACGGCGCGATTCGGTAAATACAATAACCTTTCTATTTGCCCCCATCTTGGCGGTTTCAATAAATCCACGCTCAATAGCATCCTTTAGCCGACTTGTTTTTGAATCAACCTTAATCTCTTTAGCTTGTTCAATAAAGCCAGCCATTAATTCAATTTCTTTTTTTAACTTCTCTAAATCAATCTTCTTATCATCTTCTTCGGGCTTAACCTCTGGGGTTGTCAAACCCATCTCCTCAAGCTCTTCCTCATCTATAGATTCATCCTCAAGCAATGTTTGAAGAAGAGTTTCCTGAACTGGCTGTTTATCGCGTAATTGCTCAAGGCGTTTCTTAATTGTCTCCAGTGTCGCGATAAGCGCGTATGACGATGACGCAAGAATTTTTCGAATGACCAAAGTAATTAATGTTCTCTGGCTTGTTGGGACGGCATATGTATCTGGTTGATGAAGGAAATCGGTAATATCGCGATAAAGCTGGTATTCCCCATCTGCCTGTTCAAACCTTATGGTGATGGCTTTGCGATTTGTAAATGGTATATACGCCAAGACTTGACCGCGCAAGGTCCTCTTGCAAAATCCTTTAAGCCTGGTCTTAAGTCCCTCCATGTCTTCATCATTGACATACAATTGCCTAAAACTACGGCTATCGCCAAAAATATAATCATCAATGATAGAACAAAGGCCAAACAGCTCCATCAGAGAGTTTTGCAAAGGGGTTGCGGTCAAAAGAAGCTTCTTGGTATCTTCCAACGCCCATTTAATTGATTGGCCTAATACATTGGATGGTCTATAGGCATTACGCAATTTATGTGCTTCGTCGATAACCGCCAGATCCCATTTAATCAACTTCGCCATGTCTTTTTGATTATGCAGAAATTGATAGGAACAAATGATCACCTTATCTTGTTCGAACGGATTAAGCTGGCCGTTTGAAAGAAATTCATTAAAATTCTTAGTATCAATAATTGTGGATGGAATATTAAATTTATCTGAAAGCTCTAAATTCCATTGCTTGCGCAATGCTGCCGGACAGATAACCATTAGCCGCCGTTTTCGTTCTGCCCAATATTGACATAACACCAAAGCGGCTTCGATAGTTTTACCAAGGCCAACTTCATCGGCAAGAATAACGCCTTTGGAAAGCGGGGATTTTAAAGCAAATAGCGCCGCATCAATTTGGTGAGGGTTAAGATCAACAGCCGCATCAAACAATGATCGGGAAATTTTCCCAATCCCGTCTTCCGTAGATGATCTTAGCAATGCATGGGCGAAATATTTTGCGTGATAATCAGTGATCATTTTCTATCTTTACTTGTTTCAGATGAACCATTGTCGATCTCAGATTTATGAAATCTCCACTGCCCGCCAACTTTAAAACCCGGCAGTTTTCCTGTCCGGGCTAAACGTTTGACTGTATAAGGATGCACCCTTAAATATTTCGCAACCTCTTCGGCAGTAAGAATTTCCTTTTGAGGCATAAAATTCCTTTAATATTTTGAAATGTTCAAAGTGTTCCACATTGTAACACCTGAGTTTCTTTTTTGCTAATATCTTCTGCCTACTCAACCCTCATCTCTTTTAGACTATATAACTTGCTATCTCTCGAATAGTATGGCCATATATGACTACCAAAGGAGGCCAAATGGCAGCGAATACAATCGATCGAATTATGGCCCTTAAAAACCTTTCTCTTGAAGAGCTTAAGGCCAAATATGAGGAGGTTTTTAAAGGTGAGAAACCCTCCTCTACCAACAAAACCCACCTTTGGCACAGAATTGCCTACCGCATCCAGGAATTAGAGTACGGAGGATTATCAGAGAACACCAAAAACCGAATCACTAACCTAATTGATCGCTATGACCCCATAAACAAGACCATGCTACGTCCCCAAAAGACAATAAAAGGCGAAAAAACAGGCATTAGAGACCGGAGATTACCCATTCCAGGGGCAATCATAAGGAAGGAGTACAAAGGAAAGCTGCTTGAGGTTAAAGTACTGAAAAAGGGCTTTGAATACGAAAATAAGGCCTATAGGACACTGTCTGCGGTAGCAAAGGCCATAACCGGCGATCACTGGAATGGATATCTTTTCTTTAAGCCTTAATCTATGGAAACTACTCCTAAAAAACATTTAGTCTGCGCCATTTACACCCGTAAGTCCACTGCCGAAGGATTGGAACAGGACTTCTCTTCTATTGATAATCAGAGGGAATCCGCTGAAAATTACATTAAAAGCCAGCAGAATGAGGGCTGGACCATTCACCCTGAAAGCTATGATGATGGCGGGTTTACAGGGGCCAACATTGAAAGACCCGCTTTACAGCGCCTTTTAAATGATATAAAAGAAAGAAAAATTAACTGTGTGGTCGTCTACAAAGTGGACCGCCTATCGAGATCCCTCCTGGATTTTTCTCAGCTCCTGGAATTCTTTGAACAGCATAATGTAACCTTCGTTTCCATTACCCAGCATTTCAATACCAACACCTCAATGGGTCGGCTGACACTTAACATCCTTCTGTCATTCGCTCAGTTTGAACGGGAAATTATCAGTGAACGCACCAGGGACAAATTAAGCGCTGCCCGCAAACGGGGTCAGTGGCTGGGTGGCATCCCTCCTTTTGGTTATATCCGTAATCCTCAAGAGAAAGGCAAGATTATCATCGAACAAAAAGAAGCAGAGTTAGTCCGTAAGATCTTCTCCTTATATTTGGTGAAAAACTCAGCGCTTGACGTGGCTCACTCTTTAAATGAATCCGGACATCTCACTATTAAAAGGAATACCAAGACCGGAAAGGTCGTGGGTAATAACAAATACAGCCTTACGCGAATTATTTACATACTCAAAAACTATGTTTACGTAGGCAAAGTTAATTTTCAAGGGCAGGTTTATCAAGGCCAACAGCCTCCCATCATAGATGAAGAAACATTTAATAAAGTTCAAGCCAAATTAGCCCATAATCGCTTAGATAGAAAAGCCTATAAGAATAAAGACTGTTCAGGCCTTTTAACAAAGATTCTCCGATGCCAATCTTGTAACAGCGCCATGGTCCATACCTATACCATTAAAAAAGGACGGCATAAATACCGTTATTACCTCTGCTCTAAGGCTCAAAAACTAGGCTATGATCACTGCCCTAATAAATTTATCAATGCGGGAGATATAGAAAGACGCATCATTGAAATATTGCGGGATGAAGTTCCAGACAACCTCAGAAAGATACATAAAACAGAATTTGAGGCCATTACATCTCCCATTTGGGACAGCTTGTTTTTCGAAGAAAAACGCAAGACGATTCAGACCCTTATTAAAGATGTTACTTGCGATGCCAAGACTAAAAAGATAGAAATATCCCTGGATGGTCTGGACAAAAGATTGAGCTTTGATGAAAACATAATCAGAGGAAATAGAAAAAGCAGATTTATCGACAATACAAAATTTACCCAAGAACCATCAGTCAGAAAATATTTGATTTTAGTCCACCATATTCAGCGGTTAATTGATGAAGGAAGGATTAAACACTGCAGGGAAGCAGCAACATGGCTAAATATGTGTGAATCGCAGATATACCGGATCATGAACTTGCTTATGCTCTGCCCTCAAATACAGGAAGAGATCCTAAACAATAACTCTCCTGAGATTCAAGCGCTTAGTGAATATGCAATCAGAAATATACCTGCGGAGCCGATCTGGGAGAAGCAAATATTGTTATGGAGAAAAATTCTGGATTAGTTATAGATTGAAATGCCAAAAAGTTATTCGACTCCAAAATATTCTTTTTTGTGAACTTTACAAATCGTTTCTAAATCTGGGAATAATCTTTCTTCATAAATACCCATGCTTTCTAACTCAATTAATGCCTCTTTTTGATCATTAAAATCAATATCAAAATATTCAAGATATTCTCCCCTTTTAGAAAATTCTGCTTCGATATTTTCAATATTAGAAAATAGTGAAACTGCGTCTTGTGAGATCGCTCTTTGATTCTTCCCTAATGATAAATTTAGAGGTCGAATTACAGGCCATGGTGAAATAAGATTAGAATTCACCATATCATTATTATCAATCATCCATTGTCTTTGATGAAAACAAAACACGCGAACTGAAGAAGGATTCTTAACTTTTCTTTTAAAATCTCTAAAAGCAAAATAGGCAGCAATATAAGGAGACAATGTCCAATCCATTAGGGGTGTAGGGTAACCATGATGTTGTGCTAGTAATAGACCTGCACCAAAATCAGTTGCGTCGTGTATTCTATATCTATCATTATTAAATCTACCAAGATTTTCAAAAAGTTCATGTCCGAGATTATCGAAGTATCTATCCAAATTCCAACATTTCATTCTATGAAATAAATTATTTAATGAATATTCCGAACTTTCATGCCCTCTAAAATAATACATATTCCGAGAACCAAGGTATTTAGAAATATCGGTTTTATACTTTTTCCAACTAATCACCTCTTTTACTTTACTTGGAGACATTAAAGCTTGTTGCTTCACTTCAAATGTCCCATTGGTGTTAACATTCGAATTCCATTTACCAATTAATGTGGTTTTATCTTTAAGTGAAAATTCAATGTCTCCACTAGTTGGAAATCTTTCATTATTACTTTGGAAAGGAACTTGTAATCTAGTTTTAGAATCAAAATATTTAAAGAACCCAAGACGTCCTTTATATACGACATCCGCTGGGAATTTAGTAATAAATCCTCTTGTCACGATTGAAAATCTGTCCGGATTCTGATCGTAAAAAGATACACTTATTTCATCGGCCTTATTTTGGTCAATATTTATCATTAAAGGACCCAAATTTGTTCCACTTACACTTCCAACCCATTGGCCAGCTATTTCTGTACTCATATAGAAATCTTTCTTTCGAAATTATATGATTAAATTATTGTCATAATACGCTGATTGATAAACTTTGTCTAGAAACTCATAGAGCAGTAACTGAGATATGGCTTCCCTGGTAACTAGCCCATTTCCAGTTACTGGCATTAGTTAGGATATAAAAAATTCCCAAAATTGCCAATAATCGAGTAACTGTAATGAGAAAAATAAAGCGGCCTTTAGAGATAAAGAGATAAGAAAACGGCTTATTTTGGCATGAACCAAGCCTCGTCTAAAGGGATCAAAGAATTTTAGGCAGAGATTGAACGAAACAATGAAAATAAATCGCGTAACCCTTTGACACATGCAGACATAAAAAATCCCCACAATAGCATCGCTATTGCGGGGATTGAGTATCTCTCAACTGAGATTACGAATAATATAACTGGCGGAGAGGGAGAGATTCGAACTCTCGAGGGCTTGTGACCCTACACGCTCTCCAGGCGTGCGCCTTCAACCACTCGGCCACCTCTCCGTTACAACTAAAATTACTATTTCAAATATTACTACGTTGCTGCCAGATTTGAATATAAATTGTGTCTTATTTCAGTAAGCTTAGGATCTTCCAGATAATCATCATATGGCATACCCATACGATCAATAAAACCATTAGGCGTCAACTCGATGATCCTGTTTGCCGCCGTCTGTACCAACTGATGGTCATGAGAAGAGAACAGGATCGTACCTGGGAATGCTTCAAACCCCTTATTAAGCGACGTGATCGACTCAAGATCCAAATGGTTTGTCGGCTCATCGAGAATAAGCACATTAGCACCGGTCAACATCATCCGCGACAACATGCAGCGCACCTTTTCGCCTCCCGACAACACCCTCACTTGCTTTAAACTCTCTTCACCGGTAAAAAGCATACGCCCTAAAAATCCGCGGACAAAATTCTCATCTGTTTCAACAGAATATTGCCTTAACCAGTCAATGATATTCAAATCGACATCAAAAAATCTTTTATTATCTTTTGGGAAATACGCCTGAGTGGTGGAGACTCCCCACTTGAAACTACCGCTATCCGCTTTATCTTCCCCCATCAGGATATTAAATAGCACCGTCTTAACCAAGTCGTTTGGCCCGACAAAAGCGATCTTGTCCCCCTTATTGACATGAAGGGAAAAGTTCTTGAACATCAACTGGCCGTCGACAGATTTGGTTAGATTGTCAATGTGCAGCACATCATTACCAGCTTCACGTTCCGGTTTAAAATTTATAAATGGATATTTGCGTGATGAGGGCCGGATCTCTTCCAATGTCAATTTTTCTAGGATCTTCTTACGCGATGTGGCTTGTTTAGCTTTTGACGCATTCGCTGAGAACCGGGCAACGAAATCTTGTAATTCTTTACGCTTGTCCTCGATCTTTTTGTTTGATTCGGAGCGCTGCCGAAGGGCCAATTGGCTGGCTTCTATCCAGAAACTGTAATTACCGGAATAAAGCTGGATCTTGCCAAAATCAATATCGCACACGTGCGTGCAGACCTTGTCCAAGAAATGGCGATCGTGCGAAACAACAATAGCGGTGTTCTCAAAATTAATGAGGAATTCCTCTAACCACATGGAGGTGTCCACATCCAAATGGTTGGTCGGCTCATCTAGGATCAGGATGTCAGGATTCCCAAACAAAGCCTGGGCTAACAGCACACGCACCTTTTGGGAGCCTTCGATGGTTTTCATCTGCTGCCCATGAAGATCTTCCTTGATCCCAAGATCACTTAACAGCTTGGCCGCTTCAGATTCCGCATCCCAGCCGTTCATTTCACCGAAACGGGCCTCCAGTTCAGAAGCGCGAAGGCCATCCGCATCCCCAAAGTCAGGCTTGGCATATAGAGCATCTTTTTCCTGAATGACCTTATAGAGCTCTTTATGCCCCATGATCACAGTCATCAAGACAGTATATTCATCAAAAGCGAACTGATCTTGCTTCAGAACAGAAATACGCTTATTACCGGCAACAGCCACAGAACCTCCCGTGGTATCGATATCACCGGATAATATTTTTAAAAACGTGGATTTCCCAGACCCGTTGGCACCTATAATGCCGTAGCAATTACCCGGGTTAAAAGTAATACTCACGTTCTCAAAAAGAACACGTTTACCGAACTGTAATGTGACATTGCTTGCGGAAATCATAGCCGGAAATTATAACACAAATCGAGGAGGCTTCAACTTAATTTATGACCCTGGGACTCAAGAGCATATATACGATCAAGAATAGTTTGGGCAATGTCGGAATAGGCCTGTTTGACATCAATAATAACTGGGGGGCCAAATGATACCCTGACTGGATAGCGCTTGAAATATCTTGACCCAGGAGGCATAACGTTCTGGGTACCATCGATATAGGCAGGAATAACAGGAACCCCGGACTTAACAGCGATCAGACCGATACCAGGCTGCGCCTCAGGAACAGTGTTACCAATCCGCCTGGTTCCCTCCAAAAACACAAGTACCGGCTTGCCCTGTTTTAAACGCTTGACTGCCTCCTTAATAGCTCCAAGGTCCGCCGCCCCCCGTTTAATGGGGAATGCGCCGAGTTTGGGTAAAATATATTTCAATGGCTGCTTCTGAAATAACTCTATTTTGGCAACAAAATTAATCCGCCTGACGGAAGATATCCCCATGACCACAGGATCTAGGTTGCTGACGTGGTTACAGGCAATGATGAACCCTCCTGTAGGAGGTATGTGTCCAGCTCCCGAGACTTTTCGGGGAAAACAAAAGAAACTGACACACTTTGTAAGGAAATAAATAATGTAATAGATCATTTAAGGATCGATCAATTTTCGTCCGAATTCAAGCAGATCTTTTGCGCGCTTTAGTGTTTTAGCTTCAGAGTAGAGACGCACCAAAGGCTCCGTTCCCGACGGACGGAACATCAACCAATCCTCATTATCACAGATAAGCTTGACCCCATCGTAATCCTTAACCTCAACGACTTTACGCCCTAGAACTTCCGTGATCCTGCTTAATTTGACTAGGTCCACTTTCTTGGCGTCCATAGAATAATCCAGCCGCTGATAATAATAACGACCGAATTCTTTCTCCATATCATCGATCAACTGTTTGAAATTGCGTTTATTATAGACCATCATTTCCAAAAGCAACAAACCAGCCAAACTTCCATCTCTCTCCGGTATGTAATTCGGCAAGCCCATGCCACCCGCCTCCTCGCCGCCAGCAACGATCTTCTGGGTCAACATCAGGTCAGAGATATATTTAAAACCGACAGGGGTCTCATACAGCCGGCGATTTAATTTCTTGGCAATATTATCCAACATGGTGGTGCCACAGGTGGTCTTGATGACCCCACCCTCCACCTTGCGGTTACGGGCCAAATGAAGGATCAACAGCCCCAAGATCTTTTGAGGAGAAATAAATTCACCGCCTGGAGAAACTGCCGCAATACGGTCAGCATCCCCATCAAGGACCAACCCTAGATCAAATCTTTCTTTCTTCATACGGCCCATGATCCCACTCAAACATTCTGGTATCGGTTCCGGTTTGCTGCCGTCAAAACCGGGATTCACATCGGCACGCATTAACTCCAGCCGTACCGAGGAACCTTTGAGGATATCATGCATCAAGGTGCCGCCTGAGCCGTGCATGATGTCCGTTAGTACCTTATATTTCGCATTCTTGATCTTTTTAAGATCCAGATATTTCCGGATAAACGCAACATAGTTCTTCTTAAAATCCACAACAGTGATCTGATCTTTCGAATTTTTGATCTCATTTTTCCCTAAATACGATTCAACGGCCGTTGTGATATCTTTAGGCGCAGCGCCGCCTTGCGCAGTCTTGATCTTGATGCCGTTAAACTTAGCTGGATTATGGCTGGCGGTGATCATGATCCCTGCGACAGCCCCTAGTTGTGTGACCCCATAGCTTAAGGCAGGAGTTGGCAATGAACTGCCCGACAAAAAGACCTTGATACCGTTACCTGACAAGACCTCCGCAAACGTCTGAGCATATTCCTTGGACAAAAAACGATTATCATAGCCTACAGCGACTTTCTTATCGATGAATTGCGCATTATTGGTATGCACCCAATCGGCCATGGCCTGTGCAACGATTCTGACATTCTTAAAAGTAAATGTGTCCGAAATGACGGCGCGCCATCCATCCGTACCGAATTTGATCTCCTGCCTGGGGTCTGCCATAACAAAATCCTTTCTACATTCAACTTAATGCTGATATAAACGATGTTTGTCAATATAACGGATCACATGATCCGTGGTCAGATAACGCAACGACTTCTTCTGCCTGGCCAAAGCCCTGATCTCTGAAGAGGAAACATTGAACCAGAGACGGCTGACTGCGATGAAAGATGCTATTGTAACAATTTCATCAAACTTTTTCCACGAAGAAAGCGTTGAAACATGGTCGTCGCCTATGATCCAGAACAATTGGGTATTGGGATTTAGTCCTCGAAGGCCTTTTAAAGTATCGATCGTGTATGAAATCCCCTTTCGTTTGAGCTCCAGCTCACTGACCGAAAAGTAATGATTATCCTGTATGGCCAGCTTGATCATCGCCAAACGATGGTGAGGAGAAACAGCGGGCACTTTTGATTTAAACGGCGATAAATTCGCCGGCATGAAGATAACCTGGTCTAGCCTCATTTTTTGACGGGCCAACTCTGCCATCAATAAATGACCGTGATGAATTGGGTTAAATGACCCGCCTAAGATGCCAATGCGTTTCTTATTGGCGGATCTGACCATGACCGTAGATCTCATATTTATAGCTGCACAATCCATCCAACGCCATAGGGCCGCGCACATGCAGCTTATCGGTGCTGATGCCGACCTCCGCGCCAAAACCAAATTCAAAACCATCCGTAAAACGGGTCGAGGCGTTGTGGTAGACACACGCCGAGTCAACACCATCGAGAAAGATCTTTGCTTCTGCTTTCTTTGTTGTCACAATAGCATCAGAATGATGTGAACCATAGATATTAATATGATCAATGGCCATCGTCACACCGTCAACTACACGTACAGACAGGATCAAATCCAAATACTCAGTAGTCCAGTCTTCCAGAGTGGCCTTTTTGACCTTTTCTTTGCCGATGGATTTGGTCGCATTGTCGCCGCGTATCTCACATCCTGCATTGACCAAAGCGTTGATCATCTCCGGCAAAAACTTCGCCGCGATCGCTTTATCCACTAACAGTGTTTCCATCGCATTACATACACCCGGCTTCTGTAATTTGGCATTGAGCACAATGTCTTTGGCTATCTTCAGATCCGCATGACGACTAACATACACATGGCAAACACCTTTGAAATGCTTCACGACCGGAATACGGGTATTCTCACACACAAAACGAATAAGCTCTTCTCCGCCGCGGGGGACAATAACATCCACGATATTATCTAGCTTCAACAATTCATGCACCGCCGCACGGTCTGTCGACTCGATCAGCTGCAAGGCATCAACAGGAACCTTGGTCCTGGCTAACGTTTTTCTTAAAACACTGTAAATAGCCTTATTCGAATAGGCCGCCTCGCGCCCACCTTTTAGGATCGCAGCATTCCCTGACTTTAAACACAGCGCCGCACAATCGCTAGTCACGTTGGGCCTGGATTCAAAGATGATACCGACGACACCCAACGGCACTCGCACTTTTTTGATCAATAAGCCGTTAGGACGCCTAATAGTTTCCAGAACATCCCCGACCGGATCTTTTAATCTGGCAGTTTCTAGAATGGAATCAGCCATGCCCTTGATACGTTTCTCATTAAGTGTGAGCCGGTCGATAAGGGCTTTGGCATACCCTGCTTTATGGGCCGCAGCCAGATCTTTGGCATTCTCTTTAATAATATATTTCTGGGAAGCGATCAATGCATTAGCCATGAAGACTAAAGCTTTTTTCTTTTCGGCAGCAGGAAGCCCCGCAAGTATACGAGAGGATCTCTTAGCGGCTTGTGCGATTTTTAAAATACGAGCGGATAAACTCATGTTCAAGGTCCCCGTCAAAGATCTTGTCTTTTTTCTCTATAAAATATGTCCCTAAACGTTCTCCCTTGACCAGGCGCATCAACACATCCTTGGTCCGCCCGGCAGTAATAATACAGGGAACCCGGGCATGGGTCGCGATCTTGACCGCATCGATCTTGGCTTTCATTCCGCCGCGGGCGATGTTCACATTTTTTGTACCTCCAGCCGCACCTTCGATCTCAGCGGTTATCTCCGAAACTTCTTCAAACACCTTTTTGTTCTCATCATATACACCTTCCACATCCGATAAGATCACCAGCATATCCGCGTGCAATAAACTGGCAACTAATGCCGATAATTTATCATTATCCCCGAACTTGATCTCTTCCGTCGACGTTGTGTCGTTCTCATTGATGATAGGGACAACGCCTTGCTGCAAAATAGCTTCCAGGGTCGCTTTAGCATTATTAAAACGGGAACGGTTATCAAAATCATCCCATGTTAATAAGACCTGCGCACATTTTAAACGGAGCTTACCGAAAATCTCACTATAAAGACGCATTAGTTTAGCCTGTCCTATAGCCGCTCTGGCCTGCAGATCAGACAATTGTGTCGGGCGCTTTTCTTCCTTCAATTCCCCCATTCCCAATGCAATAGCCCCAGAGGAAACAAGAACAACATCCACATTATTCTTGCGCAGCGCGGCGACCTGAGCTGCCAGTTTCTTAAGGTCATGAAGCTTTGGACTTAAATGACCATCCACGATCTGGCTGGAACCAAGTTTAACCACCACACGTTTAATAGGCCTGGCGAATTGACGCATTTTATAATAGACGGCGCACCGCCGTCATAACCTCCTCTAACCCTTCATGATCTTGAGCTGAAACAGCAAATATATCCTTGGTGACCTTACGTTTAAACCGCGTTAAATTCTTCTTGGCTTCCGGCAGATCCATTTTATTCGCCACGAGGATCCTGTGTTTATTTAAAAGCTCCTCGCTGTACAGATCAAGCTCTTCACAGATCTGTTGATAGTCATCGATCGGATCCCTGCCTTCAGAACCAGCCATATCAATGACATGCATCAAGATCTTCGTGCGCTCACAATGCTTTAGAAATTGATGCCCAAGCCCCTTCCCCTCATGAGCGCCTTCGATCAACCCAGGCAGATCCGCCATCACAAAATCTTGATGCGCGCCGCTGTCATCAACCACGATGCCCAAAACCGGTGATTTTGTTGTAAATTGATAACTGGCAACTTTAGATTTTACTTTACTGACAGCATTTATCAAAGTAGATTTACCGGCATTTGGGAAACCGACCAGGCCGACATCGGCAATAACTTTAAGCTCCAGACGCACCATCCGTTTCTCGCCCATATGTGGAGGTGTAGGTGTTCGGCCGTGGTTATTTCCCCTCCCGCCGGCGCCGCCTTTAGCCACTAAAACCTCATCTCCATTGACCACCAGATCGCGGATCATCAGATCAGTGTCATGGTCCCAGACCATCGTCCCCACCGGCACACGTAAAATGCACGCTTCACCTGTCTTTCCCGTTTTATTATTGGAACTGGCATGCCCGCCGCTTTGAGCCGTATAATGCTGTTTAAACCGATAATCAAGCAGTGTATGCAGATTACGATCAGCCCGGATGATCACATCACCACCGCTGCCGCCATCGCCACCGTCAGGCCGGGGATAACGCATATATTTATCGCGGTAATGGCTTTCACAGCCCTTCCCACCATTGCCAGCCTGTATCTGAATTCGTGCTTGATCAACAAAAGCCATAGTATCCTCTAATAAAAAATCCCAGATCTCTTCTGACCGTCAGGCCATGTGAAATCTGGGATCTTTACGATCTCTTTTAAGATCAGACCGAGATTTTTGCGATCTTGATCTGTGTTAAATCCTGACGATGTCCGTGTGTACGGGCAGAATCCTTACGTTTGCGGTACTTGAACGCCACAACCTTGGGTGCGCGCGGGTGAGCGATGACCTCACCGGAAACCTTGGCCCCCTTAACATTAGGCTGTCCGATCTTCACGGTCTTACCGTCTGAGACTAACAAAACCTGATCGAAGTTGATCTTTTCCCCGATCTTGGCATCCAAACGATTCGCACTGATCGTCTCACCTTCGGTTACTTTAAATTGCTGATTCTTTAATTGAATAACGGCAAACATGATAAACCCCTATTTAAGCGTTGATAGAAACGTCGATTATACACACGAAGCTGTATTTCGTCAATCAATCTTTACTTTACCCCGTCCTTCGCAATAAGGGCAAGCATGGAACTTCAATGACTCAATAGTCTTGCCTGTCCTGGCACGGGTCATCTCCACCAAACCGAGCTGGGATATACGGTTGACTTCTGTTTTGGCATGATCCTTAGTCAATTCTTCCCGCAAAGCGTTTAGGACCTTGCGTTTGTGATCTTCACGGTTCATGTCAATAAAGTCGATAACAATGATCCCCCCTAAGTCACGTAATCTCAACTGGCGGGCGATCTCGGGAGCTGCTTCCATATTCACCGCGAACGCCGCATCTTCCGGAGTCCCCTTTGTCTTAAAGCGGCCACTATTGACATCAACCACGATCAACCCTTCTGTCGGTTCAATGACCACATACGCACCGGATTTCAAATAAACTTTAGAGTCATAGATCTTCTCAAGCTCATGGGCGACATTCTTTTCCTCGAATATCGGTTTGGGACCGGCATGATAATGGATCTTATCGACCATTTCCTTGCCTGCCAATGTTTCCGCGAATTTACGTAGCTTGACATATTCTTCCTGGGAATCAATGATCAGGCGCTCCACTTCATCTTTAAGCAGATCCCTCACGACTTTCCAGATCAGATCATATTCTTTATAGACCAAAGCCGGCGGCTGTTTTTGTTTACCTAAAGCACGGATCTTATCCCACATGGCCGTCAGGAACTTGGCATCGCGGGTGATCTCTTTTTCCCCAATATCGACAGAAGCGGTGCGCACAATAAAACCGCCGCTGCGGACAAAATTAAACCCCCGCAGGATATCCCGTAAACGCTGGCGCTCCTCAGGTTTCTCGATCTTTTTGGAGATACCGTTATTTTTATCCAACGGCATATAAACAACAAAACGTCCTGCCAGACTGATATGCGTCGTTAATCTAGCCCCTTTGGTTCCGAAGGGATCCTTAACAACCTGCACCAGAACTTCCTGATCTTTCTTAAGAGGGATATCGTTCTTAGGCTTTGACGACGCTTTATCTTCGGGTTTTTTATCGTTCTTGGGGAGGAACATATTAAGCAATCGCTGCCCCATCGAGGGTTCTTCTTCGATCTTCTCAATATCCTTGAGGAATGGATTATCAGCGTCCGTCAGATACAAGAACCCGTTCTTCTCCTGGCCTATATTGACGAATGCCCCATTGATCGACGGCAAGATGGATTCGACCTTCCCTTTATAAATATTACCCAGCATCGACTGATAGCGGTCTAGTTCGATATAAAAATCATCCAGCCTGCCGTCCTTTAAAACAGCCACACGGCGTTCGCCGTCGGCCACATGGATCAAAATTTCCTTAGACACAAAACAACTCCTTGTTAAAAGAATTAACAGATTTCTTTTTAGACAGACAGGGTTTTACTTACTTTCGCTGGAAGCGATCATTTCCTGTTGTTTGCCAGGAATGATGATGTGAGGCGTTAAGAAGACCAGTAGTTCAGTCTTTGCCTTCACCTTCGAAGATTTCTTGAACGCTTCCCCAAGGATCGGGATATCTCCCAACAGAGGGACCTTAGTTTTTGACACCTCTGTTTTATCCTTGATAAGACCTGCGATAACCAATGTCTGCCCATCCTCGATCATTACTTTTGTTCGTGTTTCTTCGACGCTTAATTGAGGCAGCGACGTGTTCTCCACCGTCACGGAACCGGTAATATCCGTAATGGTCGGATGCAACTCCAACGTCACCATCCCGGGATTGTTCACATGCGGGGTTACCTCAAAAATGATACCAATATCCTTATATTCCCATCCGGAAACCTGCATTTTAGCCTGGTCCGCATTGTAGGTGTAATTCGGGATTGGGTACTGCGTCCCAACAACGATCTTAGCCGGCTGATTATCCAGCGTGATGATCTTCGGGTTCGAAAGGATATTCGTATCTGATTTACTGCTTAAGATCTGAAAAACGGCGGAGACTGCCGAGGCATCCAAAGTCCCCAATGTGAAAGTAGATGTTGGCAAAGTTGCCGGCGCTGGCAAAAGATTATTCGCCGAATTAATTTCCCATGGGAGGGCAATAGAACGTTTGGATCCATTAGCAGATGCCTGCAGCGTCCAGTCAACTCCAAGCTTATCTGTATTTCCCAAGACGGTTTCTACGACTTTGGCTTCGATCAATACTTGAGGGGTCACGGAGTCCAACGTCTTGACGACCGTGTCGATCAGCTCCAGATTACTTTGAACTTCTCTAATGATCAAGGCATTGGTTCGAGCATCAAAATTAATTGAACCTTTGGCGCTTTTGATCTTATTGATAGAATCCATGATATCCGCAGCCTTGGCGTAACTCAATAAATACGTTTTTGTCACCAGCGGTTCCTGTTCCTGCAGAGCCAAAGAATCTTCCCTGTGTTTTTTCAAGGCATCGATCGGCATGACCGTGATAATATTGCCTTGACGTTCATATCCATAACCATACGTCGAGAGAATAACATCCAAAGCTTTTTTCCATGGCACATCGCTAAGCTGAATGGTCACTGTTCCTGTCACTTCCGGGGTGGTGACAACATTGGTGCCGCTTTTATAGGCCAATACTTTCAACACATTGCGAATATCCACATCCTGAAAATTCAATGAAACAAGCGTATTGTCACTGGCCCCCTTATTGGTCGGCGCGGCGATCGATACAGGATCAACATTTTGTGGGGAAGCTGCTGCTGAAGTCGAACTGGCAACAGTTTTAGCAATGGCCTCTCCGACAGTTGTATCCTTCTTCGCATATGAAGATGAATAATCCGACATATTATCCAGCGCTTCAGCATTCTGCGTATTACCCGCATACACCAAACCCGCACTTAACAAGACCCCTAACATAATGGAAAATGAGCTTAATCGCATCATTATCCTCCTTTTTTGATATTCAGTGTAAACCCTTCTGCATCCTTAAGCAAGATCACATGGTCACTAAAGATCGATTGGACCTGAAAAGCCCCGATCTGATCCCCGACCTTCAAAATCTTGCCGTTAATGATCGCCGCACTGTTTCCGCCGGGATCCTCCAAAATACCTTCTAATGTCATATCCGCGACCGTCAGGTCCGAATCATAGATCTGTACTGATCCCGTCGATGTGACGAGCGGGTTGAACGGATCATGCTTACCATGAGGATCATAAACGAAAACATCCTCACTAAAAACTTTCAGCTGGGCCAAAACGATACCCGCGATACAAACACCTAAAATGGCAACCCTTTTCATTTTCCAACCTCCAAGGGTTTCTCCGCAACTATGAGCTTTAATGTTGCGGTGACAGCCACCGTACTGTTTTGCTTCTCATTGCCCTCCATCCTTAAATCTTTCAACAGGAACAACAGGTTAGAATTTTCTAGCCTATTCAGGAATTGAGCAAAATTATGATACCCGCAATGTGCCATAACCACAACAGGTAAAGCAAAATACTTAACGCCGCCAACATTAGCAAAATCTTCCTGCCCCTCCCTCGAAGGAGTTATCTGATCAACCTGTAAACGAGCGTCAGCAGCCATTTTAGAAAGATCTTCCAGAATAACCGGAAGATCCTGCATTGGACGAACCTTACCTTGCATTTTACTAAAATCGTCCTTTGTCTTCTGCAGTGAGCTTTTGATCTGTCCAAGCCTAGCCTGATCCGCCTGAAGCTTGATAATATCCTCGTTATGCTTTGTGATCTGACCACTGGTGGAGCTTAACGCCTTTAATTCAAACTGCATGACAGCAAAGTAATCCACTGCTCCCAGTAAGATCAATAACACAGAGAATATCCCCAGCCGGATCTTAGAATCCAGCCCGTTAAAACGTCCTATAACCTCTTCTACTGTGATTTTAGCTGCCATATGCTTTGACCATTACTTCATTTTTGCCGTAACGCTGTATTTAGAAACATCCACCAGCCCACGCTTCTCTTTGACCACATTATTCACATCAATGGCACTAACATCAGCCATAAACCCCCCGTCCTTCCTGAGGTTTGACAGGAATGTATTGACCGTTGTCATATCACTTTGCATCTTTGAGACAGCATATCCTTCGATCAATAGGCTTTTTCCGTCGAAAGTCAAACGTTTAAACCACATCCCCTTGACCACAGAATCACTTAACACGTTCAAACGCCTAGACCAGCCGACATGCTTGGACAACATCCCCTTAGTAATATTCCCCAGCATATTGCGCAGATCCCCAGACTCTTTATTAATATCGTCGATCGTCTTCCTGGCCGGCTGCATTTTGGCCCACTCTGATTTTTTGGCGGCCAATTGATAACTTTTAACCCCACAGAAAACCGCCAGAAGAATATTCACCAGAACCAGCAAGATCACAAACGTCCCGCCAACACCTAACGTTATCTCTGTAGGGATGTTGATCGAGAGCGATGAAATTGAAACCTGCTTACGGGCCCCTGCGGGCAAAAGATTAATGTCGATCATATTTTCCCCAGACTAAGTCCAATAGCGGCCCCCAGCTGCGTGGAATAATTCTTCACATCTGTAGCTGCCACCGACGGACTAAGCTTTAGGTCAACGATCGGGTCCCAGCGCTTGACAACGATCCCGATCTGCTTGCTGATGATATTTTCAATCCCAGAGATCAGCGAGCCTCCCCCGAACAAGAACAGCTCATCGATCAGAACATTACGTTCCGTCATAAAATAATCCAGAGACAACCTGATCTCAGCGACTAGATTGCTGACAGCAGCTTCACATGCCTCCTGGACCTCAGGCTTTTGGATCGCTTCCGGATCATGCTTAAGGCTTTCGGCCTTCTGGGAGTCGATCCCTAAGATATTCGCGATCTGCTGGGTGATCTCGTGGCTGCCTATAAAAATATCCCGGGTAAAACGGGGAGAAAAATCTTTGACCACGAGAAGGCTACTGACGCCGCCGCCAAAATCCAAGATAGCCTTGGCTTTATCCGTCGATGGAGAAACAGGTCCCAAACGCTCAAACGCGTTGGCTACCGCCAAAGAGTTGACCGTAATACGGTTTAAGGTCACGCCTATATCCCTGAACATATTGATCCGCTCGTCCACCATTTCCTTTTTCACAGCTACGATCAATACAGCCATCTTTTTCTCTTTTGGCTTTTGTTCCAGGATCGCACAATCCGTATAAATGGTCTGGGGATCGAAAGGAAAATACTTATCCAACTCAAACGCAAAAGATTTCCGCAGGTCTTCTAAAGGCATGATCGGCATATCCACATAGCGAATAAGCGTCCCCTTACCGGACACGGCGGAAACAGTCACAACATTGCCGGAAAAATTGACTTTAGCCTTCAATTTCAATAATGCCTCTTTTATATTCCCGTTCTCTATACGCTCAACTCCCCAACCGTCAAGCTGCAAAGCTCCAGCGTTGGAGCTGACTAAAACAGCCTTGACCGCGCTGGTACCGATGTCAATCCCAACAACAGGCAAACGCGGCGGTTTGGGCACGTATTGCTCCAAAAATGAAATATAATTTTTTAATAAACTATTGAAATCCATAGGTTAACCATATTTTAGCAGACAAAAAACTTTTTAGTTGAACTATTCAGATTTTTTGCCACATCACGACTTGCACTGTCCAGTTGCTGGGATTAACAGCCGTGACATATGCCACGATCGTACTCATTGCATCCCCAACCATCCCCCGAGATTTAATCCAAATAAAGTCCGTTTTGCTTACAATATTCTTAAGCGAAACAGTAAAAGATCCCCCAGATTCCGATGTTACGGGAATGAACTCATAATAATCGTCGCTGCTTTGGGTGACTGACGCCCCATTGATGCTGCCGTCAAACCAATTCTGATCAGAGCGGAAGTCCTTACGCAATTCATAGATCGTTTTTTCCAGACCAGCTTGGGCTAACGCATTGGCCTGCTGGCTTTTGATTTGACGGACCATGCTCATACGGTCATTGACCATCATCATGACAAACGCCGCACTGACAGCCACAAGGGACACAATGACATAAAATGTCATCAAAAGCATCGAACCTCGTCGGTCGTTTAGTCTCATATCAATTCCGTATTAATATCGTGAAATCCAATGTAGAAGTCAATTCTTCCTCAGCAGGCCGCCCCGTCCTTTGACGGGTTGCGGCATGCACTTCCAAAAGATCAGGCGCAGCTGCCTGACGCCGGACATCAAAAGCCGAAATATTAAATGACACTGGATTTGATCCAGCATCTGATGTCCTTATTAAAGATTTGCCGCCATCACCACCTAAGGAGTATGACATCACACTCCCCCAAACGATCGCATCATCAACAATGCCTGTTGCTTTCTGGAATGAGACCGCGTGATACCATGTGCCATCCGCAGGAACATCCGTGAATGTGGATACCCCCGCTTGACTTATATCAACCTCCATCCACGACTGCACTTTGCGCAAATTCTCCGTCATTAAGACCCTGGCACTGTTCGTTGACCAAGAATCCCATCCTACCCGGCAAAGCATAAATGCGACACCCAGAACTATCCCAAAGAACGACAGCGCTAGGACCGCCTCAACCATTGTCATCGCCCGCTGTTTTTTAAAGATCAACGGCATGGTACCGGTCACCTTTTCGCAATATACGTCGTTAACGTCGCAACTGAATCCAGCTTGCCATTCCCATTATCATCCTCTCCGCCTTCGAGGATGCCGTCCAAATTCTTATCTTCCCCTATCTTTCTGTTGTTTTTGCAACGGAAACTTACATCCACCGTGACTTTCAACAAGAGAGGGTCAGTGTCATCAATGGTCACAACACCCTTACCCTGGATATTGACCGCATTGAATGTTTTCCCGGGGTCCCCCGCCAAAGAATAATTTGTTACGATATCATCAAAAGGTGTGTTGCGGATTTCTTCGATCTTATTGCGGGCTTCAATGATGGCAATAGAAGTATTCGAGGAAACATCCCCCAGTACAGAAGCCATAATGAACATTTCCTGGATACCAACAACGATCACGGCCAGGATGCTTACGGCCAATAATAATTCCACAAAGGTGAATCCTCCACCATCGCGGTGCAGGATACCCCTTAAAGCCCTGGGCCGATCATATGCCATAAGTTTATTTTTTCAGAGGGACAGCACCCAAAGTGATCTCAATAACGATCGCTTTGCGTTTCCAATAAAAGAAACTTAATTCATATTTGGTGCTTTGATCGGGGCTGAATTCAACCCCTTCAAGGATGGAATTCTTATAATTGTGTGGCGGGGACATCGTCATGTCCAAATACCCAAGTTTACCGATCTCATTCTTAAACCCCCCACCAAGCATATTGCAAAATTCCCCGCAGGCATCCATCATGGAAACATCATCTTCATCTTCAGAGATCGAAAACCCTAAATTCTTGAACAGTTTCCCGGCATTCTCATAATCCACATACAAGACCATGGCCCCCTTGGCTTTTTTATGATTCTCAAGGTCCTGGGGATTCAAATAGTAATTAACAACTGAAATGTATGAAGGAGCGTTAAACTTCTCCATGCCAACACATCGCATACGGCCGTTATACTCGATAATGTCCATCTCTTTGGTCTGCATCGGTTGAGAGGCCGTGACTCCGCTCATGGTCCCTAACACTTCTTCGGTCACCCCCATCATGGTGGTCATCAATACCTGGGGATCCATGCCCTTCTCGCTAGCCATAAATACACCTCTTAAATATTATTGACCCACTGGTTGATTTTATCTTTCAAGACGTTCATTTGAACCGGCTTAAGAACAAGGTCATTCATGCCCGCCTCTAGACAGCGCCGTTGATCTTCCGGCAAAACCGATGCCGTCAACGCAATGATCGGTAATTGGGTGATCCCACATGCCCGAACGGCTTTGGCAGCTTCATCCCCGCTCATCACCGGCATCTGCAAATCCATCAAACATAAATCATAGCTGGCATTTCGGATCTTTTCAACTGCTTCTTGACCATTATTAGCCTGCTCATAAACGCAGCCAAGAACATCAAGATAGGCTTTCATCAGCTGCTGGTTTGAAGGACTATCATCCACGACCAATATCTTACGCCCCTTTAGTCCAACCTCAGACGCCACATGGCGCGTAACGATCGGGGCATTGTCTAATCGCTGATCCCCCAGGACAGTGGCAATGATATTCAGGAGCTCCTGTCGATTGACCGGCTTAGAGATAAAGCCGTCAACACCGTTCTCCTGCGCAGCCTGGGCGGAACCTATCATGGCACCCGAGGCAATGGCAATGATGCGGATCGATCTGTAAGCGTTGATCAAACGGATCTTTCTTGCCAGCGCATAGCTGTCACCCTGGGGCATTACATCACACAAAATAATATCTGGGACGATCCCTGTTTCATAGAGCTTATTGATCTTATCCAAAGCCGCTTGCTCCGTTTTGACGCCCGCCACCACATCGAGACCGATCTCGCGGCAATATCTCCCGATGATCTCAAGCGAAAGTTCATGGCCGTCTACAACAATGACCTTCTTTCCTTTTAAGCTGCCTTTGGGCACGGGTTGTATATTTTGCCCGACCAAAGATACTCCCTGCCGCATATTCACCTGAAAAAAGAATTCACTTCCCTCACCCAATGAAGAACGAAGACCGATCGTTCCACCCATCGCCTCGACGATCTTTTTACAGATGGCCAGCCCCAGTCCTGTCCCGCCGTATTTCCTTGTTGTAGAGGAGTCCGCCTGGGTGAACGGATTGAATAATTGCTTCTGCACATCCTGGGCAATACCGATCCCGCTGTCCTTGACCACAAATTTGATGACGATCGATTGATCCACTGGATTCTCGCTCACAAGGCTCACGATCAATCCAATGTCTCCTTGAGACGTGAATTTGACAGCATTACTGAGCAGATTCAAGATCACCTGGCGCAAGCGGGTAGGATCCCCCTTGAGCCATCGAGGGAGCTTTGCATCCCAGTCAACATAGACATTGATGTTCTTTTCCTTGAACCGGGCCTGAGCGATCTTAAAAACATCATAAACCAGATGTTCCAGATCAAAATCGATCTCTTCAATAGAAACCTTACCAGCCTCGAGTTTTGAAAAATCCAAGATATCATTGATCAAAGCCAATAATAGCTGCCCACTGGAGTTGATCGTGGATAAATATTGACGCTGCACATTATCAAGCGGTGTTGCCGATAACAGATCACTAAACCCTAAAATAGCATTCATCGGGGTTCGGATCTCATGGCTCATATTGGCGAGGAAATCACTCTTGGCACGGCTTACTGATTCGGCCTGGCTCCGGGCTCTCTCCAGTCTCGAATTTTCAGCAAACATCATCATAAAAAAGATCATGGCAATGATCAATGCCGTAAACAGCAAACTGGAACCCAAAAAACCCATCCGTTCCACATCACTTTGATGTGCCAATTCCGTACATATCGGATGTCCGCGAGGGATCGCTACCCCAAGACGCCATGCCGCGGCATCAATGACACCTAAATTTTCCTGCCTTGAAAAACATACATCCTGTTTAACCTCCCGCAGAAAACTTCGACTAAGCACCTCCTTATTCCTAGATGGCGTCGAAACATGATAAACCTTATATTGCAAGCGGGGATTTTCCAATATATAGAATGGAGAATCCAGCGCGCGCCCAATGACCTGACTTTGGATCGTTGCGGTCACTAAACCTTTCAGTAAGCCATCGATCCCATAGAAAGGGACCGCATAAACAATGCCTTTGCTGGCATTCTGTTTATCAGTAGCCGATCGATCAGAAGATCCAGAGATAGCACAAGTTAAGATCTCCCGACTTGAAACAGCTGGAAAATTGACGCCTTTGATCAGATCTACTCTTGGATAATTCTCCTTAAAGTATGCCAATATTTCTTTGATCTCTCTATATTCGTATATCTCCGGCCCTCTTGAGCCATTTACTACCTTAGGGTGTAGATCCCCACTTTCCTCAACAGACTCCTCCAGTATCACCTTATCGAACTCTACGATCGACACCTGGACATTTCCCGTCAAAGGATCGATCTTATCCGGATCGAAATCAACAGGAATAATGTAAATCTCTGAGACATTCACCTGTGATGCCAGATTATTATATAACTGCTGGACGATCATCCTGTTTTCATGGGTAAAATTTTCTCCATGGGACTCTAAAGCGCGGACACTGGGGATCATGGCAATGATACGTAAAGTATCATACGTCAACAGGAACATTCGATCGACATTCTGGGAGACCCGTTGAACATTCTTCGACCACTCGACCTCAAAGATCTTACGCAGCCCCTCATACTTGATGCGGGCAGCATGATCCGCCATGATCGCGCTGGCGGCAATTCCCAGTGACGCGACCATCAACAAGATCAATATATCAATCTTTTTTCTAAACATAATCTGTCATCATTATTGTAAGTGAGGAAAGTACGGAAGATTTACTATGGTCTTTCAATTTTGACGTATTTTATGGAATAAGCTTGGTCAATTCATCATAAAGCCCCTTAAATGATGCGCTATCACCGG
>CAZFNI010000020.1:0-35166 GCA_964520655.1 uncultured Planctomycetales bacterium
GTATTTTTTAGCCAGCATGACCATCCCGGAAAGTGAATTGTGGGTCAACTTATCCCCATTTGAAAAAGAAAAGATCATTGCCGATTCATTAAGCAAGACCGAGATGGGCCAGAACATGCTGGCGCAAGATTATCTGCTCAAGCAATTGACCGCTTCCATGCTTTATCCGGAAAAAGATCTGGGCAAAGAATTCTGGAGCCGCGTGTATGAGCAAACAAAAAAGCAGTTCGGCAGTTCGAACATTCCGGTCAACACGTTCAATAAGGTGTGGATCTTGGCCGATACAGCGACAGCGGTGGAAAAACAGAACTCTGTTTTTATCACCGGCGCGCATTTGAAGGTCATGCTGGAAGAGGATTTCCTGGCGCTTAAACGCAATCAGGGCAAGGTGGCGTTAACGCCAGCCACCGGCGAGGAACGCGTGGTCGCTTCCAACGTGATCCGTCAGATCATCCTTCCGGAGATCGAGAAGGAAGTCAATGCGGGTGCTAATTTTGCTCCGTTGCGCCAGATCTTCAATGCTTTTGTGTTGTCGTCCTGGTATAAGAAGGCGCTCAAACAAGCCATATTAAATCAGGTCTACACGGACAAATCCAAGACCGGCGGTATTGAAGCGGATGACCCTGCCGCCAAACAGAAAATTTACGATCAGTATATCCAGGCCTATAAAAAGGGCGTGTTCAATTATATTAAAGAGGAAGAGGACGGTATGCAGCGCCGTATCCCGCGCAAGTATTTCTCCGGCGGGGCAGTTGTTTCCTCAGCGAATATCGATATCTCCAATGATCCCGCCATGTTCACGAAAGCCGCGACAGAATCTCCGATCGATACGGCGAGGGTGAAGTTTGACGCGGCGATGAACGCTCCGGTTGTTGAAAAAAGTCACGCGAATGTCCCAAGTGTTTTAGACTTGACCAACGCAAGAAAATTTACAGGGGATGAGTTAAAGGCTTTGGAGGCTGCGGCGAGCAACGCAGAGAATGACATTACCGCCAGGGTTGTAACAGAGGATGTTAAGCGTGATGTCCATAATTATCTTGGATCTGCGACGGACATTGATGCTATCCAAGTGGTTCGGGTGACAGGCGCTAATCAGAATGTTCTTAAATACGGTTATGCAACGGATTATACAGGTGGGCGCTTATATATCGGCGATGATTTTCTGTCTAAGATCACAGCCGAGAACGGTTTATTTTTCTTCTTTCAGCGCAAGATCATCAAAATGAAGGGGCAGTCTTCGGATGAGGGGCGCGATAATGAAATCGAATTTTTAAGAAAAAAGCTGGCCGTATCGGAGAAAGATGCTCCAGCCGCAAAAAGGCTTAAGGAAGCAACGACAAAAAAGATAAGAGATCTTTTTCCAGGAACAGCCCAGCCGGAGATCATTTTACAACGCATTAAGGATGCTTTGCTGATCGATCCCACAAAAGAAAAGGGAGTTAGAAAGGCCGCGGATTATCAAGAAACAGTTGACCAGATCTTGGGCCCTAACAATGGCTATCAAGTTGTGGAACCGAAAGTCGGCCCGATCGATGCCAATGTTGCCGCTTTCCGTCAGGCAAAGCGTGCACTTGATATCATTTATATCAATGCATTAGACGGCATTGCCAACTATAAAACAACAATGCCTTCGACATTGGAGCGCATGAAACAGATGCAAGAACCATTGTCGTATGTTCAGCTTTCTTCTAAATTCAATCCGATCACGATCGCGCATATCATTGTCACGATGTTATCGGTGTTCGCGATCTCTGGTGCGAATGATTACATTATTAACCCTTCTGAATTCGATCCAAGAAAACGCGAGATCGAGAAAACCATTGAAGCGCGCATGAAATTAGCGGAGGCAGATTCACGTAGTGTTCTCGATGCCTTTGTGACCTTGTTGGATATTAAAGATAAGAAAGGTGCTTTAGCGGACGGGGATCACTTGCGTTATTGGAACGGCGAGGAAGTCTTGTATTTAATGGCGGAGGCTTTTGCACAAAATGCAAAGTTATTGGGTTCTAAGATTTTTTATACTGCAGGCGCTGATCACTTCTATGTTTGGGCTCCTATAGGCGGGAAAAAGGATAGCAAAGCCATCACATTCTTTAAGATGGACGAACAGATCCGAAAATATTATGCGTTCTATGTGGAACGCATCCCTGGCGCTTGGAAATTTTATCAAAGCCTGGTCAGGCAGCAAATGGGGGCTATTGCTAAAGATAGATTGACGGTTCTTGCCTCCATTAAGGGGAGTAAGTTCGATCCTGAATATCAGGGGGCTGATGGGGTCTGGGAGTCTGTGACACCGACGGATGTGCGGTTAAAACCTGGTATCACCGTAACGGATCGGGAAATATGGCAAAAGGCAAAAGAGGCAGACCTGGATGCGCTTAATGAGATATTTGCGGAAGCGCGTAAATATGCCAATAAAGAGATGAGGATATTTTATGACCCCAAGAGTACTTCAGCCGAGGAGTTGGGGAAAAAAGCATCCATTGAGGCCATCTTAGCGGCCAGAAGCCAGGAGCAGATCTCAAAAGTGTTTGCTGAGGCGAAGGTGCTGCCTGGTTTGGACACAGCGGGTAAGGTGTATATCTTCCAGCAGGTTTTTAAGGGAAAATTAAATATTCTTTTTTCACACACCGTGCGGGCCAACGAAGTCGGGGAGGATCCCGTCCGTGATGATTTGATCGGCGCCAAGGCTTTGGAAGTCTTGGAGATTCTGGGTATCCGCGAGGACATTGCTGCTACGTATACCCGCAAAGGGCTGGTTAAAACATTGTTTAAGATATTTGATTTTAATTTCTTGTTTGGTAGTTCCATCCCGTCGATGAAGCAAATATTTGATGCTAAATCAGGCATCTTGAATTTATTGTTGCGTCAAGGGGACGGCGTGTTGTTGCCCAGAGCATTAGCGTTCATGCTTCCTGGCGATCATGCTAAAGCTGAGGAGGATAAGCAGGTGGCTTTAGATAAATTAAAGGGTAAGCTGCCAAAGGGCTGGGAAGTTTCAGAAGAGATCAAACCGTATGCCCTAAATGAAAAACAGGAGATCGATAATCCTGGTTCCACTGTTGTGACTGTTTCTGTACCAGTCAAAGAAAATAAGGTTGTTAAGGTTTCCTATGAGTATCAGGTTCTCAATAGTTTTGATGCGGCCGGTAACAACAGGAACACGCTGTATCGATTATCATCTACAGCCGCGGGGGATAAAGATTCCCAGGCAGCATTGAGGGATTTAGAGGACTATATTAAGGAATCAAACAATGTGCCATTAACAGATAAGGCCATGAGCGCGGAGGATGCCAAGGCCATTGTCAAGGCGGATGCAGAGGATCTCGGTGGTATCGAATTCAATCAGGATGATTTGAAATTAAACGTACAGAAGGACGGTCAGGGGGTTGAATTCGCCATTGACCCGAAATTGCTTGAGCAATTGCGCCGGGACGACTTTGGTGGTTTCAAACCGGTTGTCTTGGACATTACACCGATGACTGTTTCAAGCCCGCTGCTCAATTAGGGCGGATCTGTAAAGCAAGTTAACCTATACAGGGTGTGTTATGAAAAATAGACGCCGCAGCATCTCTTTGATCGTTATCTTTGCTTTTATTTTAACAAGCGTTGTGCCGTACAGTAATGCCAGTGCGGGGCAAACAGGGCTTGGACTGCCGGTTCCCGGCACCATGGTTAATTTAAGCGCGGCGTATGCGCCCCTCTTGATCAAAGGCTTGCGTGTCCATCCGGATAATCCACTGCTGTTTGATTTTATCGTCGACAGTGGGAACTCCACTCATAAAAAAGATTCCAAGGCGTTGCGCGCGGAATCAGAAAAACTCATCAAATATTTTTTAGCGACACTGACGATCCCCGAGAAAGACATGTGGGTCAACCTTTCTCCGTATGAACAGGACCGTATCATTGAGCAGTCGTTGGGGGAAACAGAATTGGGCGCGGACATGCTCGCCCAGGATTACATTTTAAAGCAATTGACAGCGTCATTGCTTTATCCGGAAAAAGAAATGGGCCGAAAATTCTGGGACAAGGTTTACGCCCAGGCTCGCGAGAGATTCGGCGCGAGCGCGTCCATTCCCATTAACACGTTTAATAAGGTATGGATCCTTCCGGACCAGGCTGATATTGTGGTGCGCAGTAACACGGCATTTGTTGTCGCCGGACACATGAAGGTCATGCTCGAAGAAGATTATCTGGCAGGGCAGAAACACGAGGCCGCCGGCAAAGATAATGCCCGTTCCCAGTCGGTCGCCCAGCAAATTGTCCGGGATATTGTTCTGCCCGCGATCGAGCGTGAAGTCAATGAAGGACAGAATTTCGCGCCGCTGCGTCAGATCTTTAATTCCATCGTTCTGGCTTCCTGGTACAAGAAAAATTTAAAAGAAGCGCTGCTTAATCAGGTCTATGCGGATCAGTCCAAGATCAACGGCGTTGATGTGAATGACAAGGCCACCAAAGAAAAGATCTACGAACAATATTTGCAGGCGTATAAAAAAGGCGTGTTCAATTATATTAAGGAAACACATGGCCCTAACGGCAAGATGACCCCACGCAAATATTTCTCCGGCGGGGAAGCGTGGGCCGGCAGCGTGGCCACTAATCCCAAGATCGTGGACAATGCCCAGGCGGCGCAGTTGGCTCCGGCGGGGGAATTGTTTGCACTCAGAACAATGATCGAGCAGCAAAGTGTTCAAAGGGCAGGAGCTGGTCTTCAAGGAGATGAACGTGGCTGGCGCCAGATCTTGACCATGGGTCAGCAAGGTGCCGTGGATATGCTGGATGACAGGAAACCCCAGATCTTTGCCTACAGCTCTAAGGTTTCTTTGTGGTTAAAAGCATTGTTCGCGCGTTATCCGCAGCTGTATAAGCAGCCACTGGAAGTGGTAATTAAAGAAAATATCGGCATTCCTCTTACGTTAGAACAGGCAAGGCAGATCGCACAGGTTTTATCACCGCTGCAAGAATTGCCCCAGGAACCCGGGGTCAAAAGGCCCGTAGTAGCGGCCAGCACCAAACCAGCCGGCGGCGTGAAGGACTCTTCAAGGGGGATAGCTGCGATCATTAAAACGCCTGTGATCGACACACTCAAGGCCAGAGAGATCGTTGAAAGATTAACGCGTGATGATAGAGGCTTGAAAAAAGTGGAGTGGCGTAATGGCCGCTGGGAATATGCGGTCGAGGCATCGGCTGCTCAGGGAATGGCATCATTGTCCCGAGCGGATCTGGAGAATCGGGAGCCATTAAAATTGTGGATCAAGGAATTTCGCAGTCAGAACACCGGCGTCAGCGACGATAAATTGATCCCGCTGATGTCCCGCCAGATCTATGGGGATGAAACCCTGGAACATTTGGATGCGATCGAGGCGGCGATCACGGTCGCGGAAGTCAGTTTTAGACCAAAGATCAATTGGGAGGGGGTTGGAGCGGCTGATGAGGCGATGAGAGCGGTTTCGACAATGACAGCAGCCAATGCTGTGCGTCTTTTGATGACAGGAGGGCAAAGCGCTGTTTCCGAGAAAGACCTGGTTGATTGGTATGCCCAAAGAAAATCACAGGAAATGGGGTTGACGGATGAAGGGGCAGCAGACATGTTGAATGTTTTTGGGGTTAATGTTTCCGCTGTTGTTTTGCGCGGATTGCTCAATCGGGCCCAGGGGCATATTACTGAAAAAGCCCCAGCTGTCATTGATGCCGCGATGTCAAGTTTTACCGAAGGGGAGTTCTTTGGAGTTCCAAGCGGACCCTGGTATGTTTTTGTCAGAAAAACATACGGAACAGGTACGGATATATTAGCAGCAGCGGATGTCGAGATCACCTTGAAAGAAGGCCAGGCGCCGATCAAGATCGCTCCTAAACTTAATCGTCTGCAAACTGGGGCTGAGGCGGCAAGGGCAATCTTAAGGAAATTGCAGCGTTTGGATCCAGAGGTGTTAAGCGATCCTAAAGCAATTGAGCGTGCCGTGTCCGCGGATGCGGCGATGGCGTCGGATCGTTTCGGCATTGAGGCTTTTATCAATGAACTTGGCGACGTATCAGTGATCTTGCCACCATCAGATCCACGTTATGGCGCGATCACCATGCTGCAGGGGGCGCTGGGATCTAAAACATTAGAAGCAGATCTGCCCGAATTGCGCAGGCAGTTGGATGCCATCAAGATGGCGGCAACCATCCGCACGTTTGGCATGGAGGATCCGACGCTGGGCGTGACGGTTCGGGTCGCAAAACCAGAGAATAACCTGGGTGGCAATGTGGATGCGTTGATCGTGACCACTGTCCGAGGGCAGAATCCCCGGGAAGAGCATGTATCTCTTCCTGCGTCATTGTCGGCCGAGCAAGCGGTCATTGACAAATTGTCCCTGCTGCGTCAACAAAATCAGAGCGTGTCTACGCGTGTGTTTGACCCGCTAAAGAGCGGGGTTAACGCGGCAATGACATCCGCGCCCAGCGATGTCCTTAAGGTTTCTGATGCGATCGTGAAAATAGCAAGAATGCGGGGGACAGCGGAAGATATCAGATTATTTAAAGACTGGCTTGAACGTAATGGAAATCCCGATCCGAGGATCGTCGGTGAACGGTTGAATTTCACCGAGGGCTTGGTTCGTATCGTCATAATGCAGGCTTTTCCAGTAGAGGCGACAGCGTTCAATATTGATAATACGCTCGAGGTTGCAACAGCCGTCGGCAGGCTGGCCAAGAAACAAGGCGCGCCCGCACAGGCTCAAATATTCCGCGTTTGGCTTGCTGCGCATCAAGATCTTTCTGATCAGCAGATCGCTGCAGCACTGAATTTAACAGAAGCGCAGGTCATGATCGCTAAACAATCGATCGCTTCAGATGCGGCCATGCTGGCAGAGCTGCAAAAAGAACATGCTGTCAATTTAAGGGCTGCTATTGAGGCGAGGTTCGCTGTTTTAAAGGACATTGAGAAGAGAGGCGGCAACAAGACCATTGATTTTGGTGCCGGCCGGGAGCTAAGGGCGGAATATGATGCTATTCCCGACGCTGCACCAGAGATCATTATCCCTAAATTGTATGATGTTCTTGATGTCTTAAAAGCACTGAACCCCGACAGTCCCGCTGATGCCGCTATGGCAGGGGATCCTTTTTTTAATACGGAAGAATCATTGAAGGTCGCTAGGGATATCATCCAGCAAATGAGGGAAACCTTAAATAAAGAGATCGTGCGCCGCACGATTAACTTGACTGTTGTTCTGTTAGAATGGAATGCGAGCGATCCTAACGACGGTGCAATCAATGAGCTGATACGGCGGTTAGAAAAAGATGAGAAAAATAAAGTTAACATAACGATCAATCAAACATTGGGGGGCGGTAGGGTTGCGCTTCTTCATCATGCGGATGCATTGCCCAAAGGAATTTCAGAAAGAGATTTTACATTGGATAAAGCGTTCTGGGTTGTAAGAGATGTTGAGGAAAGTCTGGGGCTAGAAAGTTTTTCTTCGCCTAAAGCGGCTTCAAATGATCAGGCGATGAGGTCTTTAGAGATCGCCATTGAACAGTACATCAATACGCCGGAATTGATAGCACAAACAGTTAAAAGGATAGGCCGCATGAAGTCTGTTCTGGATAATGATGTTGTTCTGCCAGATGGACAATCAGGAGTTGTTTTGGTGGGATGGCGGAGCGCTGATGATAATCTGGACATTGACCGCAGGATCGTCAAGGTGCTGGAAGCTAATCGAAGGATTCCCGTCGATGTTGTGATCTTAGAAGAGCGGGGACGCTATACCGTTGTTTTAAAGAGCAAGCTTAGAAGAAATGGTGAAGACGTTAAAAGAAGCCGTGAGTTTGACCTTGCTTATCAGGGGCTGTACCAGATTGAAGAAGCTTTGGGGGTGGCTAAGAAAACGGATGATATAAATCAACTCCCAATGGATGACGAGTCGTTTCCTGTCAGCAAAGGGACGGAAAAAGCAGCTTTTGATAAATTTATCTCGGATCCCGTAAAACGAAAAGAGGCATGGCAAATAATGAGGATCGTTGCCTTGCACCTTAATGGGACCAAACAAGTAAGGGGCGGGGAAATCCTGTACGAGTTAATGGGAGGGGTTAAGGATAACCTTGTAGGGAATTTGGCGGTTTTCCAGGAGTTTGCCCGACGAGTCAATCAACGGTTGAATTTTGGCGTGCCGCCAATCAGGGCGATCAAGCACTCGAAAGGTTCAGTTGTGTTCGTGTTTCCTTCCTGGAGGATCAGCAGGACAGGCGAGGAGCTAGACGTGCTAAAGCGTATCATTCAAGAAGAGAATACCAACTTGATCAATGAGCTTAAAGATCCTGCGATGAATGCTCCCGGCGGTATCGACATGAACACAGCGAATATGAATACCAATGTCGCCGGAGAAAAGATCAATATCACTTTTGATAAAGCGATGCTGGAGAATTTCAAGCGCGGTGATTTTACCGGTGTCCGTCCAGTGATCTTAAATGTTACACCGATACAAAGCGTATTGCCGCTCTTAGGTTTTGCTCCCAAGCGCGACGATGATGCGGCATAATTGACGCAAGTGATTAACATTGAAAATTTCATCCGCACTGTTATACTTCACCTATGACCGAACAGGCCAAGAATAAAAAACTTAATGTTTCCTCTGCGGAAGAACTGAAGATCCTGCGCACCATCGTTGACATTGCTTCCTCAGAACTGGATCTGATGCTGACCTTGCAGCTGGTCGTGAAGATCGTGACTGAAATGACCGCCGCGGATTCCGTTTTTATCTATCTCTTCGACGAGAAAAAAGAAAACCTGGTTCTTATGGCCTCCAAGACCGGCCATAAAAAAGAATTGGGCCATCTGGAGCTTAAGGTGGGTGAAGGGATCACGGGCTGGGTCGCTCAGGAGAATATGACGGTTGCGATCAAGGATCACGCCTACAAGGATGCCCGTTTTAAAAATTTCGACGTGCTCCCCGAGGACAGGTATGAAGCATTTTTGTCTGTGCCGATAGTTTATAAAGGCAAGGCCATCGGCGTCGTCAATGTCCAGCATAAGCGCGAACAGGATTATTCGCAAGGAACAGTCAATTTATTGGAGATGATCGCCAAACAGGTCGGCGGCATCATCGACCATGCTCGTCTTTTCGAGGAGACCAAACAGAAAGCGCTGCAGTTCGATTCTTTAGTCAAGGTCAGCCAAAGCATCACTTCAGAGGATTATCTCGACGAGATATTGAATCTGATCGTGGTTGTGACCGCGGAAATGCTTAACTCCAAGATCTGTTCGATCATGCTGTTAGATGATAAGAGTACGGAACTTTCGATCAAAGCAACACAGTCTTTAAGCGATGATTATAAAAAGAAACCGAATATCAGTGTTGAAAATTCATTGACCGGTTCTGTCATCAAAACGAAACAGCCGGCGGTTGTTTATGATGTGCGCCACGACGAGAAATATGCGTTCCGCGATCTGGCGGTCAAGGAAGGGTTGACCTCGATGGTGGTTGTCCCGATGATCCTTAAAGACAAAGCGATCGGGGTCATCAGTGTTTATACGAAAAAACATCATCGTTTTTCCAAAGAAGAGATCAATGTGCTGCAGATGGTTGCCAACCAGGCGGCGGTTGCGGTTGAAAATACCAAATTGATGGAAGAGGCCCTTAAAGCCAAAGAAGCGCTGGAAACCCGCAAGTTGATCGAGCGCGCCAAAGGCATTTTGATGAAAATGAATAGTCTATCGGAAGATGCGGCTTATCGGTTGATCCACAAAAAGAGCATGGACACCTGCCGGTCCATGAAAGAGATCGCGGAATCAATTATCCTCATGGCAGACCTGCAAAAAGGCATTTAGAGCAGTAAATTCCAATTTTTTTAGAAATAGTTTTAGGTTGGGATGTAACTTGTTGATAAACAATGACTTAAGTCTGTGATAAAAACAGATAAGAGCATGGTATTGGAGGGTGTGTATGATATAATTTATACAGCTATACTCTATATAATAATATAAGGAAGCACTCTCAATGATGAAGTTTTTCTCTAAAACAGTCTTATGGATCGTTTTAGTAGCCTTTTTTACGAACTCTGTTGTTAATCCATCAACAGTGCAGGCGGATGTTACCTTCCTTCCCGCTCCTGGCAAGATGGTCGCGCTCACTCCTTCCTTTGCTCCCCCCTTGATGCAAGGTATTAAGATCTATAAGAATGACCCGTTCAAGTTTGATTTCATTGTGGACGCGGGCGATGACAAGATCAACACCCAGGCCCCGGCATTCAAAGAAGCGGGGAAGAGGCTGATCTCGTATTTCCTGGCGTCTTTGACCATCCCTGAAAAAGACATGTGGGTCAACCTTTCGCCCTATGAAAAAGACCGCATTGTTCCCGAAGTGTTCGGCGATACCCAGATGGGCAAGGAATTGCTGGCCCAGGATTATCTGCTCAAGCAGGTCACGGCGTCTTTGATGTACCCGGAAGGCGATGTGGGCCGCGAGTTCTGGAAAAAGATCTATACAGAGTCATTGAAGCGCTTTGGCTCGATCAATATCTCCGTCAATACGATCAATAAGGTCTGGATCGTTCCAGACCGCGCCGTGGTGTATGAGAACGCCAAAGACAATACGGTGATGTTAGTGGAGAGCCGTTTGAAGGTCATGCTGGAAGAGGATTATCTGGCCTTAAAGCAGCAGAAGGTCGATACGGCCAAAGCCAACCAGCAATTATCCAATGATGTCATCCGCGAGATCATCATCCCGGCCCTGGAAAAGGAAGTCAATGAAGGGCGTAATTTCGCGTCTTTGCGCCAGGTCTATCACGCTTTGATCCTGGCTACCTGGTATAAAAATAATTTGAAGAAAAGTATATTGAGCAAGGGTTATGTCGATCAATCCAAGATCGCGGGCGTCGCGGTGGATGATAAAAAGGCTAACCAGGCGATCTATGAACAGTATATCAAGTCCTACCGCAAGGGCGTCTATAACTACATCAAGGATGAAGTAGACCCCGCGACCAATACGGTTGTCCCCAAGAAATATTTCTCCGGCGGGGTGTCTTGGAGCAATATGGCCAATATCGTCGCTGACCAGGCCATGAGCGGGGCCACTGGCGTGGCGAAAGTCAAAGAGACCTTGGGGCGTATGATGACCCGCAACAATGCGGTGTTGCTGACAGTTGGGCTGGCGGTCACGGTCGCCAGCTTTAATAATCTGGTTTCGCAAATGCTGCCGCAGCCGGCTGTTCAACCTGAAACAGTTGCCGCAGCCACCGTTGAGATGCCGGCACCGGCAAAAGCGTTCCAACAGGCAGTTTCTAAGGGTGTCGAAAGCATTGTTATCAATAAGCAAATATAGCCGGGTGATACGGCCACACATATTGTTGGGAAATCGATCGAAGTCAGAAAACTCATCCAGGATAGTTCAAATTGGAAAATATATGAGCGCGCTTCCAAGATCGACGGGGCAGTATCTTTGTATGAAGCTGACGGCACCAAGGTGGCTAACCCGAATTTTAATGTCCTTAAACCCGGGCAGGAGATCCGGATCGATCTTTCCAAGATCCAGTCATTTAGCGCCGCGGCCCCGACAGCTGCAACGCCGCCGCCTTCCGATAAAGACAAGGTCACAACCACCGCCGCTGTGAAGGCGCCGGCAGTAAAACCCGGGCCTGCGGCGTTGGCTTTTGGGAAATCCATGGCCAAATCCACGGGAGGTCTAGCGCCGGCCAAGATCTTGCCGCCAACTCAAGGGGCGCAAAATACAGTTCAGGCGTTAGGAGCGGAGATATTAAGTCGGGAGGAGGCGATAAAGAAAGCGAGAGCGGACCTGCTTGAAATGCAGGAAGCCATCAAAAAACAGCAAGCTTTGGCGTCCTTTAAGGATGACAGAACCGGGGCCCTCAATGAAGCGTATGTGGCGTATCTGGAGCGGCTGTCCCAGATCGAGCTCTCTGACGAAGAAATGCAGCAGGAATTGGCCAAGGTGCTTTCGGGAAAACAGGTCAGCGGGACTAAGCTGTATCTGACGCTCACGACCGGCAGCGGCCCATCCAATGGTCTGCCGATCGCGGCTAAGTTCGGCAAGTTCAATCTGGTACCCACGATCAGCAATGAATACGCCAAGATCGCGGAAGTCGGGGCGATCTTATCATCACCTAAGATCAGCATCACCGGCGGGGTGATCCTGATCAATGATTTGATGAATATGCACAACGCCTACAAAGTCAATAGCCGCGATGCTGCCGGCGGCCGGATTATCGCTGTGGATGAACTGCCCAACCGTTTTATTATTGATTCAAAATCAGTGCTCAATGATGCTTATCTCAAAGACGGCCAGTGGCAGCCGATGGATGAGGATAAAATGCGGACGCTGTTTCCGGCGGAAATGCTGGAAACATATAAACCACGGCTTGCCTTGAAACTCTTTAAGTCTTTGGGGTGGGATGAATTCTTTTTTGGTAAAAAGGTGGGCGAGCAATACCAGGGCGGGATCGGTAATTTCCTGTTCGGGGACCCGAACAAAGAAATGCCCATAGAAACAGCAGCGGGTCTTTATAACCAGTGGGGGGTTCCAGAGATCAATTTTACCAAAGCCGCTTTGTTTAAGACCAAGGATCATCGGAATTGGACATTTGTGGTGGTGGAAGAGGGGATCGATAAGGATGCTGTTAAAGATTCGATATTTGATAAATACAAAGACAAGATGGTGCGCAAGCGCGGGGTTATGATCAACTGGAAGACGGGGGAAATGTTCCAGGCTTTTGACGTGGTTCGTTATGATGAGAATTATCTGCGGACACCCCAGGCGAAATATACCATCCTGCCGTCCATGATCGATCTTGAGAACACGGTTAAAGCCAGGCAATTCTTGCACGGGACAGATGAGCTTGGCAATGAGATCTCCGCGGCAGTCATTAATACAGCGACCGGAGAGATCGTCAAAACTTTTCCCCGCGGTGTTACGCCGGTGGCCATGCGCGATTATGTCCGCACGCTTCTGGGGGATAAGACCTGGATGGATGTGGGTGTCGGCTCCTTCGGTGTTCATGCGGATAAAGATAAGACCGAGGCGCTTTACGCAATCGCGTATACTCCCAAAGCGGTATTGGACTCTTTTAGCTTCCATAGCGCTTCCAATCAAGCGGTTATCTGGACCACAACAGACGCATTAGGTGCTATCGGCGCGGATGAGAACGTTGATAAGATTGCTGGAATGCAGCAGGTCAAGTTGACGAAGAATATCCGGGCATCGCAATTAACAAAAAGTTCTCTGCAAAACAGCAAAGGCGCCGCGGTTTTGTATAATCCCAAACATTTCAAGCATGAAAAGTTCGGCCGTGATGAATTAACCTTGGTCTATGCGGCCATAGCTCAGACACATCCGGATGTGGATGTGATCATGTCCAGCTTCGGTGAGGACAATATCATCGTGCAGAAAAACGGCCAAAAGATCTTGATCATCGGATCAAAGACCAACCAGCAGCTCGCTGATCATTTTAATAAAAAAGCTGAGTTCACTTCTCTGACCGCTGACAGTGTGGAATTAACTCCAGAGATCGACAATACGATCACAGACGGCACGACGTTTCTGATCCCAAAAGGTCAATTGGTTTATCAGGACGGTAACCGTATCGGGGTTATTATCAAGCCGGATAAAAAGGTTGTGGGGCAGGCATACCGTGGAGGGACCGCCGTCAATATTTACTCTGAAGAAGAGATGCAGGAAATGGAAAAAGCGGCCAGGCCTGTCAGGCGTGATAAATATGCCACAGAAGAATTTGTGCGTCAGTACGGATTTGCTGGCCAGCAATTTTTGTATTCTGTAAGTGCGGCCGTTAAGGCGGGCATTCCGGCTCCCATGGTGATAACAAAAGGATTTGGTTTGGAAGAAGGCAAGGACTTTATTGTCTTGGGTTATGGGGCCCAATATACGTCTCCGTTTAAAGATACAGGAGACAGCGTTGGTTTGACCTTTGATCCCGTGACCGGCCAGGTCAATAAGATCAGCGCGCTGCCGTTGATGGAAAGAATGTTCGGCGTTGTCCCGACCTATACCTATGGACCGACCAAGGTGCAGATGGAAGCGCTGGAGGCCAAAGCTAAAGCCGAACAGGCCAGGCTTGATGTGTTGATCAATGAATATCATCGCGCTTTGCTGGAATATCAGGCGGTGCAAGATATAGCGAAGACACTCCAGGAGGAACAGGCGAAGCTGGATGTGCAGCGTAACGCAGCGGTCAATATGTTCCTCAAAGCGTTTGCCCAGAGCCGCGTGTTGGGGGATGCGACTCTCGGTGTTTTAGATTTTGTGGCCAATGTGGCCGCTAAAATGGCGATGGATAAGAAAACACCTAGTGCGGATCAATACTACAAGGATTTCTTGGTTCGGGTTCATGAGCAAGGCTTAAAAGAAGCGCTTGGTGCTGTGATCGAAGATTTCAAAACATCGGCATCGAATCTAAAAGACCCGTTTAGTAAAGATGATCTTGAGAGTCTGACAGCTACTGTGACAGATATTGCTAATCAATTGATTAAATACAACAACTATCCCAACGGTCTGCCGACAATCCCCGCAGCAGACATATTTTTATTGAAGAAAGCGGATCAGACAGCGGCTGTATCCACGGCTTCTCAATCCGCTAAGGATAAGCAAGACATTCAAGATCAATTAAACGGCGTAGGCGGCGGTGCGCAGATTAAAGCGTTTCGTGTTCTGGGTGTCCCGTCCAATGGGTTGGAATACTCGACCGGAGTGGCAGCTCAGTCTTTGGACGGGTACAATAAGCTGCAAGCAAAATGGGACAGTTTAACGAGCGGCGCTTCCACAGTCACCGCATTCCAGGCCCTAGGGATCCCCGTGTCGGGATTGCCCTACGCGCTTTCAGAAGCGGCGGCATCCGAGCTCGGTTTTAATGATCAGCAGACAAATCTAAATGCGCTTCAGAATCCATCGTTGACGATCCCCCTGGTCTTATCTTGGGAAGATTCGACCCGGGTTGCGGCAAACACAGAAGCGGCCAATGCTGCTTCGTATGTCACTTTATGGCAAGGCAGGACCGTAGATTCGCCGGAGTTGTTCGGGGAGCCCCCGTCAGTTTATGATCAACAATACATAAAGTCCCTTCCTGATGTGTTGACGGCGCGCATCGCCTGGCTTGAGCAGCAGCAAAAGGCAGCGTTGGCCTCTATTCCGTTAGATAATGATATCCATGAGATCTATCGCCGTCTTATCACGGTTCATACGCTGGAGAGAGATGTTTATGTTGCCAAGGTTGTTCAAGTCACACAGGCTGACACACAGAATGCGCAGCATCCTGAATTATCTACCCCGCAATTTAAACAGCAGACGCTGGACTTGAAACGTGCCGTTGCTTCTTTGTATGCACAGATCACGGCAGAAAAGGCGGCGATCATTAACAAGGCTTTTGGCTCGGCCTCTCGTTTGGTGAATTACAACGGCTGGGAGAAGAATTTATATCCCACCTTGGCCCAGCGCAATAGCGGCAAGGCCTATATGGGTACGGTCGATCCGGTGACGGGTGTGGCTAAGACAGGGCGGATCTTTGCCATCGAGGATCCTGCTAAAGGAGAATTGGCGGATCTTAACAAAAAATTGATAACTTACAATAAAAGTCCCGTCGCGGATGGGATCAGGCTTTTGATCGATGCCGCTAAACAGGAAGCGGCGTGGATCAGAGCGGCTTTGGCCAGTTTTGATCTAGATGAGAAAGCATTGAGCGCCAAATCTGGCGAAGCAGAAAGCGTTGAGACGGCGGTTGTCCGTCATCTGGAAGTAGCACGGTTAAAGAAAACGGCGGATGCCACGAAGGTAAATGGTTTAAAGATGTTATCAGATCTAAAAGTACCAGATTATAAAGATGCTGGAACAGATCTGTATCCTTCAACAGACCCCAAGAGCGCTGCCGGTGATCAGATCACCGACGGACGGAATTATTTTAAAGTGAGTGATAAAGCCAAAGACGCGGTCACGGGCGCTCCGCTTCCTGTCATGGGTCGTCTACAGCGCATTGAGGATCCGCAAAAGGGTGAATTAGCAGACTTGACAAAAAAGCTTGAGACTTTCAAGAAAGTTTATCCGGGCAGCCCCATCATTGAAGGGACACAGTTATTGATCGATGCGGACAACCAGGAATTATTATGGATCCGGGCGCAGCTGGCCAGCTTTGATCTCGATGAGATCGCGTTGAAAGCCAAGCCAGGGGAAGCCGAGAGCGTTGAGACAGCGCTGGCACGTCATTTGGAAGTGGCCCGGTTGAAAAAAGTTTCCGATGCGACAAGGGTTAAGGCCTTGACCATATTGTCCACGGTAACAGTCAAGGATATGAGCAATGTGGGGGTCAACCTTTATCCGTCAACTGATCCAAACAGCGCAGCCGGCGACCAGATCACGGCCGGGCGCACCTATTTGAGGGTCAATGATGGGGCGAAAGATCCCAAGACAGGTCAATTATTGCCGCAGATGGGCCGATTACAGCGCATCCTGGATCCCGGCAATCCTAATGTCGGCGAGCTACCGGTGCTTAAATCCAAGCGTGCGTTGTATGCAAAAGTTTATCCAGGGCATCCGATCATCGCTGTATTCGATAAGCTGATCTCGGCGGATACAGTTGAGCTGGAGTGGGGTAAAGCCGTATTGGCCAGTTTCGATCTCGATGAGAAAGCCCTCAGGGATCCGGCTAACGCGGAATCTGTTGAGACGGCATTGTTGCGTCATTTGAATGTGGCCACATTAAAAGCGCAGATGGATGCCTTAAGAGCAGAAGCGTTGACGGCCCTGTTTACCGGGGACATGAGGGTCACGGATTTCAACAATGCCGTACCGGTTGAACAGGAAGACAAGATCCCGGACATGCTGTCGAAACAACAGGTGCGCTTAAACATCGATATCCCGTTGGGTAAGGTCTATTTCCAGAAAATGATCGATAACCCAGCCATCCCCGAGAAGTACAAGAAAGATCTGGCTGATTTTATCCTCAACCTGGATGCTGAGGCGGCGTGGATATCCACTTATGCTGTTCCTAATTTAAACAAAGATCTTGTTTATCACGCCAAGGGCAAGGTCAATGATCCAAGCATTGAGACACCAGCAGAAGTGTGGGCGCGCAAGAAACCGGAGTGGGAGGAACGGGCAAGATTTTTAACCGTGCGTAAAGATCTAATGACGCGATTGACCACGCTGACCGGAGAGATTTTGGGGGACAATAAGGCGTATACGGAATATCAGCTGGCTGCGCTCCAAAAATCATTAGAGCAGATCATGGCCAGGGTTTCCGGTGCCGCCGACCCTGAACGGAACATGGTATCAGCCGTTGCCAATTGGGGACGTTCTGCCGTCAATCAATCCGCGCTTAATCAGCGGATGAACGATTTTCGTACCAAGGCAGATCCTTTAAAAGCCGCGGTGGAAGATGCTGCCCGCAAATTGCAGGCGGGGGTCAAAGAGATCCGCGGTTTTGCGCCAGCGCTGCCGGTCTCATCCGATACATTGTTGATCGCCAATGGTTCTGTTGTCAACGGCACCATCAATGGGTTTGATCCCAAAAGCGCGCTTGAGATCGCGATCAAGCAAAGCAAGGCGGGCATGAGGAACACGGATTATCAGTTCGCGGTCAATCAGATCTTCGGCAATTCCTCGGCGTATGTCGGGACATTACAGGCGGACCATATCAATCAGCGCTATGGGTTATGGAGCGTGAATTTAACCGACGCTCAAGCTAAAGTTGTCGACCAATTTATCGGGGGTATCATTAAAGAGAATGAGTTCCGTCAGCAATTCAACGCGGCGGGATTTGGCGAGGAACACACCTTTGTGTTGATCGGCAACGCGGTGGGTGTTAAGGGCGACAAATATAGTCTTTCCGTCAGCGGCATCATCATCAATGAGGTGAGCACCACCGCATCAGTGAAGGGCGCGCGCAATGCGGCGGTGCACATGGCTTTTGACCATCAAATAGGCGACAGCGCCAAATTCGTTTTTGAAGCAGGTTTAGCTAACGCCACTGCGAAGAGTTTAAGCAATATATCGATCGTTGATTTTTATACGGGAGAAAACCTGGCGGGCGGACAGCAAATGAATACGGCGACACATGGATTCTCAACGGTCAAGGCCGGTCTTGAAGTGGCGGCGCTAAAGACAGATACGTTAACGGCTTCATTTAAGGTGTTCCTCAATAGGGAGGGTGAAAGTTATCTGGGCAGTACGACAGCCAAGACTTTCGGGACCATTGGCACCGACATCACGGTTGCTAAACTGGGTACAGTTAAATTAGAGGCTGGGGCCCATCGTTACAGCGTGCGGCTGTCCCAGGGCGACGGCAACATAAGCTTAACCAGCATTAATGGTACGCGGCGGATCGAAGGGCAGTATGGGGTCAATATTTTTGGAACCCGCGTGAACATAACAGCGGCGACAGATGCGACAGGAAGGACGCTGGGAGTATCCATGCGCCATAAGATCGATGAAGATAGCTCCGTTGATGTGGGGGTCAATCAAACATCACAAGGGCTTTCTCCGGCGCTGCGGTATGCGATAGATCTGACCAAATCTCAAGGGGTAGCGCCTCTGGATTTAACCCAGGCCAAAGCAAAACCCGGCAGCATTTTTGAAACAGCGTTAAAGGGAATACCCAGGGGGCCTCGTCAAGATGATCTGGTAAGGAGGATGTTTGTCCCGTCTCCCTATGATACGCCAAAGCCGCTTGGCGTTACCAACAAAGTCCCGGCGCCTGTCGCGCAAGATTATTTCATGACGCTCGACGGCAAGGTGGTGATCTTCCACTCCAAAGCATCTGACGCGGAACTCAAAGCCATTGGCGCGGATGCGTATGTGACGCTTCGCCCCACCGATGGGAAATTACCTGTTGCCAGCAATCAGGAGATATTTAATTCCCAGATCCGCTCCATAATGCATAGTCCGTATTTCTTTGGTGATGACCCTGATGAATGGGCTAAATCCGGATTTGTCCGTGAAGGCGATAAAATATTGTGGCATGTCCCCGGCTATAGCAAACCCATGGACCTTAAAGACGGCCGGGGCTGGTTTATTTATCCGGAAGATGCCCGAAAGCTTGGGATTGAGACAGATTCAATTGTCTTTCTTGAGTTTACAGCCAAGGGTCAGGAAGCCGAGCTGCCTAAATTCCGTGCGGAAGCAGCCGTTTATGCGGGTCTTGTCGCCTCAACCTCAGAAGGCAATCTATTGGCGGCATATAATAAGCTGCCCGTGGATGCGCCTGTCCGCTATGGCCTTAAGAAAAATACTAACGGTGAAATGTGGGAAAACGTTTGGACAAAGGCCGAATTTGAACGATGGATCGCCGAGGGGATGCCGATGGAGCATGTGAAGATGTTAAAAGGTATCCATAAAGGGCTCTACCCCTATTATAAGGACACTAACGGGAATGGCCGTTATGATGAGCAAGAAGAAAAAACCATTGTCTATTCTTTAACACCCATCAAAGGACTTAAACCGTTAATGAGCGCGGTAGCGTCGGTTACAGGGGACATGACCCCGTCGGCCTTATATAGGGCCAAAGAAGTCGTCACGCCCATGGCGCAGGCGAAGATAGGGCAACATTTAGAAAATCATCCTTTGGTTATCTATCAGAAGAAGGTTGCGCAAAAGGCAAAGTTTATTGAAATGACGGATATGTTTAGTTTACAAAAGAATGAGATATCCCAGATGGTGCGTCTTGGCTTGGATGGACAAGTCAATGGTCGTTACTATTTTGGAAAGAAGCCCGGCGTGATCATTTTCGAAGACATGGTGCTGGCGAAAGAATTTGAGCTAACGAAAGTCAATGGAGCCGTTCAAAAGACGGTTTCAGCGAATTTAACCTATGAAAGATTGTCCGCCACCACCAAGACGATCACGCGTCAGGATGTGAAGACGGGCAAGATCACCAAAACAATGGTCCAGACGAATTTCGTTTTATCAGGGGCGGCGCCGGAATTGCGCTCTTTGGCGGGGCAGGATCTGATGGTTGTTTGGGAAGTTGGAGAGGCCAATCAGCTTAAAAAAGGCAAGGTCGTGTCCATGGAGGACAATGAGGAAAAGGCCTACATCAACCGTTCGCTTGAAGGGGGAGCGGATGAGCTTGAGATCTCCTTAAGCGTTTCCAAAGGTCAGCAGAATATTTATCGTTTTGACAAAAACGGTGCGGTTCATGAGAAGGTTGGCGAGGTAAGGCGAGTTGATGAGTGGGCAAATCTGGAAGATTTTGGCAAAGCATTTATTCATGAGCGCAGAGATGTTAAGGGATATTTGCAACGGGCATTTGCCATCGATGATAATGGTGATGTTGTGGCTGAATATTATTGGACCCAATTAAAAATGGAACCGGGTAATGGAGGGTTGGTCAGGGGCAAGGCGCTGGTGGGCAAGGAGGATCAACAGGTCAAGAATGTTTACCATTTCATGTTGAAGGACGGAAAATACTCTCTTAGTCCGAAAAAGATCGGCACCGTGACCCGCAGGGAAGATGTGAAGTTTGAGAACATTCCTGCTGAATTGGCGGGGGTATTAAGGAAAGACACATTGTTTTTTGAACAGAGGGATAATCATGGAAAGATGATGGGCATCACCGTTTTTGATCCGCAGAGAGTCAAGGACGTCGGCAGCATCAAGTTGCTGGAACCAGGCGGGAATGAGTATGTTATCGAGGCTGCTCTGCCAGAAACAGGGGCGACCCTAAAGAATGCGGACGCGCGCAACACCTACCGCCTTGTCTCCCAAGACGGGAAATCATTTAGCGATTGGAAATTGACCATTCGCGCTTCCAATATGGCCAATCAGGGTTCGGTTATTTTTAAGCAAAAAGATATTTTTGCGGATCTCATGAAGATCAAAGGTATCCAGGCCCATCAGGCGTTCTTTGAGAAGAAGTTTGCGGCATCACTAGGTCCTCTGCTGAAAGAGATCACGGGCAAGGATATGCCTTTGCAAGAAGCAGAGTTCCTGGTGGCCAAGGTGGATTATGTGGAGAATGGAACCACGCGCTATTTCATCCGTGTCAAAGGCGATCCGATGGCCAGAGTCCTGGTCTTTATTACCAGCGACATAGACCGGGATGCTATTTTAAGCATGGAGCCCTCCGACCCGGAAGCGCGGTTAAGCTATGAGTTTACTCATTTGGGGTTAATGTATAAGAGCATCTCTGATCCAGAAACGAGCACGGCGGCCGCGATCAAAGATGTTGGGTTTGAAAGCAAGCAGCTAGATGCTTTTAAAAAGACTTACGGCGTGGATCTTCGCGCTATGCCTGCGTTCAAACAGGAGAAAATGGTCCGGATCACACGATATAAAATGCTTTCTGATGACAATGAAGCGGATCTGGTCCCAGACCAAGTCCGGTATCTTGGTGTTGACAGCCCATTGTCGGTCAATTACCTCATGGTGGATCGCGGCGTCGCGCGTTTTATGATCTATGACCGGACAGTTGATATTGATAATAAGCAGGTCACGGTGCCGGTGGGTGTTACCTCCGGGGAAGTCGCGATCAGGATCAACGATAATACCTTCATGCGCGAGACCCAATATTTTGGTCATAATAAAGACCAGCAGGAATATGTATATCGATTGCGTTATAACTTTGAAGACGGGCTGGTATCCAAGGATCCTAAGTTTTATATCGGGTATCGCTATAAAACAGGGGTTGTTTGGGAGCACAATCTGGATTCAGAGGCCAAGATCTATTCCCGTGACGGCATTCCTCTGATGCTAACACGCGTTCCTGAGACAAGCGACGATGTATTTAATACACTTCTGCAGGGAGATGTGTTGCCGGAATACTTGGTCAGTTTATTTGAAATGCGCGTTGATCCCTGGGTGCAGGGTCAAACAAAACGATATATTTATGTGAAGGAAATGCGGCATGCGAATCCGTATGTTTCTTCTCCAATGCATCGTGTTTTTGTCGCCACGCTGCCGTCGGGGAAGAATGAGAAAGTAAATCCTTTTGAACTGTATGCGGTTAAAGACGATGCGGGCATCATTCCGGGAGATGCGGAGCATGATTTCATGTCAAAGCTCAATAATTCTCCCGGCAGCCGGCAGTTGAACTTGACAAGCAGCGAAAGCGTTAAGTTCATTCACGACACAGAACAGATCATTCAGCGGCTGGAAGAGCACGGGACGGTCATTAAATTAAAGAACGGTCTGCCTGTTCCTAAAGTTTATGAAGATCCTGTCCGCAAATACTACTATTCCAAATTGCTCGATAATATTCCTTTTGTTAAAGAGCACCCCGTTCTAAATCAGGCTCTGACAATGTTCTTTTATGGAGTTGGTGTTATTTTTGGTGCGCTTACCTGGGCGAATTTAATTGGTGGGTGGCGTAAGGCCGCCAATTGGCAGAATAAGCATTTTAAAAGGATGCTGCGCACTGTTCGCAGATCCAACATCAATGAAGCCAGCGTAGATGATCTGGATGGATATTTTGACGATGGGAAAAAATCAAATAATTCAGCTAATAAAGAAAGATCTTTAGCCGGCAAGATCGTCACCGCGATAACGCTCAATGGGCCGCTGGTGCTGGGGGGTAATTTGACAACCACAGAACAGAAGAATGATGCGCTGCGCAAGTATTTTAAACAAGCCGGTTTAGAGGAGGGTGAGATTGACCAGATCGCGGCGTTATATCAAAAAGGCCGCATCTTGTTTAATGCCCCCAACAATGATCCGTATACGCACATGCAAGCGGTGAATTTCAATGAGGTCGATAATGCCGGTCAGCAGAAGAAAGAAGCGCTGATCAAACTGATCGACGATCAGTCAAAAAGAGGGTATCCACAGGCAATGGTTTTGCAGGATATGCTTGACCGTAATTTAATTACACCACAAGCATTATTAGACGAATATAAAGTCATTCCTCCAGAAGAATATAAGGGCCAGATGCGCTGGACAGAATTGATGAAAAAAGCTCTTTTAAAGACTGAATCGGATGTTTTAGAGAAGTTTAAAGCAGGAGACCCTCAAGCGGTGAATGAGTTAAAGAGATTATTGCCTACCCCCTCAACAAGGATCCTTCAACAGTTAAGTGGCTGGAAGGATCTGTCGCAATGGATCAAAGAAAAGAAAGAGTTGGCAAAAAGTCCCGATCATCAGGAGTGGAATGACAAGATTGAAGAAATGACAATGGAGCAATTTGGGATGTATGTCTTGCGTGATTATATTGATCAACAAGTCGATCAGGTATACAAACGGACATATGCTTTTACTAAGGACAAGGACGCTGAAGGCCCTCAAGGGATACCGGCTGAAAGGCTGGCAACAGCAAAAGAGACCATTTTCGCGGAAGCTCATCGGTTGCTTGCGGTCAATTCGTCGTTAATTGATCCTAAGCAAGGCGACACGATGTTTAGACCGTTCCCGCTGACAGAGAATTTTGAACCAAAAACAATACAACAAATGGCTTTGCTGGTGTTCATGCAAATGCCTCCATCCTATACACACGGGAATTCATTTGGTTCTCTATCGGTAAGCGCGCCTACAGTCATGTTTGTTGTCAATGAGGTGATGGCATTGCTGGAGGAAGGAAAAGCAAAGCCAGAGGAAGAAACAGCAAAGGTTATATTCGAGCGGATCCAGAACCAATTTACGATCTGGAACAATATGTTTAAACTCAATATATGGTATGTGGGCAAAGTGTATGGTTCTACTCCTCCTGATAGGATCCACGGGATGTTTATGCATGTTTCAGATCCTATACAAAAGCAGACATCCAAAGTCAGGATGCAGGATGTATTCACTGAACAAGATCAGTATGGATTCTTTTGGCATTTGCTTTCTCAGGGCGCCGAAGGCAGGCAGGAATATTATCGTCTTGTAAAAGAAATCCTTGAGGCGCTGGGTCAACCTGAAATTAAAGTTTCAGCAGAACAAGACGCGGGCCTCACGCAAGGGCAACGGGATAATAACACATTAAAAGCATTTGCTGATTTAACGAACGAGATGTTCCAGGGATATGATCAGAGGATGTATAAATATAAAGCATCTGTTTACTATCTTCAGGCGCTTGAGAAAGGCGAAAAAGATATAGCTGAAGCCATTAAACAGAATGATTCGCTCGGTTTGCAAAGAGCAATTAAAGACGGTCAAGCTATTCTCGAGAAAGCAAAAGAAATCAATAAAATATTAGAAAAAGAAATGCAGGAAACACCATCCCATCCCGCTAGCGCCGGGAGTAAAGGTATTGACGATCTGGTAAAAGATGCGAAGGATATGCAGGCAAGATTAAAAACTGCTTTAACGATAAGTAGAAAAGACACTGGGGAGCGTTTTGAAGGCATCCAGGACTATTTTATTGAAAATATTCAGAAAGGGACGGATGTGTTTAGAAACAAGGCCGTTGACTTTACAGAGAAGGGGGCGCCCTATGCGGCCACGCTGGATCGAGAGCGCAAGCAATGGCGCGGTTTAACCCATTTGTTTATTCGTCATATTGGCGGGGCCCTGCTAAATTTGAAACGGTTTTGGAACATGGATAAAACGCAGATAGGGCTGGCTCTCTCCTTTACGGTGGTGGGGTTAGCTGGTAGCTTTGCCATGTGGCACTTTAATGAACGTTTGCTGTCATTATCGGTTTTCTTTGGCGCTTTATCGCTGGGATTGCCTGCTTTGCTGATTGGCAAAACGCGCCGTGCATCGGAAAAGGTGTTTTGGACGGTCGGGTATGGCTTAATTGCGGGCTATCAGTTTGGATTATTAACTTATCATCTGTTTTTTAAAGCAGCCTTGATCCAGGTGTCTACCTTTGGTTTCTGGGTTACCGGGTTCTTGTTCGCTTTAATGATCGTGCCAACATTTGTTTCCGGTTTCCAGATGCTTAATGCCGTATGGAGCAATGCCCGTTTGCCTTTGCGTGTATGGTCTAGGGCATATATTCACAAATGGATCGGGTTTCGAGCGTTCAGGTTTTGGCGGGGCAATACGTTAAAGCTGTACAAGGATATTTTAATGGAATCATATGAAATGGAAGAAGAGCGTGCGCCCATGACCCCGACGGGAGAACCAGTCAAGGTCTGGTTAAAATCTGTGATCAGCAACCTTCCAAATCAGGGCTATCTGATGACACCCGATGAAGTTGCCGCTTGGGAGGCGTTCATTGATGATCCCGAGGCCGGCTTAAAGAATTTAAAACAACCAAGATATGATAAAACGCGCGAAGTCATGATGATGCTTTTCTTTACCTTTGTTCAAAAGAAACCGACCCCGGATAAATTCTTGCATTTGCAGGCCACCTCAACCAATGTTCAAGCGGCGGGAGAATTGTTCTATGCTGCTTTTGAGGATATAGCTCGTCCGAATTCGTTTGAATTGAAGGCTCCTCAAGAGCGGGCGACGAAAATTAAGCTTTTAGAAGCAGCGTTGAATGAATATAAGAAAGTGGAGAAGAATAATTCGTCGTGGGAAAGGTTTGATGAGTATAAATTTATCGTCGAACAGTTTAAAGCAAAAACATTGGATTTGGATAAATATACAACGGGTTATTTGAAAGATTTGTTCAAAGAATTGGGTATAAGCGGGGATGTATTGCGCAATGGTTCTTTGTTGGCGTATTTGATCAGAAAAGAACAGGGATCCCGGGAGAATCTGTTTAGGGAGATTGAAAATGAAGGGGAAATGGTTCGTCAGGCGGCCAATGAATTACTAAAAGCGAGCCCTCAGGAGAGATTAAAGGCATGGGATGCTTTCCCAGAAAGTGTTCGATTTATCCTGGAGGGGGTCGCGAGCCGGGATGTTTGGCTTGGAAGCGCCCCACCACCGTATGACCAAATAAGAAAGGTGGCGGATGATATCACCGCTATTGTGGGCAAATTGCGTAATGCGGAGGATTTTACGAATTATTACGAAATGTTTTTGGCTTTGCCCAGCAATGCGGCTTATGTTGTCGCGGAAAAAATAGAGGAATTCATTAATGAGAATCAGCCGAATAATTCCGCTGTTGTCAGAAGCATGGCGCTGGATCTTGTTGAATACCATGCCCGGTTCGCTATTGAGGCCGGGGATTACAAGTATGTCCAGGCTGTTCGTTCCTTGGAACGACAGAAGGGCTTCGTTTCGCTTAAACAAGAGTATGACAGAATAAAAAATAAAAAAGCCTCCTCCCGCACTGACGAAGAGAATGAATTTTATAAGAAATATTCATTGTATTGGGACATGGTGCGTTTGAAATATCGCCCCAGTTTTCAGGATGCCAGCCTTTGGAACAGACATCTGGTACAAGAAAATGACGGCAGTTACAGGTTTATTGTGCTTAGCAAGTTGATTAATGATACATCTCCGGGTCTAAAGAGTTTTGTCGAAGAGTTAAAAAGTCGTTTGAAAAGTAAGCAGCTTTTATTCGAAGAAACCAAAGATGGTAAACCCAGCTATTCCGTAGATGGCAACCCCATTTATTTCGTTAAGTCCAAAGACATTCAAGCGGTTGCAAAGATTGTCTTGGGATTGAGAAGAGATTATTTCAGTACAGTGATAAAAGAATCTAGGGCATTAGCAACCGTTGGTTGGGGGGATATTGTTTCGATCACAAAAGTCATTGATATCACAGCAAAATGTGATGTGTATTTGCCGTTTTATGAAATAAAAACAGATAATCTTGTGCCGATGAATAAAAATGGCGGGATCGGCATGAATTTGTGGTTTACGTATGGGCGAAGTGCCAATTATGACGCGTGGGTTCGTCCATACATTGGTCAGAATGGATATCGTTTGAATTGGGCGACCATGGTCGGACGTAATCCTGAGATTGTGGTGGTCAATCCCATCATGAAGATATGGGGTTCAACCAGTGACGCATTCCCCGTGACCCAGCAATACGCGATCGCGCAGCATACCTGGACCTCGGATACCCAGCGCGGCAGGGAATGGAACACCACGTTCTATGGCAAAGGGCTTGTCACGCCGTATGCGGGCGACACGATGATAACCCCGACGGGGGAGGATTCCGCGGCGTTTTTGATGTTTAATAATCTTGTGCCGCAAGCATTATCCACACAGGTTGACTGGTTTGGTTTTGAGTGGGGACGGCCGACCCAGTACGGGACTTTGTACACCACCGAAGAACGTTATTCGGATAATGTGACCGGGTTTTTGGTTGACCGCGACCAATACGCCTTGTTCCATAATTCGAAGATCGGTTATGAAACAAAACTCTCTCATTTACTGTTGTTCATGCATTATTTGGGTTCGGTGTTTGGTTTAACCTTGATCATGACATTGCCTTTGGGGGCTATGTTCAGTTCTTTTGCCTTGCTTTCGCCTGTTTTGATCTGGACCGTCATGGGATATGTGTTTGTTTTTGGTATCAACTTTGGGACATGGCAGCGGCATTTAAGAGAGACGGGGAGTGTTTGGTGGGCTTTTATATACACGGCCAGGGACGCTGTTAAAGCTTTCCCGATGTTTGTTGGGATTATTCCTAATTTCTTTAAAGGGATCTTGGGGGCAGCTAGCAGCGTGTTTAAATTCAAAATGACAGATAAAAAGAAACTTTTGGAGCAAGTGACTCCAAAAGAAAATTATGAAAAAGTCAAGTTGATGGATTCTGTTGCCCAATCCAGTTCAAAGCCCGGCATATTTCTGATGGTGGCGGGGGCGGCATTGGCTGCCGCCGGGGGTGTTGGGATAATCTTCCTTCAATCATTGATTACCCCTTGGGTTTCCGTGCTGTCTCTTGTTTTAGGACTTTTGAGCCTTCAGCTGGGGGCCATCTTAAGAAAAGATTTTACTAGATTCCCGTTATACGGGGTTGTGGGGGGCATTGGTTTCTTAAGCTGGGTGGCGACATTTTTTGTGGCAACGCCTTTAGGCCCAACCGTGACATTGATCTATGGGCTGGCGGCAGGCGCGGCGCTGTCAAGCCATTACGCATTCGGCCCGCATTTTGAAAAAATAAGATCGCAGTTAAAATTGCAAGATAAGGATATTAATGTAGGGATTCTTTTAAAAGAGATAAAGGGATCAGGTCTTGAGGCACTTGTGAATGAAGGACTCAAACAAAGGGGATTTGATTGGTCATTCCCTAAGCCTGGTATTGTCGCGGACGTATTAAATGAATTATTTAAGAAGTCAGATTTTTATACATTGTTAAATAGCGAAGCTCAAACCCGTCGATTGGGCGGCGCGGGGAAGAAGTTAAGGCAAGCATTAGAGAGAAAAGAATTTGAGGGAGACAAGTTGATCGCCGCCAATAAAGACTTGATGAAGCTGGTTAATCCAGATGCCTTTAATGATCTGGGGGTTAGGGTCAGCGGATTCCATTGGACTAAGATGTATAGCAGCTTGCCGGCCTTCGTGACGCTGTTGGGTACTAGTGTGATTCTTGGGTTGTTAAATCATTTTTATCCTTTTTCGTTGGGCAGTAAGATCACCGCGTTTTTTGTGGCAGGGTCATTTATCTGGGCGTTTAATAAACCATTTAAAGAAACTTTACGCGGCATAGTTGATATTTTTCGTTTTGATGGGGGGTTGATCAAGGATGGCTTCTTTGATCTCATCTCTTTATTTGGGAAGACTCATAAAAAGGCAATAGAGAAAGAGAAGGGGGGGCAGAAGGAGGCATCGCCAGCACAACAGCAATTAAATGAAGACAAAAAGGATGCGGCCATGTTGGCGCCATCCCCGACGATGATCGCCTTTAGCCGGGCTGTCAGCGAAGGGACGCGTATCCCGGCGGTCAGTAAAGAGGAAGTCAAGCCGGCAATAGAAGCCGCGCCTACGAAAAAAGGCGGTATTGATCTTGGGCCGGTGAAAGTCAAGGTAGAGAATAAAAGCGCGATATCAACAGCGTTTGAAGACAGCGCGATGGTGGAGCTGTTGATGAAAGCAGATGGAATAACCCCGGTCATTTATTCCATCAAACCCATGACCCCCGCCATGGCACAAAATATGATCGGCATTAATTAAAATCACCCCCCAAGGGAGAAGAATATGTTGCAACGAATGATTGCCGCGGCTGTTTGTTTTTTCTTTTTTTGTTCGAATTTCCAATATGCCAATGCCCAAACTTTTAGTGTCAGCCAGCTGCCTCTGCCAGGCAAGATGGTCGAGGCATCCTCTGCGTTTATCCCTGCGTCGCTAAAAGGCATCGTTGTTGATCCAAACAAACCCTTAGAATTTCAATTCATCGTTGATACCGGCGATGGTTCCCGTCAAAGCGATCTGGTCAAAGAAGAAGCCAATCAACTGGTTAAATATTTTCTAGCGGGCTTGACCATCCCCGAGGGCGACCTTTGGGTGAACCTCTCCCCTTATGAAAAAGACCGCATTGTACCGGATGCATTAGGCCAGACCGATCTTGGCCGCGATCTATTGGCTCAAGATTACATCTTAAAGCAATTAACCGCATCAGCGATCTATCCTGAGAAAGAACTAGGCAAAGAGTTTTGGAACAAAGTCTACGCCAAAGCACAGGCGCAATACGGCATAACCAATATTCCGGTCAAAACGTTCAATAAAGTATGGATCATGCCCAAAGAAGCTCAGGTTTTTGAGAACAACAATGCCGCCTATGTCACCAAGTCAACCTTAAAGGTGATGCTCGATGAGGATTATCTATCAAAAGAAAAACATCAGGCATCCAAGGCGCCCAATGTAACATCCGAAATTGTCCGTTCAATCGTTCTGCCAGAGATCGAGAGGGAAGTCAATTCCGGCAAGAATTTTGCGCCTCTGCGCCAGATCTACCAAGCGCTCATTTTGGCGAAATGGTACAGGGAAACGGTCAAGAATGCCATCTTCGAGGCTGTTTACACGAATAAAAGCAAGACCGACGGGATTAATTTGAGTGATATGGCGTTAAAAGAAAAGATCTACGCGCGGTATTTAGATGCGTATAAAAAGGGTGTTTTTAATTTTATAAAAGAAGAGCGATCAAAGCCGAAGAAATACTTCTCCGGCGGTATTACAGAAATTGAACCAAAAGTGCTGGACCGCAAGGGCATAAAAGAAGATGTCAAACAAGATGGGGCGATGATGAGCATCAATGTGTCGATCGCTTCAACAACAGCGCGCACAGCGCCTGTTTATCCGATCATCCAAGCCAACCCTGAAATTGAAAAGGCTTTAGGCGAGGATGATGCCAATGCCGATTTGTTAATTGACACGGCACCGTTAGATATCAGAATGACCGTATACGCTCCGCAAGTAAGCGACTCTTTAAAATGGGCAGAGAGTCACGCCCTATTTACGGCGGGTAAAAGTCAGAGTGAGATTGAGGATGATAGGGCGATGTTGTCTTATATTATCACTTTAGTTATAGGAGGGGCTATTGGTGTTGTTGGTGGAAGTATTCTTGCTTTTCTCGGTGATGAAGAATTTTCTTGGGGAGAAGTGGTAGGGGGAATGTTAATCTTTCCCATCTTGTTGAACGTAGTACTCACTCCCTTTTCTCTCATCATTATCGCAATGACACGAGCTCCTGTGGAGTATGTGTCTTTTGTTTCTGGTCTGTCTTGGGGTATTCTTATACCATTTGTAGGAAAGAATATTTATAAAACAACACTTAAATCGATTGATTACTATAAACGCAGAAGTTTGATTAAAAAGATTAGGAAATTAATAACTGATAAAGCAAATGATGTAGAAACCGATTATCTATCGTCACAAATTGTTGCTAGGTTGAATAAAAGTTTATTACATGATCCAGTCGTAGAAGATTTGTGGATGAGGGTTTCATCAGAGAATAAGCTACGGGTTTATTCAAAGGCTTTATTTAGTTCTGATTTTTCTGTTCGAAGCTGGGCGGTAGAGGGATATGAAGGTTATAATAAATGGGACGAGGTTGTTAAAATGGGTGCTGTTGTTGTTCCGGTTTTAATTGAACACCAACGATGGGGTGAATTGGTAAAAATGGGGCCAATGATTATTCCAGCGTTGGTTTCCGAGCTAAACAAAACAGAGCGTGTGTACGTAAAAAATCGCATTTTAGATGTGCTTCATAATTTAGGGGATAGTCGAGGCAATGAGCGTTATTATCCAGTATTTAGAGATGTTTATGGGAGAGGATGGGTTGTTGATGTGTCGGCATACGAAATAACTGAAATTGATGATTGGAATTATGGGGCAAACTCAGGAGGGCCGGGAATTCGGAAGGTTACAGTGCCTGAAGAAGGGCATTGGGAATCACCCCATGAGATTATTGGTAGAAAGATTGATCATTGGGAGAAAAGAGAAAGAGTCGTGACTACAACTTATTCGGAGACGGTTGCTTATCAGAAAGAGCTTCACGCGAATATGGCTAAGTTAGATGAGCGGGCGGCCATTCAATTTGATGGCAAGCAAACGGCCCCTTCTGTTGTTGAAGAAGCGATCAAAAAGAATAATGGCATTGAGGCATCGCTGTTCCACCATATGCAGGTATCGCAGGAACAGGAAATTAGTGAAGTTTATGGAAGGGTTCAGGGTATGGTGTACGCTGAACTTGGCAAAGATATTCCTGTTTTAAACGTGAACCTTGATGAGATCCATGTGACTATCGCCAATGACGATGTTGCTCCCCAAGAAAAACTAAGTTTTACGTTAAAGCAATTAGTTGAGGATATTCGCGAAGATGCGAAAGGTGTTGGCGCGTTTAAGATTTCTTTGGTGGGGCCGCATTTAATGCCTAATGGGGCGGTGGTCATGGAATACACCACAGCTGCTCCGGAGTTTCTTTATTTGCGAAAGAAAGCCGAACAGCGCCGGCATTTAAGGCAATTATCAGAAGGCAACCGAGCGTCTGTTCCCACTATCATGCACAGCACAGTTTCTGTGATCAGAGACCCCAAGATAAGTCAAGAGAAGTTAGAGCAGCTTAGAAAGAAGTTAAATGAATATAGGGCGTCGCTACAACCGATCGAGGTTAGGATCGATGAGATCACGGTAACACACTTTGATGAAGCAACACGGCGATTTTTAGCATCTGAGAAAGTGCTGCTTGGGGAAAAAGTAGACCAGGCGATGATAACAGAGATGAAATATGTAATGTCTCAAACAGCGGGATTAGTAACAATGGATTCTGTGCGTGCGTCTCGCGAAATGATGCCCTCTGAAAAAGATTTGGCGATGATCACTTTTCAAGAGGGGCTTATATATTTCATAGGAGCGGCTCTTGCGGTGAAATTAATCCTATGGAGCATGAATCGGACCACAGGAACCTTGCCAACCAAATTTGATGAAAAGATTCCGGGGGTTAAGGATATTGATGAACATATAAAGAATGCCTCAGCTGTTTTACAAAATACAACAAGTCGTTTTCTTGGCTTATCAGCTGTTCGGGCAATTGCTTCAAGTCCATCGGCAAATGGAGCGCTGAAAACGTTAAGAATAACAGCCGAATTGCATTCTGATGAGGCAGTGAGGGTTTTTGCCAAAGCGTGTCTGGCCCATATTGCTCAATTACATCAGGATCCATCCATAAGGCAGGCTGCTGCTCAATATCTGCATGATATTGATGCTCAAGAGCAGGATATGCGAAAGGCGGGGGATAAAGTAATTAGTTCAATGACCCAAATGGATTCACCGCTTACTTTAGGCTCGATCAGCGATGGTAAGGGATATATTATCCCGGCATTGACGCTAACTCAGCCAAATCTTTTTACAAGAATTGGCGAGTCAGGAGAGGTGATCATCAAAGTTCCCTCTAAACTTGGGCTTAAGGATTTTAAGAAATTTGTTAAGACCGAGATAGCTGACCCTCAAGATATTCGATCGATCGAACCTCTTGAGCGTTTTACAAATTTAGACCAAGCGCTTGTGAAATTCTCAGAATTTACTTCTACTAGAGAAGCGTTTGGTGACGACATCGCACATTTTCTTGCTGTGCATCGCATGCAATATGAACGATTGAAAACGGCAAATCTTATTCGAGTTCCTGAAACACGATTCGTAGTGCTTGCCTGGAAAGAGGGCTCCGGTGAAATGAGGCATTCTCCTGCGATAGTTCAAGAAAAAGTTCCAGGAGTTGCATTATGGGATATGGTTAATCGGTGGTCTGGAAAGTTTAAGCCGCAGTATGCCGATCTTCGTGATAAGATCCGTGATCAATTATTGCCATTGATCAATTCAGATATAAGCATTCACATTGATTGGAATATAAAGAACTTTGTATGGAATCCGAGTGAAAACCGTCTCTATTATGTAGACTCCAAACCATCATTGATGGCTTCAAAATCCTCCGTTGAACATAATTTAGCTTCCGTTCGAGAGGTTTTTATTGATTATGATGCTGCAATGACTTCAATGGATGAGGATAGGGCATCTAAGGCGGATTACGGCGGTATCGACTTAAATCAGATCAATGTTAACAAAGAGGGCAAGCGGGTGGTGGTGAAGTTTGATCCGGCCATGCTTAAAAACTTGATCCAAGGGGATTTTAAAGGGTTTACGCCTACGATCACGAATATCCAACCGATCGCAAGTCCGCTGCCTCTGCTTGGCGTTGCGGCCACTCGAGACAATTAACCTAAGCTTTTTATCTTGCATAATGATATCATTGTGATATCATTTGATTGTGCCAAGAAAAATACGACATTTGGTAGCTGACCTTGAAAAGGCGGGTTTTAAGGATCGGGGCGGCAAGGGAAGTCACAGGAATTTCATCCATCCGGACTGTCCCTATCCAGTTGTCATATCAGGAAGATCAGGGGATGATGCCTTGCGTTATCAGGAAAAGGCTGTTGCCTTGGCCCTTAAGGAGGTTAAGAAATGATCCGGAAGATATCAGACAATTATCTTAAGGTTGTTGAGTGGTCAGAAGAAGATCAATGTTATGTTGGGACGGCTCCTGGCTTGATCATTGGCGGCGTTCATGGAAAGAATCAGGATAAGGTATTCAAGGACCTGTGTGTTGTGGTTGAAGAGGCGGTTTCGACCCTTCGAAAAGAAGGGAGAGCATTGCCTTCTGATACCGCGGACAGGCATTTTTCGGGAAAGATCGCTCTTAGGATTCCTTCGAGTTTGCACAAGAAAATTGCCATAAAAGCGCAGCAAAGAGGAGAAAGCATTAATCGGTTTATTCAAGAACAGCTTGCCGGGAAGGTTAGATCGATTTAGCCAACAAACGGCAGCGGTTGGGTGTGTATAAAAGATCATGATGCGATGCTCTTGACTTTTGGGGGCCAAGAAGGTATGCTTAATGTAAGGAAGTAAGGAAATCCAACGGAGGCCCCCAATGACGATCATTGAAACAGCGAAGATGACCTCAAAAGGTCAGGTAACGATCCCCAATCAGATCAGAAAACTTTTGCATTTGGAGAACGGTGCATCAATAGCTTTTGGACTGACCAAGGGCGGGATTGTTCTGATGCCTTGCGAAGTGACGGCCAAGTCACCATATAGTGCTAAAGAATGGGAAAAGATAGAAAAGCTCGCCTCGGAAAAAGGTAGAATTTTTTCCAGCGCTGAAGCGGCTAAAGCGCATTTGGCAAGATTATGAGATTTGAGTTTAAACCATCTTTTGATCGTTCTATCAAACAGCTTTCTTTATCGGAGAAAGCATTGGTCAAGGATGTTGCGGGAAAACTGATCGATGTTCTCTCTAAGGACCGGGAAATTTATGAAGGTCTTGGGCTTAAACGGCTTAGAGGTCCGTTCTGGGAAGTGCGACAGGGCATTAAAGTCAGGGTCTTATTTCGTTGGGAAGGTGATCTGGTCGAATTCATTCTTGCTGGAAATCATGATGATGTGAGACGTTTTTTGAGAAATAATTAAGAAAAAAGATTACAGCATAAAATCAATATAGAGCCTGATGAAGGCGTGATGCCGGCGGCAGTCGAAAGAATTTTCTTGACAAAACAGGTTTGTCGTATATACTTATCACTGTAGCAACAATGAATGTCCGAAGCATAGATGTTTCGGGCGAATAATTAGGGCAACGATTAGGTCCTCTGGTCAGGCAAGATAGATAAAGCCGCGGGGGATTTTTTATTGACATATAGAAAACATCAGTGACTGATGTGAAGGGCGAAGAGGCCCAATCTTGTACATAATGTATAAGGTTGGGCCTTTTTTATTGGTTAAAAAGGAGGTGCGTATGGTTAATCAAACACAATCTATCTTGGAAAGATTCCTGCATGCGGTGGGTTTTAGCGTGGCATTTGCCGTGATCGCCATGGCGGCGGGCATGTTCTGGGCGGTTGAGAATCATATTTTGGTTTAAAAGTTAAGGTTTTAGGCGTATCCTCCTGAAAACTGTACAATTTGAAAGTTAGGAAAGACTGTGCTA
>CAZFNI010000021.1:0-33390 GCA_964520655.1 uncultured Planctomycetales bacterium
TCCGTTGGGATTAGCTAAAGGGGATTGGGATATTCTTTCATTGATCACCCAAGCTGCTGACTGCGGTTTTTCTTATCGAGCATCAAAAGATGTATTTACTGATATTTCGACGAATATTGGGGCTTTTGCCGGTCTAACGTATGACACAATTGGTGAAACAGGTCAGTTGCTCAATAAATAAACGATATGAATGATATCTTGATAAAAATTGGTTTAGCGGGTGGTGCTGTCTTAGGCGCGTTCGGTATTGCAGGGCTGTTGACCTGGGTTGAACGCAAGCAGAGCGCTCTGATGCAGGACCGTATCGGAGCCAACCGGGCAAAGATCTTCGGCCTTAAAGTACTTGGACTCTTTCACGCGATCGCGGATGTCTTAAAGATGTTAAGCAAGGAGGAGTTCATCCCCGCAGGTGCTAATAAGTTCTTGTTCAATCTGGCGCCCTATTTGTCTGTAACTTTTGCGCTTGTCGGTTTTGCGGCTATTCCTTTTGGGGATACGCTCATCATAGGCGGCAAAGCCATTGAATTTCAGGCGGCGCATTTGAACATCGCGCTTATTTTTATTTTCGCCATGATGTCCATGGGTGTCTATGGCGTTGTCCTGGCAGGTTTTTCATCCAATAACAATTATGCATTCTTAGGTGGGATGCGCGCGGCAGCCCAGATGATCGCTTATGAAGTCACGATGGGTGCAGCCATCATGGGGATCATCATGGTGTATAATACACTTGATCTGCAGGAATTGGTCCGCGCCCAGGGACAATATCTCATGGGTGGGTGGCTTCCCAAATGGGGGATCTTTGTCCAGCCGCTGGCGTTCATTTTATTCTTTACTGCCGCGACCGCAGAGACCAAGCGTACGCCTTTTGACCTTCCTGAGGGTGAATCCGAGATCATCGGATATTTTGTGGAGTACAGCGGGATGAAATTCGGGATGTTCTTTATGGCGGATCTGATCGAAACAGTTTTAGTGGCTGCCCTTATGACCACACTGTTCTTAGGCGGATGGCAGGTGCTGTATCTGCACCCAGATGGTTTCCACTTCCCCTGGGGTCAATTCATCGCCCTTTCCAATCTCACGGTAGTTTTGCTTGGCGTTGTCGCCTTTTTCATTAAACTCAGTTTCTTTATCTTTGTCTTAATGGCGATACGCTGGACATTGCCGAGGTTCCGTTACGACCAGCTGATGCATTTAGGCTGGAAGATACTGCTGCCGGCATCTTTGGTCAATATCGCGATAACGGCGGTGGTTATCGTTTTACTAAGGTAGAATATGGACAATCAATCACAGCATCCTGAATTAGCGAAGTATTTTCAGAAGAACAGTGAATATGATCTTCTGCGCATTGCCCAAATGAAACGGGCATGGAAACAGGCTAATCGCCGGGAGTTGACCTGGTGGGAGAGTACCTATATCCCGTCGGTTGCCAGCGGTATCTGGACGACTTCCATGCATTTCTTCAGGAATTTCTTTTTGCACACATGCCATTTATTCGGGTTAATGAAAAATGTCGATGCGGCAGTCACATTTCAATACCCGGAACAATCAAGGCCTTTGTCACCGCGTTTAAGGACCAGGCACCGTTTGATGAAAAGAGATGATGGATCTCCACGTTGTGTAGCCTGCATGATGTGCGAAACCGTGTGTCCGGCCAGATGCATCAACATCACGGCTGCTGAACATCCTGATCCCAATATTGAGAAATTTCCATCTGAATTCAAGATCGATCTGGGTAAATGCGTGTATTGCGGTTTTTGCGTCGAGGTATGCCCTGAGGATGCTATCCGCATGGACACCAAGATCCTTAATACTTCCGAGTATTCCCGCGACAGCATGATCTACGATAAAAAACGTCTGATGTCTTAAGCCAATATGGCTTTCAAGGTCTTTATTTTTTCTTTCTTTCTGATCACAGAATCTCTCCAGTGCTGTATTGCTGCCAGCGTTGTTGTGGGCAGGATATTCTATGTTTGTGTTAATTGTCAGTGAATTTACTGATGACAGGAATCTTTATCTGGACGTTATAAAGATTGTGAAACAAAAACCTTCGCGGCCGTGATCGCTTCATTAAAGAACGGACCTGGTAGTATCCCCATCACAACGATGCCCACCATCGCAGCAGCAAGCAAAAATCCCATAATCGCTGGAACAGGAATGCTTGTCGTATTTTTAGCTGGAGCTGTATAGATCCGCTGTGCGACCTTAAGGTAATAGTAGACGGAGATGATGATGTTGGCTGTCGCGATCAGGGCCAGCCAAATATAACCGCTGTTGACGGTTGCGAGCAGCAGGGTAAATTTTCCGAAGAATCCAGCCAAGGGGGGAAGTCCGGCCAAAGAAACGAGAGCCAGCAGCATTGCTGCGCTTAGGAAATGTGAACGTTTAGCCAGGCCATTGTAATCTTCAATATCATCACCAGGGATGATCCGGGATAAGAGGATGATCACCAGAAATGCCGCGAAACTGGAGAAAAGGTAGCCTAGCAGGTACAAATTGACAGCCGAGGCGCCAAGGATAGATCCAGCCGCGATACCCATCAGTAAATAACCTGCGTGGGCAATGCTGGAATAACCTAATAGGCGTTTAATATTCGTTTGGAATATAGCAGCAAGGTTCCCGTAGGTCATAGTGACGGCAGAAAGCACGGCCAGCATAAAACTCCATTGTTCGTGCCAGGCCGGGAAGATCCCGTAGAATAACCTTAGCATGATGATAAACCCTGTTGCTTTTGACCCAACGGCCAGCAGAGCGGTAACAGGTGTTGGTGCGCCTTGATAAACATCGGGCACCCACATGTGGAACGGGACTGCCGCGATCTTAAAGCCGATGGCAGCGACTAAACAAACCAGACCAAAAAGGATCATCGGGGTCATGGCATGTGTGTCCGCATAAATGGCGATATCCGCAAAACGGGTGGAATGGGTTATCCCGTAAATAAAGCTCATGCCGTAAAGGAAAAAACCAGAGGACAGGGCACCGAGGATCAGGTATTTCATTCCGGCTTCGATAGATAGCTTATCGCTTTTAAGATAAGCTGTCATGACGTACAGGGAAATGGTGAGGATCTCGATAGCGATAAAAAGCAACAGCAGATCCGCCGCTGAGGCCGCAAAACACATCCCAAGCAAGGCCAGCCAGAGCAGGAAATAAAATTCATTACGCTGTTCGTTCGTTCCTTTAAAGAAGTGTTGTACCATGGCACAGGTGAACGTCATGGCTGTCAAAAAGAACGCTTTGAAGTACCATGCCAGGGGATCCATGACGAACATGCCACCAAATGCTGCGCCGGTCACATGCTTTTGGGTAAGCCAGAAAAAGCTGATGGCCAGCAGAGTAAAGAAACTTAAAGTCCCGATCAAATGCTTCTTGAGGTCTTTGGGTAAAATGATCTCCAGGACGATCAGGCTGACTAAAGCTGTTGTCATTAAGATCTCTAAATTCAGGATGGACCAATTTATCGTCGGGAACATGCTTATAATGACCTCTGGGCAATTGTTTTGGTGCTTGAATCAATATGTTTTAGGACAAAGCTCGGCCAGCAGCCGACAAGGATCAAAATGATCAATAAAAGTAAGTATGGCAGTTTCGCGGATAATGTCGTGGTGTCCGCAAGTTTAGGAAGGTGAGGGTTCACAGGACCTTGAAAACCTGTACGGATCGTTTTTAACATATAGATCGCTGTGATAACAACCCCTAAGACGGCAAAGACAGTTTGCCAGCGATACGCATCCCAGGCGGCAAGCAGTACTAAGATCTCCGCCGCAAAATTGGCGAAACCAGGAACGCCAGCAGAAGCTAAGGCCGCCATGATAAAACAGGTGCCAATAAAAGGCATTGATTTGATGATTCCGCCTAACTCATCTAAGTTGCGTGTTTTGGTTTGCTGCGAAATATACCCCACCAGGGCAAAGGCCAGGGCGGCCATGATGCCGTGAGCGAACATCAATAAAACAACACCGTTGATACCAATGATGTTAAAACACGCGAGTCCAAGCAGAATATAACCCATATGGCTGCAGCTGGAATAACCCAGGACATATTTAATGTCTCTTTGGGTCAAGGCCACAAGACCACAGAAAATGATATTGACAACAGCCAGGGTTGCGATCAGGGGCATCCATTGATGCGCTGCTTCAGGCATTAACGTTATCGCAAATCGGATAATGGCATAAGCGCCCATTTTCTTTAAGACCCCAGCATGCAACATGCTGATCGCTGTCGGGGCAGAGGCATAACCTTCCGGAGCCCAGGTATGGAAAGGCCACAGGGTCAAGGTGATGCCGAAGCCGAAGACGATCAATGGGAAGATCCATTGTTGGAGTACTAAAGGTAGAGGATTGGTTGATAGATGTTCTTGCAGGGCGATCAGATCAAATGTCCATAAACCGGTGGAACAATACAAGGCGATCAAGCCAACCAAAGCCAAGCCTGCGCCAGCGATCAAGTATAAGGTCAATTTCATTGCGGCGTATTCACGGTTGCCTGATCCCCAGATGAGCATCATCAAGAATACCGGGATAGCTGCGACTTCGTGAAAGAAGTAGAAGAAAAAGACATCAAGGGAAAGAAATGCGCCATATGTGCCGATGACCGTAATCAGCAGCAGAATATAGTATTCTTTGATCCTGCTCTCGATATTATTGCTGATAAAAACCGCTGTCAAGGAAACAGCGCCGAGCAACAGCAGCATGAGTGAATTAATGCCGTCAACCCCTAAATGAAAGGAAATGCCGATCGGAGCTGCCCAGGGAAGATTGACAATGAACTGATAACCGCCCAAATGCTGGTCATAAGCGGTAAAGACCCATACCGCGAGTAAAAATGGGATAGCGATCGCCGTGATCGCTATCTGGCGGATCAAGGCGGTTTTGTTCTGAGGGACAAAGAATAAAAGGAGAAGTCCTAATGTCGGTAAAGTTAACAGATATGTCAGGTTAGGTAATATCATAAGTTGATAACCAGAAAAATATAAATGGCGATGACCCCTAAAACAAAAACAAGTGCGTATAACTGGACTAATCCGGTCTGGAATGTGCGCAGCATTTTGCCTGTTGTTTGCGCGCAATCCGTCAGAGCATGAACGCCATGGCGGTCAATAACGATCTTTTCAAACCAGGATAATGTCGCAGCAAAAGTCTGCTGGACGCGGTTCACATACCACGTATATACATCATCAAAGTAATATTTATTTTTAAGGACTTTATAGAATCCGCCTAAAGTATTTTCCAGGGGGTCAATAGTTGGCTTTTGACTGTACATGACAAATGAGATCAATAGCCCCAGAACACCAACAGCCGAGGAAATGAGCGCGACCGTCATATTGATAGGCACATGCTCTCCCTGTGGGTAAAGAAAATGCGGTATGCCGATAAATCCACCAATAACGGATAAGACGCTTAAGAATATTAAAGGAAAGGTCATCACCGATGGTGATTCATGTGTATGGTCTTTGGGCGCAGGGTTTCCCCAGAAAGCCACCCAGAACAAGCGCCCCATATAAAAGGAAGTCAGCGCAGAAGCGGCAGTGGCTAAAACGTATAAAATGCTATTGTGTTCAAAAGCAAGTCCCAAGATCTCATCTTTGCTCCAGAAGCCGCTTAAAGGCCAAATGCCGCAGAGGGCCAAAGTCCCAATGAGAAAGGTGACACCGGTGATCGGCATGGTCTTGAGAAGTCCGCGCATTTTCCAGATATTTTGTTCGTGATGCAAGCCATAGATCACGCTGCCCGCACCCAAGAATAACAAGGCCTTAAAGAAAGCATGAGTGGTTAAGTGGTACATACCAGGCATGGGGCCGCCTAAACCTAATGCCATGACCATCAACCCCAACTGGCTTAGAGTGGAGTAGGCGAGGATGCGTTTGATATCGTTCTCAACGATTGCAAGCGTTGCGGCCATCAAGGCTGTTATACCACCGACAAAGGCAATGATGTGAAGGGCATAGGTCAATGGTTCGAAAATAAAAAATGTGCGCGCCAAAAGGTATACACCCGCCGCCACCATCGTTGCCGCATGGATCAACGCGCTGACTGGGGTGGGGCCTTCCATGGCATCCGCGAGCCATACATGCAGGGGGACTTGCGCGGATTTACCGACAACGCCGCAAAACAGCAGTAATGCCGCGATGGTCAATAAATGAGGATCAATGTGAGCGATGGACTGAGCAATATCTGTCAGATTAAAGCTGCGGCCCTGGCCTATGTCCGATAAGCTCCAGAGCATGATGATGCCGCAAAGAAAACCAAAATCCGCCAAACGGTTGACCATGAATGCTTTGACCCCGGCATCAGCAGCAGAAGGCTTATGGTACCAGAAACCAATGAGCAGATAGGAACTTAAACCGACCAGTTCCCAGAACATGAACAACTGGATGAAATTATTGGAAAGGACGATCCCGATCATCGAGAAAGCAAAGAGGCTTAAATACGCAAAGAAGCGCGGCATGCTGGGATCATCGGCCATGTAACCCCTGGAATAAATGAAGATCGCACTGCCGACGCCGGTCACGACAAGCATCATCATGATGGCCAATGGATTGACCAAAAATCCAAAGTTGATGACGAATTGATCCAATTGGATCCAGTTGATGGATTGCTGTACCTGGACGGATGTATGACCTAAGAAAATGCCTTTAGCAGTAATGATGGTACCTATAAAGGAGATGAGAATGCCGGCGATCGCGGTCAAAGAACTTAAGTTCTTTGATCTCAGAAAAAATAATGTGATGAGCCCGAAGGCCGCCAGCGGAGCAAAAAAAGTGATCCAGATGATATTGACGTCTACCATTTTAATTCCTTTAGATCATCAGCCTGGATGGTGAGTAGCCTGCGGTACATCAAGACAACGATGGCCAAGCCGACAGCCACTTCCGCGGCTGCCACAAGAATGATAAAGAAAACGATCAGCTGGCCGTCATAGTCCCCATTAAATTTAGAGAAACTTACAAATGATAAATTGGATGCCGCCAATAAAAGTTCGAGTGACAGGAGTACTTTTAAAACATTGCGGCTAGTGGTGACACCAATGATCCCGATCGTAAAGATTATGCCGCTTAATATAAGATAGAAGGACAATGGAACCATCAGGCGTTTTCCTTTCCTGTGCTAAAAGCGCCCTGGGCTAATGATACAATACCGAAAATGGCGATCAGCAGCAGCAAAGAGGTTAATTCAAAGGGTAGTAAATAATCGGTGAACAGGATCTTCCCAACGATCTCGATGGTGCCGCGCAGCGTCGTTGGCTCAGATGTTTGTGCGGCTAAAAAACTTTTTATAGCGAAATAAATGGTTGAGGCCAAAAGGATTCCTGCACCTATTCCCAGAAATTTGAAACGGCTTTGCTGAGCGGTCGTTAAAGACGCGGCATTGAGGTTAAGGCACATGACCATGAATAAAAAGAAGATGAGGACGGCGCCTGCATAGACCAGCAAAAGGATGATCCCTACAAAATAAGCTTCTAATAAGATAAATAGAGAAGATAGGGAGAATATCGCCAGGACCAGGGAGAGAACATTGTATAAGGGGTTACGTGCCAGCACGACACAAATGCTTGCAAAAATAAGGACAGCCGCTAGAGCAAAGAAAAAATATAAGGACATGTTTTGGGATTAAGGTTTAAGGATTTATATCCAATCAATATATGTGTTTAGAGTAAAAGAACAAGTCAATAAAGTGTCAATTTTTGAAAAAAAAAGAACAAGGTTAAAAAAATATCCTATAATAGGCGCCATGTCCAACGCATTCGGTTTATCTAATGTCAAGAATATCATTGCGGTCTCTTCCTGTAAAGGAGGGGTTGGAAAATCTACGATGGCGGCTTCCATTGCCTGGGAATTGTCCAGGCGAGGCGCTTCCGTGGGGCTGATGGATGCTGATATCCACGGGCCTTCACTTCCGTCCCTGTTCAATTTAAAGAATGTGGAAATATTCACTGATGAGTTTAAGCTGATCGTCCCATATGAGTACGAAGGTTTAAAATTGATGTCGTTTGGATTTTTGCTGGGGGATGCCCCCGCTGTCATGCGCGGCCCTATCGTGACGCGTTATATCCAGCAACTGCTTTTCCAGGTGAATTGGGGGGATCTGGATTATTTGATCATTGACATGCCGCCGGGAACAGGCGACATACAATTGACCATTACCCAAAGTATCCGTTTAAGAGGCGCGGTGATCATCACGACCCCGCAGACCTTATCACTGGTGGATGTCGCGCGCGGGATCATTATGTTTGAAAAGGTTAGTGTGCCGATCATTGGTGTGATTAATAATATGGCGTATTTTATCTGCGACCAATGCGATAAGAAGCATTATATTTTCGGTTCAGGGCAGATCGGGGAGCGTTTCGGCGTTAGGGCTCTAGGGGAGATTCCTCTGATGAGATCTATGATCGGCCATTTTAGTCAATATCAGGCTAATGAATATGTTCAGTCAGCGGTCGACCGCATGCTTGCTGGGCTAAAGGAGGACTCTGGATCTAAAACCAGCGTTCCATCGGTACAGTTTGATGCGCAGCAGATCCGCTTAACATGGGCAGACGGGAGCAAAGCATCCGTGAATAACCGGGATGTGCGTTTAAATTGCCGGTGTGCCCTTTGTGTGGATGAAATAAACGGTAAAAAATTATTAGATCCCAGTAAGGTCCCTGTGGATGTTGCCCCTACAGAGGTTACTCCGTTGGGGAATTACGCGTTGGCCATCACCTGGAACGACGGCCATTCATCCGGGATCTATCCATACAGCATGTTTGCAGCACAGTAGTCCTGATCCCAAACAGGCCATTTATGATCGATATCCCTGACTCAATTTTCCCTCAAGACAATAATGGCCGTCTTTTGTGTCCTCGATGTCGTAAAACCATTGAATTGTGTGACTGCCCGTCAATTGAACTGGAACGTCCTAAAACCGTGCGCATAAAACCCAAAGTATTTATTGAAAAATCGGGGCGTAACGGCAAAATGGTCACGGTGATAAAAAACCTGCCTGTGTCGATGGATTTTCTCAAAGGTCTTTCGAAAACATTAAAAACAAAAACAGGCAGCGGCGGCACATGTTATGTAGAGGACGCTCAAGGGGTTGTTGAGATACAGGGCGATCACCGGATGGCGGTATTATCTTTTTTTAATAACCTTGATAAGAAATGAGATCAACCTATGAGTAAAAAGTTTATTTTACCCGACCATAAGACCAAGATCGTCTGCACTATCGGGCCCGCGTCCAGGTCTCTTCGCATGCTGGAGGCGATGATCAAGAACGGGATGAACGTGGCGCGCATCAATTTTTCCCATGAAACCTATGGTTTGTCCAAAGAAACCGTTGCCTTGATCAGGGAGGCGTCGCGAAAGACCGGGCGTATCGTCGAGATCTTCTTTGATCTTCCGGGTGCCAAGATACGTGTTGGAGAATTGGATAAGCCTATTCTGTTGAAAAAGGGGCAGAAAGTGGTCCTGACGACCAAAGCGGTCAAAAAAGGGACCGCAGGGATGATCCCGGTCGAATATAACCAGCTGACTAAAAGTGTTAAGAAAGGCAATATCATTTTCTTAAGTGACGGGTTCATTCAGTTAAAGACGTTGAGCGTGCGAGAGTTTGAGGTGGAATGCGTGGTAACAATGGGTGGTGAGCTGCGATCGCATAAAGGGTTGAATTTGCCGGGTTCAAAAATGTTCGTCAAGCCCGTGACCGCAAGGGACCTTGAGATCATTCGTTATGGGTTAAGCATTGGTGTGTCGACATTTGCGCTTTCTTTTATCGAGAAAGCCTCAGATATCCGCAATGTCAGGGAAATGGCCAAGAAGATGGGAAAGAAGATCCATCTTGTGGCCAAGATCGAGCGTCAGGAGGCGATCGATAATTTTGATGAAATTCTTGAGGAAGCGGACGCTGTCATGGTTGCCCGCGGCGATATGGGGGTTGAGATCCCGGTTGATGAAGTTCCTCTCGTACAAAAACTTTTGATCAAAAAAGCCAATAATGCCGGTATTCCTGTCATTACAGCAACGCAGATGCTGATGTCGATGACGCAGAATATCCGTCCGACGCGCGCGGAGGTCAATGATGTGGCCAATGCGATCTTAGATGGTACGGATGCGATCATGCTTTCTGAAGAGACGGCGATGGGGCAATTCCCGCTCGAAGTTGTGCAAATGGTCAGCCGTATAGCAGCCACAACGGAAGTACAGTATCAGCGGGAACATGGATTGATGGAGGGGCCTCAGCATCGTTTTTCTGACCTTGAAAAAGGCTTTGAGGTCCCTGATGTGATCTCCCGCGGAGTGATCAGAGCGGTCATCAAACTTAAGTCGCGTTTTATCATGACGCCCACGCATAGCGGTAACACGGTAAGGCATGTGTCTCGCTTTAAACCGCCGTGCTGGATCTTGGCATTCACTCCCAATATCATGACAGGGCGTTTTTTGATGTTCTCATATGGGGTATATCCATTCTTTAGGCCATCCGAAGCAAAGATATTACCTCGTGAATCGATCCGTTTTATTAAAGCCCATGGAATGATCAAGGCAGGGGAAAGGGTTGTGATCACCCAGCGTCAATTCTCGTCGATCCATGGTGAAACAGACGTTATGGGGATAATCACCGTTTAGTATGAATAGATGGGTCTTTATTCTAGTGAGCATAACTGTTTTGGGGTTTGCCACTGCGGGGCATGCGCAGGGGGCAATCCGCGAGAAGATCAAACAGCGCTTATTGGAAAGAATGCAGAGAAGGGAAACCCCTGTTCCTTCTGGGAGCAAATTGATCAATTTGGAGCATGACGGCCGGAAACGTTATTATCTTATCCATGTTCCCCCTCAATATGATCGGACTCAACAGCTTTCCTTGGTGCTGGTGTTCCATGGTGGTGGAGGGAATCCGGCGCAGATCGAAAGACAGGTTGGTTTTGATCAGATGGCGGACAAGGACGGGGTGATCGTGGTGTATCCCGGGGGAAGTTCACCGAATTTTAAAGATAAATTCTTAACATGGAATACACTGCTGTGCAATACGTATGCGGATAATGAAAATATTGATGATATCAGCTTTGTTCTTGATGTTATTGAGGATGTTCGATCAAAGTACCGGATCGATCCTAGAAAAGTTTATGCGACCGGGATGTCTCAAGGAGCGATGATGAGTTATCGTCTTGCCTGTGAAGCGTCGGATAAAATTGCTGCAATAGGTCCTGTTTCCGGGGCGCATATTACAGCCAATTGTCATCCTTCAAGGCCGGTGTCCGTTATCAGTTTTTCGGGTATGAAAGATGCGCGGGTACTTTATGATGGCGGAGCAGGTCCTTCGGACCTTCATGTGGTTGGCGCTGTTGACAGCGCTCCTGCGATCGCATCATTTTGGGCTAAGCACAATGGGTTGTCGTTGAATCCTTCTTTAGAAAAACGCATAGGCAGGGCGCATGCGCTTGTTTATGGTCCAGGTCCCAGTGGGACGGAAGTTGTATTCTGGACCCTTGAAGATGGTGGACATCGTTGGCCGGGGGTTTCTCCAGAGAATCAGAAGTTCCATTTAAAGCAAGAACCCGCGAATATGGATGTTGATGCCCCTCAATTGATCTGGGAATTCTTCAAGAAGCACTCCAGGTAAATTATTCTTTCGGATCTTAAGATAGTTCTTGTCAAGCGCGGGGAAGGGTGTTACTCTATATAAGTCGAAATTTGAAGTATATTTAAGGAGATCCGCATGGAAATTAAGATGATGATACAGAGTACGCCGAATCCAAATGCGTTAAAATTTGTCTTAAATGTTCCTGTTAAGACAGAAGGGAAGGCGACATATAAGAACGTATCCGATTGTGCACATAATCCACTGGCACAAGCGGTCTTTCAAGTTCCCAATGTGGTGGAAGTGTATTTTTTTGATAATTACATCACGGTGACCCAGGATGGGAATGTGGATTGGGAAGTGATCGAAGAACAGATCAAAAAAACGATCATGGATAATGCCGAGGACCATGATCCCAACTTCCATGTGGAGGAAGCTAAGAAACCAGCAGCGGCAGCGGAAACGCCTGAAATTAAGACCATCAATGAGATCTTAGACAGGACGATACGTCCAGCCTTGCAGATGGACGGCGGAGATCTTCATGTTGTTGGATTTGATGGTTCCGTGGTTATGGTCAGCTACCAGGGGGCTTGCGGTTCATGTCCTTCCTCAACAATGGGAACACTTAAAGCGATCGAGAATATTTTGCGGGATGAATTCAAACCTGAAGTCGTTGTGGAGGCGGTCTAGTGTTCAAGATCAATCGCAAATTAGAGTATGCGCTGATCGCACTAAGGCATATGAGCGCTAAGGCCCCCGGGCAATTGACTTCGGCAAAGGAGATCTGCGACATATATAACACCCCTTTTGACCCGACTTCAAGGGTTTTGCAGATCATGGCGTCCCATGAGGTTGTCCGTGCTGAACAGGGGGCGCATGGGGGATATCAGATCCTCAGAGACCTCTCTAAGTTCACTCTTGATGAATTGACCCAAATGATCGAGGGGCCGATACAGATCGTGAATTGTTTTCATGGTAATTATTCAAATTGCGACATTACTGCCAGCTGCAATGTGATATCTCCCATGTTGAATCTTAACGAAAAGATCGCAGGATTGTTCAAGACGATCAGTGTAGGGGAATTGATCCAATCGCGCAATCAGGGCGAGAAACAGATACGCAAGGAGCATGAAAAGGCTTATGAGCGACGAAGTTAAACAGAAAGAATTGGCTGACAATAAGCTATCTGGCGGGGATTACCGCTACGGGTTTGTGACGAATATCGCCGTTGAAGAATTCCCCAAAGGGATCAATGAGGATATTGTCCGTTTGATCTCATCAAAGAAGAAGGAACCGCAATGGATGACGGAATGGCGTCTGAAAGCTTTTGCGCACTGGCAGAAAATGCAGGAACCATCCTGGCCGAATTTTGAATACGGCCCGATCGACTATCAGGATCTATACTATTACTCGGCCCCTAAACAGGCGAAAGAAAACCCTAAAAGCCTGGATGAGGTCGACAGTGAATTGTTAAAAACTTTTGATCGACTCGGTATTCCTTTGACGGAACAGAAGCGTTTGACGGGTGTGGCAGTAGATGCGGTGTTTGACAGTATTTCGGTGGGGACAACTCACCAGTCTGAGCTGGCCAAGCATGGGGTGATTTTCTGTTCAATGTCAGAGGCGATCACGCATCACCCAGAGCTTGTTAAGAAATATCTAGGTTCTGTTGTTCCGGCATCAGATAATTTCTTTGCAGCGTTGAATTCTGCGGTCTTTTCAGATGGTTCATTTTGCTACATTCCCAAAGGTGTGCGCTGCCCGTTGGAATTATCAACCTATTTCCGAATCAATGCTGAGAATACCGGGCAATTTGAACGGACATTGATCGTGGCGGAAGATGATAGTTATGTCAGCTATTTAGAAGGCTGTACGGCACCGATGCGCGATACCAATCAACTGCATGCGGCTGTGGTCGAGCTGGTGGCGCTCAATAATGCTGAAATTAAATATTCAACCGTCCAGAACTGGTACGCGGGAGATAAAGAAGGTAAAGGTGGGATTTATAATTTTGTCACAAAACGCGGGAAATGCGCGGGGATGAATTCGGTCATTTCCTGGACCCAGGTTGAGGCGGGCTCTGCGATCACTTGGAAATATCCTTCAGTCATTCTGCAGGGAGATAATTCAGTTGGCAAATTCTATTCTGTGGCGTTGACCAATAATCATATGACCGCAGACACGGGCACGAAGATGGTGCATATCGGCAAGAATACAAAAAGCACGATCGTCTCCAAAGGGATCTCATCCGATTATTCGCATAACAGTTACCGGGGACTGGTCAAGATCATGCCCAGTGCGACGGGCGCACGCAACTTTTCACAATGTGATTCAATGCTGGTTGGTAATAATTGCTCGGCCAACACTTTTCCTTATATAGAGGTCAAGAATAATACAGCTGTTTTAGAGCATGAGGCCTCAACATCCAAGATCAATGCGGAACAGATGTTCTATCTGCGTTCCCGAGGGCTTGACTTGGAAGAGTCTATCTCGCTTATCATTAACGGATTCTGTAAAGATGTCTTTAAAGAATTGCCTTTGGAATTCTCTGTAGAGGCGGTCAAATTATTGGAAATGAAATTAGAGGGGAGCGTTGGTTAAATGTTAACGATCAAGAATTTATACGCAGGTATAGAAGGAAAAGAAATTTTAAAAGGCATCAATCTGACGGTCAATGCGGGAGAGGTGCATGCCATCATGGGGCCGAACGGTTCCGGTAAAAGTACGTTGTCAAAGATCATTGCTGGCCATCCTCAATATCAGGTGACCAGCGGTTCGATTGAATATGAAGCCAATTTCAAGAAGATCGATCTGGTGGGGATGGAGCCGGATGAGCGCGCTAAAGAGGGTGTTTTCCTGGCGTTCCAGTATCCTGTAGAGATACCCGGTGTCCCGACCTCTGTTTTTCTTCGGGCCGCGTTCAATTCCATCTGCCGTCATCAAGGCGCCGAAGAAATGGACCCGATCGATTTTGACAAATATCTGCGTTCCAAGATGAAGCTGCTGCAGTTAAGCGATGCGGCCATTGATAGGGCGGTCAATGTGGATTTCTCCGGCGGAGAGAAGAAACGCAATGAGATCTTGCAGATGGCTGTCCTTAATCCAAGATTATCGGTGTTAGATGAGACCGACTCTGGTCTGGATATTGATTCGATGAAGATCGTTGCGGATGGTGTCAATAAATTACGCAATAAGAATAATGCGATCATCCTGATCACGCATTACCAGCGCCTGCTCAATTATATTCAGCCGGATTTTGTCCACATTTTATACGATGGTAAGATCATTAAAAGCGAGGGGAAGGAATTGGCGCTTGCTGTTGAGGATAAAGGTTACGACTGGCTCATCAAGTAGAAGGATTATATGACGACAACGACGCAATTACCGTTAAGAATAGATGGTCTTGATGAATATCAAACGCTGGTGATCGACCGTTCGCCGCAATGGCTTAAAACGCTGCGGCAGCGCGCGGTGGCGCAATTTGTGCAAATGGGACTGCCCACCTATAAGGATGAAGAGTTTAAATATACATCCCTTGTCGAATTGTCCAATAAACGTTTCCATTTGCCTTCCAATGAACGTTTAACCGGCGATGATCCTTTAGAGAATTACGTTGATCAGAACGATATCAATATTGTTCTATTGAACGGGACTATTTCTGAAGAATTATCCAATATTAAAAATCTGCCTGTCGGGCTTAAAGTGATGCCGTTTAGCGAGGCGGCTGTTGAGTATCCTCAAGAGGTTGAATCAACGATCAGTAAAATGACAGCCAATGACCCCAAGTCCTTTGTGGCGTTAAATCAGGCACTATTCCTTGACGGCGTTTTTATTAAGGTTGAAGATGAGGCCTCGATCTCATCTTTGCTGCATATCATTCATGTGACTTGTTCCAGTGAAGAGAATGCTGTTGTTTTCCCCCGTGTGCTTATCCATGTCGGAGCAAGCGCTTCTGTGCATGTGTTGGAAAGCCATGTTTCCCAGATACCGGTCTTGTACTGGAGCAATGCGCTAACTGACCTGCGTATCGGCCCGAGGGCCAAAGTGTCTTATTGCAAAGCAGAAGCGGAGAGTCCTCGTGCTATTCTGACGACGACAACGCGCATCTGGCAGGAGAAGGAAAGTGTTTTGGAAGCTTTCTCATTCTGCCACCGGGCTCATTTGGTCCGTAATAATTTGAGCATTCTTTTAAAAGGTGAGAATACTACGACCACGATGAATGGTTTTTACGCGTTAGACGGCAAACAGCATGTGGATAATCACACATTGCTGGATATTCAGCAGCCCAATTGCACCAGTTTTCAGGTCTATAAAGGGATTCTGAATGATTCTGCCCGTGCTGTCTTTAACGGCAAGATCTATGTGCATCCGATCGCCCAGAAGACGAACGGTTACCAGCTCAATAAGCATTTATTGCTGGGGAAGGACGCCCGAATTGATACAAAGCCGCAACTGGAGATTTTTGCGGATGATGTCAAATGTACGCATGGGGCGACGATCGGTCAGATCAATGAGGATGAGGTTTTTTATCTGCAAAGCCGCTGCATCTCCCGAGAGACGGCAACTCAATTATTGTCCCGCGGTTTTATCGATGACATTATCAATACGATCAAGCTTGAAAGCGTGCGTAATAAATTAAATCATTGGCTGACGGTTAAATTCCCGCAAGTCAAACTGTAAATCCTTATGCCTCCACTGGACATTCAAAAAGTCAGAGGGGATTTCCCGAATCTAAATATTACCGTCCATGGTAAGCCGCTTGTATATTTGGATAATGCGGCCACCACATTTAAACCGCGGACAGTGATCGATGCGGTCAGTGGGCACATGACCCTGGGGACAGCCAATGTGCACCGAGGTGTCCATTACTTAAGTGAACAGGCAACGATGCATTTTGAAGAGGCACGCAGCAAGGTTGGGGTGTTTCTTAATGCCCGCCGTCCAGCAGAGATCATTTTCACCAAGGGTGCGACGGAATCGATCAATCTGGTCGCACATTCTTACGGGGGGTCGACCCTTAAGAAGGGGGATGAGATCATCATCTCTCACATGGAGCACCATTCTAATATCGTCCCCTGGCAGATCCTTTGCCAGCAGACAGGGGCCGTGTTGAAAGTTATTCCCATGAACACTGACGGGGAACTGATCTGGGAAGAGTATGTGAAATTACTTAATCCTAGAACGCGTTTGGTGAGCGTTGTTTATGTTTCAAATTCTTTAGGAACGGTCAATCCGATCAAGAGGATGATCGATGAGGCACATCGTGCCGGCGCTGTTGTTGTGGTTGATGCTGCGCAGGCTGTCACGCATTGTGCCATTGATGTCCAGGCATTAGATTGCGATTTTCTGGTCCTTTCTGGACATAAGCTCTTTGGCCCGACAGGTGTTGGTGTTCTTTATGGGAAAGAACGTTTGCTTGAATCCATGCCGCCGTACCAAAGCGGCGGGGATATGATCCGCAGCGTCACATTCAATCAAACAACATACAATACACTGCCCTACAAATTTGAAGCTGGAACTCCAGCGATCGCTGAGGTGATCGGTTTGGGCAAAGCCATTGATTATGTGTGTTCGATCGGATATGAATCGATGGCCCGCCATAAAGAGATGCTTTTAGCCTATGGAACAAAGGTATTGTCAGGGATCTCCGGTCTTAAATTGATCGGCACAGCAAAACAGAAAACATCCATTATTTCTTTTGTGATCGATAATATTCATCCTCACGACCTGGGGACGATCGTGGATGAAGAGGGCGTGGCTATTCGCACTGGACATCATTGCACGCAGCCTGTGTTGGAATTTTTCGGTATTCCGGCAACAGCCAGGGCTTCGCTGGCTTTTTACAATACAACGGACGAGCTGGATGCGTTAGTCAGGGCCGTCAATAAAGCAAAGGCAGTGTTCCATGCGTGACGAACTCTATCAACAAACAATCCTGGAGCATAACCGGCATCCGCGTAATTTCAGGAAGATGGAGGGGGCTACATATTTTGCTGAAGGGTATAATCCCTTGTGCGGGGATCATTTGTGGGTGTATATCAAGCTCGATGATAAGAATTTGATCCAGGAAGTCACGTTTGAAGGCTCCGGTTGTGCTATCTCTAAAGCATCAGCCTCCATGATGACAGCAGCCCTTAAATCAAAATCCATAGATGAGGCCAATGTCCTGTTCCAGGAGTTCCATGATCTTGTTATTGGTAAACTGGACCCACGAACTGCCTTGCATCATCTGGATAAATTGGCCGTATTTTCTGGAATATGGCAATATCCCTCAAGAGTTAAGTGCGCGTCGCTGGGATGGCACACCATGCACGCGGCTTTACAAAAACGCCCTTCTGTTACAACAGAATGATCCAGGATAAATATTCCAGGCCTTTACATGATCTGCGCATCTCAGTCATTGATCGATGTAATTTTCGATGTCCGTACTGTATGCCCTCGGAGCAATTCCACCATCATTATCAATTCCTTCCAGAAAAAGAATGGCTAAGTTTTCAAGAGATCGAGCGACTGGTGCGTATCACCGTTCCATTAGGTGTTAGAAAGCTTCGTTTAACAGGAGGAGAACCGCTGTTGCGGCCGAAACTGGATGAATTGGTCTCAATGCTTTCGAGTATCCCTGGCATCGAAGATATCGCATTGACAACTAACGGCATGTTATTAAGGACATGGGCGAAACGCTTAAGATCAGCGGGCTTAAAACGCTTGACAGTGAGTTTAGACACGATCGATCCTGAGTTGTTTAATGTGTTAAGCGGCGGTCACGGAAAGCTCAGTGATGTTCTAACCGGCATCGAGGAAGCTGTGTCAGCTGGCTTTTCTGAGTTGAAGATCAATGCCGTGATCATGCGCGGCGTAAATGATGCGGGCATACTCGATCTTGCAAGGCATTTTCGCGGCACAGGGCATATTCTGCGCTTCATTGAATTTATGGATGTGGGCAACCAGAATAACTGGGATCTGAACAATGTCGTCATGTCGGATGAGATCATTAAACTTGTTGCAGGACAGTTCCCCATAAAGCGGTTATTTGGGACTGAACAGGGTGGTACAGCAGCACGCTATGAGTATCAAGATGGAGGGGGACAGATCGAATTTATTTCATCGGTCAGCCATGCTTTTTGCGGGACATGCCATCGCCTCAGATTATCTGCGGATGGGAAATTATATACGTGTTTATTTGCGGCTGACGGCTTTGACATTCGTGATAGTTTGCGTAATCATTCTTCGGATCATACCATCAAAGAGAAGGTCCAGGCTGTATGGCATAGCCGCAGTGACAGGTATTCTCAAGATCGTGCTCATCAACGTAAAGAGCACATGCATCCTAAGGTGGAGATGTTTAGGATCGGCGGTTGAGTGATCACCAAAATATTTTACGGCGGGATTCCGGGATATTATCAAACTCTCCAAGGAAAAGCACTTCGCGTTTTAGATCAAATCCGAATTTTTCCTGAACAATCGATCTCATCTTAGATTGCAGATCATAGACATCCAAAGCGGTGCAGTCCTTGCCTTTAACGATGATATTGGCATGTTTGTCGAAAATAAAAGCTCCACCTGCGCGTAACGATTTTCCGCCTGCCTGTTCCAGGAACCAGCCTGCGGCTTGGCGTTTCTCAGCTTTTGACGTCGGTTCAATATTACGAAAGAAGCTGCCGGCACATGGATGAAGAGAGAGATCCGGGTGTTTTAATGCGCGTTCTTTGAGTATGCCAGCACGTTCTATGGCAAGGGTTTTAGGATCTTCCTGATACAGGGCGAAGGTGACTTGGGCAATGATCTCACCTGTTTCTTTGATCTTGGAATTCCGGTAAGTGAATTCAAAATAATCTGGGCCGACTTCTTTCATTTCTCCATGTTGGTCAATGATGAGGGCTGACTTTAGAATATCACCCACCTGTTTACCCCAGGCCCCTGCATTGCCGGCAACAGCCCCACCCACAGTTCCAGGGATACCAGAAGTAAAGACTAATCCTCCAAGCCCCTCTTCAACGCTGCTTAGTGCGGCGCTGTCTAAATGAGTGGAGGCATCGATGCTGAGGTCATTGCCATGCCTTGATATCGATGGCACAGGGTCTTCATAGCGGATGACGACACTGTCAATCCCTTTATCGGCAGCCACAATATTAGAGCCGCCGCCCATTAGTATAAAAGGGGTTTTGTCGTTGATGAGATATTTAATGATCTGTTGAAGTTCTTGAGGCTTAGAACATTGGATCAGATAACGGCAGGGGCCACCCAGCTGAAAAGTTGTGAATTGGGATAGTAATGCTTTTGGGATAACTTTTGTGCCATGAACTTCAGGAATCGGCATAGCCGTTTTCCTCTAGATATTGATTAAAAGAAGCCATGCCGTGATTAACAGAAAGTGCGTGAATGCCTTTGGACTGCAGTATTTCTGCCAGATAATGACTGCGTCCGCCTTTGGCGCATACAAGGAGATAGGAATGATTTGTTTTGAAATAATCCATTTTTTTATCGGCTTGAGATAAAGGGATAAAAGCAATGTTTTTAGTTCGCGGGGCAAATGCTTCACATTCTTCAGGTTCGCGGATATCAACGGCCTGGAATTTTTTGAATTGATCAGGTGAGAGGGAATCAATGTCAAGATCGATATTCATGATCACTCCTTTAATAGTGGTGTTTGCGGGCCATACAACCATTGTGATGTCCCGTCAGTAAAATATTCTTTTTTCCATATGATCAGGCGTTTTTTGATGTTTTCAATGAGGTATTGGCAAGCGTTAAAACTGTCTTGACGATGGATGGACCAAACACCGATCCAGACAGCTGATTCCCCAACCATCACTGTGTTGATGCGCTGCACACAAGCGGCCCTTTGGATCGGGAAAGACGCAAGGGTCTCTTCGATGATCTTAGTGCCTTCATTTTTACAGGCAGTTTCATCAGCAACATAAAGAAGAGAGCGGACCTCTTTGTTGTTTTTACGATCCGCCCGGACGATCCCTTCGAAAGACACAAGGCTGCCGTAATTTGTGCTTTTGAAGTTATCTTTTATGCGTTGAATGTTGATGTGATTTTCTTGAAGAAGAAACATATGTTTTCTAGAAAGTGACTTTAACTGTTCCGGATAAGATCTTGCACTGACAGCTGAGGCGATGGTTGCGATCCTGGGCCAATTCAAGCTCTTCACGGTTAAGTTCATTAAGATTCTCTGAACCTTCAAGGACCTCGATCTGGCATGTTCCGCATACACCAGAGTTGCAGGAGAAGGGGATGCCGGCATTCTCACAGATCTCCGCGATGGGTGCTCCATCAGGGACATCATATTCAGTTTGGGCAATGATCAATTTGGCCATATTACTCCTGGAAGTGCAGCACAGGGAAAACAATGTTCTTTTCCGGGTTGTCAAACTCATGGACAACGGCATCAGGATATTCCAAGAGGATCTGGTCAATGATCTCATCAACCAGATAGCGGGGTACGGATGCGCCGGAACTTAAGCCGACTTTATTCTTCCCTTTTAGAAAGTTCAAGTTCAACTGCTTGGCATTATCAATGATATGGCTTTCAACGCCGCATTGCTCGCCGGTTTCCCTTAAGCGGTTGCTGTTAGAGGAATGGGGAGATCCGCAAATGATGATCATATCGCAAAAACTGGCCAGTTCTTTTACGGCATCCTGGCGGTTTTGGGTGGCATAACAGATATCTGAGCGTAAAGGGCCGATCAATCTGGGGAATTTTTGTTTTAGTTTCTCGATGATCCCTTTGGTTTCGTCAACGGATAATGTCGTCTGGGTGATATAGGAGACTTTTTTAGCGGGATCAATTGTCAATGCCTCGACATCTTTTTCGTTCTCGACAATATGCAGCAGATCAGGGCGGACGTATCCGGATGTTCCGATCAATTCCTGGTGGCCGACATGCCCTATCAGAACGGTGTCGATGTCCTGACCAGAGAACTTTACAGCTTCTTTGTGGACTTTTGTCACCAGCGGACAGGTGGCATCGACAAATTTCAGTTTTCTATGACGGGCATTGTTAATAATATGTGGTGGCACGCCATGTGCAGAAAAAATGATGCGTCCTTCTGAAGGAACATCGTCCAGGTTCTCTACAAAGATGACGCCGCGCTTTTTCATATCGTCCACAACAGCCGTATTATGCACGATATCATGATAGACGTAAAGTGGGGTCCCGTAGGTCGAAAGGGCCAATTCAACGATATCGATGGCGCTGGCAACTCCTGCACAGAAGCCCTGGGTTTTAGCGAGATAAATGTCCATGTTGGTCCATGATCAAGCGGTTTTTATTGCTTTTCTCTGCATCGTTTCCTATAATATGGGCTCAATTATAGCATTAATCATCAGAGAGTAAATCATTTTATGCGTTCGATCACCCGTCGAAAAACACCGATTGTTACGATCGGGAAACTCATTCTTGGCAGTGCTCATCCGATCCGCATCCAGTCCATGACCGATACGCCGACAGCTGATGTGGAATCGACTTATCAGCAAACAAGATCATTGATCGATGCAGGTTCGGAATTAGTCCGTTGGACGATCAATGATCATGAGGCGGCAGCGGGTGCTGTTACTGTCATCAAGCGTTTAAGGGCAGAGGGATTCCAGACGCCGATCATCGGGGATTTTCATTTTAATGGCCACTTGATCCTGACGAAAAATCCAGAAACCGCGGCATTGCTGGATAAATATCGCATTAATCCCGGCAATGTTGGCAAGGGCAAGCAGCATGACGATAATTTTGCCCAGATCATTAAGATCGCGGTGGCTAACGGCAAGGCCGTGCGCATTGGTGTCAATTGGGGGTCTCTGGACCAGGAACTATTGACCGAGTTGATGGATGCCAACGCTAAAACAGATCATCCTGAAGATTTTAGTGCAGTGACTCAGAGTGCCATGGTCGAAAGTGCGCTGCGCAGCGCCCAATATGCGGTTTCGCTGGGGCTGCCGAAAGAGAAGATCATTCTCTCTGTCAAAATGTCCGTATTGCAGGACATGGTTGCTGTTTATCAACGTTTAGCCAACTCTTGTGATCTTGCCCTTCATTTGGGGTTAACTGAGGCAGGCGCGGATATCAAAGGAGCGGTTTCCTCAGCGGCCGCTTTGTCCATTCTTTTGCAGCAGGGTATCGGCGATACGATCCGTGTTTCCCTTACGCCTCAACCCAATGTGCCTCGGTCTAAAGAGGTGGAAGTCTGTAAAGAGATATTGCAGGCCATGGGTTTTCGATATTTTTCTCCGTCCGTGACAAGTTGTCCCGGCTGCGGCCGCACCAGTAGCGATTATTTTCAATATTTGGCACAGGACATCAATGCCCATATTAAACTGAAAATGCCTTTTTGGAAGAAGGCGTATCCTGGTGTTGAGCAACTTAAGATCGCGGTCATGGGATGTGTGGTCAATGGCCCGGGTGAGAGCAGGCATGCGGATATCGGGATCAGCTTGCCGGGGGCTTCTGAAACACCCATTGCCCCTGTTTATGTAGATGGCAAGGAGTCAGTATTATTAAAAGGGGATCGTATCAAAGAAGAATTCATATCTATCCTGGAGGGATATATTCATCGGAAGTATGGGGGATAAATAAACTTTTTGTCCATGTTAAGTGACGGGGCGAGTTCATGAGCGACGAAACTCCCCCGTCACTTGCCATATTAACCAAAACAACAACGATTAACCACCAGCGTTCGCGAAATTAACCCGTGCAAGTGTTACGGGGGCTGGGGGGTGTTGAGGAGTGAATGAATCTTGCCCGGGTGCTTAACATTCATGCTATTTATATTCGCAAAGATTTTGTAACTTTTAGAGCTCTCCTGCGTTTAAAGCGTAGGAGAGAGAAAAGCCCATACCTAGGATGGGCTTGAAAGAAACATGGAACAGACTGACGAAGAGTTGCTGCGCGCGTACAATTCCGGAGAGTCTCAAGCGTTCGATGCGCTGTTTAACCGGCATAAGACACTGGTGTTTAACTTTGCCTTGCGTTTGTTAAACAGCCGTGCGGACGCTGAGGACGTGACCAGTGAGGTTTTTCTGGCGCTCTTTAACAAGCGTTTTATGCCGGATGGACGGGCCAAACTCACGACCTGGATGCTAACAGTCGCCCGTAATGCATCGATATCCCGCTTAAGATCAGTTAAGCACACGGTCTCGATGTGGTTTAAAAATGACGGGGGGGATATGCAGGAATGGGATCTCCCCGACACTGCCGCGCAGCCGCATGAGTCGGCGATCCAGAACGAAAATGCTTCATTAGTTGCCAAGGCGCTGCAGAAATTGCCGGATGAACAAAAAGAGGCGTTGATCTTAAGGGAGTATATGGGGCATGATTATCAGGAAATTAGTCAGATCCTCAATTGTTCCCTGGAAAAAGTAAAAGTGTTGATCTTTAGAGGCCGTGAAGCCCTGCGCAAAGAATTGCTGCCGCGGTTAAAGGAGCAAGGGTAATGTTAAGCGAAGAACAAAAAATTTTATTATCTGCGTACCATGATAATGCGCTCTCTAATGAAGAAAAAGCGCAGGCAGAGACTTTGCTGGCCCAAGATCCCCAAAGCCGCGCGTATTTAGCCGAATTACAAAAGCTCTCTTCTGTTTTGCCATGTATCAAGAATCAAGCTCTCTCTCCTGATGCCCAAATTAAGATCAGAAAAACCATCCACAAGGAGAGCTCTATGCAGTCCACTCAATTAAAGTACCCGGCGATGGTGTTGGCGACCGTGGTCATTTGTGCGTTAGTATTTACCAGTACATATTTGAAACGCGGCGTTCAGGGAAGGTTAAAGTCATCAACGGACGATATTGGTGTTCAATCTGTTTCCGGGTTTGGGGGATCAGCCTTGCAGTCCAGGCTTAAAGATGCCAGTCAGTATATCGCGACAACGGAAACAACGGCTACTTTAAGTAAAACCGCACAGTATGAGCCGTATTATCAACAAACGAATTATGACGTCCGCAGAGAAGCTTCTGATAGAAAGGTCATTGTTGGATACGCGGCGGCAGATGGGGCGGATCATTCAATTAAAGAAAAAGGTATAGCCTATAATGTTCCTGCTGCTGCGCTTAAGTCGGTATCAACTCCAGCAAGTTCGCCGGTGCGGGCAGCAGTGGTTAATCAGTATTATCCGCTGGAGTTGGCTAATACTGAGGAGTATAAGACCATCAATGATAATCAGTTCTTGACGGCTTTAGATAATCCTTTGTCCACTTTTTCGATCGATGTGGATACCGCATCCTACAGCAATATGCGCCGTTTTCTGCTCAATAATCAAATGCCTCCTGTTGATGCGGTGCGTATTGAGGAGATGGTCAATTATTTTAACTATGACTATCCGGTGCCTAAGAACAATGAGCCCTTCTCGATCACGACCAATATGGCCGTATGCCCCTGGAATGATCAGCATCAATTGTTGCATATCGGACTTAAAGGTCGGACGCCGGACGCGGCGAATTTGCCGCCAAGCAATCTGGTCTTTTTGATCGATGTGTCCGGTTCCATGAATGACAGTGATAAACTGCCGTTACTTAAGGACAGTTTCAAGATGATGGTCGATCAGTTGCGTCCTGCGGATAAGGTTTCGATCGTTGTCTATGCCGGCAGCAGCGGGGTGGTGCTTTATCCAACCACAGGTGATAATAAGGCGGCGATCATCGGGGCTATTGACCGCATGCAGGCCGGAGGTTCCACAGCTGGAGGTGCGGGCATGGAGATGGCTTATAAGCTGGCCAAGGAACAATTTATTCCTGGCGGCAATAATCGTGTCATTTGGGCGACGGATGGGGATTTCAATGTCGGGACTTCAAACACTTCAGACCTTGTGCGTTCTGTGGAAGAGAAGCGTAAAGACGGGATCTATTTGACCGTACTGGGATTCGGGCAGGGCAATTATAAGGATGGCCGTATGCAGGAAATTGCCGATAAGGGCAACGGTAACTACTATTACATTGATAATTTAAAAGAAGCACGCAAGGTCTTGGTCAATGAATTAGGATCTGTGTTGTTTGCCATCGCCAAAGATGTGAAGATCCAGATCGAATTTAATCCTGGTGCGGTCAAGTCATACCGCTTGATCGGATATGAAAAAAGGCTTTTGGCTAAGGAGGACTTTAACAATGATAAAAAAGACGCGGGAGAGATCGGTGCGGGGCATACTGTGACCGCCTTATATGAGATTGTTCCAGCGGGTGTTCAAGAAGAATCAAACAGTGTCGATCCACTTAAATATCAGAAAGCTAAGCCGATCAATATCAATGATGAAGTGATGACGGTCAAGTTGCGTTATAAACAGCCGAGCGAAGAAACAAGCAAGCTGATCACCAGGACGATCAAAAAAAGTCAGATCACCAATGAACCGAGGGGTGATTTTGCCTGGGCCAGCAGCGTGGCAGAGTTTGGGATGCTCTTGAGGAATTCTGAATTCAAAGGCAGCTCATCTTATGATCATGTTGTCCGTAGCGCTAGAGCTAATGTTGGGGCGGATAAGTTTGGTTTGCGTTCGGAGTTCATCATGATGGTTGAGAATGCAGATCGCATTGCACCGCAAGCGCGGGGACAAATGCAGTTTAAGTAGAAAGAAACGGCGGCCATTAAGGATGTTCATCCGTTGTGGTCGCCGTTTCTTTTATAGTGATCTTAATGCGTCGATGATCTCTTTGTTGTGGCCTTCAGGTTTGACTTTTTCGAAGATTTTTGCGATCTTTCCAGTCCCGTCGACGATAAATGTTGTGCGCGCGATACCCATGTATTTCTTGCCATACATGGATTTTTCCACCCATACGCCGTAGGCTTGAGCAATGCTTTTATCTTCATCGGGGATAAGGACAAAAGGAAGATTGAACTTGCTGATGAATTTGTCATGTGAGGTCTGTTTGTCAGGAGAGACGCCGAAGATAACGGCATTAAGCTTTGTGATCTCTTTAAAACTATCACGCAAACCGCACGCTTCGACCGTGCACCCCGGAGTGTCGTCTTTGGGATAGAAATAAAGCACAATGAACTTTCCTTTATTTTCTTTTAAACCGGGGAAGTTTGGGGCTTTATCACCTGTTTTAATCATACGCTCTCCAGGATTTTGCTTTTCCGTCATAGATCTGTTTAACACGTGCTGATTCCGGCAGACCGTCTTCAAACGGCCAGGCCGTGGCTTCTAATTTATTACCGTCAATATCATAGAAATACAGCGACCAGCTTTTCGGACGCTTTTTGGCATATTCGATCCTGACATTGTGGGATTCAAGATGCTTGATCATGGGTTCAAAATCATTGGAATGGATTCGGAATGAAAAATGATTGGCTCCCAAGCCTTCATGGGCAAAGGGATGATTATTGTTGAGGTCTTGGGCCTGGATAATGCCTAGCAGTGACGGTCCGCAGTCAAGGAAGTATTCGATCCCTGGTTTTGAGGGTTCGCGTTGAGTGACTTTAAGGCCGATGACCTCAGTATAGAATTTAACGGTTTTATCAAGATCACGCACATTAAAGGCAACGTGATCAATGCCGGCTATCTTGATCATAAAGCAACCTTTCCTGATGCTTTTCCTTTGGAAAATGTAATATGTTCTGTGTAACCAGCGGCTTTTGCCAATTCTAGAGCCTTGGCAAAGTCTTTGCCGACATCTTGAGGGGTGTGTGCATCCGACCCAAAGGTCAGGGGCACGCCAGCTTCGCAGTAGATCTTCAAGTAGGCGGCAGAAGGGTACATTTCTTGAATTGGTTTTCTTAAGCCTGCGGTATTGATCTCAAGGGCGACCCCGGCTTGCTTAAAAACTTTGGCAGTTAATTTGACTTCTTCTGTCATATCAACAGTCGGCAAGTGGCCGAACTTTTTCGGCAGGTCGCAATGGCCGATGATATGGAACATGCCGGTTTGGGCGCTTTGGCGTAAGAGTTTGAAGTAAGCATGCCAGACAGCATTGATGTCTGCTGTTTTCCAACGTTCGATGGTGACTGGGTCGTCTACCGCCCATCCATCAACATAATGCACTGATCCGATGATGTAATCATAGGGATAGGCATCGATATATCGTTTTGTTTTAGATTCAAATCCGGGGATGAAATCCGCTTCCAGGGCATATTTGATCGAGATCTGGCGGCCGTATTTGGCTCTAACATCATCGATCAAGCGGTGATATAGCGGAAGCTGACGTTCGTCCATGGTCACCCAGTGTAGCCGTTCGTGGACCATAGGCGCATGGTCGGAGAACCCGATCTCGGTTAATCCGATACTGATTGCATGTTGGACATATTCCTCTAAACTGCCGACAGCATGCCCGCACAGGGCGGTATGCATGTGATAATCAACTTTGGGTGTCATCATGAGCGGGATTATAGCAGTGGTGCTTGTCATTAGCAAGGGCATATGATATCATTTCCAGTCACTTAGCCGTCAACCGCCTCTCAGCCAATAAGGGGATAAGATATGGAAGAATACTACCGCAAGATTATTGAAAGCATTGGGGAAGATCCGAAGCGTGAAGGTTTGCTTAAAACGCCACATCGCGCAGCCAAAGCTTTTGAATTCATGACCCAGGGGTATAAGACCAATTTAGACCAGATCGTCAATGGGGCGATCTTTGCCTCAGACAATGATGAAATGGTCATCGTCAAGGACATTGAGCTTTATTCGCTCTGTGAACATCATTTGCTGCCATTTTTTGGGAAAGTCCACGTTGGTTATATCCCCAAGGGTAAGATCATCGGTTTGTCGAAGATCGCTCGCATTGTGGATATGTATGCCCGCCGCTTGCAGGTGCAGGAGAATTTGACCAAAGAGATCGCTCATAGTCTGATGCAGGTGACCAATGCGATCGGGGTTGCTGTGGTGATCGAGGCCAAGCATTTATGCATGATGATGCGTGGCGTGGAGAAACAGAATTCCATGATGAAAACATCCTGCCTTATAGGGGCATTCCGTCATGAGGATACGACCCGTAAGGAATTCTTAAGCCTGATCCAATGAGTAAAGTCCGCAATCAAACAGTTTTGGTCACAGGAGCAGCCAAGCGTTTGGGCCAGGCAGTTGCTTTACATTTGGCGGACAAAGGCTATCATATCGCCCTTCACTATAATAGTTCCAAATATGAAGCCATGAAAACAGCCAGGCAGATCTATGATAAAGGCGTGCGTTGTGAGCTATTTGCCACTGACCTAGGGGATGAGGTGCAGGTTCGGACTCTTTTGCCTGCTGTTTATAAAGCATTCGGTGGTTTATCTGTTTTGATCAACAGCGTTTCGATTTTTATTCCCAATGAATTTGGGGATCAGGACATGTCATTGTTTAAAAAGCACTGGCAGATCAACTACCAGGCGCCGTATATGTTGTCCTGTGCTTTTAAGCGTTTGGTCAAAAAAGGACAGATCATCAATTTTATCGACACCAATGTGGGGCAGTACCGCAGTGATTATGCTGATTATTTGACCACCAAGAAGGCTTTGGGAGAATTTACCAAGATGGCTGCCGCCTCCTGGGGCCCAGGCATACGGGTAAACGGGATCTCTCCAGGTATGATTTTGGCACCTGTCAATAATCAAAAAGATGACCGTAAGATCCGGGCTGGAAATATCCCGTTAAAGAGGGTTGGGGATACAGCAAGTATTCTTAGTACAGTGGACTATATATTAGAGAATGATTATTTAACAGGGCAGATCATCGCTGTAGATGGGGGAGAGAGTTTAATTTAATATGGCAACTATCAGGATCGTTGATCTAAAGCTCAGAGGGATCATTGGTACACATCCATGGGAACGCAAAAACAAGCAGGATATTTTGCTTAATGTTCTCATTGAATATGATGCCTCAAAAGCTGGCAGATCGGATAATCTCAAAGATGCGTTGGATTATGAGCATATGGCCAATCAGCTCACGAAAAAGGTGGAGAACTCCAGGTTTCGGCTGTTAGAGAGGCTGGGGGCTGAATTGTTGTCATGTGTTTTAGCGGATAAAAGGGTTCTATTGGCTTCGATCACACTTCAAAAGCCGCATGCGCTGGCCGCTGCCAGGTTTATTTCCTATGAAATAAGTGGAAAGAATTAAGTTTTTTTACTTGCGGCTATTTTAACAATTGGTAACATAACGGTATGCAATTTAAAGATCAAGTAGCGCTCATTACAGGTTCAACACGCGGCATTGGAAAAGCCATCGCGGAAGCATTTGCCGCACACGGGGCTTTGGTCATCATTATTGGCCGTGATGACGCCCAGGCTAAGGAAGTAGCGGCCCAGATCAAGGCCAAAGGCGGTTTAGCGGATGGTTTTGGCTGTGATGTCACCAATTTTGAAAAAGCCCAGGAAACTGTTAACAAAATTCTTGACATTCATAAGCGCGTTGATATATTAGTCAACAACGCTGGAATTACGCGTGATAATCTGCTCTTAAGGATCAGTGAAGAAGATTTTGATGATGTGATCAGGATCAACCTTAAGGGCGTTTTTAATGTCACTAAAGCGGTTTGCAAGCCGATGGTCAAAGCCCGTAAGGGAAAGATCATCAGTATTGCTTCGGTCATTGGGATAACAGGGAATGCAGGTCAGGCCAATTATGCCGCAAGTAAGGCCGGTATAATCGGTTTTTCTAAATCTGTGGCCAAAGAATTAGCTTCCCGGGGTATTACCTCAAATGTTGTCGCTCCTGGATATATCTTGACCGATATGACCGATAAATTGCCTGAAACCGTAAAGGCTCAGGTTTTAGAACAGATCCCTTTGAAGCGGTTTGGAACAGCAGAAGATGTAGCGAATATTTGTCTTTTCCTGGCATCAAATGCGGCAGATTATGTGACTGGTCAGACAATTGTTGTAGACGGTGGTTTAGCGATTTAATTAACAAGGAGGCAATTCAATGGCAGTAGAAGAGAAAATCAAAGCAATTATCGCAGAACAATTAGGCGTAAAACCAGAGGAAGTTACCCCTAAAGCATCTTTCGTGGATGACCTCGGCGCGGATTCCTTAGATACTGTTGAGTTGATCATGGCCTTAGAAGAAGAATTCGGCATCGAGATCCCGGATGAAGAAGCGGAAAAGATGAAAACAGTCGGGGATGCGATCAAGTATATTGAAGAAAAAGCCAGCGCGTAATCGTATTGTCTAGTTTTTCTATTGCCCCCACTGCTATCGCAAGACAGCATGCGTGGGGGCAAAACTTTGATAGGGGTATTAATAGTTATGTCCAATAGGCGTGTTGTGATAACAGGTATTGGGGTTGTGTCGCCCGTCGGGATTGGTGTTGAAACCTTTTGGAAGGCCTTGTTAGCAGGGCAAAGTGGTATCCGTCCGGTAACACATTTTGATGCAACAGCATTTGACTCCCGGATCAATGGCGATATTAATCCTTACGATCCTCTCCAGTATTTTAACTCCAAGGATGCGCGCAATTTGTCGCATTTTATTCAGTTCGCTGTCATTGCGGCAAATGAAGCTCTCATGCAGGCCAAACTGGATGTCCGTGCCGGTGACCCATCGAAGGTGGGGGTTGTGATCGGATCCGGGATCGGCAGCATTGTCTCCGCAGAAGAGGAATATGAAAAGCTGGTCTCAAAAGGGCCTGGACGTATATCCCCGTTCTTTATTACCCGCATGATCATTAATGAAGCGGCCGGACAGGTGTCCATCAACAGCGGCGCGACCGGACCTTGTTTTGCCATCGCCACCGCCTGTGCGACAGCCAATAATTGTATCGGTGAAGCGTTCCGCATGATCCAGCATGGTGAAATTGATGTGGCGATCGCTGGGGGGACAGAAAGTGCGACTTCAAAGCTTGGTTTAGGCGGATTCTGTTCGTTAAAAGCATTGTCCAAGCAGCACAATGATAGTCCGACGAGGGCCAGTCGACCCTTTGATCTTAACAGGGATGGCTTTGTGATGGGTGAAGGTGCCGGTGTTGTTATTTTAGAAACGTTGGAACATGCCAAGGCCCGCGGTGCGGTGATCTATGCGGAGTTGGTGGGGTATGGGCGTACAGCCGATGCTTATCATATCACTGCTCCTCATGAGGAAGGTTTAGGGGCAATTCGGGCGATGGAATTGGCTATCAAAGATGCTGGTTTGAAGCCTTCTGATATTAACTATATTAATGCGCACGGGACCTCGACAAAATTGAATGATCAAATTGAAACATTGGCGATCAAGAAGGTTTTCGGGGATCATGCTAAGAAAGTTCCGATCTCATCGACCAAATCTATGACGGGTCATTTATTAGGTGCTGCAGGCGCGATCGAATTGGCGGCTTGCATCATGTCGATCAGGGATAATAAAGTTCATCCTACGATCAATTATGAGACCCCTGATCCGATGTGTGATCTGGACTATGTTCCTAATACGGCAAGAAATGTCAATGTTGATGTTGCGCTTTCTAATTCTTTAGGTTTTGGCGGGCACAACGCCACCTTGGTGGTCAAAAGATATAAAGGATAAATATGAAGGCTTATAAGATCGCTGTCATCGCGGGAGATGGAACGGGTCCGGAAGTGATCCGTGAAGGCTTAAAGGTTTTGGATGCTGCTGGTAAGAAATTCGGGTTTGTGATCGAGAAGACCAATTTTGATTTTGGCGGCGACCGTTATCTTAAGACAGGCAAAACACTTGAAGATGCTGATATTGACGCTTTAAAGAAATTTCAAGCGATCTATTTGGGGGCCATCGGTCATCCTGAGGTGAAGCCAGGCATCCTGGAAACAGGCATTTTACTTAAACTGAGATTTTCGTTGGATCAATATATTAATCTGCGTCCAGTGAAGTTATATGATGCGGCGTATTGCCCGCTTAAAGATAAAACGCCTGCGGATATTGATTTTGTCGTCGTTCGTGAGAATTCCGAAGGTCTGTATAAGGGTATGGGGGAATTCCAGAATAAAGGAACAAAGGACGAGGTGGCGATCCAGATCTCTTACAATACACGGAAAGGTGTAGAGCGTTGTTTGCGTTATGCTTTTGAATATACCCGCAAACGCAATAAAGGGATGAAATTGACGCTGTGTGGTAAGACCAATGTGTTGACCTATGCCTGGGACCTTTGGCAGCGTACTTTTAACGAGATCGCGAAAGAGTATCCTGATGTAAAGACCGATTACAATAATGTGGATGCAACGACCATGTGGTTCGTGAAGAATCCGGAATGGTTCGATGTGATCGTGACGGATAATATGTTCGGTGATATCATCACTGATCTGGGCGCGATGATCCAGGGAGGCATGGGCATTGCGGCTGGAGGCAATATTAATCCTTCCGGCGTTTCCATGTTTGAGCCTATCGGTGGCAGCGCTCCGAAATATACTGGCAAGAATGTGATCAATCCTTTGGCCGCGATCTGTGCCGGGGGCATGATGCTGGAACATTTAGGAGAAGCGGCGGCGGCCAAACGTATTGAGGAGACGGTCATTTCATTTGTTACAACAAAAGTAAAATCATTAAATGCAGGTCAAATGGGTTATTCTACCACTGAGATCGGCGACTATATTGCAAAGGCGTTATAAGATGAAAAAATATAATGTGGCTATTTTGGGTATCCGCGGGGCGGTAGGTCAATGTATGTACAGCATTGTCAAGCAGCGGAAGTTCCCTGTTAATAAATTGATCCTGATCTCACCCAGCGGTGCGGGCGGTGAGCTTGATGGGATAAAATATGTCCCCTTGACCAAAGATGTCTTTAACGGGGTGGATATTGTTTTGTCTTCGCCAGGTGCGGAGATCTCTAAAGAATGGGCGCCGATCGCGGCGAAAGCTGGGGCGGTGGTCATCGATAATACATCCCAATTTCGCATGGATCCTGACGTGCCACTGGTCGTCCCCGAAGTCAATCCTGAAGACATCAAGAAACAACGCGGGATCATTGCCAACCCGAATTGCTCGACAATCCAGATGCTGGTGGC
>CAZFNI010000022.1:0-30960 GCA_964520655.1 uncultured Planctomycetales bacterium
AAAACAAGACGGCATGAGCGGCAGCGAAGAATATCATGATCATTAACATTCCATTGTTTGATCACTTCAGTAGATCGACAGAGATCGCATTTGATCATGGAATTTAAGCCCGGTTAGTTTAGATTCTTGGGAAGATCACCCTGTTTGGCCTCAATGATGTACATGGGCCTGTTCTTTGTTTGCATGTACATGCGTCCCACATATTCGCCAATGATCCCCAAACAAAGCAGCTGTATCCCACCGATAAACGTAATGCTGCAGACGATCGTGGCCCATCCAGGAACGGAGAACTTGATCACCACATAAAGGTAAAGAATGACAATAAAGAACAGGAAGCTAAAAAACGACATGGTGGTTCCAAGCAAAGCGATCAACCGCAATGGTTTGCGGGAGAATGACATCAAGGAAGATAAAGCAAAATTAATTAATCGCCATAACCCGTATTTGCTGGCCCCCTTGGACCTAACACCCGACTGAACAACTACGGTTGTCGTCGGCAGATTGATATAGGCAAAAATATACGTCAGGCTTGGTTCAAACTCCCTGAACTTAATGATCTCATCCTTTGCTTTACGTGAGATTATCCTGAACATATTGGAATTTGATTGAAGCTTGATGTCAGACAGCACTCCCATCAACGCATTAAAAGCACGCGAAGCTACATTACGCATCAGATTATCATTCTTGCGGCTTTTGATCCCATAAACAATATCATAACCGCTGGTGATCTTTTGGTACAACTGAGGTATGTCCTCCGGGCAATCCTGAAGATCCCCATCCATGATAACGATATAGTCGCCGCTGGAATGATCAAGCCCCGCCATCACCGCAACATGCTGTCCAAAACAGTTGGAAAGTTTAATGAACTTATACCTTGGATCCGATAGACAAATCTGCCTAAGCGTATCGACGGTCTTATCCCGGTTCACATCGGTCACGAAAATGACCTCAAATGTCTTGGACATGCCTGATAAAGTTTGGGTGATCCTTAACGCAAGGTCCCCAACATTCTTCTCTTCATCCCGGACCGGGATCACAACCGATATTTCACACATTAGAGCTCTTCCTTTTTAAATAATCTCAGATCGGCTTTATTATCCTTTAACTCAACAACGCCGACCTTCTTCGCCGGGTTTCCGGAAATATAGCTATACGAAGGGAAAGTACCCTGAACAAAACTGCCTGTAGCAACAAAAGAATGATCTCCAATGCTTGAACCAGGACCAATAACTGTTAAAGGGGCAATAAAACAGCATTTCCCGATCTTTGTTTCGTTTACAAAACGAGCTGCTTGGCCGCCGGTTAAAGCCTGTTCAATGGTATCATGCGTATAAATTTGAGCGCCCATTCCTATGCTCGTATGGTCACCGATCGATAACGTCGCGTGTGCTCCATCCAGCACCGAAAAAGGACCGATCCAGCAATTCTTCCCAATACGAACATCACCCCAAATGTTACATTCATCATAGATCGTTGAACCTTCTTTAGCACCATGGAATTTTGCTAACTCTAAACGGTCATTTAACAGCGACCCTAACGGAATATGTCTTTTATGCTTGAGCTTTACTTTTCTGCGAAGAAGCGTTAACAATTCTATTAGATCTTTATACCCCAACGCGTCAAGCCCCTTCTCGATCTGGCTTATCTCATTGTCGTGATCTTGATCTTTTTCAGCATTAATTCGCTCGACGTACTCCATAACATCTTTTTCTTTGATAATCCCAACGGCTGGAATCTTGGAAATATCGACACCGTGACGTTGTGCTAATATTTCCGCTTTTTTTGTCCATCGACTATCCTTGTCAACCGCATCAATCGCGGATCTCCCCGCTATCTGAGATCTGATGTCTTGCAAATTAAGGTTCTGATCAGAACTGACAACAGCAAAAACAGAAGTGCAGGGGATAATTTCACCTTTGGATACCAGGTGGAACAAATAGCCTTCAAACTCTGAAAAAACATCGATCGCCGCTTTGGTTGTTATGACTTCGCAGATCTTTGTATTCTGGGCCACATGAACACCATTATCGACAAACCAGTTCCCAAACGTGACAACATCATCATTGGCCGAAACCTTTGGAATTCTCAATAATTCATATGTCATACCATGATTCTCTCGATCATATTGATTAGGTTTATTTCATTAGGGATCACTAGAGATTCTAAATGCTTTGATGAAGGGATGACAGCATCTAAAGAACAAAGCCTCTCGATCGGCTTCTTGATCGATGGATGGCAATGCGTATAGATCTGTGAAGACACCTCAGCTGTCCATCCGAACAATCCCGCCCCCTCCTCGACGAGAATGATACGACCGCAATGCGCAACAAAATCCTTCAATATAGAAATAGGTACTGATGATATTTCGCAAGGGAATACCGCCAAGATCTTTATCTCTTCGGCGATCATTTTTCTTAAGATCTTCTCGATCAAAAGACTACTTCCCCCATAAGATACGATCAAAACATCCGGGTCACCCTGCATATAGTTCTTGACGCATGCCACCGGATAATGATGAAGATCAAATAAAGTTTCTACCTTCAACTCCTTGTCCTCTTTAATGATCTCCTTAGGATAAAGCAATTTATGCTCAATAAATAATACTGGTGACGACTTATCCGAGATTTCATGTTCAAGGATGGCGCCAGGGTCATGAAAATGAGAAGGTGCTAAAACCCTTAAGCCAGGAATGCCTAAAAAGATCTTTTCAATGCTTTGGCTGTGGGTTGCCCCATAACTCCGTCCAGCTCCCATAGGTGTCCTTATCAGAAGAGGAACTGAAACCTGATTATTGTACATTTGAGAGAATTTGGCCGCATGATTAATGATCTGATCACAGGCCAGCGTGATAAAATCACCGAACATTATTTCAACGATCGGCCGAAGCCCTCTAAGGGACATGCCGCAGGCTAAACCTGTAATGCCGGCTTCACTGATCGGAGTCGTCAAAACCCTTTCCGGGAACCTTGCCTGCAAACCTTTAGAGACCTTAAAAGCCCCTCCATAAGGGTCAAGCAGATCTTCGCCAAGCAAATAGACACGCTCATCCTTTTCAAACAATCTAAACAGAGCCTGATTCAATGAGGATAAATACGTATTGGTCACGACAATCTTTCTTTATATGCCATCGTCTGTTTGAAATATCCAAGATCGACCTGTCCTTCTGCCTTTGCTCTTTCAAAACTTTGCTGGATCTTATCTTTGATCTTATTCTCAAGTTCAAGGACATCGAACTTGTTATTGATCAGTTGTTCTCTTAATTTGATCAGCGGATCCTGCGCAAGCAATTCATTGATCTCTTGAACAGGTCTTGTATCGTCACCTTTACTGTGGGCAGCTAAACGATAGGTGTGAAGACGGATAAAATACGGTTTAAGCTGGGTTCGGACATAGTCGACAGCTCTCTGTGTTGCATGAAAAACATTCATGACATCATTTGCTTCAAGCTCATCTGTTTGAATACCGAATGACCTGACTTTCTCGATCGTCTCCCCCGCATGTTCTAGTCTCGAAGGGGTGCTTTGGGCGATCTTATTATCTTCCTGGATGATCAATAGCGGTAGTCCCCAGAGTGATGCGATATTGAATGATTCATAGGCGACCCCTTCTCCCAGGGTGCCATCCCCAATAAAAACTACAACCACTGCTTGGGACCTTTTTCTCTTTTCTGCCATAGCACATCCAAGCGCCACAGGAATGGTCCCGCCTAGTATGCCATTGGAATAGAAATTATTCTTACATAAATGCTGACTCCCGCCGATCCCTTTACAAACCCCCGAGGATTTTCCCATCAATTCGCCTAGGAGCCCGTCAACATCACCGCAATATGCTAAAAAATGCCCATGACATCGGTGGTTGGAAAAGATGATATCTTTAGACCGATCCAAAGCATTGATGACACCTACACAACCCGCCTCCTGTCCAATGCTGACATGTGTTGTTCCAGTCAACACACCAGAAGAGAACGCTTTTAAAAGCCCCTCTTCTACGGAGCGTATCACATACATCTGTTCATAAAAATTAAATAATGTGTCCATTGATTGTTGCAACACTATGCCTTCCGTTGACTATCCTTGATGATAAACACTTCCCACCCCCCCACCAGTGAATACGCTCTGGGAAAGAAACGCCATGGGAATTTAAAGATGTACGCCAATAAAGTCTTAAAAAAATCTTGTTTGAATGAAGTCTCCACAATAGAGGGGCAAGCCTTAAGAAGGTTGAGATTGAAATTACGGTATAATTTATTCACTAGATTATCCCAAAACATTGGCCCAAAATCATGCAAATGTCCCGGATAAATAAAATCCAGAGAAAGCCCGAATCTTTTCAACAATCCCATTAATGGCAAAACATATGGAGTTCTAGCGTAAAACATGCCGTCCTCTTTTAGAAAAGAAAATAATTTCCTTAGCACGATGTCTGGATTGGGAATGTGCTCGACTACCGCGCTAGCCAGGACCAGATCAAATTTCTCCTGATCACTGATCTCCGATAAGGATGAACAATGCTTTAAATGAATACCCGGACACTCTGAGATCCGGGTTTCTGAATAATCCACGACCGTAATAGAGATATTGTCATATTTGCCCAATAAATAATCTTTAGCTAAGGCGTATGAAATAGACCCGTTGCCGCCCCCGAAATCTAAAATAGAAATGTCGGGCCTTTCTTTCAGTGATCCAGAGAAACCTTCATAAATATGCCTGGCAAACTTTTTGATGTTCCCCATCGTCACTTTGGATTTATTCTGATCATAGTATTGTCCATAATACTGGTCCAAAACATTCGCCTGGGGCATTCTTGACGCCGAAACAGCAGAACAATCCATACATTCCAATAAAAACACATCCGGGTCCTTCTGTATCACCGCGACCGTTTTTCTATTCTCAGAGAGGCAGAACAAACAACTTTTTTCTAACGGTAATAATTCACTCTCGGAAAGGAATTTGCCTCTATGGTAGAGATTATTTATTTTCATGGATCGTCGTTATTAAACCAACTTATTCACAATATCGGCAATATAATCAATTTGCACATCTGTGAGTTTGGAGTACATCGGCAAAGTGATCTCATTATCCGTCACATATTCTGTATTTCTCAGCTCCGCCTTGTATTTCCTGTATATTGAAAAACGATGCACAGCGGGATAGTGAACACTTGTTTGTATCCCCGCTTCCATCATTTGATGGCGTATCCGATCCCGATGAGAAGCACTGGAATTATCCAATATTATTGGGAATATATAATTGGAAACAAACTCATTATTATTGAGAAATGGGATAATGATCTTTTTATTGGACGAAAGCCTTTCAAGATACATTTTTCTAACCCGGCTTCTTTCCTTAAGGTCGCTTTTAAGCTTATCCAGCTGAACGATCGCGATCGCAGAACGAATATCGTCTATCCTGTAATTATAGCCTAATTCCACAACATCATAATCAGTACTGTGCCCCTTGAAACGGTCATGGGAGAGCGTTGTCATGCCATGAGAACGAAGCAACTTAGCTTTCTCATAATATTCCTGATTGTTCGTGACTAACATCCCCCCTTCGCCAGTACTGATATTCTTGTTGCTAAAAAAACTAAAAGCCCCGATATCTCCGATCGTCCCCAGCTTGCGGCCCTGAAATTCAGAAAGAGGCGCGTGGCAGGCATCTTCCAGGACTTTTAGGTCATGCTTTCTGGCAATGCTCATGATGCGGTTCATGTTGCATGGAAATCCAGCATAATGCATAACGATGATCGCTTTCGTTTTAGGCGTGATCAAGCTTTCAAGGATATCAGGGTCAATGGTGAGGTCATGAAGGCCTTTAATATCACAAAAAACAGGGGTAGCCCCCACATAACGGATGCAATTCACAGTAGCGACAAATGTCAAAGACGGGACGATAACCTCATCGCCTTCCTTGATCCCCAGCAGTAACAGACCCAAATGAAGAGCGACCGTGCAGTTTGTCAGCGCTAAGGAATGGCGGCAAAGAAACATCTCACTGAATCGCTTTTCCAGATCAGCTGTTCTTGGCCCAATGGAGATCCACTTTGACCTCAACGTTTCGCAAACAGCTGCTTCTTCTTTCGCATCAAAGTTCAGGTCAAAAAGAGGGATCTTAAAATCCATTCCGATCAATCCTTAAGGAAATGTTCATTGTAAATATCGTGGGCTTTCTCATAATCCTTGATCTGCCCGATATCAAGCCAGTACTCCTCAAGTTCGTATTTCATGATCGGCTGCTTCTGTTGGATCATTTTTTTGATCAGCATGTCCATCCCGAAATACTCCCCATCCGGTATCAAATCAAATATCCCGGATTTAAAAACATAAATACCCGCTAAAATGTAGGAAACCATGTCCGGCTTTTCTTCAATATGCGTCACATGATCCCCTTCAAAATAAATATTACCAAAAGCGTAAGGAGTGATCATTTTCTTGATCGCAACAGTCAACAGACTTTGCTGCGCTTGTGCGAACATAAAGAACTTATCAAAATCAATAAGGGTAAGGATATCCCCATTCATCACCACGAAAGAATCGCCTAGTTTGTCCTTTAGCAGCCTCACGGGACCTGCTGTCCCCAATGGTTTCTCTTCTCTACTGATCTCAATGGTGACGCCATACCTGGAACCATCTCCAAGAAAACGTTCAATATAATCTGCTTTGTAATTCGTCGCTAGATAAATATGGTCAAAACCATATTTTTTCAGACGTTCGATCTGGATCTCCAGAACTGCTTTCTCACCGATCGGTAAAAGCGGTTTAGGAATGACCTCAGTAAAAGGTTTTAAACGCGCCCCCAGCCCTCCAGATAATATAACCGCACACCTAGACATTATAGGTCTCCGTTTTATAGCGTTCCATATTTATGGGCTTCAGGAACCATGAAATGGTAATATCCAACCCGCGATCGATATCGTAGTCAGGGGTATATCCTATCAATTCCTTGATCCGCGTGTTGTCGCATTGCAGCTTGAACACTTCACTTTTTAAAGGTCTCAACCGGTCAGTATCCGTGACAACAGCCGCTGAAGAGTTCATTTTGACTTTGATCTTTTCAAGGACTTCACCCACTGAATACGCTGTATTGGATCCGATATTAACAACCTGACCGAGCGCAGCATCGCAAGATGCCAACCCGATCAATCCCTTACAGCTATCCAGGACAAAATTCAGATCCCGAATCGGCCTGAGATCTCCGATCTTGATCTCTGACGCACCCGCGGCGATCTGTGAAATGATGGTGGGGATAAACGCCCTGGCTGATTGCCGCGGACCATAAGTATTAAAAGGCCGGGCGATGGTAACGGGAAGATCAAAAGAATTAAAAAAACTTACAGCCATGGCATCCGCTGCCATCTTAGTCGCACTATAGGGCGACTGTGCCACAAGCGGATGTTTTTCATCGATCGGCACATATTGGGCTGTCCCGTAAACTTCGCTGGTTGAAACAGTAAGCACTCTTTTTGCATGGCTGCGTTTCGCCGCATTGAGAACATTTAATGTCCCCTGGATATTCGTAGCAACATATGAATCAGGAGCATGGTAAGAATAAGGGATAGCGATCAGGGCCGCCAGATGAAAAATAACGTCGCACCCATCAAGCGCATTTTGAACAAACAATGGATCTCGAATGTCGCCGGAAACCACTTCCATTCGGCTTCTCTTGTCCTTGGGAAGTGTATCCAGCCAGCCGAAACTGTTAAATGAATTATAAAGAACGAATGCACGAACATCAAAACCCTGATCCAACAGCATTTCGGTCAAATGACTGCCGATGAACCCGTCAGCGCCTGTCACAAGGATCTTTTTACCCTGAAGCTGCACATTTCCTCCTCTGGGATAATTGCTTACAGCTCGAATTCGGATATCACACTCAACTGATTCACTTTTCCGTCTTCACTGTAATATTTTAAGAGAGGCAAACCACTATGAAGATCTGTATTTTCATTCAAGAATAACATACAAACTTTATATTTTCCATGAGGAAGGTAAAAAGGTATCAATAAATTCAAATGATCGATCACCAACTCATCTGGCCGCCAACGGCTTGATGGATAGACCCCATAACACAATTGACGACGCAACGAATAAACCTTCTTCCCCTGTTCATTAATGATCAATATCGCAGCATAGATATCTCTGTTGATTCGGTTTATCGCGCGCCATTGGAACGCAAGCTGAAGAACGCTCATTTGCCGCTGCGTAGTTTTATTGCTCGTCACTTGAAGCAAGGCCGCATGATCCTTATGTGGATCCAGAGACTGATCTATTGACATAGCGGGCTGGCCTGGAATTATCTCAAATAACTTATATGCCCCCTTGTCCTGCCGCTTAAAAAGAACGACATTATTCACCATGTCCTTAACGCCAAATCCAGCGTCTTCAAAAAAAGACCGCATCCGTAGATCTGACCCCTGCTCATTAAAACTGCGCAGTCTAGGATCATAAAAATTGATCAAGGCATAATCAATATGTTCCGGCGTTTTGTACGCTACGTTCGGCCATAAAAAACCTGAATAAATATAATGGAATGAATAATACTCCATCCTTCCCGCTAAAGCAGAAGAGAATTCAAAACTGCTCGTGACAGCAGAAGAAGGTATATCCCTGACAAGAGAACTTTTGTAAACATCCTCATCATCCGATCGTGTTTGAGCCTGGTAATATTGGTAATGTTTAATGGGCCCATAAATACAGTTCGATACAATGGAAAGAATGATGGGCAAGGCACATATAAAAACAGAAACTGGTCTTTTACCAAAAATCCTGGCTGCGCCGTATGCCGCGGCAATATAAACAAACGGCGTCACCGTCGATGTATAGTGGAATAAAATGGTGTGTTCCTGTGGCCTGGACGACAACAGGTGCTGCATCAATGACAGCACACAGATCAGGAATTCATGAAGCGCGAGGAACGGAAAAAATAATACCGGGGACATGATCTGGAATATGTAGAAAAGATTCTCTTGAGTAAAGATATCCTTTAAGATGATCGATGGATTAATAAGGATATTCTTGATGATATTGCCGAAGCCGCTGCCGTAATGCGAATAATAGCTATCGAAATTGATCCCCTGCTTGAAATGCGGGATGACGACCAGAAGAGCGATGTACAACCAGACGACGCTCAGCAGTAACGGCGTTAATACCCAGCGCCATGACTTTCCTGACCGCCATGCGTATACGCCAAACATAAGCGTAACAATGCTCAGATCAGCCCTGTTCATCAGCGTTAATATGGCAGTTGTCATAAATAGAAAGAACCTCGACGTCACAAGGAAATAGAAAGACACTGCCAATGTGAACGTGGTGTAGACAAGAGGGTTGTATTCATAAAGATTCGCGTACCATATTGGAGAATAGAACAAATACGATATCGCCAGACAGGCGGCGAATCTCTCATCAAGCTTTCGGCGGGCGATCAAATAAATCGGAACCGCGGTCAATCCAAGAATGAATGACTGCATCACTAATAGGGATTTCGGATGCCCCCCTCCTAGATAAAAGAACAGGGCATTCACATAAGAAATGAGTTCCATGGCATTGCCCCAGATCGGCGTGTCATTCAAGATCGATATGTTGGCACTGCCATGAAGGATCTTCCAACACTCATGTACAAAGATCGCGAGATCAAAATCAGAGTAGGAGAACGCATCGTAACGCATCCACGATACAATAGAAAAGAAAAGACCGTAGACACAAGCCGCAAGACTAACAACAGTCAACGCCTTATTCTTTTTTACCAACTCAAGCATTTGAACCAAAAAAGTCATTGTTTATTCCTGATGATCACAGGGATCTGCATGATGATATCAGATGCTGTCATCCCTGCCTTGGAGAAAACATCAGCTGCTTTATCCCCAGCTCTACCATGAAGGTACACTCCCAGCTTAGCCGCTTTAAAAGGTTCTATCCCCTGGGCTAAGAAAGCCGCGATCATGCCTGTTAACACATCGCCTGAGCCAGCCTTGGCCATACCGGCATTACCAGAATTGTTGATATGGCTCTTCCCATTCCCTGCCACAACCGTACGATGCCCCTTAAGTACCAGTACACAATGATACTTTCTGGAAAAATCAGAAGCTACTTTTTTCCTGTTTTTCTCAATATAGGCAGACGCAACACCAAGCAATCTGGACATCTCACCTGGATGAGGTGTCAAGACTACTGAAGATCTATTGCTCTTAAGAACCGTAAGATTTTTCGCGATCACGTTTAACGCATCTGCATCGATCACCATCGGGCCTTTAAATACCCGCAGGATCTTTATTATCATCCTGGAACTTGCTGCCCCTCGCCCCATTCCAGGCCCTAGTGCTACAGCATCGAACTTATCCAGCACCTTTGATATATCCGAAACATACCGATACGGAAAAGTCATGATCTCGGGGGGTAATTTACGCTGTAAGGTGAGATTTAATTCTCTGGCAACAGCGCAGGTGACAAGTCCCGCACCGCTGCGCATGGCGGCTGATGCAGTTAAGACCGCAGCCCCAAGCATGGGTGCGGAACCAGCAACAACCAGCACATGGCCAAAATCGTACTTATTCACATTGAGTTTAGCGCGTAACAATGGCCTGGGCAACGGCATAAGATTTGGCATGGGAGATGGAAAGAAAGATATGGCCGTCAAAATCATTCTTGGAATAGTGACACACCGGCTTGCCGGAGGAATCATTATAAATATTCAGATCGAGCCATGTGACCCTGGGGTCTCCTAAGGCCTTAAAAATCGCTTCTTTTGCCGCAAACCTGCCCGCATAATGAGGATAAGGGAATTTATGCGTTCTGGCCCACACTATTTCATCTGGGGTAAACACATGCTCCAAAAACAGATCACCCCACCGGTTAATAGCGCGTTCTATGCGGTCTATCTCAATGATGTCCACACCTGTGCCATGGATCATTTGATCAACATCACCATTTCTTTAACAGCTGCTTTTAGCCCCACAAAAACAGACCTTGCAATGATGGAGTGCCCGATATTAAGCTCGTTCATTCCCCTGATCTGCGCGATCGGATGGACATTCTCATAATTCAATCCATGCCCGGCATTGACCGTAATTCCCTGCTTGATGGCAAAAGCTGTCATGGATTCCAGTTTTTTAAAATCCGATAATCCTCGCCGCAGAGCAAAATTCCTGGCATACTGGCCTGTATGTAATTCAATGACTTTAATGCCGATATCTCGAGCCGCCAGGATCTGTTCTTTTTCCGGAGCGATAAAAAGACTGATCTCTATCTTCGATCTTTTCAACTTGGAGCAAGCCGCCTTCAGATCTTTCTGGTTACGGCAAACATCCAGACCTCCCTCCGTCGTCAACTCTTGTCTGCGTTCAGGAACGATCGTGACCTGATCCGGCTGGATCTTGCAGGCGATATCAACGATCCCGGGAACGACCGACATTTCCAGATTAAAACGTTTTTTCAAAACTCTTTTAAGGACAAGGATATCCCTATCCTGGACATGACGACGATCCTCTCTTAAATGAGCCACAATGCTTTTAGCTCCAGCCTGCTCACAAATTCTTGCAGCCATGATCGGATCAGGATCTTCTTCACGTCTAGCCTGACGCAACGTCGCCACATGATCAATATTTACGCCCAGTATCGCCATCTATCCTCCCAATAGCTTCACATAGACCCAGGTGATGATCGCTAAACACAGGGCAATGATCTTTAAAACAGTATTTAACTCAAACCAATTTTTCACTTTTTTCCGAATCCTTTGATGGACCTATTATTCTTTTTAACTGAGAGGTAAAGTCCTCTTTGCTGGTAATTGCATAGAATTCACCTTGAAATGCCATGCTGACCGCCCCCGTCTCTTCAGATGACAAGATAACTACAGCATCGCTTTGCTCGCTAAGCCCAAGGGCCGCGCGATGGCGCGTGCCGACCGTTTTACTGACACCAGGGTTTTCCGATAAAGGGAATAAGCATGAACAAGCGGCGATCCTCTCGCCCTGGATCACTACTCCTCCGTCATGCAATGGAGATGATGTATTAAAAATGCTCTGGACTAAAGCCCCTGAGATCCTGGCATCCAGACTTATCCCGCTTTCAATGTACAGGTTCAATTTCATCTGACGCTCGATCGCTATCAAACATCCGGTCTTTTTCTTAGAAAGTTTGAATACAGAATCAGCGATCTCCTCGACCAAACGCTCGATCTCCTGATCACCCAGGGACAAACTGAATAAATGCTGCTGCCCTAACCTGGCTAATCCCGCCCTTAACTCATGTTGGAAAACAACAACGATGACTATGATCCAGATCGAGAAGAAATGTCCCAATAACCAGTTTAGAACATCCAATTTAAAAATATGCGACGCCATAAGGGCAATAATAAGATAACTTATCCCTTTAAGCACTTGAAAGGCACGCGTTCCCTCAAAGAACAGCAGGATACGGTAATAGATGATCCAAAGTATCGCTACTTCAATGATCGCGTGGATAATAAACCAGGGTGAAATGTGCATATTATGAATTCTTGATCAGATCCGTAATGGTTATCACATCCTTCATAAAAGCCACATCATGCACACGAACAATTTTAGCTCCATGAAGGATGCTCGCTGAAACACTGGCCGCTGTAGCAGCCAATCTATTCTTATTCATATCCTTAAGGGCTTTACCCAAAAACGACTTTCTTGATGGCCCAACCAGGATAGGAACTCTCAAACATGAAAAACGATCTAAATGTTTGATAATGTCGATATTCTGCTGAGGGGTTTTTGAGAACCCAATGCCCGGATCAATGATGATTCTATCTTTTTTTATTCCAAAGTCCAAACAAAATTCAAGAGAGGATCTCAGGTCACCGACTATTTCTTTGATCAGATCACGGTATGATGTTTTTTGATGCATATTTCTAGATGTCCCCTTCATATGCATCAACACAATGGCTGCATTATATTGTTGGACCAGCTTCAGCAAGCTTTTATTCTTTTTAAGGCCCTGTATATTATTAACAATGCTCACACCGCAATCCAGGGCCGCATGGATAACATCTGTTTTATAGCTATCGATCGAGACAGGAACTGAAGACCCTTTAGCGATCATTCTTAATGCGGGAAACAATCGGGAGATCTCCGATCGTGATGATATGCGGGAGGCACCAGGACGGGAAGATTCAGCACCGACATCGATAATATCAGCGCCCTGATCGATCAGAGAATTAACGTGTGCAACGACCCGCTGAGGTGAAAATTTACGTTTAAGAAGCCCGTCATTTGAAAATGAATCCGGGGTCATATTCACGACCGCCATCAACCAGGTCCTGGTTGAAAGGTCTAACACATGATTGCCCGCTACAACGCGCATATTAGATCGTGTCTGTATGTAAATTCGCTTTCTGATGCTGCGGCATATTTAACAAAACCCTGACCTCTTCAATATCCAGCGTTTCTTTTTCGATCAATCGTTTTGCTAACAGGTCCATTTTATCCCTGTTCTGCGATAACAATGTTTTGGCACGGTCATAGGCTTCATGAACAAGCGCATGGATCTCTTCATCGATCTTCTTAGCTGTCTCTTCGCTGTAATTTCTCTCGTCAAATAGATCCCGCCCAAGGAACATCGGCTGATGCTGTTGGCCAAAAGCCAATTTATCCAGCTTGTCGCTCATCCCGTATGTACACACCATGTTCCGGGCGATCTGGGAAACTTTCTGTAGATCATTGCTGACACCGGTCGAGGTATCATTCATATAGATCTCTTCACCAACCATCCCGCCCAGCAGCACGGTCATGATCCCTTTGAGCTCTTTCTTGGACATATAGTGCTTATCTTCCGTCGGAGGTGTCAATGTATAACCGCCTGCCATTCCACGCGGAATGATCGAAACCTTAGTGAACGTGTCAACATCATCGATCAATATCGACAAAAGTGCATGCCCTGTCTCATGATAGGCCGTCATTTCTTTTTCTTTTTTGGACGTATTGCGACTTTTCTTCTCCGGCCCCATGGTCACACGCTCAACAGCCGCCAGCATTTCCTCCATGCCGACTTTATCTTTATTACGACGTGCGGCAAGCAATGCCGCTTCATTACAGACATTGGCAAGATCTGCCCCGGAGAAATATACCGTTAATTGAGCAATACGGCGCATATTGATATCATCTGATAATTTGATGTTCTTGCTGTGAACTTTCAGGATGCCTTCACGACCTTCAATATCCGGAAGACCGACAGTGACTTGCCTGTCAAAACGTCCCGGTCTAAGCAGCGCAGGATCCAAGGTGTCCGGACGATTCGTCGCCGCGATCAAGATCAACCCGCTAACTGAATTAAAACCATCCATCTCAACCAGCAGGGCATTCAATGTCTGTTCACGCTCATCATTTCCGCCGCCGATCCCGGCAAAACGCTGACGTCCGACCGCGTCGATCTCATCGATAAAAATAATACATCCCTTCCCAGACTTTTTAGCCGCGGCACGGCCCTGTTCAAAAAGATCACGAACGCGCGAAGCCCCAACGCCGACGAACATTTCGACGAAATCAGAACCACTAAGTGAAAAGAACGGGACTCCAGCCTCACCCGCCACAGCTTTTGCCAATAATGTTTTACCTGTTCCCGGAGGCCCGACGAGAAGAACTCCTTTAGGGATCTTCCCGCCTAATCGTTCAAATTTTTTAGGATCTTTCAAGAATTCAATGACTTCCTGCAGCTCTTCCTTGGCTTCATCCACACCGGCAACGTCATTGAATGTCACTTTGGTATTCGCACCCACCTGAGCCCGTGTTTTCCCAAAAGCGAGGATCTTATTACCCATCTGAGATCCCCTGGACGACACAAACCATATCAGAGCTAAAAGTCCAATGAATGGCACCAGCTGCATGAACAACTGGCTCCAGAATAATTCTGGCGGCACAACGGAGAAATCCTTCACATTGTCCCGCATTAATTTCAGCAGATCTTCATCACGCGCCGGGATATTGATCTTAAAATCAGACCCGTCAGCCATGGTTCCTTTTACGGAATTCTCTGCACCTTCGGTCAGCTCCAGCTTCTTGATCTGAGGTTTTTCCTTGTTGTCTTTCAATATCGCGTAGAACTCGGAATAAGTCAGCGTTTTAGTCTTCAGTGAATATTTTCCGCCTTCCTGCTGGAACATGAGCATCATAAAAATAACGCCTAATATCACCCAGATCAATAAATTGCCATTGGGACGTTTATCACCCTTCATGGGCTGCTGCTTTGGACCAGGACCACTGAGTTGAGCCATTGATTTTCTCCGCTATTGAGTCTCGGCATTCTGCCGATTCGTTTTTACGCCATGTTCATAAGTGTCGATATACACCAAATTCCCGTCTTTCTTATACACCCTTACTTGTCCTTCAAGAAGACCATTTTCGTACCTCTCTTCCGTCATCACTGTGCCGTTGTCATAATACGATTTACTGGGGCCGTTCTCTTTCGCCGATTCCATATGCCAAACCTGCTTGACATTTCCGTTCTGATAATACTCAGTCATTTCCCCGAATTTCTTGCCGTCTTTAAAATTGACGCTCATCCACAAATTCCCATCAGGATCATATTCCTTGGCTTCGCCGTCTTTCAAATTAGCTTTATAACTCCATTCCATCCAAAGCTTGTCGTTATCCCGGTATTCTTTACAAGCGCCGTCTTTCTTGCCGTTTTGATAAAGACATTCGCTCTTTAAATGCCCGTCAGGTCGAAATTCTTTCACCATCCCGTCAAACTGGCTCATCTTGTAATTGGCTTCAACCAGGATTTTTCCTTGTTTTGTGAATTTCCGGTTCAACCCGTCGATCTGCCCATTGATGAAACTCATTTCCCATTCCACTTGACCATTTGGGTAGTATGTTTTACTAGGCCCTTCCTTTTGATCTAGACGGTAATTCCACTGGGCATAAATTGAGCCGTCAGGAGCATATTCTTTGGCCAAGCCTTCAATGTGATCATCGTCATAATTGATCTCGCTTTTCAATGTTTCATTATCCCTATATTCCCTGCTTATTCCAGACAATTTTCCGTTTTTGAAATTCATGGCCATCTTTAGATTACCATTAGGATAATAATATTGATTCAAACCATCTAAAGCATCCGACTTGTAATTTTCAAGGCTTTTAAGAACTTCATTCGGGTAATATTCCCTGGCACTGCCGTGAAGCTGTCCTTTCAGATAGTTCTTTTCAAAGTACAAAGAACCGTCCTCATAATACGATTTCATTGTTCCGTTAAGCTGATTATCCTTATAGGACCCAACGCTTAGCAAATTGCCGTTAGGATAAAACTCGCGGAAAGGACCATTGAGCTTTCCGCCCCGGTATGATTTCTCCGATCTGGGAGCCCCATTCTCAAAAGACTCCCTAACAGGCCCATCCTCTATTGCTTGAGCGTGTAAAGGCTGATAAAGGCATATGAAACAAACAAGGAGAAATAATCTCATAAGCTAAACTCTAAATAAGACAATGATTTAATGACGCTGATACCTTTAGGCCATCGGACCCTGTCCCCAATATTACCGCTCAACCATAGTTCATAAGCATCGTTAACATCTGCAAAACCGATCCCTTCAAGGCCACCTGTCAACTCTTTAAAAACAGACCTGAGCCCCAAACGGATCAAGGAACGATGATTCTTCAAGAAAAAAACCTTGTTGATCCTGATCTTTCCAACACTTCTGACAATGTTCTTTTTTAATCGGTCCGCAGCTGTCTTGACCAAGAGATCATAATCATCTACAACACACTCCGATAATTTCGCCAAAGATGAAATAATGGAAGGATTATACTCTCTCTCAAGTCCGGGCAAAAGTTTGTGTCGAACCTTATTGCGGAAGTAGATCTCTTTGTCATTTGTTTCATCCTGCATAAAACGCAATTTATTCCGCAATGCATACATCTCGATCTCCTTGCGAGAAAAATCCAGCAAAGGCCGGACAACATCGATCCCGTTTATATTGCGTTCTTTGAGTATCCCGCGGATACCGTGTAGACCGCTCCCGCGAACAATGCGCATCAGCACCGTTTCAGCCAGGTCATTTTGATTGTGTCCCAGCATCAGAATATCCGCACGACTTTTAGGCATCACACGTAAAAAGAACTTGAACCTCCACGCTCTGGCTTGATCTTCGGAAACCTTTTTGCTCTGAACACGATCGGCATTACGTCCAATAAAACACGGAACATTCAATTGTTTGGCATGTTCCAATACCAGCTTTTCGTCGCGGCCAGATGTTTTCCTCAAACGATGATTAAAATGAGCGATCGCCAAATTTACCCCTAGATCATGTCGCAGCGCGACAAGAATATGCGACAGAACAATGGAATCAACCCCTCCAGACACTCCGATCAATACAGTTGATCCTTTTTTAATAGTTCGACGCTGACGCAAGACCTGAAGGACTTTATCTCTCAATGACATATTAATTACTCAAAAAACCCCGCTGCTGCGCTCTTGCTTCCTGATAGGCAGCGCGTAATTCCTTGGCATACTTCAGATTGGGCGGACGGATCTTTAAACGCACAAAACCCTGACGGAGCAACTCCGCATTGGCTAAAGTGCCGTCAGCTAGAAAAACATATGCTTGCCGATGGTGATGTTCATCCAGGGCGTCAACGTCATACTCCAAAGAAACCTTCTTATTCTCCAATAAATCAGCAGCAAAATAAAAGGCCTGCTCCTCCATGGATATAGAAGGTTCAACCCTCTCCTCGATCACTTTACCGCTTTTATCCAATTTTACAAAAACTTTTGGAGGCGGACCATACGATTCAACCCCAATCAGCTTAATGTGATGACCATCTTCCAAAACCAGCGTATCTGAACCGATCACTTTAACAACAGTTGATTCTTTCACCTGCTGATAGGACTGGAAAAGATCAGAAAACGCGGCGCTCTCCGCATAGGAGTTCGCAAGAGGCACAAAAAGAAAAACCAACCAAATCAAGATCATCGAAGAACCTCTATCTTAAGGATATAATTATACCCGATCTGCTTTAATATATTGACCTTAAAATCTTTCGGAGGAAGTTCCATGATCGTTTTATACCCCCCCTTTTTTAACACTGCGATCGTTGTACTTTGCTTTTTCAGATAATCCAGCAGCTGCTTTTCGGTCGTTAAGATCTCAATGGGGTGCGGGCTAAAATAATTGCCCCCGTTAATATTCAACACCGTTACGTTCTCATCTGTAAAATAACGCACACCCCTGGCATAGGGTTTGGAAGTCAAAATCGTCCTGCCTTCCAGGATTTGCGGGATATACGGCGCAGTGTCTGCTGTTGAAATAAAAGGTTGGATATCATCCTTCATTAAGAACGCCCCCCATAATAACGCGAGCGGGAACAACCCAAGAACGATCATGCTCTTAAGCAAATGGTCTCTCATTAAACCGATCAAAATGAGAATGCCCATCGTTAAGAGGACACCTGATACAAAAAAGATGGGACCAATATCCAAAATATATTTTTTATACAATGAAAACGACAATGGCAAAGCGGCACCAAGGATGATCAAAAATCCCGCCATCACACTCAAACAGATCTTAAATAATCTTGACCTCCCATTCTTCTCCAGTGTTTCAACAATATATGCTCCCGTCAGTAAGGCAACTGCCGGGAACAACGGCAAAATATAGCTGGTTAATTTCGAATGGGCAAATTGAAAGGTGATCATGACAACCAGGATCCAACTAAGAAGAAAATAATCAAATGACTGCAGCCCTGTCTTAAGCCGCTTGAAAAGATCAACAAACGCTGACGCTGTGAACAGGGTCCACGGAAAGAATCCCAATAAAATTGTCAACGGGTAAAAAAACCAATGGTCATTGCCCTTATGCTCTGCTTCCAAAAACCGACGGATATGGTCATTGTAAAAGAATTCGTGCAAAAATCCTTGCCCGTATTGCTGATACATATAAACATACCAAGGCAGTGCTATGGCTAAACACAGCACCAGACCTAAAGGGAACCATATGGTGCGTAAAAAATCCATCCTCTTAACATATAACAAATACAATATGACGGTCATTTCCATCATAGTCAACGCCAGCGGCCCCTTGGTCAACACCGCCAAAGCCGCAAAGCAGTAAGCCAACAGGATCCCTCTCTTTTTTAACATCGGTGCTACAAACGCCGCATAAAAACTCAACATGGTCAGTAAAATAAAGACCGTAAAGATCATGTCCGTAAAGACTGTCTTACCCATCCCGGCAAAGAGACCCGCAGAACATAATATCAACGCGGAGTAAAAAGCCTTGCGTTCATGACGAAAGCCTAATAATCCAAGCACGTAGCATCCCAATACCCCCAGACAGCCAAATAAAGCTGGAAAAAATCTAGCCGCAAAAGGCGTATAACCCCAAAGTTCAAAAGCCGCTCGCAGCAGCCAATATGTCATGATGGGCTTCTCAAATTGGGGCTTATCGAAAATATACGGAACAAGCCATTGCTGATGAACTGCCATTTCTTTGGCTGTCAACGAGTAGAAGACCTCATCCGGATCAGTCAAGGCAACAATACTATTGCCCAAAAAGAAAAAGGCGTAGCTGACGATTATCAGAATGAGGATCCTGCGGAATATGAAATTATTCGACATGAAGAAATTGTTTTATCTTAGAGATCAATTCCATGATCTCAAACGGTTTGGGTAAATACAAATTGGCTGATTCATGGGCTTCTGCCGGTTTCTCCTCTTCTAAAAGACCGCTGCAGACAATGATCGGTGTTTTTTCGAACCTTTTATCCTGGCGGACCTTCATGGTAAACCGCCACCCATCCAGACCAGGCATGGTCAGATCCACCACCATCAGGTCAGGCACGAATTCTTTAAGCATATTGATGGCGACCCTTCCGTCGTGGGCCGAGACGACTTTAAATCCCTGACTTTCAAATGCCAAACGCAGAATCTCAACAAGGGAAACATCATCATCAACGATCATTATTGTCTTTGTTGCCGGCAACACTTAATAACTCCCTTTCTCCAGCTCTTTCATACGGCGATGGTTCAAGAACCATTGGATCGGCAGCGTTGAGATGAAAAAAAGCGACAGATCCCAAAAAATGGTTATAAATTGTGCCGTGTAAATATGAAAACCTATCAACATCATGAATAAAAAATACAGGAATGTGAGCGTCATGTTGTTGACGGTCTTGCCGAGCGGCAGCGCAATAAAAATAGATAACCCCGAGGCCAAGATCATCGGCGAAGGCAGATACATGAATATCCCGACCAAGGCCAGCGCCCCGGCTAAGCCCGTTGACCCCGCATCCGTCTTTAATACCGCCATATAGTTCATGACATTGTTGACCAATAACAGACTGCCAGCTGTACCAGCAAGGATCTCCACAATAGCGAAAATTGAGATATCGATTGGTCTTTTAGAGGACATGATCACACAAAGAAAAAGTGGCGGGGAGTGGATTTAAACCACCGACCTGTCGGGTATGAACCGAATGCTCTATCAGCTGAGCTACCCCGCCATAAATTGATCTAAAAGAAGGTTAATTTTACGTGAGGGAATGAAAAACTGCAAGAGGATTTTATTCTGACTAAAAATCTCTTTATGAAGCAAAAATGATAAAAATCAAAACAGCGATCACAGCAAAAGCTATTATATAAAAATCATTAAAATATATAAAATCTTTCAACCGGTCCATGAACGTATATTCATGCTGCACATTCTCACTAACCACTTCTCCGGTCGTACGCATCTGCATCACTTCGGCACGTTTTAAACGCAGGAATTGATCGGCTATACGGTAAGCTTGGAGTTTACGGGATTCTATCAGATCCATGACCTTTTTTTCAGAAGTTCCCAGGATCTGAGCCGTCTCACGGACGGTGATATATTGACCGCTCATTATTTAACTTTTCCTGAACTGGCCCATGATTCTATTTTGCTGCGTTCAAAACGCCATTGGTCCCCTTCTTTGATCGCTGGGATCTTGCCTTCAACCGCCAAGTCAATGATCGCCGCATTCTCGATCTCCAAGTACTGTGCCAGATCTTCCACACTTAAATAATCTTCCTGCATTTGACAGCGGCCCTGGAACAAAGCTCCCTCAACGATATTGAGTTTAGGAGTGCTGATGTCTCCGATCAAATTAGCCGTTGGCATCAAGACCAGCATTTTACGGGCAGCGACATTTCCTTTGATCTTTCCCGCGATCACGATATTATCCGCAACCACATTCGCGTCTACGATCGCTGTCTGTCCGATTGTCAGGGTACCAAAGCAATCCAAACGGCCTGCAAAGTGACCATTGATGCGCAGATTAACAGGATCCTTAAACGAAAGATCCCCTTGCATCTGAGCACTGATCTCGATCACTTTACTTTCGGGATCATCCTGTTTTACTTCTTTACGATGAAAAGCCATTTTACTTCTCCTTGGATTATTTTATAGCAAAATTCGTCCTGCGCGTCAATCTTGCCTTCGGCAAAAGAACAGAACCCAAACCCGCGATCATCGCTGCGTTATCAAGACAAAAAACCAACGGCGGACAATGTACTTTTATTCCTTTTTGGGCACATTGCCTGTTAAGCTCAGATCTTAACATGCTGTTGGCTGCAACTCCTCCGCCGATCAAAAGCGTATCGACTTTAAACTGCTCACAAGCTTTTAAAGATTTCGTCACAAGAACTTCCACTACCGATCTCTGGAACGCGTATACGACCCTGGCTTTTGAAAAAGACTTCTCCTTCCCGTGCTTCTGAGCGTAATACATAACAGCAGTTTTCAGACCGCTAAAAGAGAAATCCAAACTTCCCTCAAGCATCGCCTGGGGGAAATGAATATCGTCGTTGACTCCTTCCTTGGCCAAACGATCGATGACCGGACCACCGGGGTATCCTAATTCAAGAACACGGGCAACCTTATCAAAAGCCTCTCCAGCAGCATCATCGCGTGTCTGCCCCAATAACTCAAGTCGTTTGAAATCCTTGACCCTGTAAAGGCTTGTGTGCCCTCCAGAAACAACAAGACCGATCGCCGGTAACTCAGGCAAAGGTTCTTCTCCAGAAGCTTGTGTCCTTAAAAAATTGGCATACAGATGACCATGGATATGGTCCACCTCGACCAAGGGTTTTCCCAATGCCCTGGCCAAAGCCTTAGCGAAACAGATCCCAACCAATAAGGAACCGATCAGACCTGGTGAACGCGTCACCGCAACCGCATCAATATCCGCAAGATCGACCTTTGCTTTTGTCAACGCCTGTTTAACGATCACGTGGATCAATTCGATCTGACGCCGTGATGCGATCTCCGGTATAATACCACCGAATGCAGCATGTTCTTTCAAACTGCTTAATGTCTGGTTGGAAAGGACAACAGTGGCATCAGCCACGACGCTGGCAGAGGTTTCATCACAAGAAGTTTCAATTCCAAGGATCTTCATTGATTCCGCAATAATTCTTTAACACTCACGATCACAAATCCCTGTTTTTTTAAAGTAGGTGCCTGCTCCTTGATCATCTGCATGGTTAATGTGCGGTCATGACCAATGGCGATGGCATAGCCTTTTTTTATGGCCTTCTTCATCAGCTCATCGAACTGCCTTAGGATCGCTTCTCTTGTATTGGTGTTATCCAGAAATACATCCCTTTGCCCAAAAGGCAATCCATATTCATTTGCCGATTCAAGTCCCCAAGAATGATTAGGGCTAGTCATGCTATCAACAAAGAACAAATTATGTTTTTTTAGATGGCGGAAGACAAGCCTTACCAAACGTTTATCTTCCATTGCCTTAGACCCCATGTGATTATTAACACCCTCGATCGACGGCATCTTTTTTAAAATATCTTCAAGAATGAACTCCACCTTATTCGGCGACATGGTCGTCGTCAACAAATAATTATCAGGATATACATCATGATTATTGTACGCCTGCATAGGCAAGTGCAGCATGATATTCTTATTGGCTTGACGCGCACAGGACTCGACATCTTCTGAGTGTTTAAGGTTAGGGAGGATCGCCACAGCCAACGGGTCTTTGATTTCTTTAAGTATCGCGCAATTGCGTGTGGAATACCCCCAGTCGTCAATCACAAATGCGATCTTTGCCCCCTGGCCTGAAGGAAGGACCTGAGGTTTCTTCGCCACAGGTTTAATAACCGGCTTAACAACAGGCTGCACAACAGGAATGACCGGCTTGTGGACTACAATTGGCTGTGGAGGATTTTTGGGAGCCGGATGTTCCTTAGGTTTATTCAGGAACCAATACCCCGCAATACATCCGATAAAGATCACCAAGATCAGCAGGGTAGCCTGCCAATCGCTATTCTTCCCTGATCTTTTTTTCTGACGGGCGCTCATGATCTTTTATTTTTCTTCAAAATTCTTATAAACACGGATCCCTTTGATAACGCTGATGGCCGCCTGCAACTGATTATCCGCATCATCCTTCTTTTTCTGTTCAAGATCTTTTTTCTTTTGCTCAGAAGCCGGGTCAGCTTCGTTCTTTTTCGATACATCATCAAAGATCTTGTCTAGATCCTGGCTTTTATCTTTTTTCTTATCGTCTTCTTTGTCATCCTTAGGATCTATCCGCTCAACGACAACATCCGGTGTGATCCCAACGCCATGGATGCAAATGCCGGAAGGCGTGAAATATTTAGCGGTCGTTAAACGAAGTCCTGAACCATCCGGCATAGGGATCACCGATTGGACAGAGCCTTTACCGAATGACTTTGTTCCTACAGTGACAGCACGCTTATTATCTTTCATGGCACCGGAAAAGATCTCGCTGGCTGAAGCGCTACCTTCGTTGATCAAGATGGCCATGGGCATTTTCAAGAACGCCCCATTAATATTGTTGGATTTAGCCAGAGAGTCTTGTGAGGCATGTCTGCCTTTTGTCGAAACGATGGTTTTACCAAATGGCAGGAAATCCTCGCAGATCTTGATCGCGACATTCAACAATCCGCCAGGGTTATTGCGCAGATCAATGATCAAGCTGTCCGCGCCCTGGTCTTTTAATTTCTTAACGGCATTATGGAATTCCTTATAAGAATCTTCCCGAAACTCCGTCAATCGGATATAACCAATATGCTCGTCAATAATATGGGGATTCTTAATGTCATGCACATGGATGATCTCCCGAGTAATGACAAACTCTTTAATAAGCCCCTCTTTTTCTCGCAAGATCGTCACATGAACTTTTGTTCCCGGATCACCTCGCAATTTCTTGACCGCCTCATCAAGGGTCATATCCCTGGTCAGGTCTTTCTCGATCTTAACGATCTTATCGCCAGCTTTTAAGCCTTCTCTCCATGCCGGTGTATCTTCGATCGGAGTGATGATAGTGATCAAACTGTCTTTAATGGTGATCTCGATCCCCAGACCGCCAAACTTACCCTGTGTTTCTGTTTTTAGCTCCTTATAATCCGTCGGATCAAGGAATTGACTGTGAGGATCCAAGGAAGATAACATCCCCTTTAAGGACCCATAGATGAGGTCTTTCGGAGTTTTCTCATCAACATATTCAGTCTGGATCGTTGTTAATGCATAAGAAAACAATTCTACTTTTGAATACAGCTCATCTTTGCTATCCTTCTTCTCGGATTTCTCAGCTACGGCCGTATCCGCCTTGACCACGCGGGAAATACTCAATATTCCGGCAACAGCGATCATCACACCAATAATGACAACAAAACCCCAGATCTTTTTAGGCATTGCCTAATCTCCTTGTGATCAATTCATTGAGTTTTTTAGGATTAGCCTTCCCGCCGGAACGCTTCATCGCCTGCCCCACTAAAAACCCTGCCGCACTTGGTTTGCCGCTTTTGATCTGATCAACGACCGTCGGATTAGACGCAATTACTTCATCAATGATCGCCAACAGCGCTGAATCATCAGACACCTGAGCTAAACCTTTCTCAGTGATAACCGTGTCAGCTGTTTTACCTTCATCGACCATCATGCGCAAAACATCTTTACCAACCAGATTACTGATAACATTATCCTCAACTTTTTGGATCAACTCCACCAATGCCGCAGGAGAGACTTTTAATGCAGAAATGGAAAGCTTGCGGTCATTGATCTCTTTTAAGACGGCGCCCGTCATCCAATTTGCTATTTTCTTAGGGCTGTTCATTGCTTTGACAGCTTCTTCAAAAAAATCCGCCATTTCTTTATCAGCAATGAGAACTTGAGCGTCATACTCCGATAATGCATAGGCATTCAAAAACCTCATAAATTTCGCATTAGGCAATTCAGGCAGCTCGGCTTTTTGTTCATCGATGATTTTAGTATCAATGGTAAATGGGACCAGATCAGGATCAGGGAAATACCTGTAATCATGCGCCTGTTCTTTTGAGCGCATCGCGATCGTCATCTGCTTCTCATCATTCCACAATAAAGTCTCCTGGACGATCTTGCCGCCGGAACTGATCACCTGAGTATGACGGGCGATCTCATATTCCAGGGCTACTTTCACCGCCCTGAATGAATTCATATTCTTTAATTCCGTCTTAGTCCCGAACTTTGTCTCCCCTACAGGACGGATCGAAATATTGGCGTCGCAGCGCAGCGAGCCTTTCTCCATATCACAATCAGAGACATTTAAATATTGCAGCGTCAACTTTAACGTATTTAAGTAGTCGTATGCCTCTTGTGCGCTTCTTAAGTCAGGTTCAGTCACGATCTCAATGAGCGGAGTACCCGTGCGGTTATAGTCTGCCAGAGACGCATTCTGGGTATTATCATGGATCAATTTGCCCGCATCTTCTTCTAAATGAGCACGGGTGATACCAATGCGCTTTTCCTTACCGTCAGTCTTGATCATCAAATAACCCTGCTTGGCCACAGGATAATCATACTGAGAGATCTGATACCCTTTAGGAAGGTCCGGATAATAATAATTCTTGCGGTCGAATTTAATATATGGATTGATCTGGGCATTAAGGGCCAGCCCCACCTTGATCCCGCTAAGAAGAGCTTGACGGTTTAATACCGGTAATGTCCCCGGCAGACCCAAACAGACTGGACACACATTGGTATTGGGATGGCTGCCGAATTGATTAGCGCATCCGCAAAAGATCTTTGTCTTTGTATTTAACTGCAAATGGACTTCCAGTCCGATCACCGTTTCAAATTGGCTCATAAGTTTGGTCTTTTCGTGTGCCACGGCGTATTCTGTTCATATGAGAACGCCACCCGCAGAAGCATTTCTTCATTAAAAGCTTTGGCCTGGAACTGCAGCCCGATAGGAAGTCCGTTATTGGAAAATCCGCAAGGAACAGAAATAGCCGGAATACCGGCTAAATTCGCCGGTATCGTATAAATATCCGACAGGTACATGGATAATGGATCGCTGATCTTCTCTCCGACCTTAAACGCCACTGTTGGCGCCGTCGGAGTCACGATCACATCGCAGTCATTGAACACATTATCAAAGTCTTGTTTGATCAATGTGCGCACTTTCTGCCCGCGTAAATAGTAGGCATCGTAATAACCTGAAGATAACGCATAGGTACCCAGCATAATGCGCCGTTTAGCTTCCTCCCCGAATCCGACAAAACGCGTTTCCTCATACATGTCGATCAACGCATTCTTCCGTACAGAGGAAGGAATTTTGCGCAACCCGTAACGCACACCGTCAAATCTCGCCAAATTCGATGAAGCTTCGGCCGTCGCGACGATATAGTAGGTCGCCACCGCATATGGCGTATGCGGTAAAGAAACCTCTTTGATCACGGCTCCTGATCTCTTTAGAACATCCAAAGACGCCTCAACGGCCGCCCTGACCTGACTATCCAATCCGTCGACAAAAGCTTCTTTAGGAATACCTATTTTAAGCCCGCGGACATCATTGATCAAAGCCTTTGTATAATCAGGGACATGATAATTCACAGATGTAGAATCCCTCTGATCATATCCTGATATTATATTCAATAAAATCGCACAATCCGTTACATCCTTAGTCAACGGACCGATCTGATCAAGGCTGGAAGCAAATGCGATCAGGCCATACCGAGAAACTCGCCCATAGGTCGGTTTTAAACCAACGATGCCGCAAAACGACGCTGGCTGACGGATCGAACCGCCTGTGTCTGAACCCAATGACCAGACCACCTCACCGGCAGCGACAGAAGCAGCAGAGCCGCCGCTGGAACCGCCAGGAACGCAGGCAAGGTCCCATGGATTGAATGTCGGCCCGTAGCAAGATGATTCACAGGAAGAACCGAAGGCAAATTCATCCATGTTCAGTGTCCCCATGATCATCGCGCCGGATGCCTTGACTTTCTCAACCACACCAGCATCATAAGGAGATACAAAGCCTTTGAGGATCTTTGAGGAACAGGTGATCTCCTGACCCTTGGTACACAAATTATCCTTTAAGCCAATAGGCAAAACAAACGGTCCTTCATGGTTCAAGGATGGATCATCGGCAGATAAACGGACGAAGGCCTTCACTTTAGGGTCAACGGCTTTGATGCGCCCGGCAAAAGATTCATAAACTTCTTTGGGTGAAGTTTTCCCGGACTTATATAGCCCTAGAATTTCATGTGCGTTCTTTAAATATAAACTCATTCGATCACAAGGGGAACTTTAAAAGAGCCTTGGGATTTTTCAACAGCGATACCCAACGCTTCCTGATTCGTTAATGATTTAAGAGGGACATCGTCACGCAGAACATTGCCCAATGGAACGGCATGCGTCGTCGGAACAACATGGTCCACATTCAACGACTGAAGCTGCTCCACATACCCCACGATATTCGATAGCTGTCCAGCCAAGGATTCAAGCTTATCCTCTGGCACATGGATACGGGATAATGCGGCAATATAGCGGACATCTTTTTGGGAAATGGACATAGGAAAAATCCTAACATCAAAGCTAAAAGCTTACAAGCCAATTATAGAGATAACGCGTCTATATCGGATGGCTTTTCAATATTCGAAACCGCAGCATTGGGATCAATGCGGCGGATCAATCCTTTAAGCACTTTACCAGGGCCGATCTCAATGAAATTGGTAATACCTTGAGACATCAAATATTCAATTGAAGCGACCCACTGAACAGACGCCATTATTTGTTTTTTTAGATTGCAACGGATATCCTCCACACTCTCTTGAGGCCGGCCGTTGACATTAGTGAGCACTTTGATATCCGTCAAGGTAACAGGAACATCTTTTAAAGCAACTGCGAATTTATCCGCAGCGCTTTGCATGAGCGAAGAATGGAATGCTCCTGATACAGTCAATGGTATCACTTTCTGCCCGCCAGCAGCCTTGATCGCCTCGATCGCAGCACTAACCTTATCTGCTTGTCCGGTAATAACGACCTGTTCATGAGAGTTAAAATTTGCAACCTCTGCCCCTGTTTGCTGACAGATCTTGACCAATGCATTTTTATCAAAACCGATCACGGCTGCCATAGCCCCCCTATTGAGCGTACAGGCTTCATCCATACAGGCGCCTCGTTTAAGGACCAACCGGAGCGTTTCTTCAAATCCAATTGTTCTGGCTGCCGCGTGAGCTGAATATTCACCTAAACTTAAACCTGCCGTAAAACGGATATTCACGTCTTTGAATTTAGGATGCGCTTCAAAGGCCCTTAATGCCGCTATGCTCATGGTCAAAATTGCAGGCTGACAAAAAGCCGTTTTCATTAACTGATCTTCCGGCCCTTCAAACATGACTTTTAATAAACCATTGCCACAAATTTTCTCGGCTTGATCAAATATCAACTTGGCGGCAGGACTTTGATCATACAGATCTTTACCCATCCCAACTTTCTGTGCTCCCTGACCCGGGAATATTAAGGCGATATCTTTCATATTAGTTCCATCGTACCACATTGGCAGCGGCGACCAGCCCAGCACCGAATGTTACGAGTACGACAACGCTCCCTTTTTTAATCTGACCTGATCTAACAGCTTCATAAAGCGCCACACTGATCGACGCTGCGGACATATTGCCATATTTATCAATGTTCACAAAGATCTTGTCTTTCGGAATATCTAATTTTTTTGCCACAGCCGATATGATACGGTCATTAGCCTGATGAGGAACGACCATATCCACATCTTCCTTGGTTAAACCCGCTTTTGTTAATACTTGCTCCACGGCTTCAGCCATGGAATTGACCGCCATCTTGAATAATTCCTGACCCTGCATGACAACATAAGGCAATTTCAACGCATCATCCTGTTGGGGAGCTAATGGGCTTCTGGCGTTTCCCGCAACAACCTTCATCAAATCTCCTTGCTCCCCATAGGAAAGCATGTAATCCGCCACAATGCCTCCGTCTTTAACACTGCCTATAACAGCGGCGCCGGCACCATCACCGAAAAGCACACACGTGGATCTATCTTTCCAATCGATCAGTGTCGTGATCTTCTCGGCAGCAATGACCAACGCATTCTTGGACATGCCGGATAAGACGTATTGCTTGGCTGTTGTCAACGCGAATAAGAAACCCGAACAGGCCGCCGACACATCGAACGCAAAGGCTTTATGGGCCCCAATATTTTTTTGGACAATGCAGGCAACGGCAGGAAAATTACTATCCGGACTAATTGTGGCAACAATAATCAGATCAATATCATCGGCTTTTATTTTGGCATCTTTTAAAGCCTCTGTGGCCGCCTTAGTGGCAAGATCGCTAGTTTGTTCATTGGGCGCAGCAATATGACGTTCAATGATACCCGTGCGTGTTCTTATCCATTCATCCGTCGTATCAACGATCTTTTCTATATCCGCATTCGTTAATATCTTGGCTGGGATATATATCCCCAGACCTTTGAATCCAACTGCCGTCATGCTTTTGCCGCCTCTTGTTTGATCTTAGTCAGTATGTCGTGCTCCACTTCACGTATCGCCGCGCGGATCCCGTGTTTGATAGCCTTTGGAGAAGAACGTCCATGACTGATCAGAACCAAACCATTGACCCCCAGTAAGGGAGCACCACCATACTCGGAATAATCGATAGATTTCTTTGCTTCGCTTAAAGAAGACTTAAGCAATAAAGCTCCCAACACCGCTATGGGATTCTTTTTTATCTCACGCTTCATGAGCGTGCCAACGGACTCCATCAAACCCTCTGATACTTTTAACGCCACATTGCCCACATACCCATCGCAAACAATACAACTGGCTTTTCCTGTGAAGATCTCATTCGCTTCAACATTGCCGATAAAGTGAGGAGCTTTTTCTTCTAGCAATTTATATGCCTCTTTTTGAAGATCCGTCCCCTTTCCTTCCTCCGATCCGATATTTAATAAACCGACAGAAGGCTGGGCAACCTCTAATACTTCCTGGGCATACACAGATCCCATTTTGGCATACTGAAGAAGATGCTCCGGTTTAGCGGCTGTATTCGCGCCAACATCCACCATGAATGAAAATTTATTTAAAGTAGGGATAATGCAGCCAATACCAGGTCTATCAACCCCTGGGATCATACCCAAAACGATCGTAGAGGCCGCAACGCACGCACCCGTGTTGCCGGCACTGATAAACGCATCATAACCGGATTTTTTTAGTAAACCGACGCCCAGCGTTATCGAGGAATTCTTCTTTTGACGGATAGCAACAGCGGCATGGTCATCCATGGCCACGACTTCCGGGGCATGGATGATCTCAACTAAATCCTTAGGATACTGATACTTAGCTAACTCTTTTTCAATACTCTCTGAGATCCCGATCAAAGCGATCGGAACCTTGTACTCATTCAATGCATCAACAACACCGGCAATGACATTCTGGGGAGCATGATCACCCCCCATTGCATCGACGACAATTCTCATCTTTAAGCTCCTAAGGTATTAAAAGCTTATGATTTTACGCTGACGATCTGAGCACCTTTGTAGAAACCACAAAATGGACAAACACGATGTGATAAGACCGGCTTTGCACACTGAGGACATTTACGCAGCGACGCAACCGTTACTTTCCAATGGGTACGGCGGAAACGACAGCGTGTTTTCGAATGTTGACGTTTTGGTAATGGCATACTAGTTTCTCCTGATCTACTTCTTTTT
>CAZFNI010000023.1:0-30454 GCA_964520655.1 uncultured Planctomycetales bacterium
TTTTATAAGGAGGAAGGGACTATGATCGTTAAAGAAAAATAAAAAATGGAAGAGATAGCCGTTCGCGGTGTTACCTGTAATAAGAATGAAGCCAAGATCACGATTTGTTCAGTGCCGGATAAGCCGGGCATTGCCGCCAAGATATTTGAACAGATTTCCAAGGACGGCATCAATGTCGATACGATCGTGCAGAATGTGCCGCACGATAAGTTGTCTGATATTTCTTTTACCGTTCCCAAGGCGGACCTGAATAAGGCCATCAAAGCGACGAAAGCTATTGGAGAAAAGATCGGCGCTGGGGAGATCTTAGAAGACCGCAATGTTGCCCGTGTTTCCCTGGTTGGTTCAGGGATGCGTTCGCACAGCGGGATCGCGGCAAAAATGTTCAAGACATTGGCAGATAATGCCATAAACATTGAAATGATCTCAACTTCTGAGATCAGTGTTTCCTGTATCATTCAACAGGACCTGGCGGATAAAGCGGTTAAATCATTGCACAAGGCCTTTAAACTAGAGCAAATATAATATGTTCAAGATCATTATCTACGATACAACGCTGCGAGATGGTTCCCAGACCGAAGGTGTTTCATATACGGTAGCTGATAAAGTCAAGATCACAGAGAAGCTTGATGAATTAGGTATCCACTATATCGAAGGCGGCTGGCCTGGTTCAAATCCAAAGGATAAAGAATTCTTTGAGTTGATGAAAACACGTAAGCTTGCGAACAGCAAGTTGGCTTCTTTTGGTTCAACCCGACGGGCCAATATCAAGGCGGCAGAAGATAATAATCTTAAAGAACTCATCGCCTCGGCAACACCGACAGTGACCATATTCGGCAAGAGCTGGGACCTGCATGTGACCGATGTCATCAAGACCACGCTCGATGAGAATTTACGGATGATCGAGGATTCTGTTGCTTTCTTAAAATCCCATAAACGCGAAGTGTTCTACGATGCGGAGCATTTCTTTGATGGGTACAAAAATAATCCCGGGTACGCCATAAAAACAATACTGGCAGCGCAAAAAGCCAAGGCTGATGCGATCGTTTTATGTGATACCAATGGCGGGACTTTGCCTGAAGAGATCACCAGGATCGTTAAAGAAGTGAAAAAAAAGATCAAAGTGCAGTTAGGTATTCATACACATAATGACCAGGACCTTGCGGTGGCTAACTCTCTGGCCGCGATCAATGCCGGATGTGTCCAGGTCCAGGGAACATTCAATGGGTTGGGCGAACGCTGCGGCAATGCTGATCTGTGTACGATCATGGCCATCTTGCATGCCAAGATGAAGTCTAAAAGCATCCCTGATAATAAGATCAAATTGTTAATGGATGCTGCGTATTACATCAGTGAAGTCAGCAATTACACATTAAATAATAACCATGCGTTTATTGGTCATTCCGCGTTTGCCCATAAAGGCGGCGTTCATATTGATGCGATGCTAAAGAACCCAAAAGCCTATGAACACATCAATCCAGAGATCGTCGGTAATCACCGCCGGTTGTTGACCTCAGAATTGGCTGGGAAAATGCCGATCGTCTTGAAAGCCCAGAAAATGAATATTGAACTGGATAAGAATTCACCGGAAGCCAAGGCGATCATGAAAGAGCTTCAGGAAAAGGAATATCAGGGTTATCAGTTTGAAGGCGCGGACGCCTCATTTGAATTATTCATGAAACGCCGGTTGAAGCTGTATAAGCCATTTTTCCAATTGGATAGTTTTAAGGTGATGACAGAGAAGACTGCGGATAATAAAGTTCTAGCGCATGCGTCCATTCGCCTTAAGGTCAGCGGTTCTGATGAAATGGCCAATGTTGAAGGGCATGGTCCGATCGAAGTGTTGGATAAGGGGCTGCGAACAGCCTTAAAGAAATTCTATCCGCGTATTGAACAGATGCATTTGTCTGATTATAAGGTGCGTGTTTTAGATACCAATCAGGGGACAAGTGCCCGTGTTCGAGTTTTGATCGAATCCCAAGACGAGCATGATTCCTGGACGACCGTTGGTGTTCACGAGAACGTGATCGAAGCCAGCTGGGAAGCCTTGGTCGATGCTATAGAATATAAACTGCTGAAAAGCCAAAAGTAATGTCTGAATTATCTTCCCGATATAATTTTGCTGAAACGGAAGGCAAGTGGCTGAAATTCTGGAAAGACCAGAATACGTTCCATGCCGAGCCTGATGCTTCTAAAAAGCCGTTTACGGTCGTTATCCCGCCGCCAAACGTGACGGGTATCCTGCACATGGGGCATGCGTTGAATAATACCTTGCAGGATATCTTGATCCGATATAAGCGCATGAATGGTTACAAAGCGCTGTGGATGCCGGGTACGGACCATGCGGGGATCGCGACCCAGAATGTTGTCGAGAAACAATTAGCGAAAGAAGGCAAACGGCGCGATGATCTGGGGCGTGAAGAATTCATCAAACGTTTGTGGCAATGGAAGAAAGAGTACGGCGATACGATCATCCACCAGTTGGAAAAACTGGGGTCTTCCTGTGACTGGCCGCGGACGCGCTTTACCATGGATGATGCCTACAGCGACGCTGTTAAAGAGGTTTTTATCCGGCTATATGAAAAAGACCTGATCTATCAGGGAAAATATATCATCAATTGGTGTCCCCGCTGTCAGACAGCCCTGTCAGATGAAGAAGCGGAGCATCAGGAAAAGAATGGTAAGCTTTATCATATCCGTTATCCATTTAAGAATGATCCTTCCAAAGAGATCATTGTGGCCACAACCCGTCCGGAAACAATGCTTGGTGACACGGCTGTTGCGGTTAATCCGAAAGATGAGCGTTATACGGCATTCATCGGGCAAACCCTTGTCCTGCCGATCGTCAATCGGGAGATCAAGATCATCGCGGATGATTATGTGGCTTCTGAATTCGGCAGCGGCGCGGTTAAGGTCACTCCTGCCCACGACCCCAATGATTTTGCGATGGGGCAGCGGCATCAGCTCGATTTTATCAATATCATGCATCCTGATGGCCGGTTGAATGAAAAGGCCGGTATTTATAATAATCTGGATCGTTTTGACGCCAGGAAGAAACTGATCGCCCAGCTTGAGGTAGAGGGTTATTTAGTCAAGATCGAGGATCATAAGCACAGCGTCGGTCATTGTTACCGCTGCGACACGGTCGTTGAGCCATATCTTTCCAAACAATGGTTTGTGAGAATGACACCTTTGGCCAAACCGGCATTACGAGCCGTTCAAGAGGGAAAGATAATCATCCGTCCTGTTCGTTTTGAGAAATTTTATACCAACTGGATGGAGGGCATCAGGGATTGGTGTATCTCCCGGCAGATCTGGTGGGGGCATCGGATCCCTGTTTGGTATGATGATCAAGGCAATGTTTTTGTCGCCAGGAGTCAGGAAGAAGCCAAAGAACAGGCATTCAAGAAACACGGCAAGCATGTCACTCTAAAGCAGGATGACGATGTGCTGGATACCTGGTTCTCATCCTGGTTATGGCCTTTTGCGACCCTGGGCTGGCCGAAAACCAATGATGATCTGAAATATTTTTACCCGACCAATACGCTGTTTACGGCATCAGAGATCATTTTCTTCTGGGTTGCACGCATGATCATGGCGGGGTATGAATTTATGGGAGAGGCACCCTTTACGCAAGTTTATATCCATGGAACCGTGCGTGATGCCAAAGGTCGTAAAATGTCAAAATCCTTAGGCAATGCGCTTGATCCTCTGGAGATTATTCAGGAGTACGGTGCTGACGCTCTGCGGTTTAGTTTGATATATAATTCAGGGCAAGATATTTATATTTCTAAAGAAAAGTTCGAGATCGGCAGGAATTTTGCCAACAAAATCTGGAATGCGTCACGTTTGGTCTTTAGCAATACCGGATCGGCGCTGGGATCCCGCGCTTATGAGAATATCTGTATGGAGGACCTGGATCTGCCGTCGCGTTGGATCATTGCGCGTCTGGATCTGACCATCAAGCGCGTTGCTGAATGCATTGAAACATTCCGGTATTCTGACGCGGAGGTGGCGGCCCAGGATTTCTTCTGGGGGGATTACTGCGACTGGTATTTGGAGTTGATCAAATCAAAATTTGATAATCCTGGTATCTCAGCCTGTTCTTTGTATGTCCTTAAAGAATCCTTGAAGCTGTTGCATCCTTTTATCCCGTTTGTGACGGAAGAATTATATGGTTATTTTAAAACATCTGATGCTTGTCTGTCTGTGGCGGCATGGCCTAAGGTTTCAGAGTCTGTTATAGATAAGAAGGCGTTTGACCAGATGCAGGGGATCATTGATATTATCCGATCGATCCGTTCCATCCGCATGCAGTGGAATATAAAGCCTCTGCAAAATTTAAATGCCTTGATCATCCCGGCTGATCATGAGCTTTTGGTGAAACAGAATGCCGACGATATCAAGCGTTTAGGGAAGCTGGAAGATCTGGTCATTGATGCATCGGCTAAACCACCTAAGGATGCGGCATCGGCGATAGCAGGTGCATATAAGATCTTTGTTCCTCTTTCGGGTATTGTTGATCTGGATGCGGAAAAGCGTCGATTAGGTCTGGAGCTGAAAAATAAAGAACAGGCCATTGCCTCCTTGTCCGGCCGTTTGAATAATGCCGGTTTTGTATCCAAAGCACCCTCTGAAGTCATTGAAAAAGAGAAAGAACGTTTGTCCGATCTAAGCAAAGAAGCCGCGGAACTAAAACTGGTTTTGGCGAACATTTCTTAAATGAAAACAGCGACGATCAATAAAATTGTGTCTTTGGCTCTCGCTGAAGATATCGGGACCGGCGATATTTCAACCAATGCGTTGATCCCCAAAGAGCAAACCTGTTCTGCACATCTCGTGTTTAAGTCCAATGGCGTCTTGTGCGGGATCGATTTTGCCAGATCCGCTTTCAAGAAGCTTGATCCAAAGATCCAGTTTAGAGCGCTTCATAAAGACGGTGACCGTCTCAAAGCGCGGACAGTCATTGCTGAGGTTCAAGGGAAGACGCGGGCCTTATTGACTGCCGAGCGTGTGGCGATCAATTTTCTTACCTATTTAAGTGGTATTGCGACCAATACTGATCTTTATGTGCAGGCTGTGAAGCCTCATCCTGCCGCTATCATGGACACCCGTAAAACAACGCCGTTGCTGCGAGAATTAGAGCGTTACGGTGTCAGGACGGGAGGTGGCGTCAACCACCGTTTTAATCTGGCCTCTATGGTCATGATCAAGGACAATCATTACGTGTTTGATAAGAATCCTGTCCATTTGGTTGATGTCGTTAAACAAAAGACCAAAAAAAAGATCGTTTTAGAGGTGGATGATCTAGAGCAGTTGCGTTTGGCATTAGGCTCTAAAGCGGATATACTTCTTCTGGACAATATGACACCGAAGCAAACGGCTAAAGCTGTAGCGTTACGGGATGCTATAAATCCCTCGATGAAGCTTGAGTCATCAGGCGGCATCAATCTGAATACCATTAGGGATTACGCGGCCTGCGGGGTGGATCGTATTTCTGTTGGGGGTCTGACGCAACAGCGTTTGCCGATCGATATTTCTTTGGATTTTATTTTATGAAACGGTTGATCACATATTTATGTTGTTTGAGCCTTTTTTGGAGCAGTGCCCTATTGGCTCAAAATAATCCAGTTGAGGGTTCGGATCTGGGTAAGGAAGCTGTTTTTGATGATCTGACGCTGATCAACGGCTACACGGATAAATACGCCACTGAATCCAAGAACACATTGATCGCCATGATCGATGATGATTCCCTGGGGGCATACCGCATAACGGCTGCTGTGCGGGTTTTCAAGCAAAAATACGGGGCGGACATCTTTAAGGATGAAAAGCCGACGATCATTAAAAGTCTTTTGCGCAGGCTCAACCGCACAGATTCACCGTTCGTTCAGGTGGAGATCATGCATACTTTGGTCGTTCTAGACAGGTATCAATATTTTGAATCGATGGTGCCAACATTGATCCAGAAATTGGATCATTATAATCGTGTTGTCAGCGCTTTGTCTTATGAAAACCTTGAGGATATCACCAAGTCGAGTACCCGCCCCAGGGAGGCCAGGGTTGTCTTTAATTCGCTGCGTAAAATATTCTTTTTGTCAAAAAAACGGCTGGCTAACGTAACGACACCGGAGGCGCGTTTAAAACGCAAACTCACGCTGCTGCGCTGGTCGATCAAAGTCCTGGGAACACAGCTGTTAAAAAGTCTTCCGCCTGAAGTGATTAATTTGTTATAATGCGCCCATGCTCCTGAATAAATTTCAACTGCATTTGCCTTCAACGCCTCTTGAAGCGGCGAAGCTTTATAAAGAGCTGGACGACGTGAAAGTCCTGGCAGGGGGCACATTCCTTCTTAACAGCTTGAAATTATTGAAGACCAAAGGCACGCGGACCCCTAAGCATGTGTTGGCCTTGACCCATATCAAAGGGCTAAAAGGTGTTTCAATGGAGAGCGGCCATTTGACGATCAAGGCCATGACGACTGTCAGTGAGCTCTTCGAGAGTCCGCTTCTTAAGGATAATTTATCGATCTTAAGGGAAGTCTGCCGCAATATCTCAACGAATCCTATCCGTAATATGGCAACGATCGGCGGCAATCTGACCTGCCGGTATACATGGACTGAGATGGGGGCGGTCATGGTGGCCCTGGACGCTGTCATGCATTTTTTGTCGGCACAAGGTCAAGTTTCGTCATGTACGGCCGAAGAGTTTTTCAAGAATGGGGCGCGTTGTGATGCATTATTTACACATGTGACATTGCCTCATGATCCGCGTATCAGGGTGGCGTATCGCCGGGTCAAGAAAACCCTGCACGTGGACGTCCCGCTGCTTGCGGTTTGTGTAAGCGCTGAATACACGAACGAACGTTTTTCCAGGACCCGTGTGGGCATCAATAACGCGACGGCATTTGCCCAAAGAGATCGTGTACTGGAAGAATATTTGAACTCTGCCAATGCTGACGAGGGCTTAGCTGCTTCTGCTATGGAACATCTTCAAAACGACATTTATGATCAGCGTAGTTCGGAATATAAGCAGCACATGTTCCGTGTTTCATTAAAACAGGCGATCGCTTTGATCCAGCAAGGAGCATCATGAATATTACCCTGAAGATCAATGGTCAGAATATTCCACTAGAGCTTGAGGGGCATGAGACGCTATTGGAAGTCTTGAGAGATAAGCTCGGCTTAACCGGCACCAAAACAGCTTGCCAGGAAAGTGAATGCGGAACGTGCACATGCATTGTTAACGGTGATGCGGTCCTGTCATGCATTACATTAGCGGCGACGCTTGAAGGAAAAGAGATCACAACGATCGAGGGGCTTGCAACAAATGATGTCTTAACACCAGTGCAGCAGGCTTTTGTCGATCATGGTTCATCGCAATGCGGTTTCTGTATCCCGGGAATGATCATGTCCTCAACTGCATTACTTCATAAAAATCCGCATCCTACTCAAAAAGATATTGAATATGGGTTAGATGGCAATATTTGCCGTTGTGCGGGATATCCGAAGATCTTTGAAGCTGTGAAGGCGGCAGGCAAAAAGATGGCAGGGGATCAATAATGGCTTTAACGTCTAAATCAAAATTTGCTGATGCGTATGTAGATCCGGTAGGGAAAAGTGTCCCGCGCCTTGAGGGCAAGGGTGTTGTTACTGGACAGTTAAAGTATGCGTTTGATCTTAGTTTTCCGGGGATGTTGGTTGGAAAAATGCTTCGCTCGCCGCATGCGCACGCTAAGATCATTAAGATCGACACATCCAAAGCAGAAAGTCTTCCTGGTGTTAAAGCGGTCGTGACAGCGCGTGACACCTATCAAATAAAATTTGGTTCTAATGAATATTTCTTTCCACACACGGTCGATCAAATGGCGCTCGAGAGTGAAAAAGTCCGCTACATTGGAGATGAGGTTGCGGCTGTCGCTGCGGTGGATGAAGAAACGGCCATGGCGGCATTGAAGCTTATTGATGTTCAATATGAAGTCTTGCCAGGGGTCTTTGAAATAGAAGAAGCGATCAAGCCCGGCGCTCCTCAGATCCATGAATCATTGAATAATATCGCTGTCATCCTGCCGGTTAATTTCGGAAATCCTGAACGTGTGATGAAAGAAGCGGATTATGTGCGGGAGGATAAATTCTGGTGCCCAGTTGCTCATCCGTCGCCCATGGAGCCGCATGTTTGTATCGGCCAGTGGGAGACCTTCACGAATAAAATAACATTATGGTCATCGTCGCAGGCGCCGTTTAAGGTCCGCGAAGCCATGGCCAAAACGCTTAAGATGGACCTCAATGATATCCGTGTCATTAAGATGCCGACCGGCGGCGGCTTTGGCGGAAAACTGGAAATGTTGCCGATGGATTTTTCTGCCTGTCTGTTGTCAAAGAAAGCGGGCGGGGTACCAGTTAAGATCGTTTTGACCCGTGAGGAAGAATTCACGACCACGCGCCGTAAGCATGGGATGATCTACCGGGTTAAGACAGGGGTGAAGAAGGATGGGACTATTCTGGCGATGACCGGCGAGGTTTTGGCGGACGGCGGAGCCTATTGCAGCTATGGCCCGACGGTTTTGGCGGCGGCCATGATGCGTATTTTCATGGTGTATAAATTACAGCATTTCCGTATGACCGGATACCGCGTCTACACCAATAATCCGATCAGCGGTGCGATGCGCGGCTTCGGTGGGGTTCAAAGCGGTTTTGCGATCGAGTCCCATATGGACCTGATCGCTGCTGCGATCGGGATGGATCCAGTGGATTTTCGTCTGAAGAATATCACTGAACCCAACATGACCACGATCAATAAAATGGTGCTCACGACCAACGGCTTGAAAGATTGCATTGAGAAAGCCTGTGCAGCGTCGGGATGGAAAGAGAAGAGGGGTAAGCAGAAGCATTTAAAACGCGGCATTGGTATCGGGATCGCTGCGGATGTGATGGGTTCTAAGATGTATAAATCCCATGAAAGCGCGGGGGCCATTGTCAAGGTCGAGGAAGACGGTTCGGTATACTTATTTACCGGTGCTGCGGATACCGGGCAAGGTTCCAATACGGCGTTATCTCAGATCGCTGCGCATGAATTAGGGGTGAGTTTTAGCCGCATTAAATGTAAGGCGGGTGATACAGAGATCACGCCGTTTGATACGGGTTCATTTGCCAGCCGGGTCACGTTCATTTCCGGGAATGCGGCCCTTTTGGGTGGTCGCGATGCGAAAATGCAGATATTGGAAGTGGTGGCCAAAGAGCTTAATTTAAATATCAAGGATCTGGACATTAAAGCGGAGCAGGTGATCGTTCGTCAGGATGGCCGTAAATTAATGACCTTTGATAAAGCGCTGGAGTTGTGTTATTCCTTTAACTACGGCAAACAGATCATTGGACGCGGTAGTTACAATCCCAAAACATCCCCGATCGATTTTCGGACAGGGGAAGGGAATGTTTCGGGAAGTTATGGTTTTGAAGCCCAGATCGCGGAAGTGGAAGTTGATACGGACACTGGTGAGGTGAAGCTTTTGGAATTGTGGGATGCTCATGATATAGGCAAGGCTATAAACCCTCAGTCGGTGGAGGCTCAGATCGAAGGTTCTTTGGCGATGGGGATCGGTTACACCTTTTATGAGGATCTTCGCTTTAAAAATGGCCGTGTATTAAATCCAAATTTTGCGGGCTACCGCGTACCGCGCTCGATCGGTATCCCTAAAATGAATTCGATCTTGATCGAGACTAATGATCCTGAAGGGCCTTTTGGTGCCAAGGGCATGGGGGAGGCTTCTTTGTTGCCCACATCTGCGGCCATTGCCAATGCGGTGGAGGATGCGATCGGTGTCCGTATTTGGGATCTGCCCATCACGCCAGAAAAGATCATCCGGGCGCTAAAGCTAAAGGAAATCAAATAATTTTTATTGTCATAACCAATTTTCCGGATATAATTAAAAACTATGAAAAATATTACGCTGACTTTAATGATGTTTGTCCTGGCTGCGTCCTTTACGGGCTGCAGTTTTTATTCCATTGATTCTAAAGACACCACGCAGGATTTCTTCCCGCCAAAGAAGTCGATCGATGAAGTTCAATATCTGGAAAAGGTCGATCAGCCTTCGGAGCAGATCGGTATCGTGACCGTCACAACCGAGCGTCGGCAGTCTTTTGAAGACGTTCTTCCTAAACTCAAACAGGAAGCGGCGATCATGGGCGGTGATGTCATTACCGATATCCAGTCCAATGCCACGGGTTCGTGGAAAAGTATCAAATTCCAGCAGCTGTTAGGCAATGCCTATGTGCGCTGCGAATTTTCCGCTAAAGTCCTCGTACTAAAATAATCAGCTGTTGAATTCTTTTAATTCTTCAGGTGTATTAAACGACTCGATGATCCCTGGGTCGTTGATCTCAATGTGAGAATGCGGCATTTTTTTGATGAAGTGATTTAATCTGCTATCCAGTGGTGATCTCAGTATTTGCTCGAATAATGATCGCGGGATAAGAGGGGGGTGTCCGTTCTTTCCCTGGTAGGTTGGGAGCAGTATTCCAATTGAATTATCATTGTGGGCTCTAATCAATTCGGCAGCTGTTGCGCTCTTTATCCAGGGGCAGTCAACAGGCCAGATCAAAGCGCCTTCCGTATTTTCCGAACATGCTCTCATTCCGCATTGTATCGACGAAAATTGCCCTTTCAAATGGTCGGTATTATAGATCATCCGCACTTTGGCATCAGGCAATAAATGGGGTATAATTACATCATGGTTATGGCCTAAAACAACAATGATCTCTGCAATGTTTGAAATTAAAAGCTTATGTTGAATATGTTCAATGGATGTTGTATTGTTAATTATTGCGAGTGCTTTAGGGGAGCCGAAACGCGTGCTTTGTCCGGCGCTGAGTATGATCGCTGAATACATAAATAAATTATAGTACATTTGATCCCATGTTCCTTTTATTTTTTTTATTCATCGCTAGTATTGGTTTGTATACAGCTTACCGGTTGCTGTGGCCGGAGATGTATGTGAAGCTAAACCGTCCCGATTTTAATTTTCCCTGGAATAGACCTCATTTACGTCCTGATGCCCAGCCGAGTGACGAGGTTGTGGTGGATGCGCCCTACGTGGACCTGCCGAGGCCAATTGTTGATGCCCCAAGGCGGGAACCCTTGCCAGGTGCGACGCTGGATAAGATCGGTAAACTGGAGAATTTATTATTCGAAAAGAACAAGATCATTGATCGGCTGCAGGAGCAGTTGGAGAATGAGCGCTTGCACCGTAAGGAATTTGAGAATGTCCGGGCGATCTTAGATGAAGAGATCAAACATTTGCGGGAACAATTAAGAGGATTCCGCAATTATTACAAGGAGAAAACAGATGCGTAATGTTATTTTAATGTTGTGTGTGTTGATCTTGCCTTTTTTTGTATTAACCAAAGCACAAGGAGATGAAATGCCGACAACCGCTGTTTTGCAAACCATTCACGGGGATATAGAAATTAAATTGTATCCAAATGAAGCGCCCAAGGCTGTTGAGAATTTTGTTGGATTGATCAAGAAGGGTTATTATGAAGGTTTGATCTTCCATCGTGTCATTAAGAATTTCATGATCCAGGGAGGCGACCCGACAGGGACTGGACGCGGCGGGGAAAGCATCTGGGGTCAGCCATTTGAAGATGAATTTTCACCCAATCTGACTTTTGACCGCAAGGGCATCCTGGCAATGGCTAATGCTGGTCCATCGACCAACGGCAGCCAGTTCTTTATCACCACAGCCCCAACGCCGTGGTTAGCCAATAGACACACTATTTTTGGTGAAGTCGTCAATGGTTATGATGCTGTAGCAGCCATTGAGGGTACGGCTACTGGTCCGGGGGACAGGCCGGTTGAAGAACAGAAGATCCTTCATGCTTACGTAAAATAAATTGGAAGACATTCTTTCAAAAGCGATCGCGTGTTCAGATCTTGGAAAACCGTTCGCTTTTGCCACCATCATCGAGGCAACAGTGAAGGGGACTCCGCGTAAAGCTGGGGCCAAGATGATCGTTTTTGAAGATGGTTCATCGTGGGGTTCTATCGGCGGTGGCCGCAATGAAAAAGCGGCCATCGCTGAGTGTCTGAAGTCTATTCAATCCCAAAAACCCGCAACAGTTACCTATAATTATTTCGGCCGCGTGGGGGAATCGATATGCGGCGGCCAGATGAAGGTTTTTATTGAGCCTGTTCTGCCTAAGGCTCAATTGATCATCTGCGGAGCGGGTCATATTGCGTTGCCGTTATCGTGGCTGGCCAAAGTGCTGCGTTTTTCCGTGACGATCATTGATGACCGTAAGCAGTTCGCCAATAAGAAAAGATTCCCGCATGTGGATCGTATTATTCTGGGCGACCATGCCAAGGAATTATCAAAAATAAAGATCGGGGCGGGGTGCTATATAACGATTGTGACGCAGGGCAATGAGCAGGATTTTGAATGTTTAAAGGCGGCGATCAAGCTTGATGTTGCTTATATTGGTGTGATCTCCAGTCAGCCAAAACGGATCAAGTTCCTTAAGCGGTTGAAAGATGCTGGTATCAGCGATGGGAAGTTGGACCGTTTGTCTATCCCTATGGGGCATGATATCGGAAGTCAGACGCCGGAAGAAATTGCGGTCTCTATTTGTGCGGAATTGATCGCGGTCAAGAACAAAGAGTTTCTGGGGACTTCAAAATTTAAACAAAAATCATAAGGCAGGTGTTTATGACAACAGAAGAAGCGATCGATATTATCCGTGATGCGGGTTTTGGTTTTTTGGCGACAACTGAGGGGGATCAACCTCGGGTCAGGCCAATGATGCCTTATTTAACGGAAGAAGGTGAATTATTGTTGGCGCTTTTAGGAAGGTCCAGGACTATCCCGCAGATCAAGGCTAACCCGAAGGTCGAAGTCTGTTTTGTGGACCGTAAAATGTGGTATTGCCGCGCAACCGGAACTGCGGTGTTGACCAATGACCTCAAAAAGAAAGAGATTGTTTTTGAGAATGTGCCGATGTTGCGACAATATTTTGCGGGTGCTGCTGATCCAAATTATCATTTGGCGGTCATCACCATAACCGCTGTTGAAGCCATGACGCCTCATGGCAGAGCTCCTGAACAAATTACTATTTGAAAATAGTGATTCCTCTATCATGTTTTCTTCAACAATAAAGATCGATCAATTGATCCGTTGTCGCCGTAAAAGCATTGGCTTGATCGTTACCAGGGCTGCCAAGCTTGTTGTCCGGGCACCGCACTGGGTGTCTATTGATGAGATCAACCGTCTGGTTTCCCAGAAAGCTGGCTGGATCATTAAAAAGCAGGAATCAGCCAGGAAACGCCAGGAAATCCCGCAAATAACCCTCACAAAGGCCCAGAAAATGGCCTATAAGGCCCAGGCATTAGATAAGTTGACCCAAAGGGTTAAACACTATGCTGGGCTTGCAAATGTGACCTATCAAACGATAAAGGTTGGTAATGCCAGGACCCGCTGGGGCTCATGCAGTTCCAAAGGGGGTATGGTGTTTAATTGGCGTCTGATCTTGATGCCTGAGAGGATACAGGATTATTTGGTGGTGCATGAGTTGATGCACCTGAAGCAGCAGAACCATAGCCAAAGGTTCTGGCACGAAGTTGAACGGATGATCCCAGACTATAAACAGGATGAGCGATGGTTAAAAGAGAATGGGTCTACTTTTATATATACGTACTTAACATAACATATATTATAGGAAGTTTTCAAAGAAGCAAAAATCAGGGGTTTGCAAAGATCTTTCCAATAACCCGGCCAATATCTCTGGGGTGTTTTAAATAATGTTCCAGACGGTAATAAAAATAAGCTGTCTTACCTAGGCGCATCAGCTTGACCCAAATGCGGCTGAGCAAAGGAAGTTCTTCAATATATGAACTATATATGACAGCAACCCTCTTTTTATTTGTCCCGTTCTTTACGTCTTCATAGGTTTTAGTCCCCGGTATGAAACGGAAATTCCCCCATACTTCATTAAAATAGCGTACATTGGCAACTTTTACGGCTTTAAAAAGAAAATGCACATCCATGGAGAAATGGTCTTTTTCATTATAGTAACCAATCTTTTCATGGAGCGATCTGTGATAGAAATATGCGGATGGATTAACGGGAAATGGGTTAATTGACCATCCAAGCAGAAGATCTCTTAAACGAAGTCTTTTAGGCGCATTGATACCTGTTATAACATCGTTTACGCCGCGTAAATTGCAGTTGCCGACCAGCAAAGATGGTTCTTTTAATTGCGCCACAAGCACATCGATCCTTTTTAAAACGTTTGGCTCATAGAAATCATCCACATTCAAGATGCCAATGATCGGCGCATTGGCCATCCGGATCCCTTTGTTAAGGGCTTCTGATTGCCCTGAATCTTTTTCGGAGATAAATCTAATATGGGGATATTTATCCGCGAATCTCTGGATAATATCAACTGTCCCGTCGCTCGAACCACCGTCGATGATAATATGCTCGAGGGCGTCATATCCCTGGTCAATGACCGATCGGATACATCCTTCGATCGCTGAAGCACCCTGGTAGACAGCGGTAATGATGGTTATTTTAGGCGGGATGGCCATATTGGGTATAGTCGATGCCCAACTTCTTCATATCCGATTTAAGAGGGCCGTGAAATCCGAATGGGGTGGCGATAAAGAAGGCGTCAACGACATCCTTAACAGTGACCTCTCCCCTGCTGGTTTCGGCAATATGAGAGATCTGTTTGAGGACTTTGTCATGCGCGATCGTGCGCATAAAGACGGGAACTTCGGCAATGAGCTGGTCAAAAAGGTCTTTGGCTTTTGGTTCCCAGCTTATCATAAATGAGAATGGATGTTCTTATGGAGCGGCTGGTTGTGGGTCTTTTGTGCTGACCCTGATATTCTTCTCTTTTAAAGTCTCAAGACCGGCGATCATTTTTTTGAGCGTTGGGATAACTGGATGTTTGGGATATTTCGCCAGGAACGCTTTGTAGTAGCCGATGGTTTCGTCGTAGTTACGGATCTTGATCAAACATAATTCGTTAATACCTTTTAAGCATTCCCCCAAGATCTGACCTGTAGGATTCTTCATCATAAGGTTGAACATTTCTTCAGAAGCTTCTTTCCAGCGGCTTTGGGACAATTTGCAGACAATGATCATTTTAAGCGCACTGGTTTCATAGACTGTTTTGGGGTTATCGGAAGCGATCTTTTTATAGAAAACAACGGCTTTTTCATAAGCGGAGTTAGCTTCATCGTTTAGACCCAGGGATTTGTAACGGCGAGCCAAATATTCAGGAACGCTAAATCCTGTTTCTGTCAAAGGGTAATTAGCCATGGCATCCTGATAATAAGGATATGCTTTAACCCAATTATTGTCTATTTCGTAGGTCTTGGCGATCGCCACTTTAGCCTGCGCCATCAGGTCTTTATCTTTTGGATAGATGGTCAACGCTTTTTGGAATTCTTCGCGGGCTTTGACATAGTTCTTTTTAAACAGATAAAGATTACCCATGACCAGCTGGGCGGTCATTGTGTTGGACGAGCGTGGATAATCCTTAATGAAAGCGCGGTATTTATTCGCTAATTGCTCGATCACATAATCAGGAGTAGCTTCTTTGTTCCCAGAGATCTTGACCAACTGACGGTTCAATCCCCACAATTCACGTTCAGCGTCGTAAGTACCCTTCCAGTCCATAGCAGTGAGGGTGATGAAAATAACGAGCAGGATACCGGAAAGAATAATGATCAGTTTTTTCATGAATTCTCTTTGATGAATAAGTAGTTAATGGTGGCCGCGGATATCACAAAAAGATCGATCGCTGTCGCGGCAAAGATGCTTAGGACAAGCAGCCAGACCTGCATCTCCGGTACGGTGATCGAGCCAAGGAAATAGACATTATTACGCAATACAAGAATAGGAAGATACAGCAAATTAGGCAGCAGCACAATGACAAGTGTTACCCAAAAGCTTTTCCATAATGATCTAAAATTTCCGGCGATGGCACTGAAGATCTTTTTTTTCTCAATAACGATGATGGGGATAATATAGACGAGCAAGGCTGCGATGATGATGCCAAAGAGATATTGAAAATAGGGAGAACCAACAATGATAGCTTTTTTGATCCCGAAGAAGATCCCGCTGGCAGAACGGATCTTATAGGCCCGCAGGATCGCCATATTATTGAGGATGGTTAATCCCTGGAATAACAAAAGCGACAAAATGGTCGCAAGTAAAATATGGATATACTGACCAAAAGATCTTTTTACAGAGTTCTTGAAATTCACGGTCTCATCGTTGTTGATCGCACTGACCATGTGGGCACAGGCGCCAAGTAGAATACAGCCGATAAAAATATAGATCGTCAATTGGGCATAATAATACAGCTTAGGCAGTAGCGTCAGATCGTAAGGATAATGAAGAAATTGTTCGCCAAAGATACGGCTGGTGATCTGGGAAAAGAATGCTGATAACGGATATTTAGGTGAAAAGTACAGGATCTGGAGAAATAAAAGGTTGATAAAAACAAGTACGATGTAGGGCGTGAAAATGGTCTTATTGTTCTTGTAGAGGGAAATCGTGGTCCGTAAGATGTTGATCGGTGAAATGGTTTTTGCCATAAGACCTTGCAAATTAAGGGTTAAAAATTAGCTGAAGCAGAAGGATCTCTCCCCCTGCTTCAGCTATATTACCACGTCCTGCAAATTACGCCATCATTAATTTACGGCGTAATGTGAAAACACCTAAGCCAACCAGACCGAATGCGAATAAAGCAACGGTGGAAGGTTCCGGTACAGGAAGAACGCTATCAACAACGTACATCATATCGTTGTAATCTTGATCGCTGAACGCACCATTGCTGCGTAAAGACAGATCTTCCCACGCTAACAGGTAAGGATTAGTGTAGGTGTAAGATTTGATAGCCAATGTTTTGGTATCTTGAACGTAGATCGTTTTACCAGCCAAAGCAGGCAGGTGATAAACGATCATGTGATCGAACTTATCGGAATTCTTGGTGTAATCAGAATCCCAAACAGTTGTTGAGCCAGTGCTTGCTTTATAGCTGCTTAAAGCCCAACCAAATTTGGTTCCGTAAGCTAACGGAATGGCTTGGTACGGGTATGGGTCAGCAATCGTGCCATCACCAGTGAAACCAAAACCAGAGAACGGTGTTCCGAAAACATCCAGTTTTGTACCAGGTGTAGCAGTGTCATAAACTTTCAAGCTGTTGGCATTACCAGCGCTTAAACCGATCAAAGCAGCGCCGCCATGAAGAGCATCACCAACATATTGCCAATCTTTTGTGTTACCAGTGACTTCTAACGGAGCGATCGCGGCGTTGCTGGCGTAAGAACTGCCTAACAACAAGTTGACTGCCATGAAGACGTCTGGTGCATTGTTAACTGGCGTGTAGGTTTCAAACGGTGTAGGAATACCAGCCGTTGTAGGCAATGTGGACGTATAAGGTCCGTTTGCCCATGCAGCGCTGTTAGTTCCCAGAACTAACATTGCAGCGAATACTGCGAGTAGCGTTTTTTTCATTTCTTCTCCCCTTTGTTTAACCACGTTGTTACGTAAACTTGTACCCTGTAAAACTATTTTGCTCCTGCACCTGTAAGAACTACTAAAAATGTCCTGGCAATGATGGTTAGATCAGTCCAGAAACACATTTTCTTGATATACAGAATGTCATATTTGATCTTTTTTCTCACATCGTCTATGGTCTCATCGTAGCGATGACAGACTTGAGCTAAACCAGTTATGCCTGGCTTGACATCCAGTCTCTTACCATAGTCGGTAATTTGCTCTTTGAACTGTTCAACGAAGATCGGGCGTTCCGGACGAGGGCCGATCACGCTCATATCCCCCATGATGACATTGATGAATTGAGGAAGCTCATCAATACGAGACTTTCTCATGAAGCTGCCAAACGGGATCAGGCGGTTGTCATTTTTTTGAGCCCAGACCGGGCCTGTTGCTTTTTCTGCATCCACTTTCATGGTGCGGAATTTGTAAATGTTGAATAATTCGCCGTTACGGCCGACACGTACTTGTGAATAGATGACCGGTCCTTTGGAGCCTAATTTGATCAAAACAACTGCCAGAAGCATTAAAGGTGAAGTAAGGATAATCCCCACAACTGAAAGAATGATGTCGATCGCTCTTTTAGTGATGGAGTAGGTCCTGCGCAGAAATGCCAAGACCATGCTGAGTAAACCGCCGCCCATCAAGGCCAAACTGGTTGGTTCAGGGACAGCGCTAAAAGGTTTAAATGGGGCAGGGATCGAAAGGTCCAGCTGAGCGATCTGGGTCGCAGAATCCGTTGATTTAACAAATTCAACAGCGGACCAGGCATTAACGCTTAAGCAAGCGCTTGCCAGGACCAGCAAAAAAAGCACAGTTAATGTTGTTGTAGAAATACGCATTGTTTTAGTACCAACTTTCATAAAAAATTTAAAAAAAGAACACTTCGTTTTTTTGTAAACGATTTTGTTTGTATTGCTTAGATTATGAATTTTGCGGATTTTAGGTATGGTATAAAAATATGACCACAAAATCTTGGCATCTAAACTTTTAAGGCAAACATCTATTTAAAGAACATGTCCCGTCACAAGATACTACTGTTCTGACTCGACAAATATATCATAAAATTTTTAAAAGTCAAGCATCAAAATACGTATTTTTACGGTAAATACGCAAACAATTGTTGCGTAATGACATCGGTAAATGTGCGTAATGTTTTTGAGGCTTTTTCTTTGTCATTTTCGATGATATCCGTAGACAAACGCACGAGCGCGCTGCTGGTTTTTTGACCCAATAATGTGTGTAACGCTATAAGTCCCTGCTGTTTCCAGTAACTAGCGGTGAAATCCTTCCCCACCTTAAACCAGTAGAATACCATTTGATCTAAATTTTCTTTATTTAAACGTAAAACATTTGCAATGATCGGCAGGTTCTTATATTTGACGCTGAATTGATTGCGCGGCGCAGCCTGGACAGCGATCCCGCTGCCCGTGTAGCAGACTTCCGGAGGATGGGCCACCTTCCGGTTTGTCTGTGAATAGACGATGAACATCGTCACAGATGATCCGTCTACAGAGTTTGTATATTTGCGGGCAAAAGCATTGCGTGTTTCTAAAATGGCGAACTCTTCTTTGGTGATCGGTAGTTCTTTGGCAACCCACGTCCCAATAGTTTTGGGGAATTTGTTGATATCGACCGTATCCGCCTGGTTTTCCTGGCGAAAATACAAAAGCCAGGATAATCCCAGGGTGATGACGAGCGTGATACAGATCAGTTTAAAGGAATTGTTATTCATCATCACTCCAGGGTTTTACAGGCAGCGTAGAGCAAGGCAAAAGCCGAAGCAAATGCGACAAAGCCGGAGGCGTCGTGTAAGGCGCCAGATGCGGCTTTTGACCCCCACACCTCATTGACAAAGGCCAAAAACATGATGCGCGCGACATTAGCCATCACCGCGATCGGAACTGTCAACACCATTAAAATGATCTTATTACGCCTGCTGGACTTCATCCAATAGGCAAAAAGGCTTCCCAAAGCCAGCAAGGTGATCAAGGAGCGCAGGCCGCTGCAGACATCATCGACCACCACATAGGCATGGCGCATGATGATGGCACTGCCGTCCTGTATACAATATATGTGCATGGCGTTTAAAAGATGAACGGAGATCGTCGCGGCCATGATCTTTAATTTAAAGCTGATATTGGCCACCACCACCATTGGCAAAGGCACCATGAAGACAAGGAATAACAGCGGAAACAATATTTGTTTGAGTATCTTGCTGCCATAAAAATGAAGCACAAGGGCAAATATGACCAAGATCATGGATAATCCAGAGCTAAAATACACCCTGAACAGGGCGCTGAAGATGTGGATGCCGATACCGGTAAAAAATAGTCCCATCCCCCACTTACTTGTTTCAGGTATCAGGGTCTTTAGAACGTCTTTTTTAAGCCAGATCAGATAAGCAGTGACGAATGGGATCAAAGGGCCGTGGCTGTAATAGGAATCACGGGAGAACCAGCGTTCCCACAACCAGAAAAAAGTCGGGATATAGATCAAAAGCGCCAGAATGCCCGCGATCAAAAGCTGTGTGGAGGTTTTTAGTTGTCCTGCTGCCTGGCTTTTTGCCATGTGATTTCCTGTTTTGCGTTAATAAAACGGTAAAATCCCGCTAAGGCTGAGAAATTCAGAAGACAGAATACATATGGTATGTAGGCGATCTTCGAAACCCGGGATAAGATACCATACTTTTGGTTTCTTGACAAGGCTCCCATGCATGCCAGACCATAAAAGCAAATTTGACTAAAAAGGAAGAATTTATATACGGGATGTGCATTAAGAATCAATGCGTTAACAGGAACTAAAGCGATCATCATGAACGGCACCAGAACGCGCAGCAATTTGTGGGAAAAGAACTGAATAGCAACTGGACTGGTGAATGGATTGAAAAGTCCTGCAAAGAGGTAAAAGATCTGGTAATTGCCGTAAAGGGTTCTGGCCTTACGCCGGTGTTCTTCATTGGCGGTTTGGGCGGCTTTGTCAAAGGCATGGGCACTGCCGTCAAAAATGGCACGGAAACCCTGTTGGATGATCTGAAGCGGTGTATACATGTCATCTAGAACTACATTGGCCGGGCCGGGCCGGAACAGTTTTTTACGGATCGCGTAGATAGCGCCAGTCGCACCCAGCATGGAGTGAACGTTGCTTTCCGCGTTGCGGATATATTTTTCATACTCCCAATAGACATTGATGCCTTTAGCGGTCGCTCCCCCCTTCTCATCCGTCAGGATCAATTCACCGCTGGCGCAGCCCACTTTTGGGTCGGAGAAATTCTCTACTAAATTTTTGAGCGCGTCAGGTGCTAGGGTTTGCCGGGCATCATTAAAAAAGATGATCTCTCCTTTGGCTTGTTCGATCAAGCGGGAAACGGTCAGCATTTTACCGGAACGTCCGTCGTAGGCTGCCAGATGTACTCTTGGATCTTTGTAATTGAGAATGATCTCATTGGTGCGGTCTGTTGATCCGTCGGAACCGATCCAGATCTCCAATTTGGAGGCAGGATAATCCAGTGCCAGCAGATTGTCGATCTTGCGGGCGATCACATCCTCTTCGTTATAGACAGAGATCACAATGGACACAAACGGCTGAAATCTTGCTTTGAGGACTTTTCGAGGGAACAGTTTCGCTAACAGAGCGATGATGAATGGATAGCCGAAATAACAATAGATGATCAGGAATAAAAATAGCCAGAATACGATCGTCATAATTTTTTCTTAACAAGTTTTTTACGGAGATCATTATAGCCAGTATCTCCAAGAATGGTTTTTGCGGTTGTTAAGACCGCCCCTTTGATCAGGTCTCCCATAGGGATCCTTCCTGCCAGAGCTTTTTTAAATCGAACTATATCCCAATTACCTTTGACAGCCATCCTGGGGATGCCGTTGGCTTTTAGACTTGGAGGTTTATGGGATATGTAGACATTTTTAAATCCTTGTGCGTGGGCTTCATTGATCACCGAGTCATTACAGAATCCTCGGGGAATTGATATGTCTTCTATGATTATTCCCAGATTATTTTCCAGAATCTTTTTAGATAAAGACAATTCCCTGACGAGTTCTTCATTGTTAAGTTGAGTTAAGATCTTATGCGTTAGTCCATGCGAGCCAAAACGCATTCCCTCTGCTGCCATCATTCTTATTTGATCCCAGGTTAAATACCCTTGCGTACCCACCCGGTCGACGATCACAAAAAAAAGTCCTGTCAGGCCAAATTCTTTGAGAATAGGGAAAGCGTTGGTATAATTGTTCATTTCCCCGTCGTCAAATGTGATCAAGAGGTTGTCTTTGTGTTTTGCCGCTAAAGCCATTTGGGCACGGAAATTTTCCCACGTCACATCGTAGAGCTCTGCCCCTTCCTCCCTGTTTTGCAATGCCGGAGAGTTGTGAGATGTTATCCCATGGTACATTAAGATCGTTAATTCCATAATTGTTTCCAGGCGATCGGTTTTTCGGACATGATCGATATTGTCCCTCCTGTAAATGCTTCAAACCCTGACGGGTATTTTTCATTGGTGGCCATGTCCGCGTATTTAAAGATCTTGGTCGCCCAAATATCTCCTAACACAACGCCTCCGTCCGCGATGATGCTGCCGTTACTTACCGATGCGGCCTTGATCTTGTCGAATTTGGCTGTGCCATGAGTATAGATCAGCCCCCGGTAGCTGCTGGGCTTGCTGACAGTTTCATTATACCCGCCGTAGGCAATGATGTTCAATTGAGAATTTTCCGGTTGTTCTCCGGACTGGTTAAAGGTCACGGTTCCACTGGCGATGATGGTGATATTCTGCCCGGCATTGATCACGTCGTTGGAATTGATAGTGACATTGCCCTCTACATAAACGATCTTTTTACCGTTTAATGTGTCTGCGGTCACTGTCAGGTTGTCATTTTTTATATTCACGACCTGATCCTGCGGATAGCTTGCGACCAGAACGTTCATTTGATTGGTAAAGTTATCCAGAGTCACCGCGCTTTGGGAATTATTAAAGACCAGTGAGGTCAGGTTATTGTCAACACCCTGAGCAATATTCTCAAAGAATACCTCAGCATTATGGGAACTGCCCGTGACATTGCCGTTGATGCGGATCTGGCCGCTAAGATAGGCGCTTGTTTTATCGCCATTAATACTGATGTTGCCGTTGCTGGATAAGGCATTTTTGTAAACTTCCGGAACGCTGGACAAGTATGTGATCTGGATCTTTTTTGAGATGCCGGCAAATGTTCCAGTTGAGACGATCAAGCGCAAACCCGGTTTGGAATCATCCTTGGTAAGAAGTAGCTTACCGTTACCGTAATCATATTCTTTGCTCGTGGCGGCGTCTAACAGTGCTGGGTCTTTCATGTATTTGTTGATCCCAGCTTCTGCCAGCCAGAATGCCCTTGTCCCGTGATAATACTGACGGGCATAGCCGATCTCCTGCGAGCACACCAGCGCCACCGCTGCTGATATCATGATGATGACATACAGGAATATTGTGGCAACAAGAAGTAAAGATCCTCTGTTATTTAATCTTTTCATTAGCACTCTGGGCGAACAAACCCGTTTGAGGCCTTAAGGCCACTTTTTGTTTTAGTGTGGTGTCTTTATCTTTACCAATACTGACTTCAATTTCAACAGCATTGTTGAGTTCCTGGGTAATGCTAAGGTTTGAAATATCGTGTGCCAGGATCCGTTTGTTTGTATAGTTTGTCCTGACAATGGCACCGGCATTTTCCCCTTTCGAATCCCAGGAATATTGGACTTCGCCGTATGTGGGATGTTGGAATGTCAGTTTGAAACTATGGTCATCTTGGGTGGTAAAAAGGTTGGAAGCTTCCCGTAACTCCCCCACCATCGAAATGATTGCCCTTCGGAGTTGCTGTTTAGGTTCAACAACATTTGAGCTAATGTTCATGGATTTCTGGGCAATGAGGAATGAACTATAAATGGCGCCCAAGATGGTAATGAAAATGGCCACTGAGACAATCGTTTCCATCAGGGTATGGGCTTTTTTGTTGATCTGGATCATTTCGTTAACATTGTTTGAAGGGCAATGGCCCCTGCTTCTTTATCTTTTTGCCATTGCACGGCAATTGTGATGTCTAACGGGTCGTTTAATGGATCCGCATATTTAACCGATATTTTTTCTTGAGGCAACGTGATCAGCTTCTTTGATCGCGTCCATTCTTCCCAATTGGTGTTGACGATATCATACAGACCCGGCTTGTTCTGCATTTCTTCTAACAAGCTTTCCGCATGGGTCACGGCGACCGTTGTATCCCAGGAAGAACGGGCTGATTTCATTAAATTGATCGTCAATAAAAAGGAACCGCATATTCCGATCAAAAGGATATACGCGCAGACGAGCAGTTCAACCAGGGTGGCGCCTTTGTTCATGGTTTTAGTATATAATTTACAAGGTCAAATACAAGCAACAAAGTGAGAATGGAAAAGGGCGGGAATGATTCCCGCCCTTTTGTATTGTTCGATTTAGCCTATTTTTTTACAACAAACGACATCCATTTCGGTTTTACTGTGGTTGTTGGTTTGGTGGATGTAGTCGTTGTTGGTTTAGAGGCTGTAGTCGTTGTGTTTGTTGTGGTCGTAGTTGTTGTGGTTGTTGCTGGAACAGGTTTTGTGATAACAGGTGGTGTAGTAGTGGTAGCACTAGTCGATCCAACAACTGGGGCAGCCGTTGAGGCTTTGTTAATGGCGCCCATACTCCAAGCTGCCGTTCCGCGATCAACGCCCAGATAATCAAGGCTTGACACACCAGCAATGACTAGCCCAGATCCTAGTGCTGGGGAAGTAGATTGCAGAGCGATGTTGGGCACATTTGAATCTGCCGTTTGGCTGATCGGTGCAACCCATTTGGGATCTGTGTTGCATTTGTTATGTGATCCTGAGGGGCAGAAAGCACTTGATACATTATAAATATTAGTATAATCAGTATCTAAGGGAGCAACAGAACATGTTGAAGGCATTATTCGAATATACATACTGCTCATTCCATTGCCAACATTAATATTGTTTCGGAAAGTATACTTCTCTGTTCCATCGCAGGAGCCTGAATTGGCAACCATAACTCCTGAGTTTCCGTCTGAGTAGATAGTTGAGTTAAGAATTTTGTAGATGCCGCCTTTAGTGATTGACATCGCAATGGCATCCCCTCCTGCTCTACAGCTTGACCAAGAAGTTGTATTCTTGACTTTGTTGGTATTTTTCAAATAATTACAATTGCTGATAATAACTGAGTTTTGGATGTCAACATTTGGTGCATGTGTTTTTATTTGATTCCCGTTGTTGCCTTCAAATAAGGATCGTTGTATTGAAATAAAACCAGTAGAGTCATGGTAAAGTAGATCAAGTCCGTCTTGCGTGTTATGACTTATGTCGCTGTTTGTTATGATCCAGTTGCCGCCAGTTCTGTACATCCCGATCCCATCTCCATAACCCGGGTTTCCAGCATCATTTTGATCAGCGCAATTGCTGTAGTCAGCGCTTGTAAAGCTTGCGCTGCGTGGATAGGCCTCTGAACAGCCCGCAAAGCGGTTCTTAACCTGATCAAGGATAATATTACCAGAGTTATAACTAGTTGTGCCGACTGACCCAACGTCTCCGTTCCAGTTAGACGAGTAGTTACCGTCCATATTAACTTTTGAGAAAGTAATACTGTTTATACCTCCCATATGAAAACCGGCGGAAGCTAATCCATGAACATCCAGGTTAGTGAACGTAAAATTGCTACCACCTTGAGCGAAAATTCCGTTTCTACCAAATGGGCCGCTTAATGTGCCTTTGTTCCAGTTTTCAGCGCAAAGAGGAGATCCGACACGTAAACCACAATTACTGTGGTCAGTTAATTCCATACATGATACTTCTATGTTCGAACGATTAGAAAGATTTAACAAATGAGCAACACCATCCGTCCCCCATAATTGTGGTTTTTTAGTGCAACCGGAATTATAGCTGCTGCCGACTATTTTTGTTGGATGTGCGGCATCAGGTCCTGATGGGACAGCAGACATAACGCAGTCATACGTCCAATTTAGGTAACAGTTTGCCGAAACAGTGTTGGGCATCCCATAACCGATCTTATATTGTGCTTGTGCACCGGTTGCACGATTCGTGTCATCAATGATGAGCGTATCACCACCAAGTAATTTGCCAGTAGTCCCTTTGGCGCCCAATGCCCATACAGGGTGATTAAAAGCACAAGGCATTCCAACCCCTGAACCAGGATAGGCCGCATTGGCCAAGCCGGTGCATTGGGTAGAGCTTCCGCCATCCGTACGCACATAATAGGTAGATGCATGACTTAAGGTGCAGCCAAGTCCTAGAACAACTATCAGTGCTAATAAGGTTTTTGGGGTATTCATGGGGTCCTCCCTTTTTCCTGTTCTTTTAGGCATTAAAAAACCTATTCCTTGCTTACACAAAGAATAGGTTTGCCTGGTAGATCTTTGTTTGGCAACTGGCTGCCTGTCCGTTTGCTGCTGGATTAAGGCCCTATAGCTTTGTGTCCTACGCTTCCGCGTAGTTTACCTTTGTCGCATTGTGCTTCTGTTTACAAAAGTAACACATATTTTTGGGGTTGTCAATGTGCTCACCAAAAAATCAAGTCAAGAAAACGCTTTCCAGGAAAACGATTACTGTTAATGATCTTAAACTAGAACCTGAAATAGATAAAAGGATTATAGGAACCCACTATCAATAGAAAGATGGAAATAATAAATAAGATGATCAGCCATGAATCAGCAACAATACTTCCCCAAATTGTCCTGTAACAATAGGATTCCATGCGTTTTGCAAGAGGTGTACAAAACACAATGCCTATAATTAATAATAAAATATAGTGCAGTTGAAGGGTTTGAGTATAGATGAATGTTTCCAGGAATCCACAGCCATGCACACCCAGCAAGGTTCTAAGGAATTCTTTTAGTTCGCTGATGTCTTCAATCCGGAAAAGCGCCCATCCTAATAATGTAAAGAATATGACATATGAACGAGAAACAAAAGCAGGGAGTTTTTCAAGATTTTTCCCGATCAGGGTCTTTTCTATGATCAAAATGATACCGTAATAGAGCCCCCAAAGGATATAATTCCATTTTGCCCCATGCCACAGGCCTGTAAGGCACCAAATAAACAAGATATTCAGTAACCATCTCGTTTGATGAACACGATTTCCGCCTAAGGGGATATAAACATAATCACGAAAGAATGTTGTTAATGAAATATGCCATCTTCTCCAAAAATCAGTGATAGACCTTGCAATATATGGGTAATTAAAGTTTTCTAAATAATGAAAGCCCAGCATCCTTCCTATCCCAACAGCCATGTCCGAATATCCACTGAAATCATAATATATTTGAATCGAGTACGATAAAAGGATGATCCAGGCTCCTATGGCACCGTAATTTTCCGGTAATTCTTTAAGGAGCGTGTCAGCAATAAAAGCCATATTGTTAGCAATGATCACCTTTTTGGACAGTCCAACGATAAACCTTCGGATCCCAGCAACAAAATTATCAATATTCTCTGTGCGATGATGGAATTCATCGGAGATGGTGTGATAACGGACAATGGGTCCCGCTACAAGCTGAGGGAATGCGGCAACGTAACCTCCAAGAATTACCATGTTCTTCTGAGGTTGTGAGCGTCCTGAGTAAATATCATTCAAATACGTAATAAGATGAAATGTATAAAAAGATATGCCAATTGGGAGAGGTATTTTAAGAGGCTGTATGTTGGTGTTAAGCATCAGATTGATATTTGAAATAAGAAAGTCAAGGTATTTGAAGCTTGTCAGGAGCAATAGATTACAGGCAACCCCCAGAAACATATAGAATTTTCTATTTCGTTCATGAGCACCGATCTTTAAGGCAATAAAATAATTCAGTACTACGGAAAAGATCATTACTACAATGTATACAGGCTCTCCCCAGGCGTAGAAAAATAAAGAAAAGATCAATAAGATAGTGTTTCTATAGGTTCTATTAGGAAAAAGGAAATATATACCAAGAAAAACAGGAAAGAAAAGAAATAAAAAGTTTAGATCCGCAAAAACCATTACTCTCCTAGCATTTCATGAAAAGGAAACTTTTGTGAATCAAATAAGAATTTGGTATTCATAAAAAATAAAACGTCATCAATGTGATGATGACGTAAAAAATCTGCAAGTTTGAATTTGCTGCCCATGTCTTTCTCATAATGTCTGAGGTCGACAATAAAAATATCTTTATATTGTGTTGTAAAATATTGTTCTATGCAATTTGAGAAAGAGTCAACGAACATGAGCAAACTCCTGGTCCCAGCATCAGAAACATAATGAAGTAAGCCGTAATCACTCCCCCAGATGACTTGATAATAATTCTCGAAAACATCGTCATTTTTTATCATTCCTGCAAGTAAAAGATCTTTGTCGTTGCGAGGTAGTTCGAAACGATCATTGAAGAAACATTTATATGCTGGCAGCTTGACATCAAAATCCCATACCTCTTCTTTGATCCCTTTGAATGCCGCTGTTTTTGCGTAGGAACCGCTGAAATAACGATTACTGATTCTACGATACATGCCGGGTTCAACGGGGTCATCAATATTGATCCCTTTTGAGCGCATCATTTCAATAACAGTTCTATAACCCTGATAAGCTCCTTTGGGAGTCCAGTGGTGATCAGATATAAAGAAGGATTCCTTGTAATTGTCTATATTGAGTTGAGATTCTTTGTACGTTATAGATGAAGGTAGATTCTTTTGGAAGGAATTCAAGGCAGGTAAGATATTGCGTTTATATCTTGATAATGGCAGTAGATTTTCATAAATATTAGAATGTTCTCGATTTATGATATTAAAGATGAAAATATTCAATCCAGGGTGCTGCTTAGTTAGATTGACAAAGAAAGCAGATACGGAATTCATTTGTTCTTGATTCGCTCTTGTCATAAATAAGGGTTTGGGAAGCAGACAGGGTTTATGGGAACGTTCAAGCAGAACAGGTGTTGTCCCCTCTTCTTTAAGCGGCATCAGCAAGCTGGAGCGTAATGCAGAAGAGAAGAGTAAATTATTTAAGTAAAATTTTAATGAAGTGTAGATTTCTGGTGCCTTATAAGCAATGCGATCCCCCCAGACATTACGTTTGGCATCATATTGCTTATTGAGGATATAATCTTTAATTTTTATCCAAGGTGAATTTTCTTGAACTGGACGAGAAGATTTAAGTTGATTTTTAAATTGTTTAGCAACGCTGAGGGACTCTGTATCAGTGGCTTGATTATTCTGTTTGCTTGAATTGAAAAATGATAAGCATATAGAACGAAGATTAACAATCGCATAGGAGTGAATTAGTAACAAGAACAGAATAAGAATTAAATATTTAGATAAAGCAGTAACAGTTTTATACATTGTGTTTTAAGAGTGTCTGGTAGCAGTTATTTCGATAAGATCTCTTCTAATTTTTCAATCTTTTGCGCAATAGCGTTGCGTCGATTCTTTAGATAGTCCCCATCCCTATTAAAATTTTGATGGGTTTTAATGATATTTTCATCCATGGTCAATAATTGGATACTTTCCTTAAACTCGCTACTAAGTTTGTCCTCTAGCCCTTTAGCTTTGATGATCTGGAGCTTATTGAGAAGCAATTGGATGTATTCATAGTCCTCCATCCCATCCCGGAATATTTCCATTCTCAAAGAGACTAGAGGAGAATCTTTCCCTGGATAAAAGAGTAAACCATTGCCGTTTTGCTTCCATTTGGAATTTTTGGCATTTTTGAAGGGATCCTCGGTTGGCCACCAATTAACGCACCAATATAGGAATCCACGGATGTCATATTTCCAGCATATCCAGGGTATGATGCGGTAGTCAATGGAATCATAGTCCATGGCAAGATTTGGGCTCCCCGTACCGCTGGGGCCGGAAATATACATCCACATTTCAATGCCCATCGCCTGGAGTTTGCGCATTTTTTCTTCATTGAAATCATCTATTTGAAATGTCCAAATATCAATGTCTTTACCCCAGTCAGGGTGTTTCAGCGGATCCCAGAGGCCGTGATAACACACCATGTTCTTTAGCCCTGGGTAGGCGCGATGGATCATGGAAGCCACTTTTGGAACTACAGGATTGCCGATGTCTCCTTCATCCCAGGTGTAGATATAGGTGTAATCCAGCAATTTGTTGAATTTAAGGACTTCACCATAGGTCCTGTATGTGGAAAAGAGTTCTTCTATAGAGGCTTTATCTTTCGGCCAATTGTTCTCAAAGGTGCCTCCATGTCGGCCTATAGCAAAGTTGTTTAAGCCTAAGACACGGTAGCGGTCAATGTTGGATAATTGCCACTGCGATGTCGGATCAATGTTTAAGATGGGGTTCATGCGGTATTTCAGCATGGTAATGATATATTGGTCGTTTAAGGCATCCAACCGCGCATGCCATGCTTCGTTGGACTCTTCATCCCCTTGTGGGTAACGTACTTTGGTGATATGCCCGTAGAAATCAAAAGCTGTTTTAAGAGTGCTTTCTGTCGGTAATGAAAAATCATAGACATGCAGGCTTATTGGGATCTTTTGCTCTGTCAACTCTTCGGCTTCAAGTAAGATCGTCCCCGCGTAGTCCCCTTTGGGTGTCTGTGGCGGTACATAGACAGTGATCCAGAAAGGTTGGACTAGATCTTTTTTGATCTCGTAAGATCTTTTCGGGATCAAGGGGTCTGGCCATAGCCCTACAAATTTTACAGGATAATATGGGGTGATCGTTTGCACATAGCCTTCCATGCGGCTGGAAAGATTAGCGCGATCTAATTTAGAACCTGTCTTGGCGTCAACCAGATCAGAAAATTTTATGGTAAGACCGGTCAGGTCTTTGGGCGATTGGATAACGATCTGGAAAGATTCATATTCATTGCCCGCAGCTGCG
>CAZFNI010000024.1:0-29021 GCA_964520655.1 uncultured Planctomycetales bacterium
GCAGGAAGGTTTGGGCCTGGGGGGCGGCTGGGATCTTTTTTGCCGGCTCCATTTTTTCCTCGACGGTCTCCATGGTCTATGTCCCGATCGCGGCCGCGGCTTTTCTGCTGGATCGTCCGCGTATATGGACGAATATCGCGGCATTTGCCGCCGGGTTTGCCTTGGTCGTCGGCTGGATCAATTGGCCGGATATTACCGGCAATATCCGCAGTTATGTCCAGTATGTCAATATCAGCGGGTCCATGAATCATTTCTTTTATAATCAGAAAGTGCTCGTTCAATGGCTGCCGTCTTTTCATTTGAAAGATACGCGCGGCGGGCTTTTGTGGGTGGTGAGATATCTGTGGCTGGTCATTCCGTTTATCGTCGCTGTTTACTGGGTGTGTTTTTACCGGATGTTCGCCGGCAGACGTCCTTGGGTGTTAGGCTGGTTTTTCTTAAGCATTTCAGCGCTGGTCATGGCGGAATATAAAGGCGTTGCGCAATACGGCGCGAATTATTTTCCCGTCCTCATTGGGATGCTCATCTTTATCGGAGCGGCCCTGCAGGATGCGGCATTCAAGAAATGGTGGATCATTATCGCTGCCGCGTCGCTGGTTTGGAATGTGTACGTATTTACCAATGACATTTATCCTTGCCGCATGGTTACGACTAAGATCTCGGATTTTATTGAGCAACACCGTATCCATCAATTGTATACGTTCCGCCAACATGTGTTAAGGCCCAATATCTTGGATCATTTAAATCCGTCAACGCTGCGGGGTTTAAATGTCGTACCCATAGAGAGCGTTGTCCAGGCGGATCAAGGCTATATCCTGCTGCCGCCGGTGAGCACGGACTCCATCTACCGCGCTTCCAACGGTGATTATAATGATTTTGACGGCGACTTGATGCTCAACAATATTGTCCGTCAAGGAAAGCTTAATGATTATGCGGTCAAAGGATTTAAGACGCTGGGATCCAGTTTGATCTGGAGCCAGGAAGAAGAGATCCTGGCCTACCGGTACCTAGTGCGCGGCCAGTTTAAAGCATCAGACCTGGATAAGGCATGGATCTTAGACGGGCAGAAGATCGCCCGTGACAGGGCATTGTTTATGCCGTCAGCTGAAGATTTGTTCCTGCAGCAGGTTCATGTGCGTAATATCGGGACTCAGACGCGCCAGCTGATTTATACCGGCTATCAAGGCGGAACAGCCGCCGCGAGTCTTTTAAAAGGTCTGGCTGCCAGGATCTATAAGGTAGGAGATCCTGGGGACAATTTAAGGGCCTATGTATTCAAGCTTGATGATAAGCAGCCGATGTGGGTGCCGTACGCGCCGCAATTTATCTCCAAACCATTGAATGCCAGCAGCATTGGCACTGGAAAAGACGCTCAGCCGGCTGCGTTTGAGTTCGATCCGCCCCTGTCATTGTCCCCCGGGCCGTTCTATGTGGTCATTTACCGCGACGGCACGCCCTCTGACACGGATTTTTACCGCATTTATGCTGATATGCTGGGAAGAATTGGGTCATAAAAAATAATTTATCTTGATTTCACCTTCTGATTTGTTTACCATCATTTTTTATGTCCACCGAAACATCATTACACAATACTCCGCTTTTAGAAGAGCATATCGCCCTTGGCGCCAAAATGGTCGGCTTCGGCGGTTGGAACATGCCCCTGCAATATGACGGCATCATCGCCGAGTGGGATTATAACCGTAAGACCTGTTCTATTTTTGATTGTTCCCACATGGGAGAGTTTTTGATCAAGGGTGACGCTGTTGGGTCAGGGTTAGACCGTATTGTCACCCAGACCATTGTGGATATGCCTATTGGCGCGTGCCGTTATGGCGCGATGCTCAATACACAAGGCGGGGTCATTGATGACCTGATCGTTTACCGCAAGGCCAAAGAAGAATGGATGATCGTGGTCAACGCCTCCAATATTGAGAAGGACGCGCGTCATTTCAAGGCCAATCTCACAGCGGCAGCTGGCTTTACAGACATTTCTTTTCAAACAGCCAAATTGGACCTGCAGGGGCCATTATCCCGGGATGTCCTCTGTGACTTGCTGGGGCAAAGGGTTTCTCTGGAATATTATACCTTTGCCGAATTCATCCTGCTGGGGGAGAAATGTGTGATCAGCCGTACCGGCTATACCGGAGAATTAGGCTATGAGATCTATTATCCTTGGGGACAGGCGGTAAAACTTTGGCAGGCTATTTTAAAAGACGGACGGGTCAAACCGACGGGATTAGGTGTGCGTGACGTATTGCGCATCGAGATGTGTTACAGCTTGTACGGTCATGAATTAGCCGAAGATATCCATGTGTTAGAATGCGGCTTGGAGAAATTCCTGGACTTTAATAAAGATTTTATCGGCAAAGCGGCTTGTTTGGCCTATCAAGAGCAGGGGGTCAAGCGCACGATCGGTTATATTCAAAGCGCTTCGCGTAAATCGCCCCGGGCCGGCCATAAGGTCTATAACAAGAGCGGCAAGGCCATCGGTGATATTGTCAGCGGTACCTACGCAGTGGGGGTTGGGGCCGGGATCGGCATCGCTTTTGTTCAAAAAAATGAAAAAAACGTTGAAAACAAAATTGTTTTTGGCGATGATAGGTCAACGCAGGAAGCCGCTTTTGTCAAACGGCCGTTCTATAAGAACGGGTCTTTAAGATCGTAACTTAGTCACGCCTTAGCTTAAGGAAATCATTATGAGCAGCAATGTTGAGATCATCGATCATTTTTGGTACACCAAAGAACATGAATGGATCAATGTCGAGGACAATGTCGGGACCATGGGGATCACTGACCATGCCCAGCATGCCTTAGGCGATGTCACCTATGTGGAGCTCCCTGAAGAGGAGGCGGAAGTAGATCAGTTCGAGCAGTTCGTTTCCGTTGAGTCGGTAAAAGCGGCCAGCGACATTTACGCGCCATTAGGCGGCCGTGTCATTGAGATCAACCGCGACTTGGAAGATAATCCAGCGCTGATCAATAAGGACTGCTACGGCAAAGGCTGGATCGCCAAGATCGACATCCGTGATGTGGATGAGACCTCGAATCTGATGTCTGCCGACGAGTACCGCAATTATCTGGAATCGTTAGAGCAATAATGAACCCGTATATCATCAATACCAAGGACGATGTCGCGTCCATGCTGTCCGCGATCGGCGTGAAAAGCATGGCAGACCTCTTTGCGGATATTAAACCCGAGCACCGGCCGAAATCATTCGATCTTCCAGTGGGTTTAAGTGAATATGAAGTGATGCGCCGCGTCACCGCGCTGTCACTGAAGAATAATGTGGCGCTGGTGCCATTTATCGGCGGCGGCTATTATGACCATTATATTCCCTCGTCGGTTTCAGCCATCACGTCACGGGGAGAATTCTATACCGCCTATACCCCTTATCAGCCGGAATGCGCCCAGGGGACATTGCAGGCCTTGTTCGAATATCAAAGCTCCATGTGTGCGTTGACGGGAATGGAAGTGTCCAACGCTTCTTTGTACGACGGAGGGACTGCGCTCTATGAGGCCATGATGATGGCCATGCGCATCACCGGCCGGGAAAAGATCGTGATGGACGGCGGGGTCAGTCCGATCTACCGCAAGATCCTTAAGACCTATACGCATCATCTGCATTATGAATTCGTAGAGACGCCTGTTGTCCACGGGCAAAGCAGTCGCGACGAGATATTCAAGCGTTTAGACGACGGTGTTGCCGCGGTTATCCTGCAGAATCCGAATTTCTTCGGCGCGATCGATGACTTTACCGATATTATTGAGAAGGCTCATTCCGTCGGAGCATTGGCGATCGTGAGCGTTTATCCCATTTCATTAGGTCTTTTAAAAACACCAGGCAGCATGGGGGCGGACATTGTCGTGGGCGAAGGCCAGTCGCTGGGATTGCCGCTTAATTTCGGTGGCCCGTATTTGGGGTTCATGACCGCGCGCAAAAAATATGTGCGTAAAATGCCCGGGCGTTTGGTCGGTGAGACGATGGACAGCCAAGGCCGCCGCTGTTTTGTCAATACTCTGCAGGCGAGGGAGCAGCATATCCGCCGGGAGAAAGCCACATCCAATATTTGTACCAATGTGTCGCTGTGTGCGCTGCAGGCCGCTGTCTTTATGGCGACGATCGGTAAAGGCGGTTTTAAAGAATTAGCTCAATTGAATTTGGACAAGGCGGAATATACCAAGCATGTCCTGGGGCGTATCAAAGGCGTGGAAGTCAAACGCTCGGCCCCTACATTCAATGAATTTACGGTTCATTTACCCAAAGATGCTTCCCAGGTAGCCGGGGCCATGATCAAAAAAGGTTTTGCCGCCGGGTTTCCTCTGGGGCGTTATTATCCGGGCATGGAGCGTTATATGCTCATCGCGGTGACAGAGAAACGCACCCGTGAAGAGATCGACCGTTTTGCCGATGCGATGTATGAGGTGCTGAAATAATGGAACTCATTTTCGAGAAAAGTGTGTCCAACCGACGGGGATTCCGCTATCCGGCCAATGATGTCGGCATGAGATCCAGCATCCCGGCAAAATATGCCCGCAGCGAGGATGCTCCATTGCCGGAAGTTTCGGAATTGGATGTGGTGCGCCATTACACGCATTTGTCCCAGAAGAATTTTTCCATCGATACGCATTTCTATCCGCTGGGTTCCTGCACGATGAAGTATAATCCGAAATTCACCGAAAGTTTGGCGCGCCTCGCAGGTTTTGCTGACCTGCACCCATTATTACCGCAGTTAAGCGGCGGGGAGCAATTGACGCAAGGTGCTTTGGAAGTGTTGTACGACTTGGAGCAATGGATGTGCGCCATGACCGGTTTCTCGAATTTCACCCTGCAGCCGCTGGCCGGCGCGCACGGCGAACTGACCGGTATCATGCTCATGGCCGCGTACCATAAGGCCAAGGGCAATACGCACAAGAAATATGTGATCATCCCTGATTCCGCGCACGGGACCAATCCCGCCAGCGCCGCGATCGCCGGGTATGAAACGATCGCTATCCCTTCTAATAAAGATGGCGGGATGGATCTTGAGGCTTTAAAAAAAGCGATCACACCCCAAGTGGCCGGGCTCATGATGACCGTCCCCAGCACATACGGAGTGTTTGAAAGTAATATCACGGAAATATCCAAGCTGGTGCACAGCGTTGACGGGATCATGTATTACGACGGGGCGAATCTAAATGCGGTTTTAGGCAAATGCCGTCCCGGGGATGTGGGTTTTGATGTCATGCACATCAATACGCACAAGACATTTACCACGCCGCATGGCGGCGGCGGTCCGGGTTCTGGTCCGGTGGGGGTTAATGAGAAATTAGCTAAATTCCTGCCGATATCCCGCGTCATCAAGCGCAGCGATGGAACATTCGCTTTGAATTATGATTATCCGGATTCTATCGGTTATATTGCCAGTTTTTACGGTAATTTTGCTATCTTGCTTCGGGCGTATGCATATTTATTAATGCTGGGCAAACAGGGACTCATTGATACGACCGAGCACGCGGTGCTCAATGCCAACTACATCATGGCCCGTCTTAAAGGAACGTACAAGATCTGTTTTGACCGGGTGTGTATGCATGAGAGTGTTTTTTCCGCGGCCAATCAGGCGGCCCGCGGGGTGCATGCGATCGATATCGCCAAATTCCTGATCGATGAGAAGATCCATCCTCCGACGGTGTATTTCCCCATCAGCGTTCCGGAAGCGGTCATGATCGAACCGACGGAGACAGAGTCCAAGCAGATGATGGATCATTTCATCGATAAAATGATCGCGGCGGATGAGTTGTCAAAGACCAATCCGTCCGTCTTTAAAGAATTCCCCAAGACCATGCCCATCTCCCGTCCGGATGAGACAAAAGCCGCTCGGGATGTTAAAACCAGCTTCTTTTCATCCCCGGATGCAGCTTAAGATCCATTCCTTCCCGACCCTGGCACAGAATGTTCATTTTGATGATGTGTTGTTCCAATTGGCCCAGAAAACCGGTGCCGGGGAATGTGTGCGTTTTTGGGAATCGCCGCAGTACGGGATCGTACTGGGGCGTATCGGCAAGGAAGAGGATGATATCGACCTGGAGGCCGCGGTTAAAGACGGCATCCCGGTGATACGGCGTTCTTCAGGGGGTGGTACGGTGCTTCAAGGGCCTGGCTGTTTGAATTATGCCCTTATCCTGTCAAAGCAAAAGCATCCAGTTCTCAATGATTTACGCGGATCCTATCAGTGGATAAGCCAAAAGATCATTGATGTCCTTAAGATCCAGGGGATCGAGGCCCTGTTCTGCCCGATCTCAGATATTGCCCTGGCCTCAAACCAGAAAAAGTTTTCCGGTAATGCTCAGCGCCGTGCCAAAGACTATATCCTGCATCATGGGACCATTCTTTACAATTTTGACCTTCCCAGGATCGCTCAATATTTGAAATTGCCCAAAGACATGCCCAATTACCGTAACGCACGCAGCCACTTGGACTTTGTTTCCAATATATATATTAATCCGTCACAGTTCCAAAGATCAATGGCGCAAGCTTTTGAAGCGCCTGATACGGCGCAACCGCTGACGCCGCAAGAGCTTTCTTCTTTAGAAAAATATAATATTTGATTTTGAAATTGCCTGTTTTCTGCTAACATATTTTTTATGTTGGCCAAATCACTGGTTAGCCTATTATTTATATTATTGATCCCTTGTGCGGTTTTGCAAGCCAAGCCGCATAACAAGCAGATCCCGGCCGATAAACCCTCCCAAGATTATCAGGAATACGTTAAATATTTCGAAGCGGTATATAAAACCTTCGAAAAGAATTATTATCTGGAACCAAACCGCAAGTCCTATAATGAGTTCCTGGAAAAATTCCGCACGAAGATCTATGCTCAGCTTAAAGGTGAGGGGAAAAGTAATGATTATGTCAAATGGCGCTCTGCTTGGTATTTGGTGGATGAATTAAAGTCCAAAGAAGATCATTTCTCCCAGTTCTATCCGCCTAAGCCTGCGGAAAAATTCCAAAAGGATGTGATGGGGCAAGTCATGGACCTTGGCATTGAGGGTAAGAAAGTGGATGCCGGGTATTTGGTCACACGCGTTGAGCCTCGTTCCGATGCCTATGAAAAAGGTTTGCGGGAAGAGGATGTGCTGCTGCGATTGGATGCTGCGATCCTTAGAGATCTGCCTGCGGAGGATATACAAAAAAAGTTGACCCCGCTGATCAATACTAATGTCCGGATCGATTACCTTTCTGCAGACATAAAACAGGAAAAAAGCATTACGGTGACAAGTAAGGAATATTTCAAGCAAACCGTCTTCTTGCGTCCGGTGCAGGTTCCGGGTGTATTTTGTTTGGAGATCACCCAGTTTGGCCGCACATCGGGAGATGATCTGACCGTTCTATTAAAATATATTGAACAATTCAATCCGCGCGGCCTGGTGATCGATCTGCGCGGTAACCCTGGGGGTCCGCCGCTGGCGGCGCTGCAAATGTCAGCGTTCTTTTTAAAAGGCGGTGAAGAATTCGCTCATTTTCAAAAACGCGGGGAAGAGCCCATGGCCTTGGAGGTTCCTCAGATCGACGGTCAATATAAGTTCAATGGTCCTGTGGCCATGTTAGTTGACCATGACAGCGGCAGCGCCGCGGAATTGTTCCCAGGCATCATGCAATTCCGTAAAAGGGCGATCGTCTTGGGAGTCAATTCAGCGGGGTTTGTTCTGCTTAAAAGCATGTTCCCGATGGAGGATGGTTCCATGATCGCGCTTGTGACCGCTCCGGGATATTATCCCGACGGAACGAGGTTTAGTTTTAATGGCATTACGCCGGATCAGATCATCAGCGATGCGCCGAAAGAAGGCTTGATCAATTTGGCGGCGGCCATCCTGGTCATGAAGGGGAATAAATAATATGTGGATGATCGTGGTGTTTGTTGTGGGGCAGGTCATTGTTGCGTTCGCTGTGGTGATGTTCCTTAAGAATAAACTAAGAGTGGAGTTGATCGAGGCTGCGCTGGAGAATCTCCAAAGCAATATTTCTTCACAAACAAAAGGAGAGGTTGTCGTTATCAGCGCTCAGGAATTGGATCCGATCATTCGCGGGCGGATCGAGAATATCGTAAAAAGAAAATCGGATGGGGCGATCCTGCGGTTTGAAACAGATGCATCACTTAAAAGCGGTTTGATCATCCATGCGGGTGAGATCACGCTTGATTTTAGTCTTGCGAATCGGATGAAGAGCTTAAAGTCATGACAAAAGTATTGATCATTGTTCCGGCGTTTAATGAAGAGGGTAATGTCGGGCAGGCCATAGACCAGATCCGTCGGAGTTCTGTTGCCTGTGATGTGCTGGTCATTGATGACGGGTCAACGGATCAGACAGCGTTGGAGGCCTCTCGCCACGGGGCTGTTGTGATACGGCTGCCGTTTAATCTAGGCATCGGCGGCGCTGTTCAAACGGGATTTCAGTATGCTTATGCCGAAGGTTATGATATCGCGGTTCAGATCGACGGGGATGGTCAGCACGATCCCTCATATTTGGATATGTTGATAGCGCCCATCCTGAGTCAGGAGGCTGATCTTGTTGTGGGCAGTCGTTTTTTGGCGGATTCCGGAGGGTTTAAGTCTACATTTTCCCGTCGGGTTGGGATCAGATTCTTTGTGGGGCTGATCAATCTTTTAACACGCATGAAGATCACGGACCCGACGTCAGGATTTCGGGCTCACAATAAAAAATTGATCGCTGCGTTCGCGTCAGATTATCCGCATGATTTTCCTGAGCCAGAAGCGCTTGTTGTTGCTCGCCGTGCTAATGCCTCAGTCCAGGAGATCCCTGTTGTGATGCGAGCTCGTCGAGGTGGCAGCAGTTCCATTGGTAGCATTAAAAGTATCTATTACATGTTGAAAGTGACTGTGGCGATCCTGCTGCAGATGATGACTCCTTCCAACAGTAGGGGTGTTTATGAGCATTAAGTTGTTGGCTATTGCTATTTCTTCTTTGATCTTCTTATTTGTCCTCGACTTGGTTCGACGGAGAAAATTAACATTTAAGTATGCGTTGGCCTGGTTGTTTGTCTCAGGTGCTGCAGTGGTTTCAGCGGTGTTCCATAAGCTGCTCTTTGCGCTGGCAGCGTGGTTAGGTTTCGAGCTTCCCAGCAATTTCATATTCTTTTCGTTGATGTGCGCGTTTGTTGTCTTAAGTTTGTTATTGACTGTTTTTTTATGTCAGCAGAATGAACGCAATAACCGCATGGCGCAGAAGATTGCCATTTTAGAATCAGCCATTGAGGAATTGAAAAAGAAAAGATCGTCGTGACCGTCAGCGTTATCATCCCCGCATATAATGCGTCCGCAACCATTGAACGGACCATAAGTGCTTTAAAAGCACAGGATTTCTTTCCACCGATAGAGGTGATCGTTGTCAATGATGGATCAACAGACAACACGGCTGGCATTGTCCGCCGGTTTGAATCGGTGACGTTGATTAACCAGTCCAATGCCGGGCCTGCCGCGGCGCGTAATGCCGGGGCATTGGCTGCCCATGGGGATATTTTGTGCTTTACCGATTCTGATTGTGTTCCTCATTCGGATTGGATCACCTGGCTGGTCAAGGGGTTCAGTCAGGAAAATGTCTGCGCTGTTTGTGGGAGCTATGGTATAGCTAACCCCGGCAGCATCCTTGCCAGAGGCATTCATGCGGAGATCATCTACCGTCACCGGGTGCTGGTCCCTGATTTTCCTAAAGTCTTCGGCAGTTATAACTTTGGTATCAAAAAAGAGGTATTTAAGGCGTTATCGGGTTTTAATACGCAATACCGCTGTGCCAGCGGAGAGGATAATGATCTTAGCTACCGGCTGATCGCGGGAGGGGGTAGGATCTTTTTTGCCCGCGGGGCATTGGTGGACCATTATCATACGACAAGGCTTTGGAAATATCTCAAGGAGCAAAGTCGTCACGGTTATTGGCGTATGGCGATGTATGCGGACCATCCGCAAATGGCTCGTGGTGATGGTTATACGTTTTGGAAAGATGTCCTGGAGGTGCCCTGGAGTTTTATCTGCGTATTGGTTTTTATTTTGATGGTGTTGGGAGTTGCTGATGGCAGAGCTGCGGCCGGAGTTGTTGTCCTGTTTATTTTGTTCGAATGGATTTTCGCGTTGATCATATTAAATAATTTTTTTGAAAGTTTTTTTTACGGATTTGTAATGTTTTTTCGGGCCTTTGCGCGAAGCTTCGGTTTGTCGACGGGAATTTTATATATTTTGAGCCAAAAAAAAGAAAAAAAAGTTAAATAAAGATTGAAACAGCATTAGGAACTGCTAATATGAGAATGTTATTTTAAATAAATTGTAACAAGTTGTCTCTCTTGAGGTTAATTATGGCCAAAGAATCCGCAGAAGAAAAGTTGCTCAAGATGATGCAGAAGTCTGGCGCTCCTGTTACGCCCAAGACTGCGTCCCCTGCTGCGGCAAGCCAGAAAACAGCCAGGAAGTTTGAATTCAGTTTCACCATCGGACATTTAAATCAGATCCTTCTCCTCGGGATCGTTGCCTGCGTCATCGGCCTTGTCTATGAAATGCGTTCCGGGATGCAGCTGATCAACACCAGCGTCGACCTTGAAGGGGATGTGAAATTATCACGCTCCGTTACTGATGCCGCTCTTCCCACCAACAATGATGTCAAATTCTATACCGAGAAGATCAATACCCGTAATATCTTTCGTCCTTATGAGGCTCCGGCTGTTAAGGCGGCCGTTAAATTTAATCTGGCCAAGCGTCTGTCGAAGTTCAAGCTTGTCGGCGTCGCCTGGCTTGATCTTCCAGAAACAGCGTCGATCATGATCGAGGACACAGTAAAGAAAGAGACATATTTCTTAAAGCAAGGTGAACAATTAGACGGCGTGACTGTCAAGACCATCTATACGGATAGAGCGGTCTTCAGTGACGAAAATGAGGAGACAACAATTAAGCTATGATACCCTACATCCTAAAACCCAAAGTCTTCTTTTTCTTTCTGGCGGGGATGATTTTATTGGTGATGCCGGCCAGTACCGTTCGCGCCCAGATGGGGGAAGAAAATCCTGCGGCCGCAGAAGATAACGCGGGGGCAGAACTTCCCAAACCGATCATTTTGACGGAACCCAAAGAACCGTTGGAAGAACGGCTACTGCGCAAGATCACGCTGGATGTCCGCGACATGAATGTCGTTGATGTCATTAAGTTCCTCGCTCAAAAGGGCGAGTTCAACGTGATCGTGTCCCCGACCGTTGACGGCCGCACCACGGTGTTGCTTCATGGTGTCGGGATCAAGGATGCGCTAGATATCGTCGTCATTTCTAACAAATTGGCCTATCATATCGAGAACGATATCATCCAGATCATGACATCCGGTGAGTACGAGGCCATGTACGGCAAGCAGTTCGGTGACAAGACACAGGTGGAGATCGTGCATCTGCAGTATTCCAAACCAAGCTATGTTTTGGCAGCTTTGGATAATATGAAAAGCAATATTGGAAAGATCATTATTGATGAAGACACGGGTTCGGTTGTTCTGGTGGATACACCAACGACGATCGCGTTAATGAAAAAAGCCATCGGCCAGATCGAGCAGCCGCTGGACACGCTGGTCTATGACCTTAAATATGCGAAAGCGGATGTTGTGGCTGAAAAATTGCGTTCCAGGATCGATGCCAAAGCGGTCGGTTCAGTAACAGCCGATGAACGCACTAACCAGGTACTGGTGAGGGTATTCCCCGGCCGTCATGAAGAGATCGAGAAGTTGATCCGCCAGTTGGATCAGCCGACGAGAGAAGTATTGATCGAAGCCCGTATTTTGCAGGTCATCCTGAAACCGAATTTTGACACGGGGATCGATTGGACGATGTTGTTTAAAAAGAACGGCAAGGATAAATTCAACCTCAAAAGCGTGTTGGATAACACCAACACAGATGCTTCTTTCGGTCAGATCGGGGTTGGCAACATTGATTCAGATAACTTTGCTGCCCAGATCAGGGCTTTACAGCAGGTCAGTGATACGAAGATCCTGTCGAGTCCACAGATCCTGGTCACTAATAATGATGAAGCCAAGATCCATATCGGGGACACTGTTCCTTATATAGTTTCCACGACCAATGGTACTGGCGATAATGCGATCAAAAGTGAAGATGTGCGTTTCATCGATGTAGGGTTGAAGCTGGATGTTATTCCGATCATCAATGAGGACGGCATGGTGACGATGAAGCTGCGTCCGGAGATCTCTTCTGTTGTGGCGCGTATCGCATCGGATAAGGGAGGCATCCCGCAAGTCAACAAGACCGAAGTGGAAACTTCCGTCATGGTCCAGGACGGGATGACGATCGTCATGGCGGGGTTACGTAAGGAAGATAAAACGCACACCAAGAAAGGTGTTCCCGGTCTGATGAATGTTCCTTATATAGGGAACTTGTTCGGCAGCACTTCCGACACGATCACATCCACGGAGATCGTTATTCTGATCACGCCGCATATCGTTAAAGGATCTGACGATTTTGGTAAAGTCAGCGGCAGCATCAAGCCTTCAAAGAAATATGACCCTAGTGTTCAGCCGAAAGAACCGGCCCCCAAAAAATAACGGGCAAAACGTACGGAGAAAAGTATGGGCAAACAAATGATGACAAAAAAATACAATGTGATGCGCATGACCGTGGCGATGTTCGCTGTTTTTGCCCTGTGGGCGAATGCGCCGCTGTTCGCGGAAGATATGCCTGACAATATTCCTCCGTCCGAAGCCCAGTATAATGACCCTGCCTACCAGGCAGCGCAGGAAAAAGAGCAGTTCATCAAGGAGATCCGCCGCGTTGAGAACTTAAACCGTAAATATACCGAACAGATCGATGAGATCAAGGGTTTGTTGGCGGAAAAAGATGTGGATTTCCAAAAACGCATCAAGGAACTGGAAAGCAAGATGGCTGCGCAGCAGGGCGAAGATGCCAGAAAGATCGTTGCGAAAGAACAGGAGAACCAGACAGCTAAGGAATTAGAGAACAAGACCAATGAGATGCTTTCCAAGGGGGCAGAACTGGATCCGGATGACCAGCAGTTTAAAGAGGAGTTGGCTAAAGCCCATTACAATATGGGGAATATCTATTTTGAACGTGGCGAATATCAGCGAGCGGTTGTTGAGTATTATCAGGCTGTCGATTTAGTCCCTAATGATCCGGATACGCATTATAATCTGGCGTTCATCAGCGGTGAGTATTTGGGTGATCAGGAAACTGCATTAAAGCATTATCAATGGTATTTGTATCTAAAACCTAATGCCGATGATACACCGCTTGTTAATGAAAAGATCTTACAAGCCAAGCTTCATTTAAGAGCGAAAGTCGATTCACCGTTAGACAAAGATAATGGACATTTTAATTTGACCCGTTAATGAGAATTTTGACGATCAATATGTCATTGCCGATACAAAAATTGATATTAACTGGTCTATTGGTGTGTGGATCGATCGTGTCCGCATACGCGAATAATCTGACCGTTTCCAATGTGGTCCTTGGCAGCAGGGACCCTGGGACAAAGACTTTAATGGTTGGTTTTGATGTGGCATGGGAGAATTCCTGGCGCAACAAGATCAACCACGATGCCGTTTGGTTGACGATCCGCCTTAACAGCACAGGTTCTTCCCCTATATATAAGAAACTTTGCGATATCTCCGCAAGCGGCATTAGTCCTGCCGGCTCATCAGTTGGCAGCAACAGCGCCCTTGAGTTTTATGTTCCGGCGGATAAAAAAGGACTTTTCTTAAGAAGAAACACCAATAGTGCGATCGGGAATATCACCACAACAGGCGTTTCGGTTACGATCAATTACGACTCCTGCGGATTCTCCGATACTGATCAGGTCAATGTGAGTGTTCTTGGGCTGGAGATGGTCTTAATTCCGCAAGGTTCTTTTTATGCGGGAGACAATGATGCCAGTTTTTCTTCCTTAGATAAAGGTTCAGCAGATTCTCGTCCCTGGCTGATCGCTTCCGAGAGCCAGATAACCGTCAATAATGCCGCTTCCAACGGCAATCGTTATGTTTCCAGTAATAACCCGGGAGAGTTCTCAACCGGGACATCGTTCAATGTCCCCGCGGCCTATCCCAAAGGGTATAACGCGTTCTATGCCATGAAATATGAGATCACTGAGGGGCAGTGGGTCGAGTTTGTCAATTCACTCTCCAGTGATGCCATGCGCGCCAGCCATGATCTGACGGACAATCATCATAAGAATTCTGACAGTGTTGTGGATCGCAATACCATTGCCTGTTCCGGTTCACCACTTATCTGTTCATCTACCCGTTCACAACGCGCGGTCACCTACCTTTCATGGAGTGATCTGACAGCATTCTTAGATTGGGCAGCCTTACGTCCTTTGACAGAGCTGGAATTTGAAAAAATGGCTCGCGGGCCTATCCTTCCTTTAAATGGGGAATATGCCTGGGGAACAACGAGCATTACTGCGGCTGCGATCATTGACGGCAATGAGGATGGATCTGAGGTTATCAGCAATGCTAACGCTAATGCGAATTATGGCCATACGGTTTTTTCCGGCGGTGACGCCAATAACGGGGCCGAAAATCAGCAGGGGGCTTTGCGCGGCGGCATATTCGCCACGGAGAATTCCACGCGTCAAAGCGCGGGGGCAAGTTATTACGGCGTTCTGGATCTGTCCGGTAATGTGAAGGAACAAACGGTGACTTTAGGCAACAGCGGCGGACTGGCATTTACAGGGGTTCACGGCAACGGCATATTGACAACCGCTTCAGGATTTGAAGGCAATGCCGATGCATCTAATTGGCCTGGCATGGATGCGGATACAACACATGGCATAACTGGGGCTTTTGGTTCAGGTTTGCGCGGCGGTTCATGGACAGACACTGCCGATGCGTTGCGCGTTTCGGACCGTACCCAAGCGGCATTGACTCAAACAACAGCTGATCATGATGCCGGGGGACGCGGGGTTAGGACATATGATGGCAACTAAAATGATCCATAAAATTCTTTGTTTTATCGCGATCTTCTTAAGTGCTGCTACACCAGCAGTATTCGCGAATAATTTGAATATCACGAATTTGAATGTCGCAGGTATTGATACAGCTAACGGCACCATCACGTTTACCTGTGATTTGACCCAGGATAACAGCTGGCGCACGGCGATAAATTCCGATGCTGTCTGGATGTTCATGAAATATTCCACCGATGCCGGACAGACATGGAATCATGCCAGTATGTTCGGCTACGGGACAAATCCTGCCGGATTTTCCGCTGGGAGCAATTTTTCGATCACGGTCCCGACAGACCAAAAAGGATTTTTCCTTCAGCGCACGGATTATGGTTCAGGGACGGTCACGATCAAGGGACTCAAGTTCGTTTGGAATTATAACCAGGATGGTGTTTCTGCGGCAGTTGCCCAGGCGGCCAATACCATGCATAAGGTCTTTGGCATTGAGATGGTCTATGTTCCTCAGGGGGCCTTCTTTGCCGGTGATGGCAACTCTTCATCGGACTTTCACTTTAAGGCGGGGACGGCAGATAATAATCCCTGGTATGTCCAGTCCGAGAACGCGATCATGACTACCAATACAGCGAGCAATGGGTATTACTATCAGGGAACGGGTGCAACCGGTGAGAACAGTAGTGGCGATATCTTTTTAGTTCCAGCTTCTTATCCTAAGGGATACGGTGCGTTCTATTTAATGAAATACGAATTAACCGAAGGGGAATGGGTCAGCTTCTTTAATACATTATCAGCGGCCGCAAAAGTCAATCGCGATATCACCGCCATTAATTTGGGCGGCAAAAATTCCGATGGTGTCGTTAAACGCAACACGGTTGCCTGGGATGCTTCTAAGCCGACATCTAATGCCACCACACAACGTCCGTCTCGACCGGTCAGTTTTGTCTCATGGCCGGATGTGGCTGCCTATGCCGCATGGTCTGGCTTGCGTCCGATCACAGAGTTAGAATTTGAAAAAGCGGGGCGCGGCAAAGATATTGCCCCTCAAGTGGATGAATTTGCCTGGGGCAACGCCATGTATACCGCTGTCGGCACAACCGATATTGCACCTAACTCTGATGAGAATGGGACGGAAACATTGAGCAGCACGGCGAATTTGAACCGCAATCCATTAGGTTTTACGTCCGGCGATGGCCGTGTCGTCGGGATCGCCGCGAATCAGGAAGGTCCGCTGCGTGCGGGTATTTTCGCCGCGAACTCTACCAATCGCATCAGTTCCGGGGCAGGGTACTACGGGAATATGGAATTATCGGGCAATTTATCAGAGCCGGTTGTCACTGTCGGTCGTACGGCGGGTCGTCAATTCTTAGCGTCGAATGGCAGCGGCCAGTTATCAGCGTTGCCGGGTTATGAAGGAAATGCGACCAATACGGATTGGCCGGGGATCGACAATCTTAATCCGAGCCGCGGGGTGACTGGAACGATCGGTATCGGTTACCGCGGAGGAGATTATGCTTCCTCTAATATAAGGGAGTATCAGTTATCATCCAGGATTTATGCGGCGAAGGATCCGGATTCATCCGGTTTCTATCAACGCTATGACGCGGGATTTGGTGTTAATCAGGGCGGCCGTTTGGGCCGCAGCGCACCTTAATTATTGAACACAGATCGGATTTCGTGAGTATACCGAACAGTACAAGATTAATGCCAAACGTCAGTAAACAGATAAGGAAACTGTTTGCTCTGGTGGTTTTATTAACCGCCGCGAGCATTATTCCATCATCTGTCTTTGCGCAATATTCCGGCGGGTCGCAGACCGGAAGCGGCGAAGCGACGATCGGTAGCGACATTTACAAAGGTGGTTCGCAATCCTCCTTAAGTGTCGCTACATCCAGCGCCAATGGATCTTTGTCGCATGGGGCTGCCAAGAAACTAGTGTTCACCGTCAGCCCGTCCGCGATCAAACACATTTTGAAATTTGAACGCCAGCCCGTGGTTGTTGTCCAGGATGCTAACGGCAACATTGTCACCAGCGATAATTCTACCCAAATCACGTTAAAGATCGGCAATAATCCAGGCAACGGCCAATTATCCGGGCCTCTCACCATGACAGTTGTCAATGGTGTGGCATCATTCAGTGATTTGCAAGTTACCCGCGCGGGCAATATGTATACCTTGGTTGCCAGTGCTCCCGGACTGACATCCGCAACCTCCCAGACATTTGATGTATTTACCGGCACCGGTGTTCGTGCCACAGCTGTCTGGCATCAAACTGGCGGTAACTGGACGATCTATAGTTGGGTCTCAACGGATAATTTACGCAATGACCTTGTTGCCGGTGACGCATGCAACTCGCACACCATTTATGCGTATGACGGTTCAACGGAAACAACCTATGCCGCCACCCTGGATACAACCAAGGATTGGTGTGTGTCAACTTCTCCGTGGGGACCGTCTAATGCGCAGAATTCTTATTTTCTTAATGCCTCCATTCAGGCGAATAGCGGCACCCAGTACAATGATTATATTCCTTTGGAATTAGTGAAATCCGCTGTTGAAGGGATCAGGGCCAAAACAGATACCATCAACTGGACCAATGTCACGGATATTAAGGGAAAGACAGATACCATCAACTGGACCGATGTGACCACCATCAAAGCCAAGACCGATACCATCAATTGGCAGGATGTTGGTGTGCTTAAGTCGGATGTGACAACGATCAAATCCGTCACCAACACAATTGATACAGCGGTCAACTGGCAGGACATTGTCGTTCAATCAAAAACATCCGTGAACTGGGCCGATCTTGCCCGTCAAAGCAATGCGACCATCAATTGGAATGATCTTAATATCTTGACCAACATATCCGTCAATTGGCGCGATATCACCACCTTAAGCAAGGCGGGTGTCAATTGGCAGGACATGAACACCCTGACCAAGATGGGGATCAACTGGAGCGATATCCGTACTTTGGCACTGGCAGGAGTCAATTGGGCCGGTATGGCGCAGATGGGGAAGGTCGGCATTAACTGGTATGACATGGCGGTCATGACAGGGGCACGCGTTTCCTGGTCTTCGCAGATCAACTGGTATGGTTTGGCTGATCTCTCTACACAAGGCGTGAACTGGTCTGACTTGACCGTGATGACGGCTAAAAATATCAACTGGACTGATTTCAATACATTATCGCGCGCGGGCATCAACTGGAATGATTTTGGCGTCTTAAGCAAAGTCGGCGTTAACTGGAAAGACCTGACCGTCTTCTCCCAAACCATCATTAACTGGAATGACTTCACTGTACTAACTACCAAGGGGATCAACTGGGCGAACTTTGGTTCCATGACAACATCCGGTATTAACTGGAATGACATTAATGTCATGGCGGTCAAAGGCATCAACTGGACAGATTTTGGGGTAATGTCCAAATCGGGTGTTAATTGGACCGGCCTTGGTTCTTTATCGTTAAGCGGTGTTAACTGGCAGGGCTTGAATGTATTTAGCAACACCAATGTCAATTGGGCCGGACTTAACGTGATGAGCAATAACGGGATCAACTGGACAGGCATGGGAGCATTGTCCAATGCCAGCATCAACTGGAACGATTTTAATGTCATGACCCGCACCGGGGTTAACTGGCAGGATCTTAACCGCTTGACGACGGTCGGAGCTAATTGGACCAATTTTGGATTACTCGCGGCTGCCGGCGTCAACTGGACAGATATTAATGTCATGGCCCGTGCCAATGTCAACTGGACGGATTTTAACCGCTTAAGTACGGTGGCGATCAACTGGGCGGATTTAAACAGGGTCAGCTCAACGAACATCAACTGGATGGATTTCAACATGTTGACCAGGAACAATGTCAACTGGATGGATCTCAATGTCATGACCCGCAATAACATCAACTGGAGGGATTTTGGTGTTTTCAGTACGCAGAACGTGAACTGGGCCAATATCAACGTTTATGCCACGGCGAATGTCAATTGGCAGGGGTTATATGTATTGACCAACAGCGGGATCAATTGGGGTAATTTGGGGACCATGAGTGCCTCCGCGATCAATTGGAATGATTTCGCGGTCATGAGCTATAAAGGGATCAACTGGAATGATTTTGGCGTCATGTCCAAAGTTGGCGTCAACTGGACGGATCTAAACCGCATGAGCGGTTTGGGTGTTAACTGGGCAGACTTAAACCGCATGAGCGGTTTAGGCGTCAATTGGCAGGATCTGAATTTACTCACCAAAGCCAGTATTAACTGGAACGATTTTGGCGTTTTGTCCAAGGCTGGTGTTAACTGGAACGAAATCAATAATTTAAGCCGCAGCAATGTGAATTGGCAGGAGTTCAATGTCCTGTCCAAAGCCGGCGTCAACTGGATCAATATGGGATTAATGACCACGACCGGAGTAAACTGGACCAATTTTGCCGTATTGACAAAGTCTGATGTGAACTGGATGGACTTGAACAAGATGACCAGGGAGGGGATTAACTGGCAGGATTTCGGTGTCTTTAGTAAGACGAACATCAATTGGGATAACATCAACGTTTATGCCAGCGCGAATGTTAACTGGCAAGGGCTGTTCATTTTATCTTCCAGCGGCATCAACTGGACGAATATCGGCACCATGACCAGCCAGGGGGTTAACTGGAACGATTTAGCTATTATGACAACGAAGTTAATCAACTGGACGGATTTTAATGTTATCACACGCAGCGGTGTTAACTGGCAGGATTTAAACCGAATGAGTGGGCTCGGCGTCAACTGGGCTGACTTAAACCGCATGAGCGGTCTTGGCGTCAACTGGCAGGATTTTAATGTGCTGACGAAAGCGGGCATTAATTGGAATGATTTTGGGGTCATGGGTAAAGTTGGTGTCAATTGGTATGATTTTAATGTTTTGACGAAAACCGGTATTAATTGGCAAGATTTTAATTCCTTTACGAAAGCGGGAATTAACTGGCAATCATTTGCGTTACAGTCAACCAATACGGTCAACTGGAAGGATGTTGCGTTATTATCCTCCAGCAATGTGAATTGGAATTTCTTTAGTGCCTTATCAACGACGAATGTGAACTGGAACGATATTACGGTATTAACCAAAGCTGGGGTGAATTGGAATAGTTTTGGGGTCCTTTCAACGGTCGGTATCAATTGGAATGATTTCAATGTGCTTTCAAAGGCATCATTGAACTGGAATGATTTTAGCACTTTAAGTAAAGCGGGTATCAATTGGAACAGTTTGGGCATCATGAGCACGGTCGGTATTAACTGGAATGACTTTAATGTTCTTTCGAGAGTTGGAGTCAACTGGGCAGATCTAAACCGCATGAGCGGTTTAGGTGTCAACTGGGCGGATTTAAACCGCATGAGCGGCATCGGAGTCAACTGGCAGGATCTTAATGTCTTAACAAAAACAGGGATCAACTGGACGAATTTCGGGGTATTAAGCACGGTCGGTATTAACTGGAATGATTTTGGTGTCTTAGGTAAAGCCGGCATCAACTGGAATGATTTTAATATTTTGTCAAAGAATTCGATCAACTGGAACGACTTTGGCGTTCTATCAAAAGTCGGGATCAACTGGACCAATTTAAGTCTTTTGACGACGAGCACGATCAACTGGCAGGACATGAATGTGTTGTCAACCAGAGGCATCAACTGGAATGATTTCGGTGTCTTGTCTAAGGCAGGGGTCAATTGGCAGGGGATGAATGTCCTGTCTAATGCCGGTGTTAATTGGGTCAGTTTGAATTTGCTGAGCACGGCCAATGTCAACTGGAGAGACTTGGGAGTGTTGAGTGGGGCGGGATTAAATTGGAATGACATGGCGCGTTTGACAACGGTTGGCGTCAACTGGGAAGACATGAATGTTTTAACCCGCATTGGTGTTAATTGGCAGGATTTCAATGTGCTTTCCAAGTCCGGTGTCAACTGGAATGATTTCGGTGTATTAGGTAAAGCCGGCGTCAACTGGCAGGATTTTAATGTCTTAAGTAAAGTAAGCGTCAATTGGCAGGATTTGAATGTATTGACCAAAGTCGGCGTTAACTGGAATGATTTTAATTCGCTATCAAAAGCTGGTATAAATTGGAACGATCTCAATGTCCTCTCAAAGATCGGTATTAACTGGAAAGATTTCAATGTTTTGACCAAGGCGAATGTTAACTGGACGGCGCTCAACACATTATCAACGGCCGGTGTCAATTGGACCAATTTAAATGCCTTAAGCTCAGCGAACGTCAACTGGATGGATCTGGGTGTTTTAAGTAATTCCGGCGTCAATTGGAATGATATGGGACGCCTGACATCTGTTGGCATCAATTGGAATGATATTCAAGTCTTAAGCAAAATGGGCGTCAATTGGAATGACATGAATGTCTTGACCAGAAATGCGATCAATTGGTATGACATTGGTGTCTTGACGAAAGCTGGTATCAATTGGAACGATTTAAGTGTATTAGCCAAGACTGGAATTAATTGGGCTGACTATAATGTGCTAAGCAGAACTGGATTAAACTGGGCTGACTTAAATGTTTTGGGAAGAGCGGGGTTGAATTGGCAGGATTTTGGTGTCTTAAGCAAAACCAGTATTAACTGGTATGACTTCAATGTGCTTTCCAAGGTCGGAGTCAATTGGAATGATTTTGGTGTCTTAAGCAGGAATGGCGTCAACTGGAATGACCTTAATGTATTGACCAAGGCCGGAATCAACTGGAATGATTTCAGTGTGATGTCCAAGATCGGCGTCAACTGGGGCGATCTTAACCGCATGAGTTCTTTAGGCGTAAACTGGGCAGACTTAAACCGCATGAGCGGTCTTGGAGTGAATTGGCAGGATTTGAACGTCTTGACCAAAGCCGGGATCAACTGGAATGATTTTGGTGTCTTAAGCAGCCGCGGCATTAATTGGAATGATATTAATGTTTTATCCAAGACGAGCATTAATTGGAATGATTTTGCTGTCTTGGGCAAAACGGGGATCAATTGGAACGATCTTGGTGTTCTAGCGAAAGCTGGTGTTAACTGGAATGATTTTGGTGTTTTAAGCAAAGTAGCTGTTAACTGGTATGATCTGACGGTTCAAAGCAGATCCGGGGTCAATTGGCGTGACCTTGGGATCATGACCAAGTCTGCTGTCAATTGGATGGCGATGAATGCATTGACAACGTCCGGCGTTAATTGGTCTAACTTAAGTATTTTAACAGCGGGGAATGTCAATTGGTTGGATTTAGGTGTTTTAACTGGATCAGGCGTTAACTGGATCGATATTGGACTGATGACATCCAATGGGGTCAACTGGAATGATCTGACAGTTTTGACAAAGGCCGGCGTGAACTGGAATGACATTGGCCTGGTCAGTAAAGTTGGCGTGAACTGGAATGATCTGGGAGTTTTAAGCAAGATCGGTGTCAATTGGCAGGACATGAATGTGTTGACCCGTATTGGTGCGAACTGGGGCGACCTGAGCGTACTGACTAAATCGGCGATCAATTGGCAGGATTTCAATGTTCAATCCAAGGCTTCTATTAATTGGCAGGATTTCAACGTATTGAGCAAGGCCAGCATCAATTGGAACGATTTTGGTGTTCTTTCTAAGATCGGGGTGAACTGGCAAGACATGAACGTTTTGTCTAAGTCCGGCTTGAATTGGCAGGATTTCGGGACATTGTCCAAAGCGGGTATTAATTGGCAGAATCTAAATGTGATGAGCAAAGTCGGCATCAATTGGAATGATTTTGGTGTTCTGACCAAGGTCGGGATCAATTGGACAGGCTTGACGGTCTTGTCCACAGCCAATGTCAACTGGATGAACCTCGGGACTTTGACCGCTGGAAATGTGAACTGGACCGACCTGGGCGCGTTGACAACGGCCGGTATCAATTGGATCGATCTGTCACGCGAGACCAGCGTTGGTGTCAATTGGAACGATTTCGGAGTGATGAGCAAGATAGGGATCAACTGGAACGACCTGAATGTGCTGACACGTACTGGCGTTAATTGGAATGATGTAACAGTATTGTCTAAAGCATCTGTCAATTGGAGTGATCTGACCGTGTTGTCTAGATCTACCATTAACTGGAATGATTTCGGTGTATTGGCTAAAGCGGGCGTGAACTGGAATGATCTAAATGTCATGAGCCGTTCCAGCGTCAATTGGGGCGACTTAAACCGCATGAGCAGTCTGGGCGTCAACTGGGCAGATTTAAATCGTATGAGCGGGCTTGGTGTCAACTGGCAGGATTTCACCATTTTGACAAAATCTGGCATCAACTGGAATGATCTGGGGGTTGCCAGCAAAGTAGGCGTTAATTGGAATGACTTTGGTGTCTTAAGTAAATCTGCTATCAATTGGGCTGACTTGAATGTGATTTCTAAGACCGGTGTTAATTGGAATGATTTTGGAGTCTTAAGCAAAGTCGGCGTCAATTGGAATGATCTCAATGTTCTCTCAAAAGCATCAATTAACTGGAATGATTTCACGGTCTTGTCCAAAATTGGCGTCAATTGGCAGGATTTCACTGTATTAGGAAAGTCCGGGATCAATTGGAGCGACTTTAATGTATTAGGTAAAGCGGGCATCAACTGGAATGATTTTGGCGTGCTTTCTAAAGTCGGTGTGAATTGGCAGAATTTGAATGTGATGAGCAAAGTCGGCATCAACTGGAATGATTTTGGCGTGATGACCAAGGTTGGCGTGAATTGGACGGCATTAAACACGCTTTCTACAGCTAATGTGAATTGGACGAATTTGAATTTGTTGACTTCAGCAGGAGTTAATTGGTTAGACTTTGGTGTTTTGAGTGCTTCCGGTGTCAACTGGAATGATATGGCTCGGTTAACATCGGTTGCTATCAATTGGCAGGATATCAATGTACTCTCACGCATCGGGGTTAACTGGAATGACATGAACGTATTGACCAAGGCTGGTGTGAATTGGTCCGATTTTGGTGTGCTCTCCAAGACTGGTGTTAATTGGCAGGATCTAACAGTGTTGGGAAGGACGGGGGTCAATTGGAACGATTTCGGAGTATTGTCCAAAGCGGGCGTTAACTGGAATGACCTCAACATCCTCTCTAAGTCAAGCATTAATTGGTACGATTTTAATGTTCTAAGCAAGGCCGGTGTCAATTGGCTGGCATTAAATACATTATCAACGTCGGGTGTCAATTGGGCCAACTTCAATCTTTTAAGTACCGCAGGCGTTAACTGGACGGATTTGAATGTGATGTCTAAGTCGGGTGTGAATTGGAACGATTTTGGTGTCTTAACCAAGATTGGTGTTAATTGGCAGGACTTCAATACATTGACAAAAGCGGGCGTCAACTGGCAGGATTTTGGCGTGCTCTCCAAAGTCGCGGTCAATTGGCAGGATTTCAATGTTCTGTCCCGCTCAAATCTCAATTGGAATGATTTAAACGTCCTGACAAAAGCAGGTATTAACTGGCAGGATTTCAATGTGATGAGCCGCATCGGTGTCAACTGGGGCGATTTAAATCGCATGAGCAGTCTGGGCGTCAATTGGGCAGATTTAAACCGCATGAGCGCCTTGGGCGTTAACTGGCAGGATTTCACTGTGCTGACCAAAGCCGGCATTAATTGGTCGGATTTCGGCGTCTTAAGCAATTCTTCTGTGAATTGGCGTGATTTGAACGTATTAAGCAAGATCGGCCTCAATTGGCAGGATGTTACAGTTCTAACTAAGACAGGCATCAACTGGCAGGACCTAAATGTCATGTCTAAAGTTGGCGTGAATTGGGGCGACTTTGGTGTATTAAGTAAGACGGGGATCAATTGGTTCGACATGAATGTCCTGACTAAATCAGGCATTAACTGGAATAATTTTGGTGTGTTAAGCACGGTTGGTATTAACTGGAACGATCTCAACACATTGACCAAAACAGGGATTAATTGGTATGACATCACCACCTTAAGCCGCACATCGATCAATTGGCAGGATTTGAATGTCTTAAGCAAGTCGAGCATTAATTGGAATGATTTTGGTGTGTTAAGTAAGTCAGGGATCAATTGGGGTGATTTGAATGTCTTAAGCAATGCTGGCATTAACTGGAGAGATTGGAATGTATTGTCAAAGTCGGGGGTTAACTGGTCGGCGTTAAATTCTTTGTCCACAGCTGGTGTTAATTGGACGAACCTCAATGCATTAAGCTCAGCAAATGTGAACTGGTCTGATTTAGGGGTTTTAAGCAATGCCGGCGTCAATTGGAATGACATGAACCGTTTGACCTCAGTTGGGATCAATTGGAATGACTTTAATGTGTTAAGCCGTGCCGGAGTCAATTGGAGTGATTTGACCGTTCTCTCCAGAATAGGGATGAATTGGGCCGATTCTAGTGTCCAAACCAGGGCAGGGGTTAACTGGTATGACCTAAATGTGATGAGCCGTACCGGCGTTAATTGGAGTGATCTCAATAAAATGAGCAGCCTGGGCGTAAACTGGGCTGATCTTAACCGCATGAGCGGCTTAGGGGTTAATTGGCAGGACTTCACTGTTTTGACCAAGTCAGGGATCAATTGGAATGACTTTGGCGTCATGAGCCGCGTTGCTGTCAATTGGAGCGATCTTAATGTTTTAAGCAAAGTCGGGGTCAACTGGCAGGATATCAGCGTGTTTGGGAGAACAGGTGTCAATTGGCAGGATCTGAACATCTTGTCCAAATCAGGTGTCAACTGGAATGACTTTGGCGTGCTTACTAAAACAGGGATCAATTGGAATGATCTCAATGTCTTGAGCCGTACCGGTGTCAATTGGAGTGCCTTAAATTCATTATCCACCGCTGGTGTTAACTGGACAAACTTAAATGCCTTAAGTTCAGCCAACGTCAATTGGACAGATCTAGGTATTCTTAGTAATTCCGGCGTGAATTGGAATGATCTAAATGTCTTAACTAAATCTTCGGTCAACTGGAATGATATCGGCGTTCTGTCTAAGATCAATATCAACTGGCAGGATTTCACGGTTGTCAGCCGCACGGGCATTAACTGGAATGATTTTGGGGTTCTCAGCAAGACAGGTGTTAATTGGGCGGACTTCGGGGTGCTTTCCAAGATCGGGGTCAACTGGCAGGATCTTAATGTTTTGACAAAGACAGCGATCAATTGGTCGGATGTTGGCGTCCTTTCTAAGATCGGTCTTAACTGGCAGGATCTTAATGTTATGTCCAAGGTGGGAGTGAATTGGGGTGATTTCGCGGTATTGAGCAAAACCGGATTGAATTGGAATGATCTCAATGTGTTCTCCCGCACCGGCATTAATTGGAACGATTTTGGTGTCTTAAGCAAGAACGGCATTAACTGGAATGACATGAATGTCTTATCCAGGGTCAATGTGAACTGGAATGACATTACGGTTTTAAGCAAGACAGGGGTTAATTGGTATGATTTAAATGTCTTAAGTAAATCCGGCGTCAACTGGAATGATTTCGGTGTTCTCTCCAAGATCGGCGTTAATTGGAATGATTTCAATGTGCTGTCCAAAGCCGGCATCAACTGGAATGATTTCGGGGTTCTTTCTAAGATCGGCATGAATTGGAGCGATTTTGCTGTTCTGTCTAAATCAGCGATCAATTGGAATGATTTGAATGTCATCAGCCGTACAGGCGTCAACTGGAATGATTTTGGTGTTCTCTCCAAGATCGGTGTTAATTGGAATGACATGAATGTGTTGACCAAGACAGGGATCAATTGGTATGACTTTGCTGTTTTGCATAAGGCGGGAGTTAACTGGTATGACATGAATGTGATGACCAGATCGACCATTAACTGGATAGGATTGGGGGCATTAAGTACAGCTGGTGTTAATTGGGCAAGCCTGAGCTCATTAAGTAATGTTAATGTCAACTGGAATGATTTTAGTGCGCTTAGCAAAGCCGGCATCAACTGGTCTGACTTGGGAGTGATGTCATCAGTTGCCATCAATTGGTATGACATGAATGTGTTAAGCAAGACGGGCATTAATTGGTATGACATGAATGTCTTAAGTAAGACAGGGATCAACTGGAATGATTTCGGTGTGATGAGCAAGATCGGTGTCAATTGGAATGACATGAATGTGATCAGCCGCACGGGTGTTAACTGGAGTGACATCGGCGTGCTGTCAAAGACCAGCATCAACTGGTACGATTTTAGCGTCTTGGGCAGATCCGGAATTAACTGGAACGATTTCGCGGTGCTGGCCAAAGCTGGTGTGAATTGGAACGATTTCAATGTCTTAAGCAAGGCCGGTGTGAATTGGTATGATCTCAATGTCATGACAAAGGTCGGCATCAACTGGTATGACACCAATGTGATGAGCCGTTCCGGAGTTAACTGGAGAGACTTAAACAGCATGAGCTCTCTGGGCGTCAATTGGGCGGACTTAAACCGGATGAGCGCAATTGGGGTCAATTGGTCGGATATTTCGGTGTTGTCTAAGACCGGGATTAACTGGTATGACTTTAATGTTTTAAGCAAGACGGGCATCAACTGGAATGACATGGCGGTGTTGGGCAAGGTTGGTGTCAACTGGAATGATTTCGGGGTGTTAAGCAAGATCGGTGTCAACTGGAGCGATCTAAACGTCTTGACTAAGACGGGTGTGAATTGGAATGACATTGGGGTCTTAAGCAAGGTCGGAGTGAATTGGAATGACTTGAATGTGTTAAGCAAGACCGGCATCAATTGGACGGATGTCGGAGCTTTGACCAAGGTCGCGATCAACTGGCAGGATATGAATGTATTGACCCGTGTTGGTGTCAACTGGAATGATTTTGGGGTCATGAGCAAGGTTGCCATGAACTGGTACGATTTTAATGTGTTAAGTAAAGCAGGGGTTAACTGGTATGACTTAAATGTGTTGAGCAAGAACGGTATTAATTGGTATGACTTTAATGTATTAAGCCGTAACGGCATCAATTGGAATGATCTTAATGTGATCAGCCGTACTGGTATTAATTGGAATGACATCGGTGTATTGGCCAAGACCGGTATCAATTGGAATGACATTGGCGTATTAGCCAAGACCGGGGTCAATTGGAATGATATCAACGTGATCAGCCGGACGGGTGTTAACTGGAATGACTTTGGCGTTTTAAGCAAAGCCGGCGTGAACTGGAACGATCTAAACATCTTAAGCAAGACAGGCATCAACTGGTACGATTTTGCTGTGATGCATAAAGCCGCCATCAATTGGTACGACATGAGCATCATGTCGAAAGCAGCTGTCAATTGGTTTGGTTTGACGGATTTAACAACCTCTGGCGTTAACTGGCAAAGTTTGCAGGTCTTGTCCAATGCCAACGTGAATTGGACGGATTTGACGGCCTTAAGCACCGGCGGCGTCAATTGGACAAATCTTGGCTTATTATCCTCAACAGGTATTAATTGGACTGATTTTAGCGTCTTAAGTCACACCAGCATTAACTGGAATGATTTGAATGTCTTATCTAAAACCGGTATCAACTGGAATGATTTCGGGGTGATGAGTAAGGTTGGTGTGAATTGGAATGACATGAACGTGATCAGCCGCACTGGTGTCAATTGGAGCGATTTCGGCGTGTTATCTAAGACGGGTATCAATTGGTATGACTTCAATGTGATCGGCAGGACAGGGATCAATTGGAATGATATCGGTGTCCTGGCTAAGGCCGGTGTGAATTGGAACGATTTTAATGTCTTAAGCAAAGCTGGCGTGAATTGGTATGACTTAAATGTGTTGACCAAGGCTGGGATCAACTGGAATGATGCGGCGGCATTCAGCAAGGTTGGCATTAACTGGCAGGATTTTGCGGTACTCGGTAAAACAGGCCTGAACTGGCAGGATTTTGCCCTCATGGGCAAAGTCGGGGTTAACTGGTTTGACATGAATGTGATGAGCCGTTCAGGAGTTAACTGGAGAGACTTAAACAGCATGAGCTCTCTGGGTGTCAATTGGGCGGACTTAAACCGGATGAGCGCGATCGGGGTGAACTGGTCGGATATTTCGGTGTTGTCTAAGACCGGCATTAACTGGTATGACTTTAATGTCTTAAGCAAGACGGGCATCAACTGGAATGACATGGCGGTGTTGGGCAAGGTTGGTG
>CAZFNI010000025.1:0-25055 GCA_964520655.1 uncultured Planctomycetales bacterium
AAGAGCGAACAACCTGGCAAAACCATATTCCACACGCCCCATGTCATCTTGCCCATCCTTCTGACTAAGCCCGGCCGCCAAGGACAAGGCCAGGGTCACGGCATATTCAGCGATCGACTGCGACCCATAATCGGGAACATTAACGACCTCGATCCCATTGGCCTTTGCCGCACCGAAATCAATATGGTCTGTCCCAGCGGAACGCGTGGCCAATACTTTTAAGTTTGGCGCGACCTGTCTTAATTTGGCTATAACCCCGGGGCTCATTTTTGAAGCGATAAAAACATTGACCGCGACGGCATCCTTTAACGCCTCACGGTTTTGCTCGATACTCTCCTCGCTGGCGGAAGCCTTCACAAAGACCACCTCATATTTCGCGTAAACATTCCTGATCTGCTCTTCATCCCAACCCTGCGTATCAAAGAATACCACCTTGGGCTTGGCGGCCATGGCCTGGTCATTGACCATGGTCAAGGACACCTTCGCCACTAAGAGATCTCCCTCCGGTTTGATCATTGCCGCCGTATTATATTTCTCAACGGTCATCGCACGATCGGCATCGAGATGAAGGCCTCCCGAAAAATAATGACGCACGGACAACGTCCCTTGCGAGTCTTTCTCTTCTTTAATATAGTTAAATACCCCCTTCTTAAAACCAGCCAGATAATGCGCGTAAACATCCGCCTGGGCAGATGGGTCCTGATGCCTGACCCCGCCCACCTTATCCGTATCCGCATAAACAGTATTTAAGATCATCCCTTTTAAGTGCTTCTTATACCACGAAGCCAGAATGAGCCCCTGGAACATTTGCCTCAATGGAGCAAAATGCCCGCCTTCATTGATTTCTTTCTCAATCTCCGGCACCAGGACTTCCCGCATCACCTGCGCGACAACGGGATTGACCGGACGTTGGGATCTTGAACCTGTCACATTCTTTCGCAGCGCCAAATAATCCTGTTCCAACATGACCTTCAAATGCGCGTCGACCACATAGGCCGCATTGCCCCGCTCCTGTATCCTCGCCCTGTCCGCCACTACCCATATTTTATGGATCGCATTGAGTTGTGGCATTGACCTCCCCTGCTTGCCGGGCAAGGCAGCATTCAATCGCTGCCAAAACTTTTTCCCTACCGGTGACTCTGGGTATAACAGCGACGCACTAAACTGCTTGAGCACATCATCCTGCGCCAGCATGTCTCGTCCCAGGACAGTTTGAGCCAGCGTCAACGGGATCATCTTGTCTTTTTCATAAGGAGACAGATTAACCCAGACATCCTTACCTTGTATGGCCAGACCGGCAAGAAAATAACCAACCAAACGTTCAGACTGCTGCTTTAATTCAAGCGTGTCCTTCCCCTTTGATCCGCTGCCGGTATCCATGATCACCTCCAGCTGCAGCGGATCCTTTGGATGCACACTCAACCCCTTCATGACCAGCGGCGCAGAAGCCGCTGTTGGCGATAAAAGCGTTCCGACCGCAGGCAAAGACAAACGCTCTGCCGCATAGCCCCTCGGACAAACCAAAGCAACGATCATCACAACAACCAACGCAGCACGTCTCATTCCTTACTCCTTACTGTCATGATACATTTAGATATGTTTACTGAAACAGCCCCTTAAGATCCTTGGTGATGGACTTAAAACTTTCACTGGCTTTGCTGCCCACATCTTTACCTATATCCTTAAGGATCTTTCCTGAAGCCGTCACTGTTTGCGTGACCGCGGCAACAGTGGACTTGCTGACCTTGGCAAACACCGTCTGGATCAACTCTGCCGGCGTGACCCCATCGCTCTCTTTCCCTAAATTCGTCAAATGAATATCCGGCAAGGGTACGGTCACCTCTTTGCTGGATAAACCAGAAATGAACACTTTGACCTTGGCATCTTTGATCAAAAAGTCATCGATCTCGATCTTCTGCTCAGTTTTGCCCTTTTCTGATTCCGAGGACGCGCCGTTTTTGCCTGCACCGGTCGCGGCATTGATGTTGTCCATCGTCTTGCTGATATTATTCCCGCCAAGCCCACCCTCATAGGTGAATTCCGGCGCGATGATATGCATGGAACGGATGACGATCTTCTTGGAGAAAACAGAGAACGGATCAAGCCCCACTGACACCGACCCCAGCTTGACTAAATGGGGTGTCTTAAATCCTTCCGGATTCCCGACGATCAACCCCTTAACACTGGCTGACCCTGTCAATGCCGACACGCTCACAGCCTCCACCTTGATCGATGCTTTAAGGATCTTAGGACCAACGGCCTCAACCGCTGTTTTGATAATAGGCCCGATAAACAGACCGATCCCGATAACAATGACCACAATAACAATAACGACGACCCCGATAATCGATAATACCTTTTTATTCATATACCCCTCCTTAATATTTGCGTTGACGCCAATACATATACCCTAATAACGTTAGCGTGACAATCAGCAGTGCCGCCAGGATCATGACTGCGCTCTGCAGCTTTTTTACATAATATGTCGGATACCCCTTGTCCTCCTGATACAAAAAATTCCCGTTAGCATCATTGCGGATATGATAATCCACTTGTCGTCCGTCTAAATAATGCCAGATATCAACGACAGTTGTCCCGTCATAGTAAAAATATTTGTGCACGCCCTGCTTTTGGTCATTACGGTACATGCCGGTCGATTCCAGATGACCGTCAGCATAATAAGTATTGATCACCCCTTTGCGGATGATCGGATTTCCGTCCTCGTCAAAAGCCTTGTCATACACCTGCCAGCCGTCTTTATATCGCAGCTCACTAGCCAGCCGTCCATTGGGATGGTAGATCTTGTAAAAACCGTTATTTTTATCTGAAAAAAGGTCCGTCTGAGAATACAGGCGGCCTTTAAGGTCAAAAACCTCGTCGATCTTGCGGGGCTCCTGTCCATAGCTGTTAAAAGGGAACATCAATATGCCAGCAAGACAGATCAACAAAAGTCTCATGATCGTTCTCCATCGGTTAATTCCGCCAGCAAGCCATCGAGGTCCAGCGGCTCGGTGTACATCACCAGTTCTCCGTGATCGCCCTTGGGCCATTCGGCTTTAGGCCTGTCGCGATAAAGTTCAATGCCATTGCCGTCGGGATCATGTAAATAGACCGCTTCGCTGACCCCGTGGTCTGCCGCACCGTCGAGAGGCCAATCGTGGTCGAGCACCCGCTTGACCGCACGGGCCAGGGCCTTGCGGCTGGGTAAAAGCAGGGCAAAATGATACAATCCTGTACTGTTGGCTGGAGGCGCGCCCGCTCCTTTGCTCTCCCAGGTATTTAATCCCAAATGATGATGATATCCGCCGGCAGAAAGAAAAGCCGCGCTGCGGCCAAACCGTGTTGTCACATCAAGGCCGATCACTTCGGTATAGAATTGGATGGAACGCTCCAGGTCGGAAACTTTCAAGTGGACATGCCCGATGACGCTTTGAGGATCGATAGGATGCGATTTCATGGCGCTATATTACCCCAAAGCTAAACCTCCCGCAACTGCTTTAAAGAAGGGTTCTCACATTTTGTAAAAATGATTTTAATCCCGGCCCTTGTGATATAATACCGCATTCTTATTACATTAAAACATCATGACCCCTGACATACCCAATAACGCCGCGCATATGCGCGCCATCACCGCCAACCTGGCCAAAGTCATCCAAGGCAAAGAGGATAAGATCGACCTCTTTATCCTGGGGCTAGTCGCGGGCGGGCACATTTTGATCGAAGACATCCCAGGCGTCGGGAAAACAACCCTGGCACGCGCCCTGGCCAAGACCATCAATGGGCAGTTTGCCCGCATCCAGTTCACCCCGGACTTATTGCCCAATGACATCACCGGCATCAACGTGTTCCAGCCGGCCACCGGCACATTCATTTTTAAAAAAGGGCCTATATTCTCCAACATTGTCTTAGGTGATGAGATCAACCGCGCCTCGGCACGCACGCAGTCCGCGATGCTGGAAGCCATGAGCGATGAACATGTGAGCATCGACGGCAATACCATGCCGCTGCCTAAGCCATTCATTGTGCTGGCGACCCAGAACCCCATTGAATATCACGGCACATATCCGCTGCCTGAAGCGCAGCTGGACCGCTTTATGCTGCAGATCGACCTGGGCTATCCTCCGCCCGCTGTTGAACAGCAATTGATCGCCCATCGGACAAGCAAAGACCCGGTGGATGATATCCAAACGATCATGCCGCTAGATACGCTCAACAGCCTGCGGGCAACGGTGGATCATATCACCATGGATGCCTCGATCAGCCATTATCTGTTAAGCATCGTGACCGCCACACGCCGTCATCCTCACATCCGTTTAGGTGTCAGTACCCGGGGCGCCCTGTTATACGGCCGCATTGTCCGCGCGCGGGCACTATTGAACAACCGGGACTTTGTGATCCCAGAAGATATCAAAGCACTGGCTGTCCCGGCGCTGTCGCACCGCATCCTTCTTAATAACAAAGCGCATCAATCTGGCAGCGCGGCCTCATCCGTTCTTGAGGAGATCCTCGCGACTGTCCCTGTCCCCCGCTAATGCCCCGCCCGGAATGGTCTTTTTTCATGCCGGCCGAGGACCACATGCAACTCAAATGGTTCTTGTCCTATATCAATGCCAAACTTACCCCCTGGGCGCAGATCATTTTCAGTCTCATCTTTATCGGCATGGCCGTATCGTCGATCGGGACACAGATCTCGGCCTATTTGTTCATCAGTTTAGTCTGGGCATTATTTTTTACTTCATGGCTGTTATCGTTATGTTTTAAACTACCCCTCAATGTCACCCGTTCCCTGATGCCCTCCCCCACAGCAGGCGGAGAATACCTTTACCATGTCACGGTGCACAATACCGGTCAAAGACCATTGCGCAATGTGGAGGTTTTCCAGCATAAATTGCCCTACGGCCTTTATCACGACGAGGATTCATCACGGCAAAACACCTTTATTGATTGGCTTGAGCCTGATGAAAAGAAAACCCTCACGGTCGTCCTGCGCATCCCAAAACGGGGATCATTCATCTTAGAACCATTGCTCATCGGCACAAACTTCCCCACCGGGCTTATCCGGTCTCTTAAACGCGTCTGCGGACGTGATCCCCTGATCGTTTACCCCAAACGCTTGAAAGTCAATGATCCCCTCATGCCGCTTGACCCGCGTTCGCGCGTGGAGGGCAGCGGCGCTTTTGCGGTCATCGGCGGGAGCAATGAATTCTTAAGCACCCGCGAATACCGCGAAGGCGACAGACCGCGCGACATTCACTGGAGCTCATCGGCCCGCGCAGGAAAGCTGATCGTTAAAGAATATATTCAGGAGAATTCTGCTAAAGCGGGATTATTCATCGACACAGAACTGAAAGCCTATGAAAAGCACGCCTCTTTCGAAAGCCGCATTGCCTTGTGCGCCGGCCTGGCGGAAGACCTCTTCAGAAAAAACCACAGCATTGATCTATTCTTAAGCCAGCCCCAGATAACCACTACGCATTTTCAGGGTAATTTAAACAGCTTCAATGAATTCCTGGAAACATTGAGCGCCATCGAGGGCCGGGACAACGTCGATCTGATCTCGCCTTTACTTGGCATTGAACAACACAGCAGCGGTTTATTTATCCTGGTCTTATTCCTCAAAGACTGGGACGGATCGCGCGCCCGCTTTGTCGCTGCCCTTAGTGCATTGAACATCCCCTTAAAGATCATCATTGTGCGGCAGAAACCACCGACGATACCAGTCAATGATCCTTCGATCGCAATATATACCCCTCAACAGCTGGGATGGACTAAATGAACAAATCCATCATCAACATCCTGGCATTGATGTTCACCTCCTGGGCCCTCTATGGACTTTGCCAGCGCGATCTTCTTCTGCCGGCGCTTAGCGCAGGCATTATTCTCTTCTCATTTATCCTGCGCTCTAAAACCTTAGATAAAGAATACGCATTCTTCCAGCAGCTGCCCTTGCCGGCAATTATCATTATTTCATTTCTGGCTGGCATGATCTGGCGCAATGTGGTGCCCATCCCGGAAGATGCCAATGCGCCTTTACTAAAATTAACATCGGCCCTGCAGTCCGCCGCTATTGTCGCTGGAACATTACTCGCCTTAAGACCGTTGAGCAAACGCACGCTGTACAGTCTCGGCTTTTGCAGCTGGCTGACCGCTGCCGTTTCCATCAATGTCCCTTTCACACAGGATATGCTGATGGTCTTTGCCGCATTTGCTCTGATCGGCCTGTCGATCGTGATCATTGCCACCATGCACGCGCCGTCAACCAAGAAATACACCCTGCTTTATGCCAGGGACTACATTGTGTTTGCCTGCCTGATGATGCTGTTGACGATCGGTTTCTTCCTGCTCTTCTCCCGCTCGATCGTGGCCATGGAAACCGCCTTCTATAACACCATGGGCAACTATATCATGCCCCGCAACTATACCAATTTCCTCAACATCAGTCCGACGCTAAATCTCATCAATCCCGGCCTTAGCGCTGCTGACAAAAGGCCAGTGATCCAGGTTAGTATGGATAAGGAAAGCGCGGTGTATCTTAAGATGCAGGTTTTTGATGAATACTATAACGGAACGTGGAAGCAGGTCAAAGATGTTTCTAAAACACCGTTGACCAAAACATTGCCCTTGGGGGAGCCGCATGGAACGCTGGTCATGTTTCGCCCGTTAAAGGACATTGTTCCGGCTCCGCAAGGGATAACCGCTGTCAAAGGACGAACATCCTATTTTAAGGACCAGGACGGGATCATTTACGCTGACGGGCCTTTGCAGTCACACATCCTGGAATTCTCCTGGGAACAGAGCGCCTCCTTGAACACGACGCTATCCCCTCAAGACTATGCCCGCTACACCGCTTTGCCTGATACCTTAGCCCCGCGCTTACGGGACATCGCCCGATCCATCACCTTTTCAAAAGGCGATGCCTATGCTAAAACCCGGAAGATCACAGAATATTTCCACCGCAACTTCTGCTATTCCCTTGATGTCAATTTCTCGGCGGATGATAAAGGACTGATGAAGATGCTGGAACAGAAACGCCCGGCCTACTGCACCTATTTTGCCTCGGCGCTGACTTTATTATTAAGAGCCGAGGGGATCCCGGCGCGCATGGCCGCGGGATTTCTGACAACCGAACGCATTGACAAGAGCCGCAACATATTCTTAGCCCGCGTCCGCAATGCCCATGCCTGGACGGAAGTGCTCCTGCCTGTTTATGATCCACGATCGAAAACAACAACCCCGCAATGGACCATCTTCGATGCCACGCCCCCCTCATTCCAAAAACTTCTTGGGCCCAAGACCCTCTCGGATCATCTGGAATTGGCTTTTGAGAGAATGTGGATCGGCCTGCTGCATTTAAAGGCCCTGTTCGAGAACGCGGACAAAGAACAGATGAAGATCAACGGGATACTGATCTTGATCGCCGTCATGGCCCTGATCAATCACCGCAAGATCACGGCATTATTAAAAAGCTGGTTTAAAAAGAGACCTGCTACCGTCCGCTATAAGGCACCGGGTGAATTAGAGGCGATCTACAAACGTTATGAAAGCTGGCTCAAATCAAATTTCCAGGAAACGCGCCGCACTTCGGATACTGACCTGGAGGTGATCGAGCGGATCAAAAGAAATTTCCCAAAAAGGCCGACAGAGGGTATGGAAGATTTTATCCGAGCCTATCACGCCGCGCGCTTTGGTTTAAAAGAGGGGCCTGACCTGGGATCGCTGCTTAAAAAACTCAACGTTTCAGATTCTTTATCAGACTTTCACGGGCGAGACGAACGATCTTGATGATCGGGTAAACCATTTGCTTAAGTGGCATCAGCACGACATTATCCAAACGCGCATCTTTCTCCAACGGGAAACGCGCGTCATCGATCCCCGTCGGTGGATATTCATTATGTCCGAAATACTGCGTTTTAAAGATCCTGTCCCAAATACAGAACAATGACCCAAAATTCAGATCCCTGTGCTGCGGCAGCCGGGAATGATGAATGCGGTGAGACTGTGGGGTCACAAGGATGTGGCGCAAAGGCCCCAGGTTTAAACGCACATTGCCGTGATAAAAACGAGTGTACCACTTTGTGACGATCGCATAGGCCACGATCGTCGGTGTATGGACCGAGAGGATCAAGAACGGCACCGCCAGGATGGTTTTACGGACAATGTATTCAAAGGTATGATAGCGGAAATCGGTAAAGAAATTCATCTCTTTCTGGGAATGATGCACCGCATGGAATTCCCACAGCCACGGGACTTTATGGTTAAGATAATGCTGATACCAGTACAAAAAATCCAGCAGCAGAACTCCGACGACAAAACGCAGGGCATACGGCCAATCCGCGGCACTGTGGATGGTCAGGAAAGAAAAATAGGTCATATACACCCACGTTAGGCCGCCGAAATAGATCACATTGATAAACGCATCCGAGACCGTCTCATAAAAGAACCACGCCATGTCCTGGAAAAAGCTGATGCTGAATATTCTCTGATTTGGATCAGCCGGTATCAAGCGCTCAGCCAAAAGCGTGATCCCCAACGCTATATAGATCTGCGGCGATGACAGCGTTCCGGCAAACAAATCCCACAGCGGCCAATACACCACCTCTTTAAAGAATTGCAGCATACTCGACACATCACTATTGAAGGACGTAGACATCGTAATTCTCCCCTCCGTAAAATCCGCCACGCAGCTCAACAGCTTTCTTTGTCTGGCTCTCCCATCGCTCTAAAGACCGCGTGGAATAACGGAATATCTCCCCATAGGAGAACTTGATCATAAAAGGGCCCTCTTTCTTCAATTGATGCCCCATGACCAGCGCCACCGAACGGCCTTGCGCTTTTAACATCTGTGCGGCATCTAGAAATTCATCCAACGTGAGCGTTCGTTGATTATCGGTCGTAAAACGCCTCATTTTCGCGAAGACTTTCTCCCGGGGGATATAGATCTCATTGGTGATGTAATACGGCAGCGACTCAATGATATAATCAGGTTCTGCCATCACCACATAATCCTGTCCCAATGGTTGTTCCTTAAGCCATGTACTAAAACGCCGGCTGGAAGAAAAATCAGCGCTCAGATCTTTTTGGATCGCAGGATAGGCCATCAATACCCCCATCACCATCACGACTGTCAGCAATACCGACCGCGCATAAAAATCGATCGCGCTTCTCTCTCGCGTCACGGCGCTGACCCAAAAGGCGAATATCATCAGCATATAAAGGAAACTTTGATGATAGAATGTGTAATACGGATAAAACATCTGAAAGAAAACCCCTAAACCGACTGTCCCCAGGAACATCACGCTTAACCCTGCTTTTTCTTTTCTAAGCAAAAAATAACATCCCGCGATCACAAGCGATACCAGCGACGCATGCTCCCCACCCAGGACATTGGGAAAAACAGTGCCCGGAATAAAAACAGCACGGCCTAAAGCCGTCCACAATCTGTCGATCGTCAGAGAATTCCATTGAAAGATCACCGATGAGGAATCCGTATGCGTCTGCCATACGGATACGGCCGCCCCCGCGGCGACAACCATGCCCCCCATGATGACAGCGCCGATGGGATTTTGTCTGGGAGCCTGATCTCTGTTAGAGAAGATATATTCAACAGCCATTGTCAGCGCAACCGCGAAGGCGATGATCAACCCTGCGGCATGCGTATTGGCCATGAGAACCAGGACCGCAGTTAACTGCCACATTTTCTTCCATCGCTGAGGAAAAAGTGTGCACAGGAAAACAAAGAACAGCCAGAACAAACCGTAGCTGCGGTTGACAACAGGGAAATAATAGAACAGGAAATACCCCATCAACAACAAGATCGTTTGAAACCTGGCAAAAGGGGATTTTCTTAAAAATAGATACGCCGCGCCGCTGTTGATCAGGATATTGACAACTTTGATGACGCTGTAATGGGGAATAAGATTGTAGGCAAAATAAAGGATGGAAAACCACAACCCCGGATGACCGTAATTCTTGATCTGCTGATACAACTCCGGCAAAGATCCGCTTTGGCTGACCAAGGACAACGGCACAACCTCGTCGCGCCAGACCTCATGGAACAGCGAGAACACCGTGACCAGCGTCACATAAACCCCGAACACCACCCATATCCACCATTGCTGTCTTTTCATGAACCCGCCTTAAAGATGTTCCCCCTATACTTTCTCAATGATGCTTCTCCAGAGGAACATTTCATTGACCTGCGGCTGGGGCTGGGAAGAACTGCCGGGCTTCTTGGTATAATGCCTGGTCTTATGCAAGATGAACTCGCTGGGGATCTTGTTGATGATGGCGATCAGGTCTTTTTTCTTTACTGACGCGATCCTTTCGATCACCTCGTCTTTGGTCGTCTTATCCGTGAACACATACTTCGCTTTAATATCGATTGGCAACTCCTTGTAGACCTCATAGAATTTCATATAGTTCTTTTTGAATTTATCGTCCTTCATGTGGGCGATCTTATGGATATATTTGGCTTTTAATTTCTTCAGATTAGAGGTCTTCACATAGATCTTCGCCAGCGTCTTGATGGCCACTCCGACGACAACATCATACAAGGAGCTCTTGGCATAACAATTGGGGGCGCACAGAAACAGCGCACAGAAAAGGATGAGTTTTAAACGCATGAATTTATTCTATCTAAAATCAAAGGCCCCTGCAATTTATATAAATGCAGGGGCCTAAGGCTCAACCACCCCTTATTCAGGGATGCATGCTCGATCTTTTTCCTAGAAATTCAAGGTTGTCTGGACATAAAAGAAATCAGCGTCATCATTCGCGCCGGTCTGCTCCAGAAATTTCCCGGCAGTAAAATGGGAATACCCCACGGCCAGATTGGCATACGCGCACAATTTATAACTGCCCCACAAATCCAGTTCACTACCGACAAAACTGCTTAGGCCGCTGCTGCCCGCGGCCGCGGTGCGCGACGCTGCTCGTGAGGCTGAATACCAGGAATCTTTCGCGGTATCTAAATAAATGAAATGATTATCAACGGTAAGCTTGATCTTATCTGTGGGATTAACACTTGCCCCCAATCGATAATTGTTAAGATTCTGCAAGCCGGCTAGATCCATATAGCCGTAATAGGCGTGATTGGCCGGATAGAGATTATCGAATGTGCGCCGTGTGCCGTCGGTGGGATCGGAATCGCCGCTGGCATAATTATATTCACCGAATACTCTGGGTTTCCACGAAGCATTAAATGTATGCCCCACAATAGCCGTTCCCATGAACGCGGCAATGTTCTTGTCGTTGAAATCCCCCCATTGCCCCGCCATTTCCAGTTCATAGTCAAAGCCATGGAGTTCTTTCGCGAACACGCGCCCGCCGATGGTATATTCATCAAGTTCGCCGGCTCCTGAAGGTCCGAAGCTCACATTCTTATTGGTCTTGCGGTTATACAGATAATGTTCTGCAGTCAATTTTTTATCCACCGCCCACGACGCATAATATCCAGACAAAGTATCCTTCGTCGAACGGTCAAAGAATTCATTGGCTTCCCGGGGGCTTTTAGACGCGGTCAAATTCCCTGCGAATACATCCAGTTTTAACGCGGGATCACTCCAGGATAAATTAATGCGCCCGGCATCAAATGTCTGCCCGACATTGGACCAGTCCGGGTCCCCCACCAGCCGGCCGTTTCCGAAATTGAAGGACTGACGGCCAAAAATGAATTTCGAATGAGGCATGCCCCCCTGAACGTCGATGATATCATTTAATGATGCATACAGCTGGCGGAAATCAATGAAATGGACAACAGTCGATTCCGCGTAATATTTCATATCCTCCGCCCGCGAATCCTGGATCTGTCCAAAGAGCTCTATTTGTTTGACCGGCGTATAATCCAGACTAAAACGCGTGCGCACCAATGAATACACATCCTTATCGACCAACCCGTCTTTCAGATCGAAATCATCCTTGTATTCCATGCGATAACGCACCTGCAGATCTGCTTTCAGATTTGACGGTAAATGTTTATTGATCATTTCTCCCGCGTAAAGATTTGAACCAGTCAGCAATGCCCCTACTAACAATAGTCTTGTAATGAATTGAACACCCATACCATCCCCCTGGTTATTGATTGATGCGGATCAGATCTCCCACATGGACTTTGCCGTTGACAATGACTTTGGCATACATCCCGTGTTTACCGACAGAGTCTTCTTTGAGCCTGGGATCAATGCCGTCCATGACATAACATGGTTTTCTAACCTTGGTTATCTGTAAGACCACACCGCCGGAACATTCAAGCACTGTCCCCAGCGGGAGGGCATTGACATCCAGATTCTCCACTGTCAGATTTTCCCCGGCCATACCTGGCCTCAGCGCATACCCGTTGGCGCTTAATTCCTGCAGCTTCTCAATGTCTTGAATGCATACCGCCTGCAGGGGTGTATTGTGTTTGGCATGATTGTGCCCGTCGCCCACTAAACCGTTGTCATTGATCTCAATGAACTCTACAGGCAGCTTGGGGATACCCCCTTTAGAGATATTGATCGAAATGATCCGTGCGGCTTTCAGCATTTAACCTTCGCATCCTTTCGGTCATAATAATACCAATTCAACACCAGGCAGACCACATAATAAACAGTAAATCCATACAACGCATATTCGGCATGACCGACTTTGATCTGCTGCCCGAAAACGATCGGAATAATAAATGCGCCGTACGCCGCCACGGCTGAAGTCCATCCCAGAACGGGGCCCGCTTGTTCTTTCGAAAAAATGTACGGGATACTGCGGAACGTTGATCCATTGCCAAGCCCGGTGGCGACGAACAACACCATGAACAGCCAAAAGAACGGCCACCAGAACATTTCCGGCGTATCAACGGATTTTGCTTTCACAATGTAATATGCCACTCCCAGCGCGGCAATGACCTGGACCACCGTACTCCATGTTGTCACCTTTGACCCGCTGTTGATCTTATCCGAGAACCACCCACCGATAGGACGGATCAGCGCTCCTACCAATGGCCCCAGGAATGCCCATACCATGGGATTCGGTGCATGTGGATTGACTTTACCCCCCGGCAAATACCCAAAAACATCCTGGATCAGTTTAGGGAATGACGCCGAGAGCCCGATAAAAGAACCAAAGGTCATGACATACAAGATCGTCATGATCCAGGTGTGTTTATTGCGGAATATGGCGAATTGCTTATCGAGACTCCCCCTGATCTGCGTGGGAGATAGAAATTTCATGATCAAGAGCGTCAAAACAATCGTCACCGGCAGCACGACCCACATATTCCATTTCATTTGGGTCAGCAAATACGCCCCTGCACCAGCGGCGATCAGCCCAAAGAGCGTTAAGAGCGCGATCTTAAAGAATTCCGCCGGATAATTCCCCAGCTCAGGCGTTGCGGTTTTCAGATTATTCATGCCGCAGAAAGCCGCGACCGCAGAGATCAATAAGAATGGCAGCCAAACCCATCCGGCATTCTGGATAAACACAAGAGTCCCAACGGATTTCGCACCGTCAGCCTCGACCAAAGGCAATCCCGCGCCCGCCATCGCCCCAAAGACGCCGGAGGCGATCACGACCGGGATCAAGAACTGCATGACACTCACGCCCAAATTACCTAAGCCCGCGTTCAATCCCAGCGCAGTTCCCTGCATGCGTTTGGGGAAAAAGAAAGAAATGTTCGACATGGATGAGGCAAAATTGCCGCCGCCAAAACCAGACAATACCGCGATCACGGCAAATACATGATATGGGGTATTGATATTCTGCAGCGCCAACCCTGCGCCGATCGCCGGCAGCATCAATAACAAGCAGGAGGCAAATACCACATTGCGTCCGCCGCCGATGGCGATCATGAACGAATTAGGGATGCGCAGCGTCGCTCCGGATAATCCGGCGATGGCCGGCAGCGTCCACAGCAGCTCATTGAACACTTTCATGTCTTCCGGTGTTTGATGAGGCAGGCCTAATGTGAATCCAAGTTTCTTCATCTGCACGATGATCATCCCCCACATGATCCAGATGGAGAATGACTGCAACAGCGCCGGGATAGATATCGATAAATTCCGAAAAGCAGTGGATTTCCCTTCTGATTCCCAGAACTTCGCATCTTCAATGTCCCATTGCCCGATATTAATCTTGGCCATTTGTTCTCCTTTTTAAGGATTTAATGTTCGATCTGTTTCAAGGATTCCGGATGTTTGGCCTGCATCATGCGGGAGACCACCGTATGCATCCACCATAAGCACAGGACGGACAGCACGAACATGAACACCCAGCAGCTCGTCCATAAACCTGTACCTTTGAGCAGATATCCGAAAATGATAGGGCAGAAGAAACCTCCCAAGCCGCCCAGCACCCCCACCATGCCGCCGACAACGCCAACCTCCTCGGGGAAATAATCCGGGATATGTCTGTAAACAGCCGCTTTGCCAATGCCCCAAACCGTTCCCAGAATGAAGACCAAAACAGCGAATATCCAGACATTAGCCTGGAAATAAATACGCGTGATCCCTTTGGCCAGCAATTGTTTCCTTTCGATCTTATCGCCAACGTTGACCACTGCTTCCTGCCAGACCTCTTTAGCAGGAAAAACCAGCATGCGGTCATCAGATATCGATGACGCAGGCTTCCTGGGGTTAAACGAATAACTTTTTGTCCCCACAACGATCGTATTCTCATTAATAGAGGTGACAACACCTCCATTGGTTGACATGACACCCTGTCCGGGGGAATAAATATCCATTTTAGGGATGATCAGCAGAAACGACACCACTGTCGATAATCCCAGTACCCAGTACATAACCTTGCGCGCCCCCCAATGATCTGACATCCACCCGCCTATCGCCCGGATGACCCCGGAAGGAAAACTAAAACAAGAAGCAAGGATCCCCGCCGTCACCAAGGGAAAATAATACGCGCTGACAAAATACGGGACCAGCCATTGAGAAAAGGCCACAAAACAACCAAAGACCAAAAAATAGTAAAGACCGAAACGCCACACCCTGACATTCTTTAATGGAGCCAACATCTCAACAAAATTCTTTGTGCTGGACCTTGGCTTCTTATTATTGGAAAACAATAAAAAGAGAATGCCCGTGCCTAATAGAAGGCCGGCATAACATTTTGGCAGCATTCTCCAGCCTTCGAGGTCCGCTGCGTTATTAGTGAAGATATTAAGGAGCTTTGGCGCAAATAATGTTGTCAGCGCCGCCCCGGCATTGCCTGCACCGAATATCCCCAAAGCGGTCCCCTGCAAATGTTTGGGGTACCACACGGATGAACTCGCGATCCCGATCGAGAATCCAACCCCCACCAAACCAAAACCAAAACTGCATAATGCAAAACTCATGAAACTATCAGCAGCCGACAGGTAATACATTGGGATTGAACAAAGAATCAATAATGAAGCAAAAACCGGCCTGCCGCCGAATTTATCTGTCAACATCCCTGCCGGAAGACGAAAGATCGAACCAGTAAGGACTGGGATGCCAAGTAACCATCCTGTCTCAACGGCCCCCCAGTTAAAGATCTGATTGGATGTTAAGAACGTCACCAACACACCGTTGATCATCCATGCGGCGAAACAGATCGTGAATGCCAGGGTATTTAAGAAAAGATTTTTGTGTGAATCAAAATTAGCCTGTTCCTGCATAGCGTTTTCCTATGAAGTGCGTCTTCGTTGGTTATGAGATCTTCTGATAGGTTTGAGTTCGGCCCTCAGTGATCCCTTTTAAATAATTGATCTGGGTCAAATAGACACTGGCCCCGCAGACCAATAGCCCCAAACCGCTCAATATTGTTAACGGGATCACGATATGAAAAACACCTTTCATATACGCATCGAGGGCGATCATCAAAACCCAAATCTGAAAGAAAACAGCCCCCAAACTCATAAATAAACAAACAGATTCCATTGTTTGTTGGAACTCCGCTTTCTTATCAATGAATCTCATGCCAATTCCCCCCTTTCGAAACCAACACAATACACGTCCCCTGACACAATCTCGATCTTCAGTTTCGGCAATGCCCTTTCCGGTGGACCGTATAAAACGTCGCCTGTTTCACCGTTGAAAGCTCCCCGATGACATGGACAAAATAAGATCTTCTCGTCCTTCTTCCAAATGACCGGACATTGAAGGTGTGTGCATTTCTGTCCAAATGCGACAAATCGGTCTTCATCCAAACGCACCAGGATCGCTGGCTCCTCATAACCCTCCACCGCAAACACATACGATTCGCCGATCTTAATATCGTCTTTGGCAATGATCCGTTTACGAAAGGGTTTGGCATGACCCATATTCTTAAAAATGGTCTTGCCGCACACACCCAGGGTGCCTGCGAAGAAACCGAACGAGACCAGCGCCAAATAGCGAATAAAATCCCTCCGGGAAACACTGCTGTCCTCTTTGTTCTGTAACGGGAAATCCTCAGACCATTTTGGTGTTCCCTTGAATTTATCTTTTAATCTTTCTTGATTTGGTTCTGGCATATTCTCCCTCGGCATTAATTCACATCCCATGGTTGAGATTCCAGGATCGGCATGCTGATAAAATCGACAATGTCCATATCCACTGGCCCTTCTGACTGTTCCATCATCACATACACCTTGGTCGTGATCTTCTGATGCCCGAACATGAACTGATTGTTGGCTTTGTTCTTGCGCCTGGCCTCTATCTCCGTTTTCGTCCCAAAAAAGATCGCTTCCGACGGACATACGGTCGCGCACATTGGCTTAAATCCAATAGAGGTGCGGTCGTAACACATGTCGCATTTATTCATCTGTGCACGGTCACGATAGATCTTCGGTACTCCGAAAGGACACGCCAGCTGACAGTTGGAACACCCCAAGCATCGTGGTTTCAGCGATGACTGGACGATCCCGTCATCGCTCTTTTTGATCGCATCTGCGGGACAAACAGCGGCACAAGCGGGATCATCACAATGCATGCATACGGTGGGGGCCGTCTTAACTGTTTCATATCGGTTTAGCGCATCTAAATGGATCATAGGAACACCGCGATGGGTCCCACATTCCGCGCAAGCAGCTTCGCAGGAACGGCAGCCAATACATCGCTGCGGATCAATGAACAAATCATTTTCTTCAATAAAGGAACTCATGAATTGATCATCCTTTCTTTGCCATCCGTTCTATCCGCACTGCGCTCATTTTAAATTCCGGGATCTTGGAGAGAGGATCCAGCGCTCTTTGAGTAACACGATTGATGGATTGTTTACCGGCAAAGTGATACGGAACAAAGACCGTATCCGGCCTGATCGTCTTAACAACCTTTGCTTTTAATTCAATACTTCCCCTGCGGGAAGTCACCAAAACCCAGTCTCCATCGGCAATGGCGTGTTTCTCCGCCAAGAGCGGATGTATCTCCAAATAAGGCTCAGGGCATTGATCATTAAGAAATCCAATTCGTCTTGTTTGCGAGCCTGATAGGAAATGAAAGATGACACGACCCGTGGTCAAATAAATAGGATAGTCACTGTTGATCTCATCGGCAGAAGGCCTGTATTCAACGGTATTAAAGTGAGCCTTACCATCTGCGTGATAAAATTTGCCGCCCTCGAATAAACGGGGCGTACCGGGATGGTCCATTTCTGGACAAGGCCAGAACACCCCCATATTCTTATCGATCTTGTCATAAGTGATCCCATAATAGTCCGCTGTTCCGCCTTTGGAAGCAACCCTTAATTCATTAAACATATCCTCGGCGCATTGAAAATGAAAATATTCCCCCTTGCCCAGACGCCTTGCGATCTCCAAAAGGATCTCCCAATCCACTTTAGCCTCGCCGGGGGGTTCAACTGCTTTTTGTATGCGTATCACCCGGCCTTCCCCAGATGTTGTCGTCCCTTCATCTTCTTCCTGCAGGGATCCAGGAAGTATGATATCAGCATGTCTGATCGTCTCGCTCATAAAGAAATCGATCCCTGCGTAGAATTCTAGTTTCTCCAGAGCTTCACGGGTAAAATCTGAATCCGGGAGGCTGACCAATGGATTAAAACAAATACTTAACAATCCTTTGATCTTGCCGGCATGGATCTCATTAACAATCTCCTGCGCGGAAAGGCCTTTTCCAGGAAGATCTTTCTCGTCAATCCCCCAGACTTTGGATATATACTGCCGGTGTTCCGGATTTGTTATATCCCTGTTGCCTGGAAGTTGATCGCATTTATGGCCGTGTTCGCGTCCGCCTTGACCATTACCTTGTCCTGTGATCGTCCCGTAACCGCATCCGACCCTGCCGATCCTGCCAGAGGCCAGAACAAGGTTGATGCATCCTAGAACATTATCAACCCCCTTGGTGTGATGCTCTATGCCTCTGGCATGCAGCCAAAAGCTGCGCTTGGCCTTACCCCACCATTCCGCGGCTGTGCGTATACTTTTTGCCGGAACCCCGGTGATCCGCTCGCACTCTTCCACCGTGTACTTGCTGACCGCTTTTTTGACATCCTCAAAACCCGTGGTATGCCGGGAAATAAAATCCTGGTCGATGTCCCCGGCCTGGATCATGAGATTAAGCATGGTGTTATATAAATGAGAATCCGTGCCTGGTCTAACCGGCAGGATCAGATCAGCCGTACGTCCAATGGGTGTGATCCGAGGATCAATGATGATCAATTTTGCTCCCCGCTGGTCCCTGGCCTTCCAGATATAATCCACTGTGATGGGAAAACATTCCGATATGTTGGTGCCTGCGCAAACAATGAGATCCGTTTCCAGGATATCTGCCCATGAATTCGCTGCTCGGTCGACGCCAAACGCTTTTTTGTTCCCCGTACCAGCGGAAACCATGCACAAACGTCCATTGTAATCAAGGTTCGCTGTTTGAAGCGCGACCCTGGCGAACTTGCCGATCAAATAGGATTTTTCATTCGTCAACGAAACCCCTGAAAGCATAGCAAACGCATCTTTGCCGTACTTCTCCTGTATCCGCTTGATCTCAGAGACCGTCCTGGAATACGCATGTTCCCAAGACACTCGCTCATAACCTTGACCTTGTCTGTTCTCTAAAGGATACATTAAACGGTCTGGATGACCTCCCTGCATGTATCGCTTAACTCCCTTAGGACATAATTTGCCTTTATTAAACGGAAAGCTTTCCCAGGCATCAAAACCGATCACATTATTATCCTTGACCTTTAGAATGATCCCGCATTGTTGGCCGCAAAAACAGCAGTGCGTTTTAACGCGTTTGTCTGGTTCAGCAACGGAACTGTCCCAGCCACCGGGAGGCTCATGCTTTTGATGAGGCCCGAACTGTTCGATGATTAATTCTTCTGCAATAGGTAATCTTGCCATAGGGCCTCACTTTGAATTGATCTGGAATTGTCCCTTTAAATGTTTATGCTGTACCGTCATCAGCAGCTGGCGTCGGGCCTGCGGAGACAGATCCTGTATCGAAACATCATCATCGGAAACCTGGAACTTAAATCCAAGGTCTTTCAAGATCTTTTTCACATCTTCCTTCTGAACCTGGCTCGTAAACCCTTCCTTAAGTTTGGGACACACCGCCAGCTCGCCCGTTGATTTTTTATATATATACAACTCAGCCCCCATCTGCGCCGCCCTCTGAAAGATATGAAAGAATTTTCCGAAGGGAAGATAAACCAGGAACGCCACCACTGTCCAGCAATGAACAGTCGATAAAATGCGATAATGCTGGCCCTGGAGAAAGTGAGTGCTGAACGTCAAAAATAACCCGGAGATCGAAACAGCGAACAGTATCATCAACGGCAGCAAGTCAGCGGCAAACGATTGGGTCGTGATCTCGCCAGGATGGATCAACCGGCGGATAAAAGCCATCAAAACACCAATGATGATCATCACCGAACAGAAATTCAACGCGTTAAAGAACAAAAACCCCACAATGCCATAAGGATCAAAGACCATCAGCGGAAATCCGATCACCTCCAACTGATACATCAGCGGATCATTGAGAGGATGCGAAAAATGGAGCCAGCCAAATACTAACGGAAAAGTTACCGCAAACGCCGCTACACATCCCCAAGCGATAAGAAAATGCATGACCCAGCGGTAGGGGCTTCGTTTGCCGATAAATTTTTGCAACAACATGTTCTCAACGAACGCCCTGATAATGAGGGCGAAGTTTGTTACGACATGTTTGCTAAACATCAGATCTAGACTGCGTTTCCAGAGCATATTTGTCGATGGTCTGGACAACCACACAGAATAGCGGTAGATGCAGCCAAAAATAGCGAATACGGAGGCGATAAAATATGGCGTCAATGCCGCATCAAAATCAACCAACTTGCGCGATCCAAGCAGCACAAATCCCATCAGGATAACAACACCAACCAATCCTCTGTACAATGACGGTCTGTGCAATCTCATGATCATGCTTTAACTCCATTCTTTGGTAGATCATCCGCCGATCTGGTACATTTCCACCTTGCGCGCTTTCATCCCCGCCGATGCCAAGCTTGACCTTAACTGCGAATACCTATCCGCCCTGCTATTCCAAGTTGCGGCGATCAACCGTGCAATGTCCAAATCATGGGACTTTTCTCTCAACGGCTGTCTAATATCCACACCTTGGGCAGAGAATAAACAGGTGTACATTTTTCCATCCGCCGACAAGCGCAAACGGTTGCAGTCCCCGCAGAACGCTTTGGTCACAGAAGAAACAAAACCTATCTCGCCGGCAGTATCGAGAAAACCATAACGCGTTGATGTTTCTCCGGTATAATTCTTTTGCAATGCCCGCAGCGGGAATTCACGGCCGATCATCTTCACTAACTCATCGGACGGGACAACCTTGGCATAATCCCAATGATTCTGATTCCCCACATCCATATATTCAATGAAACGCAGGATGTGCGGCGTCCCGCGAAAATGTTTCACCATATCCAGGACGGTATGATCATTCACCCCTCGCTGGACAACACAGTTGATCTTAAATGATTCAAACCCCGCGGCCTGGGCCTGGTTCATGCCATCAAGCACTGTCTCAAGTTGAGCCCTTCCTCCCGACATCCGGTGATACACCTTGTCATCTAAACTGTCCAAACTGATCGTCAAGCGGTCCAATCCTGCGTCTTTTAAGACCTTGGCCATAGGCGCAAGCAGTATCCCGTTAGTCGTCAAGGCGATCTCTCGCAATCCGTCGATCTTTTTCAAACGCGCAACCAGTTCCGGCAGCATGGGGCGCAGTAAAGGTTCTCCACCGGTGATGCGCAGTTTCAGTCCGCCCAACTCAACAAACACCCGGACGATCTCCTCGATCTCTGAAAATGTAAGCCATTGCGCTGGATCTAGGAATTGATACTGATGCCCCTGATCTTCCTGAGGCATACAATACGGGCATCTGAGATTGCAGCGGTCGATCACCGATAAACGCAGATCATGCAGCGGCCTGCGCAACCGATCCAACACGATTGTCTGATGATCAAGCAAACCTGTTTTACCCATCATGGTCATAAATTAATCCCTGCGCCCTTAAATCTCATAACGATCCTTATTGGCCGATCATTTCTTTTGTCCCTTTTATTAATCAGATGATAAGACCTTTTTATCCTATTTTAAACCAAAAAAATTTTATTTTTTCAGATCTGCGATCGTTGTGTTCATTAAAAAATCCATGTACACTGTCCGTACCGATTTCCAACGCTGATGCGCCGCACAGACATTGGTTTTAGAACAGTCCGATCTTTTCATGAAACAACCTTCCAAACTTTCCAAATTCTCCAAATGTTTGAAGACATCGTATAAACAAATGTCTTTGGGGGCCTTGGCCAGACTAAAGCCACCCTTTAAACCTTTCTGTGAGACGACAATCCCCTCACGAACCAGTCCTTGAAGCACTTTGCTCAAATACTCCCGCGGCGCATTGATCTTTTTGGCAATAACAGAAACAGCCCTGGACTCCCCTGGAGGAAGCGCAGACAATTCGACTAAAGCATTGATCACTTGTGTTGTAATATTGGAAATCATATCGAGATCTCTTTATGTTCAAAGAGGCTACCTCTTGTTGCGTTAAACATACTAGTGACTGTTTCAACTCAGCGAGTAACTTAATCTATCATTATCATGAATATTCATCAAGGAGTTTAAAACTCTGAAAACCCTTAAGGCCAGCGCTGGGGGACTTGACGCAGCTTGTCAATGCGGTAACCCTGGTCCTTGACCTTCTCGACTAATTGCTGATACTCCTCGGGAGAGACTTGAGGAGTGCGGGCCATGATCCAGACATAATCCCGCTTATTGCGGGAAATGATCGTCTGGCTGTAGTCACTGGCGACATACGTGATCAAGTATTCTGCCTTGATCGGCCAAACAAACTGCATTTTCCATGTGGAATTATTAACCTTGTCAACGACAAATCCGCGGGGATTATAACGTTTGGCTGGCCCGTCAAAACTTCCCTGACGGAAAGTCAGCACCGTATCAATACTGCCGTCAGGCAGCCGCTGATATTCTTCAACTTCATTATATGCTTTGTTCTCGATAAAAACGGGAATACAGGCGATCACATACCACTTGCCCATAAAACTGTCGATGTCAACCCCCTCGGCTGTCTTTAATCGAGGATGCATCGTGGCACAACCGGTCAGAAAAATCATCAGCAATATCATGGTGGTTCTTTTCATTATTTCACCCCGAACATATTATTTAATGTTTGCTCACGGAAATCAAAGATCTTATTGAGCTCTTTGACCACAACGGCGTCATTAAGCCAGGGGAAAAACGTATCATACGGGACCCTGTAGATGATCATATCTTTCATCATCACGCCTCCCGCGGTTTCCTCAAAAGAATGATGATGATGCCAATAGCGGTACGGGCCTTTGAGCTGCAGATCAACAAACTGGAATGGCGGCTTTACATCCTGTATGCGGGAGACCCAGGCCGTGGGGATCCCCAACAGCGGCTTGACTCTGTACTCGACCTCTAATCCTTCATGGATCTGCCGCGGCACATCCGAAATAATCTTAAAATCCATCGACTTGGGCGTGATCTTGCATAAATTCCTGGGATCGGAAAAGAAATCCCATGCCTCATTGATCGTGATCGGAAGGATTTGCTGTCTTTTAAAGATGTGATCGGTCATTGCCCCGCGCCCCTGTTGAAAGTCTTTATGCTCCCCCAGCGTTTCTAAGGGATAGTTTACCCTAGTTCAGAGACTTGGCAACACCAGCTGTTCATGGATAAATCATGTATTCTAACTACATGGCAGGGGTCTTCGTTATCTTTGGCTGCAACAGCCAGATGGTCTCATGCGCCGGCACCGAACCTTTTAACCCCCCGTTGAGATCAACACGTTCCAGCAAATGGATATCATGGGTATTCTGATAGTAGGCCATGATATCTGGTTGTTCAACAGCGAACGGCGGGCCAGGCATCAAGGACTGGTCATATTCAAATGAGATCAATAAGTGCGGCGCAGCTGGAACTAAATATTTAAGATGCGACGCGTACCGATCCCGCATCCCCGCCGGAAACGCCACTAACGCCGCACGGTCATAGACCGCGTCCACGGCCCCCAGCAGCTGACTGTCTAATTGAAAGAGATCCCCGGCATAAATATCAAGATGCGGCGCACGATAATGCGTCAACACACCCGCACGCTCCACAACAGGCGATAACTTAAGATCATCAAATAACTGCTCGATGGCGCGCGAACTTAATTCCGCACCAGCCACCCGGCAGCCTTGCGCCAAAAGCCAGGCGATAGCGGTAGTCTTCCCGCATAATGGTAAGAATATCCTTGGGCTCGCTGATAACCGCAAACGATTGAAATACTTGACCAGAAAAGGATTCGCATCATCCTCATGGAATCCAATATCATTGGATTCCCATTTCTGATGCCAAAATTCATGTTCCATTATTATTCCTTCGCGGAACTTTCCTTGGAAGATTTTTCAATCGTATCAATATAACCTTTTAGAAAATCACTGGGCCCCTGGCCTGGTTTGGCATTCTTCTCCCATGCGTCAACTAAATAATGCACCTCATCAAATTTCTTCATCGCAAGCATTTCTGTGACCACAGAATTCTTCTGTAAACTGTCCATCGCCAAGAAGTCCTCCAGCGCCTTCTGTGATTCAGCTGAAAGCTCCTGCTGGGCATAAACGACCGGCGAAGAGAACAATAGAACCGCGGCTGTGAGAATAATCCTAAACATAATCTTTCCTTTCATTTGTTATCAATACGTGACGTTTCACTGATCCGCCAGCATACCTGGCGTATATTATTTCAGATCGAACAGCAGAAACTCGGTACTCTTCTGCGCTTTCAGATCGACTGCATTCAATTGTTCAACAGCGGCACCGTCGCCGGCTTTTAACAGATGACCGTTTAACTGCATCTGTCCCTTGATCATTTGCAGCCATACGCCCCGTCCGGCACTTATCGGGTAGGAAGCGGTCTGCCCGTCAGCCAAAACACCCCGGAACACATAAACATCCTGATGGAATCCAACGACATTGTTCCCCCCATCGGGAGAACCGATCAACAATAAAGGATCCTTGGGTTCAGGAGAAGGCAAAGAATACTGTTGATAGGACGGCTTTAAGCCATGTTTTTCAGGCAAGATCCAGATCTGCAAAAAATGAACGCCCTTGGTACTGGAAGGATTAAATTCACTATGCCTGATCCCCGTGCCGGCCGAGATCTTTTGGACCTCCCCCGGCCGAATGATCGACTCATGCCCCATGCTGTCCTGATGTTTTAATTCCCCATCGATGAGGTAGCTTAATATTTCCATGTTCTGATGCGCATGGGTCCCAAAGCCTTCGTTGGGAGCAACCTTATCCTCATTGATCACCCGCAATGCGCGAAAGCCCATATGACGACTGTCATGATAATCCGCAAAAGAGAATGTATGGAAAGATCTCAGCCAGCCATGGTCGGCATAACCCCGCTCCCGGGACGGCCGTACCTGAATATACGTATCTGCATGCTCTTCAGCCATGGAACGCTCCTCTAATTCATCCTCCAGATCGAACAATTCAGCACACTGGCAAAAGAAACCCAGAGCCAATACGGAACCATGAGAACGCCGGACAATTTTCTGATGTTCCAGAAAACAACAACAAGCGCCGTGATCATGAGCCAT
>CAZFNI010000026.1:0-22148 GCA_964520655.1 uncultured Planctomycetales bacterium
AACCGGTCACCTCCAAATTAAGTTCGGAATCTTCGCTACGCATCCATGTCCTCTCTTCGATGGCCGCAGGATATGTCCACGATATTAACGGCATGTTCGATTTTTTGAGCAAAACATTCTTGGCTCACCAACGCCAGGGATTGAACCTGATCGGCATGATCGGCGAGATCTTTGATTTCCTGCACCAGAACGGTTTTATTGAAAAAAGCGGTTTTCGTTTCTTCACCACTCCCTTAGGCAACATCACCAGCCGTCTTTACATCGACCCTATCACCGCGCTGACACTACGCGACGGATTGTTTAAGGTCCACGAAGGCCGGCCATTCTCAGAACTAGGCCTCCTGCATCTGATGGCTGCGTGTCCGGACAGCGAGATCCTCAATGTGGGCAAAGCGGATTATGAAAAACTGGAAGAACTCTCCAACCGCATCGACGATGAGATCATCCTAAAACCCAAAGACCTTCCCGCGCTTGAGGACGCTTATACATTTTATGCCACGATCAAGACCATGTGGATGATGGCTCGCTGGATCGATGAAGAAAATGAAGAGGTGCTATGCGATGATTTTGGCGTCGGCCCCGGGGACATTTACCGCCATGTGGAAAGTGCTCAATGGCTGCTGTATGCCGCCGGACAAATAGCCCAGCTCAACCATTTTAAGAACATCACCTTCATCCTGGACAATTTGCGTAAACGCATCCGCTACGGTATCCGCGAAGAACTGGTGGAATTAGCCAACCTTCAAGGCGTCGGCCGCATCCGTGCCAGAGCACTTTTCAACCACGGTTACCGCAAGATCACGGACCTGGAATATGCCAATGTCGACCAGCTGGCCTCCATTAAAAGTATTGGGAAAGCCCTGGCCAAGGACATTGTCTTACAAATGAAAACCCCTCTCTTAAAAGCAAAACTCCCCATTGCCTCTGCCCAGGAGCCCGCGGCAGCCCAACAGAACGAATGGATCGATTAGTACTTAACGGATAACAGGCACAACCCGTGGCTGGGAGCCGTGATGAGCTTATTTAGAACGCGGTCTTTTTTCTTTAGTATCCTGGGGATGCTGTCGCAAGGAATGCTGCCGCTGCCAACCGCGATCAACGCGCTGACAATATTGCGCACCATTTTGTATAAAAAACCATCTGCCGTGATGGTGATGTGGATCATGTCTCCTTGACGGATGATCGTCAAACGCTTGACATGACGAATGGTCGTTTGGGTCGGCGAACGCTGTGAAGCATTCTGGAACGCCTTAAAATCATGTTGGCCGATGATATCCCGGGCCGCCCTGCGCATCAACGCCATATCCAGTTTGCCTGGATAATAATAGGCCCGGCTCCTCCATAACGCGGATGGTGATGGACGATTGAGTATCGTGTACCGATACGTTTTCTCTTTACTGTCCTGGGCGCTGAATTTTAAAGGGACCTCTTTGACAGAAATGATGGAAACATCCCGGTCTAAGAGCGTGTTCAAGGCTTTATCAATGATCTCTTCTGTCAAGGATGTCTGGACCGTGATATGGGCCACTTGGCCTACGGCATGAACGCCCCTGTCGGTGCGGCTTGAAGCAAGGCAATGCACGGTGGTCTTAAAAATATGTTTTAACTTTTCTTCGATGTGGCTCTGGACCGTGCGAAAACCCGGCGCCTGTGTCTGCCAGCCGGAAAAATCAGCCCCATCGTATTCGATCGTCAATTTGAACTTGCGCGGCAGCTGCACAGTGTGTTAACGCCTGCCAACGGTGACAGGCTCCCCGGGAAAAAGTTCTAGACCATGCACAGCGCGGAAACTTTCTGGATCAAAGATCCAGTCAAAATTATCCGCCCTCTTCGGGTACCACAGGCCGCAAAACTTGATGTCGCCGTTCTTTTTGTCGATGACGACCAAAAACTGCGTTTCCTTCAATTCTGTGTAAGTTTTTGCCATCGGATCGGTCGAGATCGGAGATAACCAATTATGACCGAAGACCACAAACCAGTACCCTGGATATTTTTCCGCGCCCACATTCGTTCTAATATCTGGCGCTGTTAATCGGTAATCCCTTTGCTCGGGGACAGAAATGATGGTTTTCTGGGCGATGATCTTTGCTTCTTTTTCACTAACCCCGTCAGAAACATTGACCAAATTCGTGTAATTTCGAAATACCGCTTCGTTGGAAGCGCACCCCGCCGCCAGCAATAATCCAAAGATAAGCCATGCCTCTTTCATTGCCACAACCCCCTTTTCTGCTCACGTGCTTCATTGAACCATTGTTTGAATTCCCGGGCATGCCGCACATTGGGCGGCACCGTCAACGGGTAAGCATACCCTTCCCTGATGATCTTTTCATTGACAAATGTCCCGTCGGGCAGATAAACATAGGCTAATAAACGCCCATACCTGTCCCGCTCTTCCACATCAAATTCCAGCCGAACTCGATTGCTGCGCATTAAACTGGCCGCATACTTAGCCGAACGTTCCCCCATCGCTAATTGAGTTGCGCGGTCAATGTGCCGTTGATTGACATCGCGTGTCAACTTATCGTTGTCATGTGCTTCCGGCGCATCAATGCCGATCAGTCGAACATGCTCCCCGCTCTCTAGTTTCACCGTATCCCCGTCATAGACATGCATGACACCGTACAATCGGTCAGAACTATGCCCGCCGCGGTTTTTAACATGATCCTGCTGCAGCGTCCAAACCCCTAGCCCCACTGCCAGCACACAGGCCGCAAGAATAGTTACGGGATTCTTCATCACAAGAACCTTGTGGAGCGCAAATGACGTTCCAAATGGAACACCAGGAAATGATTTAAAACGTATTTCAATTCTTTTTTGATCGGCGCGGACAGCGAAAGTCGCAACGCTCTGTCCCAGGGTGTTTGCTGGACATGTAAAATAGATGCGACTGCCCCTTTGGAAATGGCCATGGCTTCACCAGGGGTCTCTTGGCAGCGGGCGCACACCAGTCCGCCTAAACGCAGATTAAACCGCGTGGCCGCCGCGATCTTCTGTGAACAACGGACACATGACTCCAAATGCGGCTTAAAACCGGACAATGATAGGATCTTGATCTGGAATAAATGGATCACCTTGCTGATATCCTCTGCATGCTGCAGCTCCCGAAGCACATCATTCATAAGCGCGTATATCTCCGCATTCTGCTGCTCGACCGGCATCACCGCGTCTATCAACTCAGACACATAGCTGGCCGCGGTCATGCGTTTCAGGTCCTGACGCAGGCCATAGAAATAATCCTTCATCTCGCAATGACTGATCAAATGGATCTCGCTGTTGCGGTACTGGTAATAAACGATCTGGTTTAGGGAGAAACGGTCAACAGATGAGGAAAACTTACGGGGGTCTTTGCGGATCCCTTTAAGAACTCCCTTGACCTTCCCGTAATCGCGGGTGAAAAACGTCGCAATACGGCTTGTTTCGCGGAAATCAAAACTTTTCAGGACAATGCCTTCTGTCTTGGCGATCATGCTCTATATATTATCGCAAAAAACTAAAATGCACGGCCTTTTTGCGAATTTTATTTAAAAAAAACTGCCAAACCCTCAAGCTTCCTATGCTATAATCCCGTTAATGTATAAGAAATTTTACCATCTTAAAGAAGACCCGTTCAATATCACTTCGGACCCCTCATTCTTTTTCCCGTCCGCACGGCATGAAGAAGCGTTCGTCCATCTGATGTACGGCATTGAGAACCGCAAAGGCATCATTGTCATCACCGGCGAGATCGGGACAGGAAAAACCACATTATGCCGCGCTCTGTTGAACAAACTTGATGACAAGATCAAAACAGCCTTGATCTTAAACCCCTCATTCTCGGACCTGCAATTGCTGCAAATGATCATCCGCGACTTGGGGATCGTCTGCACCAAGACCAGCAAGCTGGACTTAGTCGGTACGATCACCCAATTCCTCCTGGAACAGTCCATGCGGGGTAATAATGTGGCGGTCGTGATCGATGAATGCCAGAACCTGAACATCCGCCAGCTGGAACAGATCCGGCTGCTGTCTAATTTAGAAACGGAAAAAGAAAAGCTGCTGCAGATCATTCTGGTCGGGCAGCCGGAATTAAGCGAAAAACTTAAAAATCCGGCCCTGCGCCAACTCAACCAGCGGGTCACTGTACGCTATCACATTCTTCCTCTGCTCAAAGAAGAGATCGGAGAATATGTAGCCCACCGCCTGAAAGTCGCCCAGGCGGATGAGCGCCTGCATTTCACGCCGGAAGCGGTTGAAACGATCTTTGAATATTCACAAGGGACGCCGCGGATCATCAACATCCTCTGCGACCGCGCCCTTCTGGCTGGATTTGTCCGCGAAACATATACGATCAATGACGAACTTGTTCATACCTGCGCAAAAGAGGTCCAAACGGTCTATGAGCATCATTCATGACGCATTAAAAAAGGTCCAGGATAATTTCAACCGCAAGGCAGTTCCCCCGGAATCTGCCCCTGTCAATAACGTCCCGGAAGAGCAGGAAAAAAAACCATTTAGTTTCTTTAACGCCTTCCTCGCATTCATCTTGCTGTGCGTGTGTTTATTCTTCGGTTATAACCAGCTCCTCAAACATTGGGACAATATCCGCATGGCGTTCGATCTTCCCAATGTCAAACTTAAAAAGATCGAGATCCCCAAAATATCCATCTCAACATCAGACAGCAAAGAGACCAAAACAAGGACCCTATCGGAAAACAGGACGCCTGTGGCCATGGCTAAAATAAAACCCAATAATGCCCAGGAAACTCTGAATGTCCAGGGGATCTTACGCCAAGGGGATAAAACCGTTGTTCTGATCAACGATAAGATCTACGAAGAAGGAGATGAGATCGGCAATATCAAGATCACTCAGATCGAAAGTTACGGCATTACGGTGCTTAACGAGGGAAAAGAAGAACAGATCCGGGTCCACTAGTACTTACAGCAGCATCCTGCCCTTGACAGCTTGAATAACCACATCCATCGGAACCTCGGACACTAATTTAACCTTACCAATACGATGGACGAGAACAAAACGATTCGTTTTTCCGACAAATTTCTTATCATGCATCATCAGATCAAGAACATCTTTCAATTTCACCTGATCGATCTTCTTCGGCAATCCCACCGCTGAGATCAACGCATTGATACGCTCTTCCTGGGGCACCGTCAGCATTTTTAGGCTCACGGATATAGCTGCAGCAACTCGCATCCCTAAGCCCACCGCTTCCCCGTGCTGATATTGTCCGAAACGGCTGGCCGCTTCAATAGCATGGCCAACGGTATGACCGAAATTCAAAATCGCCCTGATACCCTTGACATCATGTTCATCAGCTTTTACGACCGCGGCTTTGATCTTAGCACAACGAGCGATAATGGCATTGATCACCTGCTTGTCACCTTTGAGAAAACGTGCATGATGTTTTTCGATATAGGCAAACAGCTGCGGATCTTTGATCACCCCATATTTGATCGCCTCGGCTAAACCGTTACGGATCTGGCGCTGCGACAGGGACCTTAATGTGGATGTATCCGCCAATACCAATTTTGGCTGATAGATCGCCCCCACCAGATTCTTGCCGTAACGCAGGTCGATCGCGGTTTTCCCGCCAATGGATGAATCGATCTGTGCCAACAGGGTTGTCGGGACCTGGATATAAGGAACGCCGCGTTTATAGATGGAGGCCACAAAACCTGCCAAATCCCCGATCACTCCCCCGCCTAAAGCGATGATCACAATTTTCTTCTGAACATCATAAGCCGCTATCTGTTCCAGTAAGCGCATCGCGCAAAGGGCTGATTTGCTTGGTTCACCTTCCGGCACCTGAAAGATCTTGGCCGTATACCCGTTCTGCTGTAAATGCTTGACCATGGCATTCCCATAAAGGCGTGTCAGCAGCGGATGCGTGATGATCACGGCGTCTTTGCCTACATCTAAACCTTTTAACTTTAACGCCAATTGGTTAAGGATACCCGAACCGATATAAATGTCATACCCATTATCCTCTAAAGAAACACGAACGCGTTCGATCATAATTGAAATCCTAATAGATTACTAAGCCAGCTGATCACTGGATAAATGAATTTTAGCATATTTAACTGCATCATGATAATAATGATAAATAATCCATACCTCTCGATACGGTTATATTCCCAGGCCAGCCTTGAGGGAAGCAGCGACGTGACAATGCGCGACCCATCCAGCGGCGGGATTGGGATCATATTAAAAACAGCCAGTCCCAGATTCAGCATGATCGCCCAGCCGATCTGGTGGGAAAATCCAGAAACCCAGGGCTGACTATAAAGCTTGATCAGAGAAAAAGCTAAAAGGACATTCGTTAACGGTCCGGCCAACGCCACGGATAATAGCCCGAGTCTTCTGGGTCGCAATTGCTGGATGTTAACAGGTACAGGCTTGGCCCATCCAAATAACAACAGAGATTTCGTGATGCCGAAATAATGCATCAAGAACAATGCCCCGGGAATAATAATGCTGCCGGCAAGGTCCATGTGACTGACAGGATTAAGGGTTAGCCTGCCTTGCTTGCTCGCCGTCTTGTCTCCGAACAAATAAGCAACTCCTCCATGGGCAAGCTCATGAAGGACAATGGCGGGAATAACACCGAAACCTATTAACAGAAGACAATCGATCATTTATAGGAGTACCGCGACCTTTTTGATCGCAACGACCGGTGCAGACATCACGGCAGCATTCGGGTCTTGCTGTCCTTCGAGACTGACAAGCACACCCCGGAATCTAGACAACCCATCCCTGTCCCCGACATAACACATGGTCTGGCCGCCGGACACAAGCTTATAATGCACGCCCGGCACACTGCTTTCTGCGATCGGCTGCAAAACTCCCTGGGCATGGAACAGCGGAATAACAGGCTTCTCCACGACCGGCGGACGAGGAGGCATAATGGACTCTTTAGTTAACGGCGTGCGGAGGACATCATTGAGTGACGTGGAAGATTTGGATTTCTCCACAAAAGAGCTGTGGATCCAGGCGACGGCTGTGCTTGAAGGCTCAATCTTCCACCAATCATTTTCCTGCTTATCCAGTTTGACCAGATCCCCCCGGGATAACTGACCCAGGATCGATGCATTGCTGTCCGGTTTACTGCGAAGATTAACTTTACTGCCGATGATCTCACCGGATCGGGCATCAAGCAATTTAATATAATCTGCCCGGATATACACATTGGCTGCAAGCGGCAGCTGGATCTTATACCATTCATAGCTCTTGCCTAAAACAACCACATTTTCTGAGGCGGTCAGCTTGGCAACGATCTCAAAATTCGTGTTGGCACCCGAACGGACATTCACCGGTCCCCGGCTGACAGTTCCCAGAAAAGGAAAATGCTCATCTGCAAAACCGATGCTGGTCGATAACAGCATCAATGCCACAGATGAGCATAGTAAAAATTTCATTGAAAAGATTTATTTCTTGGCAGCACCGGCAGCGGGCTTAGCACCGGCAGCAGGTTTTCCGGCAGCAGCAGGAGCGGCAGCACCAGCAGCGGCAGCACCTTCTTCAGCCTTCACTTTTTTCTTAGCTTTGATACGGATGACTTTTGTTTTAGGCAAACCATTGATGCTGGAATCATCTTTCCAAAGCCCTTTACGCATCAATTCCTTGATGCGCTCGATACGGGTAACGACCGTACGCTGGGTAACAGAAGCCTTGTCGATCTTTAGTGAAGAATGCAGTGACATTTAGAATCTCCTTACAGTTAATCCTTTGTATTTCGGCTGTAAGCGTTTAGCAACGGCATCCGCATTTTCCTGGGACGGGTACTGCCCAACACACAACAACCAGAAATCACCTTTTTTAATAAGAAAACTTTGCAAGCCTTTGGCTTTCAAGCCCAGTGCATCCTGCCTGGCAAAAGCCTCATTTTTATAGGAGGCTAATTGGACCGTAAAGCGTACCGAAGGCACTGTTACCGCCGAAGGCTTAGCTACAGCCGCAACGGGAACAACCGCAACAGCAGGTCTGATCGCCGTCACTATTGGCTTAACTGCCGCCACAGCGGGCTTCACTGCCGTTACCGGCATCATCGGTTTATGAGGAGCCAAATTCCAGGCCGCCCCAACGCGCTCATCCAATGCTAGAGCCGCTAAATGCTTGCCGCGCTCCACCCCTAGGGAGAACGCAAAAAGTCCAATCATTATAACCAAAATCGTCAAAATGACAAGACTTTCTAATGAGAGGGTCAAATTGGCCAAAAGGAACCTTGGTTTGCTGGCCGGATCGATCATTGCTGTAGGTTGAGGGAATAATTCAAACTGGGGTTGTTTGTAGGTGATATTCATATACTCTTTAATAGATATTGTTATTAAATATAAGGGATAATTAGGTTTATAAAAATGATTATACGGCTAGCGGGCAAGTAATGACAATAAATTTCTGAATTTTTTTGTTTTAGAAAGCCGGACAAAAACATCGACGATTGCAGGGTCGAACTGAGTGCCCCGGCAGGCCTTGATCTCGTCGACAGCGTCCATAACACTGACCGGCTGCTTATACGGCCGCCCCTGCACCATAGCTTCAAACGCATCCACGACGGCGATCAACCGAGCCCCAAAGGGGATCTGTTCTTTTTTCAACCTCGACGGGTAACCTGTCCCGTCATATTTCTCATGATGATGCAGAATGATCGGCATGATCGGCTTTAAGAACTCTACCGGCTTGATCAACGCGACGCTGGACTTGGTGTGCCTGCGCACGATCTTTATTTCTTCCGCCGAGAGAGCATCTTTTTTGGAAAGGATCGTATACGGGACATCGATCGCACCGATGTCATGCAAGAACGCCGCGTACTCAAGCGACTTGATCAGGTCGCCGCTGGCTTTGAGTTCAACACTAAGCATCCGCACGACCTGTACATAGGCCGGCGTGTGCGTCAATCCCACCCTGTTCTGCTTTTGAATGAACTGGCCAATGGATTTAATACTACCTAAAATGATACGCTCATGCTGTTCTTGGAACTGCAGATTCTTGATCGCCGTCACGGCCTGTTCAGCGAACACCGCCAGCATCTCTCGGTCGAATTCATTGAACTTCTCTTCTCCTTGTCCCCGTCGGACAACCAGAGCCCCCAGATAATCATCGGTCACAAGGGGCAGCCCGATGATGTCCGCCTCAAACACCGCCGCACCCCTGGCGATATCCATGACGTTTACGGGGATCCCTTTAAGATCTGACGCTTTGTCATGCAGGATATTGATCTTATTATCGTAACTGGCCGCAAACCTAAAACGTTTTTTATCTTCGGTCAGGATATACACTGTTGCCGATGATGCCCGGACAAATTGACACAATAACCGCGTCAGTCGAAGGGTCAGCTCCTTGACGGAATAGGTGGAATTGACAAGCCGGTAGACCATGTGTACGGCAGACAATGTCAGGCGATATCTTTTGGCGATCGAGATACTCATACTTTTTGATATGGGTCGAACAACCGTTTATGCTCGTCGATGGCGAAACGGTCCGTCATCGAGGCAATGTAATTTCCGATCAATTCATGCTTCTGCGCATCGGTGAATTTCACGTCGCGCGGATATATCTCATAGGGCAGCTGCTTGGGATTCTCCATATAGACGCGAAACAGGTCCCCTAAAAGCCGCTTAGCCTTGTAGGTCATACGCTCCACCCGCCAATGATGATACAATTTGGCGTTAAGCATATTCTGTAACTGGTCGCGCTCTTTTTTCATCTTTGTTGAAAAACCGACCAAATATTCTTTCGCGGACTTCACATCCGCCGCGGTGGTTACTCCGGAGTTCTTGATGCGTTCATCCGTTGCTGCCAAAAGATCCTTGACCTGCATATCGATCAATTCCTTGACCACCTGGTATTTGAACATCTGCCTGTCGCCGCCAACGACCGTACCGACCTTCGCGATCGCCGTCTGCCACAAAGCGCTGTCCATCAGATCATCCTCAGTGATGCACCCAGACGTCAAACCATCATCAACATCATGATTTAAATATGCCAGAGAATCCGCGATATCAACGACCTGGGCTTCTAATGTCGGACCCTCTTTATATTGACGGTAAACAATCCCTCCGGGCGTATCATATATCGTCGAGTGCTTCAGGATACCGACCAAAACCTCACGGGTCAGATTAAGTCCAGGAAATTTCGGATACTTACGCTCGAACTTTGTCACGATCTCAAAAGAACGCAGATTATGATTGAACCCCTTGGGATTGGCTTTCTTAACAAGGTCATCCAGAGCATCTTCACCAGCGTGGCCGAACGGTGGATGCCCGAGGTCATGCGCTAGCGCGATCGCCTCGATCAGATCTTCATTGAGCTGCAAATTGCGGCCGATCGTACGAGACAGCTGAGCAACCTCAATGGTGTGGGTCAAACGGGTGCGGTAATAATCTCCTTCAAAGATGATAAAGACCTGAGTCTTGTATTCCAGTTTCCGAAACGCTTCCGCGTGAACGATGCGGTCGCGGTCGCGCTGATAACAGGTGCGCGCTTCGTGCAGCGGCTCTTCATGGACACGGCCGGCACTGTCCTTGGAACGCATGGCATAAGGCGCCAATATCTTGTCTTCTAGATTTTCGATGTCTTGGCGTTTGCGCATTTGACCAATCCTTTATAAATATCATCCAGCGACTGCGAAATAACTTTTGTTTTCGCCGTGATCGGCATGAAATTATGGTCACCTTTCCATCGCGGCACGATATGCATGTGCACATGCCCAGGAAGCCCCGCTCCGGCATCACGGCCCAAATTAAATCCGACATTAAATCCATGCGGCTTGATGGTCTTCTCAAGACGGGACTTTGTCTGCAGCAGCAAGTCCATCATTTCACTTAATTCTTCCTTGGTCATCTTGCTGATATCATTGACATGGCGATTGGGAATGATCAAACAATGTCCGTTGCTGTAAGGATAGATATTCAAAACCGCGTAAACGAACTTGCCGCGGATGAAAATAAAATGCTTAGCATCTTTTTTATCATTGATGATCCGGCAGAATACACAAGCCCGATGCTGGTTAGCGATCACCTTGGTGATATATGTCGTGCGCCACGGCGCCCATAATCTGTCCATATCAAATCTTCACGATCCCGGCTTTATATTTACCCTGTTTGATCTCAATGGTCCCATAAGAGAAATACGGCGCCCGCACAGCATCATTGGGGCTGCCGGGGTTAAAATAGGTAACACTGCCTTTCTTTTCCAAGAACGGCTGATGAGAATGACCGAACAAAATAATATCCACAGGGTCATGGGCGAATTGCGCAGCGGCATTACCCAGCGCATCGCGTGTGGCCCCATGACCATGATACACGCCGATCTTGACACCTTCTATCTCTATTTTTTCTTTTAAGGGCAGCTTTTTCTTTAAAGCCCCGTCATCCATATTCCCCTGAACAGCGACGACCTTGGTAATCGCCTTAAGCTGTTTGAGCACATCTTGGTCACAAATATCCCCGCAATGGATGATAAGGTCAACCGACTGGAAATACTGCAGCATTTTGGCAGGCAACTGTAAAGAATGAGTATCTGATAGAACGCCGATTATCATCGCACGATATACGGCTCATCGTATAGCTGCATGAGCGTATTAACTTCCTGTTCATTCCAGACCCAGCATTTTTCCTGTAACGCCCTGATCTTGGCATTATCATCCAGACCGGACAAGGATACGATCACGCAACGGCTGGGTTTAGGTGACATTTTCTTGGTCTCTTCTAAGAACGAACTTAATTCCGCTTCCAGGACAGGATCTTTCTTAAGCACAATAACCCATGTGCCTTCATCGCTATTAGCGACCACGGCTTCCACAAAATTGCCCGCCCCCAGTCGCATTTTTAACGGAGAAATATCACGGAACATGGACAACTTATAACGACGCCCGTCGATCTCAAATGCTTCACTGCCGCATTTATGCAGCAGATCGACAATACGGGTAGAAAGGTCTTTTCGCGCAACCTGGGTGAACTCATTGACCGCTTTATTGATCTCATCTTTAAAGAGCTTACGGCTTTTCCCCGGCTCCAGATCAATGGCGCGCATGCGGCGTTCATACACATACTTGATCCAATATTTGAACAACTTATCCTTGATATAAAAATAGTTGCCGTTCTTGGCCGCGATCTCCGAGGAGAGCAGAACATTCAACCGTTGGTTCACCTGCGCCGGCTTAAGGTTTAAGTCATCACAGAGCTCGTTGACCCTGTGTTTATCATGAGCCAGTGCTATCAATAAAGCGGACAAAGGCCCCTCCGACTTGCCGCGGCAGAGCTCATTGATAAAAAGCTCAAAATGACGGCTTAAGACCCCCCACTCGTTAAACAATAAATTCTCCAGGGCCCCGGCCATGATAGGCGCGTAAATTTCTTTCTGGCCGTAAATACCGGCAAGCGCGATCATCTCCTGGCAGATGATATTGATATAAAGAGGATGCCCTCCGCTAAAATCCGCGAGAAAATTCTTTAGACCCAGCCCCAATTTGATCTCTTCCAAATGCCTGTCCATCAACTGCAAACTCGTGGTCTGATCGAACACTCCGATCTCAAGGATCTCAAAATTACCAAAGAGCAGTGAGAGCTTTTCTGCCAGGATCTCTTCTGCCTTGGTCTTATATGAACTAGTCAGTACGTATAAACAATTTTTCTGGGTCATGATGCGCCGGCCAAGCTCAGCGTAAACTTCCGGGATCTCAAAGGCGGATAAATGGTGGAATTCATCAAGGATCAGGACAATGCTCTTTTTCGTTTCCAAAGTGAAGACATCCAAAAGCGACAACAATCCCACATAAGCTTCCGCGCGTTTATTGGATCTTATCAATTCCCCGACAGCTTCGATGGCGGCAACGGTCGCCGGCACATGTTGACGAGATGCCGCGCATAACAATTTTAAATCTTCATGAAGAGGAAGTTTCTCTGATTTTAAATAATGGTACAGCATGCTTTTGCAGAACTGCCTGAAAAAATAATTCAGGTCCCGGGATTCCAGGTCTAAATACAGCATAATGACCGAAGGATCATCATGTTCGCTCATCCACTTGGCCAGGAGCGCTGTTTTACCGACAGTGCGCGGGCCCACCAGTGCCACGTTCTGACGGTAACCCTCCTTTAAACCCTGCAGGCGCTTGCCTAACAGACTCAACACATCCCTGCGTCCATAAAAATTGTGTTCAATATCGATCATATTTATGAGGGCAAATAATATAACGGGTTAACGGCTTTAGAACCTTTGCGTAACTCAAAATGGGCTATGGAACGTCGGCCGATCCTGCCGACTTCCGCCAGCGGGTCTCCTTTATATACATGTTCGCCCAATTTAGATAATAGTTTCTCATTGTGGGCGTAGACGCTGATAAATCCGTCGCCATGATCAAGGAACAATGTTTGACCATACCCGGCAACATAATCAGCCAAAACAATCGTGCCTTCACGCACAGCCTTGACCACATCGCCTTCGCCGGCTTCAATATCAATGCCGCGGTTAGACACATCCCCTTTTCGATCATTAAAATACGCGATAACCTTACCCTTGATCGGCCAGGCAAAATCCTGGGATCTTTCATCGCTTGATTTAGCCGGGATTTCTTTGACCTCTGAGGCTCCGGGGATCAGGATCAATTGGTCGATTTCAACAGCCGCCACATTGGGGATATTATTGCTTTGGATGATATCATCCACGCTGACCCCATAAAACTTGGCGATGCGCCAAAGCGTTTGTCCTTTGGCTATTTTATGATAGATCCCTTTAGACTTTAGGGGCTGCAACGTGAGAGGTTTTGGCTCGATCTTCTCTGGACCTGTACTTTCCGGTGTTCGCGGCAAGGAAGGATATTCCGTTGTAGCGCACCCGGCCAACAAGACCAGAAATAAAAAAAGAGCGGGGGAAGGGAATCGAACCCTCGCTGTCAGCTTGGGAAGCTGAAATACTACCACTGTATGACCCCCGCAATATCTTTTGCTCGTTAAAACACTTCGTTTCAACACGCACTACCCCAAAATTTCTTTAAACCGGCCTATCGTGCCTCCAACATCGGCCGATAATAAAATATCCCGGCATACGGCGACACGTTTGACGCCAAGTTCTTTGACGGCGCGGACATTATCGCTATTGATCCCCCCAATCGCAAAGATAGGGAGATGTTCCTTGCGCATGACACGCACTAAAAGATCAGCATCCATGGGTGAACGCTGTGGCTTGGTCAACGTCTTAAAAACAGAACCAAAACCGACATAATCAGCGCCGTCCCTCTTTGCTTTAACCACTTGAGGGCATTGCTGGCAAGACACACCAATAATAGCCTTGGGCCCCAGGATCTGCCGGGCCTCTGCGCAAGCGATATCCTCCTGCCCCAGATGAACACCGTCCACACCCGCGATCATCGCGAGATCCACCCGGTCGTTTAAAATAAACGGTACCTTGTGCCGCGTGATCCTTAACGCCTTATGACAAAAGAACAAAATATCTTTCGCACTGCCAAATTTATCACGTAATTGTACTACATCAATACCGAAACGTACAGATTCTTTTAAAAGAGTTAAAAGCTTTTGATATTCAAGAACTTGGGCATCGAGGATCAAATAAAGTTTAGCGTCTTTTAAGCGCTTTTTGTTCAATGGCATAGACTTTGTACCGCAGATCTTTGATAAATCGGGCGCATTTCGGGTCCGCTATTTTGGCAACTTCTTCCAAAACCCGTAAGGACTCTTTGACCCGCTGGCTATTGGCCCAAAAAACATCATCTAAATGTGAACGCGTTGATTCACTGACTGTTGTTGCCCTGCCGACATCCTGCTTTATGTCGCGATATGACAAGATCTTTAACACGCCAAGCGGTTCAATGGCGGCTGTTAAGCCGTGCCGCGCATTCTTTAACGCTGTACTTAAGCCCTTGTCATTCCAGACAAACCGCGCAATATCCTCGCAAACCCGCAAACCTTCTTTAGAGCGATTAAAATTCGCATCAATGATGCGGAACATTTCCTTAGGAACGCCCATACGCTTTGACAACCTTGGCCACAATGTCGGAAGTTGAAAACCCCTTAACGAACGGTAAAAGCTCTACTTTTTTAGCGATATCAGAACCAACAACCTCTTTGCCCTTATAATCCGCCCCTTTGATCAACACATCCGGCCGAACCGCTTTGATCAGTGAGTAAGGGGTGTCCTCATTAAATAACACCACAAAATCCACACAGGCCAATGCCGCCAAAACCGCAGCACGCGACTGTTGTGGACAAATAGGACGGGACGGGCCCTTGATCCTGGAAATGGATTTATCACTGTTAAGCCCAACCACTAAAATGCGATTGCCATGCTTGGCCTTCTGTAAATAGGTCACATGGCCTTTGTGCATCAGGTCAAAGCAGCCGTTGGTAAAAGCAATCACCTTGCCTTGTTTGCGCAGAGCCTGTATTTTTTTTGTCAAAACCTTGATGGTAACGATCTTTTGTTCCATAGCTGTACGGGTCAGGCTAAAGCATTCTCCACGATCTCACAGATCGTGTGGAACATGACCAGATGAGATTCCTGGATGCGGGCTGTTTTGGAAGAAGCCGCGACAAGCGCAATATCACACAACGGCATCATGGCGCCGCCTGAGCCGCCAGTCACGCCGATCGTTGTTATTCCCATGGCTTTAGCCGTCTCAAGCGCTTTAATGACATTCTTGGAATTTCCGCTGGTTGAGATGCCGATCAAAACATCCCCCTTGCGTCCCAAAGCCTGTAGCTGCCGGGAAAACACAATATCAAAACTGTAATCATTGCCCAACGCGGTCAACGCTGAAGTATCCACGGTTAAGGCGATCGCCGGCCATGCCGCGCGCTCTTTCTGGAAACGGCCGACAAATTCCGCAGCAATATGCTGGCTGTCAGCGGCAGATCCCCCATTCCCGCACAATAGAATTTTATTTCCCGACCGCAGCGCGTCGATGATCGTCAATGACGCCTGTTCAATGGGTTTGGCGTTATTCTTTAAAGTATCCTGCTTAACGCTGATAGACTCGGCAAAGATTTTCTCAATGACAGATCGCATAGGCGCTCACTAATGTTTGGCAGAAAAGATATTGGCGATCTCAACCATATCCGGAGTGACTTGTTTGCGTTCGCGGACCGCTTCTTCTATGTCGACAAAACGGATCTTATTGTCTCTAAGGCTTGCCATCTTGCCGAATTTATGTTCAGTGATCAGCTCAACGGCTTTGACACCCAAGCGCGTCCCCAGAACCCGGTCAAAACTTGTCGGCGTACCGCCGCGCAAAATATAACCCAAAACGCTGACCCGTGTTTCATAACCCGTATGGTCTTCGATCGATTTGGCCAGATATTCCCCAACACTGCCGAAACGGCGTTTTTCTAACGTCACTCCGGAAGAAATGGTCTGACGCTGGGTATAGCCTTCGATCTTGGTCCCTTCAGAGATCACGATGATGCTAAACGGCTTGCCGCGTTTATGCCGTTCATTTAAAAGCCCGTATAATTCTTCTAAGTTCACCGGCATTTCCGGGATCAAAATGATATCCGCTCCCCCAGCAATACCCGCCTGGACAGCCAGCCACCCCGTATAAAGCCCCATAACCTCAACGACCATGATCCGGTGATGGGATTCCGCGGTCGTGTGCAATCGGTCAATGCACTCGGTAGCCACATTGACCGCGGTGTCAAACCCAAAGGCATAATCCGTTCCTGATAACGCATTGTCAATGGACTTAGGGACCCCGACAACTTGAATGATCCCTCGCTTGTACAAGCCCAGCGCGACCTTCAACGTTTCTTCGCCACCGACTACGATCAATGCATCCAGCCCGTTGCGGGAATAGTTCTCTTTGATCTTCTTGATCTGTTCTTCATCCTCGATCGGATTAACACGGCTGGTGCCTAAGATCGTACCGCCCCGGTCTAAAATTCCCGTTGTGGATTTGATATCCAGAACGCGCATGTCATTCTCGATCAACCCCAGCCAACCGTTCTTGATGCCGGAGACAACAAAACCTTCCTGCATCCCTTTACGGACAACCGCGCGGATAACGGAATTAAGCCCTGGACAGTCAGCGCCGCCTGTTAAGATACCGATCTTTTTCATTTACACCCTATACCCGTGGAAAGGAACCTGAGGTTCTTCCAGGGAGATTTGACGTTTAGTTTTAACATCATCTAAAGAAATTTTGATCACATGAACATGGATGTGAAGCTTGCCCTCCATGCCGATCGATTCCTCGACCTTGCGTTTGACCAGATCCTGCAAGCGGGCGGTCAACTCCGGGATATTCGCCTCTGACCGCAGGATCAGCTTGATATCAATATCCAGCCCTTTGCGGATGGCCAGAACGGTCGGCCGGATCTCCTTGATCTCAGCGACCTGCACGCTTAAACGCTTGATCAGATCCTCCAGCGCTGCTAATGACACGGTGACCGGTCCGCTGGGATTATCAAATGCAATGGTGCGTTCCCGGCGGCGGCTGCCGTAGATCAAATTCTCCAGCGCAATACTGACGCAGATGATCGCGATCGATATCCCGGCAACGATGATGCGCGAATGGCTGTCATAATACACGGCATCCAGAATCTTAGCGATAGTATTGAGCTCAATGATGTGCATCGTAAAAAGGATAATAGCCAGGCTGGTGACCCAAATGATGATGATATAGAACAGGATCGCAAAACGCGTCATGAGCCACATTAGACATCTCTCCTTTCGACCGACTGGATATTCACATTGATCAATACATCATCGATCTCAACTGATTTTTCGATCGCGTCGCTAACCGCGTCCTGGATGCGGGAAGCGATATTGGGTATATTCAGACCATATTCCACATTCACTCTTAAATTAAGTGTTAATGCGCCGTTCTTGTCGGAACGCACACTGACGGCAGGATAATGCTTGTGGCCGAAAATATCGAAGATATCCCCTAAGAAACCAAACTCCGCCAAAGACACTCCAGGGATCTCTTTTAAGGCAGCGACCGCTATATCACCAATGACCTTCTTATGCATCTGCACAGAACCTAAATCAACGGTATTAGCTTGGCGCATGTTGCCCCCCGAGAATTACTCGTTTTTCATCATCTTTTCTAAGAAATGCGTCGTGGCCTTGCCCTGCAAAAAGACCGGGTGGTGCAAAATCTCCATGTGCAGCGGGATTGTTGTTTTGATCGGAGAAATATAGAATTCATCCAATGCCCGGCGCATGATCTTCACCGCTTCATCACGGTCTTTGCCGTGAACAATGATCTTAGCGACCATGGAATCATAGTAAGGACTGATGGTATAACCCGGATAAATATGGGTATCCAGTCTGACTCCAGGACCACCAGGTAAGTTTAACTCATCAATCCTGCCAGGAGAAGGAATAAAATTATTATATGGGTCTTCCGCATTGATGCGGCATTCGATCGCCGCTCCCTTGAATTTGATGTCTTCCTGCTTGAGCTTCAATTTCTGGCCGTTGGCGACTTTGATCTGCTCTTTGATCAGATCGATGCCCGTGACCATTTCGGTGACCGGATGCTCGACCTGAATACGCGTATTCATTTCCATGAAATAAAAATTGCCGTGCATATCCAGCAAAAATTCGATCGTCCCCACGCCATGATAATTGACCGCTTTGGCGGCCTTGATCGCGGCATCCCCCATGCGTTTGCGCAAATTCGCATCCAATGCGGGTGAAGGAGATTCTTCCAACAATTTCTGGTGCCGGCGCTGAACGGAACAATCACGTTCCCCCAAATGAATGACATTGCCGTGTTCATCCGCCAGGATCTGGAACTCTACGTGACGGGGCCCTTCAATGTACTTCTCTATATATACGTCGCCACGGCCGAAATTCGCTTCCGCTTCTGACTGTGCCAGCTTAAACGAATTGATCAGCGTCACATCATTATGACAGACGCGCATCCCCTTACCGCCGCCGCCAGCCGCCGCCTTGATGATCACCGGATATTTGATCTTTTGGGCAACAACCAACGCGTCTTCCTGCTTTTTAATGATCCCCTCACCCCCTGGGGTCAACGGTACACCAACCTTCTTGACCGTGGCTTTGGCCACAATCTTGTCACCCATCTTACGAATGGAATCGACGGAAGGGCCGATGAACTTTATATGGCAAGATTCACAAACTTCGGCAAAATGCGCATTCTCGGACAAAAAGCCATAGCCCGGATGTATCGCCTCAACATCGGTGATCTCCGCGGCGGATATGATCGCCGGGATATTCAAATAACTTTCTTTGCTGGTCGCTTTACCGATACACACCGCTTCATCGGCAAAACGCACATGGAGCGAATTCTTATCTGCCTGGGAATAGACCGCAACAGTACGGATACCGAGCTCTTTACAGGCACGGATGATGCGTAAGGCAATCTCGCCACGGTTGGCTATTAATATTTTTGAGAACATGGGCGTTTAAACGGGTTCCACCAGAAACAGGGTTTGGCCGAATTCAACAGGTTCGGCATTCTGCACCGAAACTTCAACCACTTTCCCGCGGACCTCTGATTTGATCTCATTCATCAATTTCATGGCTTCCACGATGCAGACAACCTGTCCGACTTCCACCATCTGACCGACTTCGACAAAAACACCCGCTTCCGGGGAAGGTGCCCGGTAGAATGTTCCCACCATCGGAGATTTGATCTCCTTCTGGGTCTTGGAAGAGTTTGATTCAGCCACAACTGGGGCTTTGGGAGCAGCTACTTTAGGAGAAGGAAGAGATTCAACAATGTATTGCGGAGCAGCGGCAGCGACCTGGGCTTCCAGGGCCGTTTTCTTTAATTTCAACTTAAGCCCCTCACGCTCAATCTCGATCTCGCTTAAAGCGTTCTCGTTCATGAGGGCAATGATCTCTTTGATCTCTTTTAAGTTCATTGCTTGACCCTTTCCACATAGACACCCGTGCGGGTATCGACTTTGATGGTTTCGCCGACTTGAATGAACAAAGGAATGGAGACAGACGCGCCGGTATCGATCTTCGCGGGTTTATAACCGGCACGGGAAGAATCACCCTTAAGACCGGGATCTGTTTCAACAACCTGGGAAATGATGAACGTCGGCATTTCCGCTTTAACGACCTGGTTCTTATAGAGGATAGCTTCCACGATGGTGTCATCCTTGAGATATTTTAACCCATCCCCCAAGAGTTCTTTGCTGATGACTGTGTCTTCAAAAGTATTCTGATCCATGAAATGGTATTCATCCCCGGCCGCATAGGTAAACTGCATGCGGCGGCGTTCCAATGGCGCATCTTCCAAGGTGTCCGCTGTTCTGTAGGTTCTCTCCAAAACCGCATCGGTCTTGATATTCTTTAAACGGATACGGACAAACGCGCTGCCTTTGCCCGGCTTGACATGGTTAAATTCAACCACAAAGTACAACTGCCCTTCAACTAATAACCCCATTCCATTCTCAACTTCATTAATTGTAATTGCCACTTAACACCTCACAGCTTTCTTCTGTTACTAAGACCATGTCCTCAACCCGTATACCAAACTTCCCCGGAATATACACCCCCGGTTCAACTGTCACGACCATCCCGGGCTGTAAAAGCGACTTGCTTTTAACCGACAATCGGGGGTTTTCGTGGATATCCAGCCCCACCCCATGCCCTAAAGAATGACCGAAATATTTTGCTAAACCAAACTTCCGCAATACGTTACGAGCTTTTGCATCCACTTCTGCCACCGCAACCCCCGGCTTGATCATCGCGATCGATTCTTTTTGCGCAATCTTAAGCGCCTCAAGGGTTTTCGCGTAAGAAGGGGTTATTCTACCCAAAAAGAAATTACGTGTCAAGTCAGACTTGTAACCATTTATATCCATCCCAATATCGATCAATACCGGCTCATTGTTGCGGATGATGCGGTCTGATATCTTCGCGTGAGGATAAGCGGAATTCGGCCCGCTGGCGATAATGGGGTCAAAGGCGAACTTCGCCCGGTGTTCCTTAACAAATCCCTCCAATTTCAGCAAGACTTGGCGCTCAGACAGCCCCGGCTTCACCACTTTATGCAATAGCTTTAAGGCCTCTCCATGAAGCTTGAGACAGTCCTGGATCTGGGCAACCTCGGCACTATCCTTAATTTCCCTTAGATCCTCGACAATACCGGTGGCCCCAATCAGCTTTGTCCTGGCGGGACAAAACTCTTTGAGTTTCTTAAGCAGGCAAACAGAAGTATGCCGTTCATCAAACCCCAAACGTTTGACTTTATATTTCTTACACAGGTCAAAAAGCGTCATACAAGGCGTCTGGGTGTATTGCTTTAAACTAACCCCCCTTAGCCCCTCTTTGGCTTCCTGGACATAGCGAAAATCAGTAATATAAAATGATCTGGCCTTGGTGATCAGAAGCCACGATTCATGGGCGCCAAAACCGGTCAGATAGCGGATATTGGTATCATTGGTAACAAGGAGGGCATCGATATTCTTAAAGCGGACAAATTCAGGCCTGAGTCTTTTTATACGGCTGGTCATAGTTATTGTTCACTTTGATCGGCGATCAGAACAGGGATCCCGTTTCTAATAGGATATTTTCTGCCGCACTCAACGCATTGGATCTTGCTCTGCCCGTCCGGCATTGTCAGGATCTTCACGCTGCCCTGACACACAGGACAAGCCAAAATCTCTAATAATTTGGCATCGATCATTGCTCTTTAGCTATTTCCACATAACGGCGCTGCAATTCGAAAATCGAGCCGTTGAGAAGCTCGCCTTCCTCTTTAGTCAGATTGCCGACTGTTTTCTCTCTAATAATCACCAGCGTATCGATCAGGAATTTGGCTTGTTTTAAGTTCTTTTCCACCTGCTGGCTGATCGGATTGGGAACTTCACCAAGGAAGATCATGGCTTGAAAACCTAAAGAAGCCACGTAATTAAAAAAATCCAGTTCGGGTTCAGATTGGGATGGGTCTTGGGTATCCTGGGGCTCTGACTGCAACGGTTGACCATCTGGGCCGATCAAACCGCCGCTGTCCTTGTCAATGTTGTCGCCAAAACGATTGTGAATATCCATACGCCCCCTGTCATTAGATTGGCTTTAAAAAGTATGGATACATTACCATCATGATGTTTTATTGTCAAGAAAGCAACGCTTACACGACACCCAGGAATTGAAGCAGATTGTCCAAAGGCAGAACATGGATGATCACTGGAGAAAAACCTTGGATGTTTTCAAACCT
>CAZFNI010000027.1:0-21104 GCA_964520655.1 uncultured Planctomycetales bacterium
GCGAAGAGCTTCATCAGCCAAGTTCACATTAACATCCCACGCCCATTTGATCTTGCCATCTTCTACAAATAGCCCGTTATTAGTGATACGTCCCATTGTTTCAAATGCTTTCTTAACCCCAGCTTGATCGAATAATTGATGCGCCTCGTCGGCCGTCATGGCCTGATCCTTAACGCCTTGAGGTTCTGTGGAAATATCCACTGCCCATTTGAGGTTATCGCGCCAGGCCTTCACATGAAAGGTCACCGCGCCCAACTTAGCCACAGCGTTTAAGAATACATCCGGAAGGATAATAATATCGTCCCTGTCTTGTGCTTTAAAATATGGCTTCCCATTGATATACAAGGTCACAGTATTGGAACTTTGGACAACGTCGAACAAAAATGCGCGGATCTTCTCCCGATCGCCATTAATGCCCATTTCCTGCCCCTGACGCAGATCAATTCCGTTGGCCTCATCCAGTTTGGCCCTGGCCCATCCCAGGACGATCTGGCGATTATTAGGATGATCGGCGCTGTCTGGATAGATCTGCCAGTTCTGCCCAAGCATATACCCAGCACCAGGGGGTAGTCCTAATGATCCATCCAGCATCCCCTGCATAAAAGCAGGCTTAGGATTCGTTTTATCTTTGGACTGCAGCAATAATGACGTAATGGCAATGGTATTGCCCTTGGGCTGCTGCAAATTCTTGATCATTTCCTGGTAGATCGGCGAAAAAGACGGCGCTGCGCTCATGGCATTATCGGCCTTTGGAAGGAACGCTAAATACGCTTTCTTAGGACTATACCCATTCTCCGCAGAGAAAATGATCACCGGCACAAGCCCTCGAGTGTTAAGAATTCTAGATAAAGCTTCGCTGGCTTTATTTAACGGCACCACATTACCTTGCGCTTCTTTGACAAAAACCTTTCCCGGCTTCTCACCGGTTTTCATATCTTGATGAAAAATATTGGAAAGCACTGTCGCGATGCTCTTCGTATCGACGATCAACTTTTGATTCGCCGATAATGAAAGCGCCTTTCTGGCCTCTTCCTGAGCAATGTTTAAGGAAGCTCTATTTAAACCTGTATTGTTCAATATTCTGGCCTGTTGTAACGCCTCCAGGATAGAATTGTCGCGCGAGATCTCCCCGGCACCAGGGGCATGTTTTTTCTTAGATGCATCCATCGCCGCAAATACCTGGGCATAGAGCTGATCATCCTGAGCAATGCGTTCCGCAAGATCTCTAACGCCATCGAAATCAAATCTCGTCACCCCGTTAAGGATCTTTAATTCCCGCACGATCTCTTTCACATTCCTTGTACGAACAAGAGCGTCTATATCCGCTGCCCTCATCGCCGCGTCGGCGGTGGGCCTTTGTGCAGGATCCAGACTGGCCACCATGCGGACATACTGACTGCTGTTGCGGCGGATCTCAGCGGCGGCCATGGCTTCATTGGCTTTGCCTAACGTCAATTGAGCGACAATACCGCCAGAGAAATATTTCCTTGGGACTTGTGTTCCATGTGCTGGTTCGTCTTTAATGTAATTGAACACGCCTTTTTTATACGCCTGCAAATAACGTTCATAAATCTGCTGCTTGATCGTCTTGTCGGTCAAATCGATCCCTTTGACGGTGGCCTTATTGGAATACGCTTCATTAAGCAGGGAGTCTTTGAGATTGTTCTTGTACCAGGACGCTAAAATGATGGAATTAAAGATCTGGCGCAGGCTGGCGAAATTCTGGCCTTCATTGACCTCACGCTCAATGGCAGGCAGGATGATCTCTTTGATAACCTGGCTGGCTAAAGCGGGTGACTCCGAAGCAGGCTGTTTTGTCCGAGCAGCCAGGGGAAGCGTCGTTCTTGGTTCTGCTACCCCACCGGGGGATGGGTGGCGCGAGGACAAAATAGACTGTTCGGAGGCAGGCCCCGCGGCATGCCTCTGAGCTGCTAAATAATCTTCCTCCAGCATGACTTTCAAATGACTGCTGGTGACAAGTGCGGTTTGGTTGCGTTCAAAGACCTCCGCCTTATCAGCCATGATCCAAACTTTATTGAACGTATTGACCGGAATATTGACAGTCTTGCCGTATTGAGCCTGCATCTGGGTATAAACTTTATCCCAGAATTTTTTGCCTAATTCTTTCTCCGGATAGATCAGAGACGCGGTCAATTGCTTGAGAATGTAGTCCTGGGCTAATAAGTCGCGGCCCATGTCCGTTTGCCCCAAGGCCTCAGGGATGGTGCGGTCTTTTTCATAAGGGCTTAAGTTGACCCACAAGTCTTTCTCAGGAATGGCCAGTGTCGCCATGAAATATTTGATCAGCTTATCCCCTTCTGCTTTTAATGCATCGCCATGGATTTTCACCTGGCCCATATCTACAATGAAATCAAAGAGAAAGGGATTTTCCTTGTGGACGGTCAGACCTTTAAGCATGACCGGCTGGAAAGCCGCGCTTGTCAAGACCATGCTGCCGGGTTCAGGAAGCCCAAGCAGCCCTTGGGCGCTGGCTTGCGGAGGCATAGACAAAGATGTCACAATAAAAGCGATGGCAACAATTAAGCTGACCGGACGACGGAACATATAATTCTCCTGTTAAGAGGGATGGGAGTTTAATGACAAAATAATACTATTAGAGAAGAGTACCATAGAAAACAACGGAATGCAAACCACCGCAATAACACAAAACATTTATTCCCAGACACTTACACAAATAACACAAAAATAATCCACATTTTCCTCCACATCGAGAAACTTTCCTTGGGCTTGCACTGTCTAAAGAAGTAAGATAGACTTAACTCTATTAGCCTAATAACTCAAGAAGGAGAACTTATGAAGTCCATATCACCAAACACCCTTTTTAAGAAACATGTTATTGTCTTGTCTGCAACAGGCCTTCTCTTAAGCCTGATCTCTTTTAACGCCTCGGACGCGCAAGCCAGAGGCCGCACGGTGACCGGCAGCAAGGGCGGTACGCGCTCCATTAGTCACAGCGCGGGTTCGGGCAACTTCAGCCGTTCAGCCTCAACCACCACTGCTTCCGGAAGAACACGCAGCAAAGTAACCACAGGAACTTACGCGGACGGAAAAGCCAGTGGCACACAAACGATCACCCGCGCCAATGGATCGACCGCCACCCGGCAGATCAGTGCCCAGAAAACAGGCAAAGGGTCTTACACAAAAACCGTCACCGGTGAGAACGGAAAATCCATTACGAAAGACACAACACTCAGCTACGACAAAGAGACCGGATTGACCAAAAATTCAACGTTCACCGGCCCTGATGGCAAGACCGCTACCAAAACATCCACCGCGGATTATGATAAAGCGACCGGCACATTCACCAAGGACAGCACCACCACACAAGCCGATGGCGATGTGGTGACCCGGTCAACGAAAGGCACCTACGATGATGGGACGATCAGCGGGACGCAAACAGTTACACGCAACGGCGAGACAAAAACCCGCGATTTCTCAGGCACAGTTACACCTAATCCGTGATCTATCCTAACCATCGGCATAGCTGTCCGACAGCTATGCCGATGTATGTTCCAACCAAATTCCCCAGGATCGCAAGCAAAAGACCAACCGACGCAAAACCTTTTTGATACACCTCAGCAACCATTGGCGCGGAGGCAACACCGCCGATATTCGCCTGGGAGGCGGCGGCGGCCAAACATAACGGCACCCGCATCAAACGCGCCGCCGCAAAAAGCACGAACGCATGGATCGCCACAATGACAAAACCAGCGGCGATCAACACAAAAGCACTAGACACATTCTGGATGCTGGCCTTAGCCCCGATCGTCGTTAACACAAAATACAGAATAAAATACCCGATCTTATTGGAACCATGTGCTTCTAATTTTTTTGCCGGCGTAAATGAACACATGATCCCAAGCGTGGAGACGATCATAATGCCCCAAGCAAAACGCGTGATCACATTCTTGATCTGTGGCAAATACGACGACACCCATGAGGAAAGTTCCGCGCCGGCTACCCCGGCTAAGATAATGACCGCACCTGTTTTAAATCCTAAACGCTGGGCCTGCGAGTTTAACAAACCAGCGCGCGCGCCAAGATCGTCGAGAATATTTCTGTTGGCGTTAAGCATCCCGTCGATCAAAAGCTGATGACGCGCAAGAATGATGAGCAGCCCCATCCAGACATAAGGGACAACCGTATCAACGACCACCATCGGCAAAAAAACCGCGTCAGGAGTCCCTAGAGCTTCTTTGACCGCGATCATATTGGCGCTGCCGCCTGTCCAGGAACCGGATAATGCCCCAAAACCCGACCAGAACTGCGGACCAACGATCCCTTTGAACAACATAAAAGCAGCAGCAACACCTAAACCGATCCCTGCCGCCCCGATAAAGAACATCAATAGCGCGGCCGGGCCCAACCCTAAGATCGCGCGCACATCGACGGTAAAAAGCAAAATGAATAAACTCATCGGCAAAAGATGATCGGAGGCGATCGAATAGACAACGCTTTTAGCCGGGATAAGACCAATACTTGAGGCCATCATCGGTAAACAATAGATCCAGAATATCGACGGGATAATATCAAAATAGCGGCGCGTGTTCTTGCGAGATGCCAAAAAAAGTATCCCGGATTCGATCAGCAGAAGAACTGCGGCCAGGGCAATTGGATGGGCGATCATGGGTTGATCCCGATACCCGCCTTGATCCCCCGCAGGTCATAACGACCCTGCCGGTTGAGGCAGGGATGCCCCTTTAATCCGTCCTTGATAAAAAACGGCGTATCTAGATCAATGAAATCAAAACAGCCAAGCCCGGCGGCTAAATGCGCCGATGCGGTCATGGCAAGCGCGGACTCCATCATACCGCCCAGCATTAATTTAATACCGTTGGGCTTGGCCAGTCGCGCAATGGACACGCCGTCCTGGATCCCGGTCTTCATGAGCTTGATATTGATCGCACCGACCGCTTTTTCCCTGATGGCTTTGACCGCCTGAGGCAGCGACGACACACTCTCATCCGCGCAAACGCACACACCCGACAAACGCGTCACCCGTTTTAATCCTTCCCAATCTTCTTTAGGCACCGGTTGTTCGATCACATCCACACGCACTTTGTGGTCACGTAGTTTTTTCAGGAAGGACAATGTCTGCTTATCGTCAAACCCCTGATTGGCATCCAGAATGATCTGGGAATCTTTGACAATGCGGGAGGCTTCAATGACGCGCTTCAGGTCCATGTCCATGTCCCGGCCGACCTTGATCTTAAAACGGCGGAACCCTTTGGCATAAAATGACCTCGCCATCGCTGTTGTTTCCTCCAAGCTGCCAACGACAAGCGTGATATCCGTGGCAAACGATCTGGGCACATCCCCCCACATCGACCACAGCGGGATCTTGAGCATTTTAGTCAGGGCATCATACAACGCCATCTCGACCGCGGCCGCCCCCGCCCGATTATTGGCCAATATCGAATTGACATACGCGCCCATCGCCTGATAATGGCCGATGTCTTGACCCTTAAGATACGCCGCCATTAATTGAAGATTGTGCATCGTTTTAGGGACAGTCTCGCCGGTAATATGGGGCGCCACCGCGGCCTCTCCATAACCTTTGATCCCGCAAGCCAATGTCACGGTCAAAAGCACATTATCCAGACTTTGATGAGCGCCGGTCGCGATGCGAAAAGGCACGATCAAAGGCTTTTGCAGCCTCCTCACCGAAGCGGATATGATCGTCGTCTTATTGAACACGGATGATCCTCGTCAAACGTTTGAGCAATGAGCCTTTGGCAGAACCTTCCCCAAGGTATAGATCACTGACGGTAACCTTATTGATGACCTTGGGCACATCCACATCTCCTTCGCGTACCCGATAGGCCCAGACGCTGTGAATGGCATATGGCCGGCCATCGACCTGGCCCAGATAAAGCATGATGTGCCCTTTCATGGGTAAAATGGTTTCTCCGCCAAGCACGCCGTCAAAAGCCTTTAACCGCTGCGGGACTTTGTCCTCAGGAGAGAACTCGGCGAGCGCGCGTCCGACTAAGGCCTGGTCTTTGGAATCCCGCGGTAATGAGATGCCGACAGTGGCAAAGACTTCATCCAAGAACGCAGAACAATCCTGCTCGCCGTACATCCCCCCCCAACCGTACAAACGGTCAAGCATCACAAAAGCCTGAGTAATGATATTGGCCGCGGTATAAGGCAAATATCCTTGATGGAAATCCCTGGAACGGACATACCCGTTGACGATCTGCAATTTATGGTCGGCGCCAAAGACCGGGACGCGCACGACCCAGATGTCCCCCTCAGCTTTGACTAACGGCAGCCGTGTTCCCATCCGCAGAGGCTCATGCCATTTAGTCATCTCTGTATCGAGATAAACATCCGCCCTGGCAGCAACGGCCACGACAAAAGACTTATCCTGTACAAAGTTCTTTACAACAGGCTCATCACCGGCCGCGATACGATCAGACTCGACCCACCCTTGGGATAATGCCGAATACACATAATACCAGCGTTTGTCCAAACTCTGATGCACGACGGCTACAGGTGTCCCGGCATCTAAAGAACTATTCTGTACCTGGTCAAAATCAATATCCCCGGGGCTGTCATAAAGAGGTTCTGCAGTCGGCAGAAAACGTACATTGGCGTAATGGACCACCAACCCGTAGCGCGGCGCGGCCCCTAACACCAACCCAGGGGTATTCATATTGATGCGCGCACGGTCCAATAATTTCTGACTATCCCTGATCCCCGAAACGGTATACAGGTCCTTTTTGATGAATCCATCGACCATGCGGTCAAACTCGCCGATCAGTCCTTCCATCTTAAGATCCTGCAGCAGCGCAAAAATATCTTTAGTCAGCTTCAGGTCATTCTGCACATGAATGTTAAAAGCAGTAATATCTTTGGAAGAGAGAATAGTCTTTAAAGGATCAGGGTGTCGAGAGATCCAAAAACCCGCATTGCGCATTGACGCGGATGTGGAAGGCAGCATACTGACGGCGGTATCATGCGCTTTGGGAGTTGAAGCATGGGCCGGGGCAGCCAGCAGCAAACAACAACTCATTACAATGGAACGCGGCCTCATGGGTCTTTCTCCTTTACAGGAACAATACCCCCAAGGCCGCGTTTGGTCAAGCGTTAGTACGGGTTATTGCGTCAAGAGATCCCCGCCGTCATGATCCCCGTGATCCAGTTGCTGATTGACCACTAAAACAGGGTCTACCGTGTCATTGACCACAACCGCCACCGTCTCATCTTGAGGCAGGGGTTCATCGGCTTTGACCAGCGGAGTGCTTAAGAGCAAAAAGAACCCCAGGATCATTACTGCAGATAGTTTCATATCCCTCTCCTTTGTTGCTAAGTTACGTTATAATACCTGTTCAAAGTATACCCGGCTCATTGTCAAGGCGCCAGTGGACATTTACAAAAAACGCTTTCCCATGCATTAAAGAAAAAGCGCTTTCCCGTCGATGGTCCCTTTTTTTCCGATTGTTCCGGTTGTATACTTTAAGTAAGGAGGACGTATGAGATTGCCCCATATCCACACAGGACTTAAGCACAGCGGCTTCACTCTGATCGAAGTTCTCGTCGCTACAATGATATTCCTGTTGTCGATATCCGGAGTCGTTTACAGCTACCTCAAATGCATGGAACTCACCGACATTGGGCGCAATGTCTCCACAGCAACCCAGACTGTCAAGAATAAAATGGAAGACATTAAGGCAACTTCCTTCACTGATATTTACACGACTTATCATAACACCACGTTCACCGTGTCCGGGATCAATGGCCGGGGGGTCATTTATGTCAACAACTCCACCCCCAGCCTGCTGCAGGTCAAGATCGTGTTCTGTTTCAAACAACAGAACGGCCGGCTTTTTGGCGAGGACACGAACTTGAACGGCGTATTGAATACTGGAGAAGATAAAAATGGCAATGGCCAACTGGACTCTTATGTACAAACAGTCACCAACATCTATGGTTAATAACTGCCGCGGGGTCACCCTATGGGAACTGATGATCGCGATGACGATCATCTCGTTCTGTCTGTCCTCGATATTCGGCCTGCTGGGCAATGCCAATGCCAGTTTCTTTAACGCGGATGTCAACATCGACCTGCGTAATTCTCTGAGACTCGCCTCTGACAAGATGACAACAGAACTGCGCAATACGGGATATAAAACAGGCGTCGCCCAGTTCTCCATCCTGACCGGCGCGGGGACGGACGGGTCGGACATTATCCGCTTTGCCGTTCCCATCCAGTGCAGCGATACCATGACCACCATCCTTGATGCCAGCGGCAATCCCGCCTATTGGGGGGCGCCTTTGACATGGGGCTGCAACAGCTCCTCCTGCATGGATGCCAACAATGACTGTTCTGTCGCGGAATACCGCTATATCCAATATTCCCTCAACGGGTCCCGGCAATTGGAAAGAAAAGTGCTCGACGGCGTTCTGGCTGCCGTTTCCGGAGGGACGACAGTGATCGCCAATGACATAACCAACTTCACTGTGTCTCTGGCCTCGGAAGAATTCACCATCGTGCTGACAGGTCAGAAAGAATCCGCGGTGAATAAAACATTCACCGTCAGTTATACCAGCAAATTGTTGATCAACAATCAAGGGGGTTAATATGTTGGCCCTTCATCGTAACCGCAGCGGCATCATCCTCATCATCGCGATCCTCGCGGTGTTGATCACGATCATCCTCTCCACGGCCTATGTCTCCCGCGCTGTCCTGGAAAAAAGCATGGCCGACAGGGAAGTCAAACGCACCCAGGCCTTATATTCCTCTGAAGGGGGCGGACACGCAGGGGTCAAACAGCTGGACACCTTGATCAACACCAACCTGCTCAATACGGTTAACGCGACCAACCCCGCGACCATTGCCGCGGCTGCCGCGAACTATGTCTCAACGAATAACCCTATTGGTTTCTTAGTCGCCTACACGAAAAGCGGCAGCACCGCTCTTTTAGTTAAAACATCAGGAGTGGAGGAAGCTGTTTACACCGGCAGCAGCACAGGGATCGGAACAGGCACGTACCAGTTCACGATCAAGATCACTCCTAAAGGCGCGCCCAGCGCGCCGGCACCCAACGTCTGGAGCTTCCCCTATTACTATAAGATCCAAACGACCGGCACCAACGGCAGCGAGAATAAAAAATATTCCGTATACGGTGATTTTACTGTCCAAGTCCAGAAAGACAACTTCGCCCGCTACGCCCTGTTTACCAACAGCCAGACCCTGCCAAGCGGGACCAAGGTCTGGTTTACCAACACCACCAATTTCGCGGGACCGATGTACACCAACGGCAGCTACAATTTCGCTTTCAATCCCAGCGGCACATTCTATGAGACCGTCAAACAGGTCGGCGCGAACGCCAACTTCTACAATAACGGCAGTACCTTGAGTTTAAATAACGACCATAACGGGACACGGGACGTCCCTGTCTTTTATAACGGTTTTACACGTTCGGCCACAGCGATCACCATGCCTTCAACATCGACAGAAGCCAGCATGATCACAGAAGCGACCGCGGGGAACAGTTACGGCTCGAACGGGATATATTTGCCAAACAGCGGCGGGAACTTAACCGGAGGGATTTACGTTCGGGGCAATGCCGATACGGTCAACATGTCTGTCAGTGGCGGTAACGCCGTCTACACCATCACCCAGTCCGGAACAACAAAAACCATTACCGTCGATCCTGCGCTCAATCAAACCACACTGGTTGACTCCTCCGGGACACACGTTTACAGCGGACAGCCCAAAGGTCAAAGTAATGTCGGGATCCTCATGTATGTCAGCGGAACGATCAACAGCATCGGGGGGACGATCCAAAAGGACACCCAGATGGTCGTGGCAACACACAACGACACCATCATCCAGAACAACATCGTCTACCAGGAATACACTCCGGCTGTTGGTACGTCGGGCTCCACGGGATACGTCCCCCCCTCAGCGGAAGGATACGTCAACCTATTGGGTATCATCAGCTGGGCCGGCAATATCCGCATCGGCGGCTCAGCGCCCAACAATGTCAACGTCCACGCGACCATGATGGCTTCTTCCGGCATCGTCACCGTTGACAATTACGACAGCGGCAGTCCCCGGGGAACAGCGACCGTCTTAGGCGGGGTTATCAGCAATAACTACGGCGCTTTCGGCCAATTCAACAGTTCCAGCGGCGCAGCGGTCAGCGGCTATGGACGCAATTTCGTTTACGACACGCGCATGGAAACACAATACACCCCGCCCTACTTCCCCACCATGAACACGTTCATTGCGTTCACCAACGACATCAATGACAAGAAGTTCTGGCAAAAAGGCGGTTTTTAAAGGAAGATTTCCGTGAACGCCAAAAATTGCTACAATAGTCGCCATGCCGGCGCTATTGCTTTCTATCCTATGCCTGATAACCTTTGCCGCCTACAGCCCTGCATTGCGGGCCTTGTATGTACGCTGGGACGACACCAAACACATCGTCGGTAATGTTCCTGTCTTTATGCCGTTCTCGCTTGAGACACTCAAAAACATTTTTACTTCGTTTATCAACAACACCTATATCCCGTTAACAACGCTATCCTTCCATATCCAGCATCACACCGTTGGACTGGATGCCTTTACCTCGCATTTGATCAATGTGCTGGGACATATTCTTATCATCGTCCTGGTGTATATCTTGTACCGGAGGGCAGGCACCAACAGCAGCGCGGCCATGATCGCCTGCGCTCTTTTCGCCCTGCACCCCATGCATGTGGAGTCGATCGCCTGGGCGACAGAACGCAAAGACATTCTCTGCGGGATATTCTATTTGTTGACGTTGCTGGCCTATCAACAATATTTACAGCACCCGCAAAAACGTTCCTACATGCTAAGCCTGGGGCTGGGGCTGCTGGCCATTCTCTCCAAAGCCATGGCCGTGTCCATCCCCTGGATCTTGCTCTTGCTTGACTGGCATCACGACAAAAAGATCACCCGAGCACGTTTACTCTCCAAGATACCTTTTGCCGTGATCATCTTTCCGGTGGCAGCACTGACATTCTTCCAATTAGACGGACACCCGACGCTGCATTTCCCTGACTCCCCGCTTATCATGATCTGGAGCGCGGCGTTCTATCTTCAGAAATTCTGCTGGCCCTACCCGCTGCTGCCGGCCTATTCCCCCGAATATCCTGTCGCTATAACACACCCCGCGTACTGGATCGCAGCGCTTGTGCTGGGCCTCGCGGCCTTCGGCCTTTGGGCTGTTCGAAAAAACCGCTTATTGATCTTTGCGGGATTATTTTATCTCTTAACAATATTCTTTTTCATTCGAGTGGATCTGGCGGACGTCAATGTGGTTGCGGACAGGTTCATCTATGTGCCGTCTATCGGCCTTTGCCTGATCTTAGGTATTGTACTTGAGAAAACCCATCGGATCATCCCGATCGCATTATGCCTGGCCCTGGGCATCCTCACATTTGCCCAGACTCTCATCTGGCAAAACGACAACACCCTCTGGCGGCATGTCCTTGCTTATCAGCCCTACAACCGCCTGGCCCAGGAGAAAATGCGTCAACTGCGTACGGCCCAGCAGCATCCGCGCGTGGATTATCAGCATTTTCATGCCATGCTTTCCCGCGTGCCCAACAAAGCCAAAGCCTACCTTAAACGCGGCAATGACTTGGCAGCGTCGGGAGACTTTCCGCTTGCGCTTGATGACTTTAATTTTGCGATCGCGTTAGATCCCAAACTCGAAGAAGCCTATATCAACCGCGGCAATGTCTATCAGGCCCGCGGCGATATGGCCCGCGCCTTTGCGGATTTTGACAAAGCCATTTCCCTTAACCCATCTTCCAGCGGCCTGCTATCCAAAGCGATACTTCTGGGGCTTGACCGCAAACACGATGAGGCGCTGCAGTATTTTCAACGGGCTTTAGCAACAAACAAGGACCTGGACCGCGCCTTGTACGAAAGGGGATATTTCTTTGCGCAAATTGGGCAATGTGAAAAGGCCATCGCGGATCTCTCGGCGTCGATCATCCACAACAGTACCCAGGCGGACACTTATTATCAACGGGGATTATGCGCCTACTCAACAGAGAATTGGGAGCTAGCCAAAAAAGATTTTATTCAAACTGTCCTGATAAGACCGCAGGACGACGCGGCCTTTGGACAATTGTGCCGGGTGGGCCTTAGAACACAACAATTATCAGCAGCCATCAAAGACTGCAGCAAAGCCATTAGTCTCAATGACACCCAGTCCCAATACTACAATGACAGGGCTAAAGCGTATTTTCTGCTTGGGGCATATGATAAAGCCATCACCGACTTAGACCGGGTCATTGCCCTCGATCCGCAAAACTCTCAGGCCCATATGATCCGCAACCAGATCGGGCAATTCGCTAATCCCAAATAAATTGAATATCCTGTTTCACATCCGGGTGCAAGCTCTGATGCACAGGGCAGGCAAGTCCAGCAGCCTCAAGCGCACCGCGCTTATCAACAGGGACGCCCTTGGCCATGCGCAGGACAACGCGAACAGATCCAATACGCCGCACAGGCACTGTGATCATTTCTTTTTCAACCGCGGCCGTTGATCCTTCCAGACTAATGCCATGTTTTAATGCCGCGATGCCCATGATGGTAAGCATGCAGGACCCAAGCGCTGCGGATACCAGATCCGTCGGAGAAAACGCCTCGCCCTTGCCGTGATTATCCTTGGGAGCGTCCGTTGCGATCACGCATCCGGATGATTCATGTGTCAGACGGCAATGCAGCTGCCCTTCATATACAATATTCATTTTGACCATAGGTCTTCCTTTCGATTGTTTTCCCAGGGAAATATTGTATCAATCCCAAAAGGAAATGTTAGACTATTTTTCATGGAACAGCCGCCGATAATGAAATTCACTGACGCGCTCAAGATCCCCAATATCCAGTTCTTCCTGTGCTCTGTGGGATTCTTCACGCTGGCCAGTCGTGCCATGGCGGTTGTCATCGGGTTTCAGATCTACCAGCTGACCCATAATCCGCTGAATTTAGGCTGGCTTGGTTTGATCGAAGCTTTGCCCGCACTGTCACTTGTTCTCTTCGGCGGCTACGTGGCAGACCATTACAACCGCAAAAAGATCCTGCTATTGACCCGTACCGCATCGGTATTGTGCGCATTTTTTCTGGCCTATCTGTCCACCCGTCATGAAGCCGCGCCGCTGTTAGGGCTGTACGCAGTTGTATTTCTCGCTGGTGTTGCCCGGGGATTCGCGGACCCAGCCAACAGCGCTTTTGAAGCCCAGGTCGTGCCCAAACATTTGATCGTTAACGGCAGCTCCTGGATCGCCAGCACATGGATCGCTTGTTCTTTCGCGGGCCCCGCGATCATCGGGTTTGCTTTTGAAGGGCTCGGGGCTGCTGGTTCTTATGTGATCGTCAGTATTTTCTTTTTACTTTCTTCCGTTTTCACGCTGCTCATCAAACCCGCCCCGCAGACAAAACCGGCACAGAAAGAACCTTTACTTAAAAGCATCGCTGTGGGCTGGACTTTTGTTTTCCGCAACCAGGCGCTCCTGGCGGCCATGGCATTGGATTTGTTCGCCGTGCTTTTCGGTGGAGCTATGGCTTTACTGCCGATCTATGCCCAGGACATCCTGCACGTCGGTGCCAAAGGCTTCGGCTTGCTTAATGCCGCCCCCTCGATCGGGGCGCTGTTGATCATGCTGATCGCCACCCATTATGCGCCCAAGATCATCCAACACGCGGGTCGCAACTTGCTCTTAACGGTCGTTGGTTTCGGCTTAAGCATTTTGATTTTCGCTTTCTCGACTAATTTTTACCTCTCCATGGCCATGCTGGCCTTAAGCGGTATCTTTGACGGGATCAGCATGGTGATACGCCGGTCACTTGTCCGCTTGCTTTCTCCGGATGACATGCGCGGGCGCATTGCCTCGGTCAGTTGGATATTCGTTTGTTCCTCCAATGAATTGGGTGCTTTTGAAAGCGGCATGGTCGCTGCCATGATCGGAACTGTTCCCTGTGTTGCGGCCGGCGGTGTCGTTACCTTGCTGGTCGTCCTGGCTGCTGCTGTCATGGCCCCGCAGCTGCGCAACCTGCGCTTTAATCCCCAAACGCTCGAACGTCATTGATACCGTTTCTATAGACTCTTCCCATTTCTTACGAAGCAATCCTGTTCTGTCATGCTACGCATGTCAACCATGAAAGAAGACCAGGGTAATCTTCATTCGAAGCTCAACACCCCCCAGCCCCCGTAACACATGCACGGGCTCGCTTGTCGTAAGCTTGAGGTTAATCGTTGTTGTTTTATTGTTGGGTCGGCATGTGACGGGGGATGTTTCGCATCTCATGAAATTACCCTGTTCTTCTTTGGCACGACTGAAATGAATAGATAGCCAACACGCAGGGATACGGGATGTTCTTGAAAGAAGCATCCCGTGTCACTGCGGATTCCATGCCTAAGATATGCCCCCTATTCATCAATGTGGGATTTATGCAGGATCCGCCGCTTTTCTTTCCCGCGCAAAAAGGGTGTACACGCAAGGAACGACGAACAGCGTGAAGAACGTGGAGACCAGAACCCCCCCGATGATCGCGACCGACATGGGGACACGCACCTCAGCGCCGGGGCCTAAGGCCAGCGCCGGCGGGATAGCCGCGGCGATCGTCGCGGCGGAAGTCATCAAGATAGGACGCAAACGCACCGGACAGGCTTTTAATAACGCGTCCTTCACATTAAGACCCGTATCCCTCATCTGATTAGTGAAGTCGACAAGCAGGATCGAATTCTTTTTAACGATCCCCATGAGCAGCACCAAACCGATCATGCTGTAAAGGTTCATGGACTGTCCAGCGACCCATAACGCGATCAATGCGCCGGAAACGGAGAACGGCAGCGCCATCAAGACCGTAAATGGATGCGCATAACTGTTAAACTGCGATGCCAGCACCATGTAGGCAACAAAGATACCCAAGATAAAAACCATTCCCAAACTGCTGTTGGATTCCTTGGCTGTCTGGGTCGTGCCGGTGAACACCGCCGTGTACCCCGCCGGTAAAATATCCCTGGCGATCTTTCGTGCCTGCTCCACAGCTGCGGCCTGGGACTTATTGGCCGCCACATTGGCAAAGACCGTGATAGCGCGCTCCCTGGATTTCCGGGTGATATTGACCGCCGCCGGACGTTCTTTGACCGTCACCAGATCTTTTAACTGCACCATCTCGCCGTGATTATTCCAAACGTATAACTTGCCGATATCCTCTACCCTCGCCCGCTGTTCCGGCTTTAAACGCACCCGCACATCATAACGCTTATCTTGAGGAGAATATTTCGAGATCTTGGCCCCGCCGATCGCCACATTGACCGCCTGATTGATATCCTCGATGCTCACCCCGCGTTTAGCCGCCGTCAACCGGTCAGGGATGATATCGATCTCATTAGCCCCTTCCAGATAATCCGTATCCACATCGACAAACAACTTATCGGCCGCCATCGCTTCACGGATCTGTTTGGCATAACCCCATAAAGCCTGCCAGTCAGGACCCTGCACCGCCATTTCAATGGGGAAACCGCGCTTGGCCGAAAACCCGCTTATCGACAAGTCTTGGATGAACGCTTTCACACCGGGGATCTTGTTGATCTCCTTACGGAACACGACCATCAATTCTTTCTGGCTAAGCGGCTTCTTATTGGGCGAGACAACCGGACGGTCTTTAGGCTGTTTGAACGTCACAAAAATGCTGGCCTCATTGACCTGGCCTCCACCGAAACCGCCGACAGCGCAGAAATACCTGTCTATTTCTGGACGGGAAAGAATGAACTTCTCGACCTCTTTGACTTTGCTGTCCGTTGCCGTGATCGAGGAACCGACAGGGGTACGGATCTTACACAAGAACATGCTCTGGTCCTGCGGCGGGACAAATTCATTCCGCATGAATTTCATGATAACCAAAGAGCCGGCAAAGAAAATGACCGACAGGACCATCACCAACCAGCGTCGGCGTAACGCCAGTGCCAGCCCCTGATGATAGCGATCCGCCAGCCAATGAAAAGAACGTTCGACCGCTTTGCCGAATGCCGTGCGGCGTTCCCCGGAATGCAGGAACTGTGCGCAGCGCATAGGCGTTAACATCAATGCTTCCAGCAATGAGATCGCTACGGCAACGGAGATGGTGACGCCGAACTGAAAGAAGAATTTACCGATGATGCCTGTCATGAACGCCACCGGCAGAAATATCGCAATGATGGCCAAGGTCGCCGCCAGGGCAGCAAAAGTGATCTGACGCGCGCCCTCCTGTGCGGCTTTCAACCTGTCCGCCCCAGCCTCCTGATAACGGATGATATTTTCCAACACCATGATCGCATCATCCACGACGATCCCGATCGCCAACGACAACCCCAGGACCGTGAAGGTGTTAAGCGTAAAACCTAAAAAATTAATGACGATGAAGGTGCCGATGATCGAGGTGGGAATGGCCATGAGGATATTGACCGTGGCCGTCCATGACCCCAGAAAGATCCAGCAGACAAGCGAGGTGACCAGCGCCGATAAGATCAAGGTGAAGATCAGCTCATGCATGGAGTCTTCAATGAAACGCGTGCGATTGATCGTCGGCTCAAGCGCCATGCCCGGGGGCAGCTGCTTTTGTATCTCTTTTAAACGCTTAAATATCCCCCGGCTGACCTCGACTTCATTAGAACCTGTCTGCTTGCGGATGCCAAGGCCGATGGCCGGCTTGCCGTTACTGCGGGAAATGCGGCGCACATCATCCAGGCCGTCTTCCACGACCGCGACATCTTTCAAATAAAGCTCCTTAAAGACCGGCGCCCCGTTGCGGCTATTGATCAAAATATTCCCGAAATCATCAACGGACTTGGCCTCACCCATCGCCCTGACGCTTTGTTCCATCTCACTGGATTCAATACGTCCGGCAGGGATCTCTTCATGCTGGGACTGGATAGCCCTGACAACATCATTGACGGTCAATTCATTGGCTGTCAACTTATCCGTATCCACCCACACCCTCAGATTGGGCTGAACAAAACCACCCAGAGCCACATCCCCCACGCCGCGCACGGTGGCGAACTTATCCTGCAAATGGTCCTGAACATAAGCCATCAATTCTCTTGGCGAACGATCACCGGTCAACGCCAGCCAGGCGATGGGCTGCTGAGCAGGGTTACGCTTGGTAACGATCGGAGGGTCGATGTCTTTGGGCAGCAAGCGCTGGGCCTGGGAAATTTTTGTCTGTACTTCCTGAACGGCAAAATCAATGGGGCGGTCGATCTGAAGCTCAACAGTGACGCTGGCAGATCCATTGGTCACGCTGGAAGACACATCCTTGACCCCATCGATAGACATAAGCGACTGTTCGATAATGTCCACAACCTGGGACTCCATGACCTCCGGCGCAGCCCCGGCCCAACTGACATCGATCGAGATGACCGGGAATTCCACGTCAGGAAGCTGGCTGACACCCATACTCTTGTATCCGATCAAGCCGAAAACGATCAACCCGATCATGACCATCCAGGCAAACACCGGCCGCTTGATCGACAGGTCAGAAAGCGTCATTGTCTAATTCTCCGATAGCCGCTTTAAACGACCAATAGGAACGCTGGGTTTCATTTTTGACGGCGATAAACTCTAATCTGACCGCCTGCAGATCTTCCAAAGCCTGCAACACTTCCAGATTGCTCACGAGGCTGTTGGCATAATCCTTGACATGCAGGTCATAATTCTTCTGGGCCGATTCGACGGCTTTCGCGAACGCCTCCGTACGCTGTTGACCAAAATTCAACGCAATATAGGTGTTGGTGATGTCCAGCCTGGCACGGCGCAGGGCTTGGGCCGATTTAAGCTGGTCCATCTTCGCCTGGGCCCTGGCCTCAATGACCTTGCCTTTGGTTTCGCCGCTGTTAAACACCGGGACAGAAACATTGAGCGTCACATCCCAATCGGAATCCGCCATGCTGCCCACCCGCTTCGTATAGGAATTCCCGACGACATTGACCGTTGGCCAATAACCGGACCTGGCCGCAACTTCATTTTTCTGAGAAACCATACTGGCATTCAAAGCCGCCTTCACATCCGCGCGCGCTTCTGCTTTCTTTAAATACCAGGCAACATCTTTGAGCGCCCCCAAGACAACATCTTCCTTACTGATGCCCTGTATTTCTTTACCGACGAGAAATGACAACAGTGACAATGCCGCGGCTTCCTGGGCCTTGACATTCTCGATCTTAGCCTGATTCTGGAAATACCGGGACTCAATGTTGACTGTCTCGGAATCGCGCGAACGCCCCAGGGCCTGTCGGCGTTTAACTTCGGCCAGGCGCTGCGTTAACGCTTCACTGATCACGATCAACACCGCCAACTCCTCTTGATAGTTTTTAAGCAAATAGAACGCATCGCTCACATCGACGAACAGCAGCTGTCTGGCGCGTTCCAGTTCGGCTTGATGCTGTTTATGCAGGGCGCGGCTGGCGCCGATAGCGGCAAATTCTTTAAATCCCGAGAATAAAGGCTGTGTCAAATTAAACGCGCTGCCGGGGGTATAATGCCTTGCGGAATTGTCAGAAGACTTGTCCTGCCATTTAGAGGTTGCGCCCCAGGAGAGCTGCGGCAATGCCGTGCTTAAGGCCTGATAAAACTTCCCTTCAGCCTCTTTGATCGTTTCCTCATCGATCGCAATGGTCTCGCTTTGTTTCAATGCCAAAGCGCAAGCTTCTTTCAAGGTCAACGCTTCCCCGGGGGGTACAGAAAGATCCTGAGCAAAAGCAAATGACGTCATCATGACGGCGGCCGCGGCAACGATCTTCAAATGGGTCCTGTGCATAACAATTATTTTTCCGGCTCTATCGTGATCTTATCCGCGGTCACTTTGGAATTCGGCACGATCACCCGCTGCTTGGCATCGGTGATGATGATGGTATTAAAGATCTGTATCTCGTGGACGCGTCCTTTGGCACCGCCAGCCTCGATCATGTCTCCCACTTTAAACGGTTGAAAAAGGATGAGCATGACACCGGAAGCGAAATTAGACAATGACCCCTGCAACGCCAGACCAACCGCCAGCGAAGCAGCACCGACGACAGCGATAAAAGAACTTGTTTCAACGCCCAACTTATTAAGCGACGCAATGACCACAAAAGTCATGGCACCGTAAAAGGCCAAATGCCGGGTGAACGATCCGATCGTCTTATTGATCTTGGCGCGCTCCATGGCCTCCTCGATCAGCTTCGCCACCAGATTCGCAGCCCATTTCCCGATAAAAAAGATCGCGCACGCGGCGATGATATTTAACCCATAGGTAATGGCCATTGTGTAAACAGTATTCATGACGCCTTCCATCTTTTCAACCCCTTCCATGAATGAATTAAACATTATTGTTCTTTGCCCCAGTATTTTTCTTTGAATTCTTCCCGGCCGGTATTGTCGTGGTACATCTGATAGCGCTGCGGACTTTTCTTATAGTATGCCTGATGATAATCCTCGGCGGGATAGAACGTTGTTGCGGCAACGATCTGTGTTTCGATCGGCCCGTCGAACTTCCCTGAATCGGTCAAGGCTTTCCTGGAGGCCTCGGCTATTTTTTTCTGGGCCTCGTCATGATAGAACACCGCGCTGCGGTACTGGGTGCCGTGATCAACGAACTGGGCATCCCTGGCCGTCGGATCGATATTGCGCCAAAAAATATCCAAGAGATGCTCATAAGTGACTTGGCTTGGATCATAGGTGATCTGGATCGCTTCGGCATGCCCAGTCTCCCCACTTGAGACTTCCTCATAGGTGGGATTATCCACGTGCCCGCCGGTATACCCCACGACTGTTTTGATAACCCCTTTCGTACGGTCAAAAAACGGCTGCATGCACCAAAAACATCCTCCGGCAAATGTCGCTTTGGCTTCCATCGGCTGTTGACCTTTCTCTTGAGCCATGCCGTTGACAGAAAAGAATATCCCCAAACATAATAACAGCGGCAGGCGTTTTTTCATTTACGGTGCTTTCTGGAAATGTTTGGCCTGGGCAGCAAGCCGTTCCAGGAATTTCTTCTTGGAACCGGCCCCCTCCATGCGCAATGACTTGATCTCATCGCCGTGCTCGTCTAGGAACAGAATGCTGGGAAGACCAATGATGCCGTATTTATCCAATATCTTTGAAACAGCCGGGTCATCCTGATTAGTGGCATCCACGCGCAGGGTCACGACATTGGCCAGCGCCTGCACAACATCAGGCTTGGAGAGCACCATGGCATCGAACTCATGGCAGCTTAAACACCAGTCGGCATAGAAATCGATGATCACAGGCTTATGCGCCCCGACCGATGTGACCACTTCCCCGATCCTAAACGGTTTCCAGCGCACCGATGATCCCTCTTGAGGATGGATGCGCAAAGCCAGCGACAAATAAAAGATAGCAAAGGCCATCAGCACCACAGCGAAGAGGCGTTCCACCCAGATAAGCCATCGGCCCGCTTTAGGCAAATTGACCGCCAGATGCGAAAATGTCCCTAACAGCAAATACGGCAGCCCCATGCCGCAGGAGAATATAAAGAATGCCGTCAGCCCGAACTGCGGATCCCCGCGTTCAGCAACAGCCCCCAGAAGGGCGATCACCGGAGGGCCGATGCAGGGAGCGGCAAAAACACCAACAAGCATCCCCGAGAGGAATAATCCCGCATAGTCCGCGCGGCGTAAAACGGCCAGCCGACTAAGTAATTCTGCCGGAGGACGGATCTTAAAAAGGCCGAACATCGATGCCGACAACAGCGCCATCAAGACACCGACACCGCCTAATACCCAGCGGTTCTGTAAAAAAGAACCAAAAAGCTTTCCCGTCGTGGCGGCAAAATATCCCAACGCGCTGTACATCACCGCGATCCCCAAAAAATAGGCGACAGCCTTGAAAAAAGAATGCTGCAACGTTTCCTGTTTGGTGAATTCCGGCTTGAAAAGGGAGATCGTCACCGTGAACATCGGGTAGACGCAGGGCGTCACATTGACCGCCATCCCGGTGAGGAAAAAACCGAGGTAAGTTAAAAAATCGGGGCTTTGCAGAGTTTCGCCCATAGATGTCCTCCTGTGTAGAAGGACATCTTAACATAATATCCGCATCTATCCAGTTTTTAGCTT
>CAZFNI010000028.1:0-86 GCA_964520655.1 uncultured Planctomycetales bacterium
GAATGAACAACTTAAGCAAATACAACAAGCAAAGGCAAAAGGCGAGCAGGAGCTTAAAGGGAAGATCGCGTCATTAAACGATCAAG
>CAZFNI010000028.1:186-737 GCA_964520655.1 uncultured Planctomycetales bacterium
TCAATGGTTTGACTCTGGCGAAAGCGAAGTTAGAGAATGAGAGCAAAGAGCAGGTGTCTCGTTTAAATGAACAGATCGCGCAGTTGACCTCAGCAAAGAATAAGAGCGAGGCTCAGTTGAATGCGAATGTGGCGAGCTTGGATCAACAGCTAAAACAATTGGAACAAGCAAAGGCAAAAGGCGAGCAGGAGCTTCAAGGGAAGATCGCGTCATTAAACGATCAAGTCAATGGTTTGACTCTGGCGAAAGCGAAGTTAGAGAATGAGAGCAAAGAGCAGGTATCTCGTTTAAATGAACAGATCGCGCAGTTGACCTCAGCAAAGAATAAGAGTGAGAGTCAGTTAAATGCGAATATGGTGAGCTTGAATGAACAACTTAAGCAAATACAACAAGCAAAGGCAAAAGGCGAGCAGGAGCTTCAAGGGAAGATCGCGTCATTAAGCGATCAAGTCAATGGTTTGACTGGGGCGAAGGCGAAGTTAGAGAATGAGAGCAGGGAACAGGTATCGAGATTGAATGAACAGATCGATCAGTTGGCATCAGCCAAGAGT
>CAZFNI010000028.1:837-20784 GCA_964520655.1 uncultured Planctomycetales bacterium
AGCAGGAATTAAAGGGTAACATTGCGGCATTGACGAATCAAGTCAATGGCTTAACGCAGGCTAAGTCCAAGTCAGAGGTGGAGTTAAAGGGAACGATTGCTGCGCTTAATGGACAGATCAAGAATTTGCAGCAGGTCAAAGAGGTTCAGGAAGGGCAGTTGGGGCATGCGAAGACAACGCAGGGGAATTTGGAAGAACAGATCCGTCAATTGGCGCAGAAGTTAGCGGAGAGTAAGAGTGCGGCGCAGGCGATGGAGAAGCAATATGAGAAGCAGGCAGGACAAATGCAGGAAGAGATAAAGGTGAAGGCGGAGGCATTAAGCCGGAGCGGGAAGAGCAATGAAGAGGTAAGGGGAGCATTGGCGAAGGCAGAGGAAGCGTATAAGCAGTTGCAGGTAGAAGCAGGATTGATGCGTAGCGGTTTAACGAAGGCGAATGAAGGATTGAATGGACAGATCGAGCGGATGAGGAAAGCATATGAGCAGTCAGAGGCGAAGGGTAAAGAGTTAGAGGGGAAGATCGCGTCATTAAGCGATCAAGTCAATGGTTTGACTGGGGCGAAAGCGAAGTTAGAGAATGAGAGCAGGGAACAGGCTGCGAAGTTAAATGAACAGATCAGTCAATTGACGGCGTTAAAGAACGGCAGTGAGAAGCAGCTGCAGGAACAGGTATCGAGATTGAATGAACAGATCGATCAGTTGGCATCAGCCAAGAGTAATAGTGAGAAGCAGCAAAATGCGGCCGTGGCGGGGTTGAATGAACAGCTAAAGCAATTGGAACAAGCAAAGGCTAAGGGTGAGCAGGAATTAAAGGGTAACATTGCGGCATTGACGAATCAAGTCAATGGCTTAACACAGGCGAAAGCGAAACTAGAGAATGACAGTAAAGAGCAGGTAACCCGTTTAAATGAACAGATCGCGCAGTTGACCTCAGCTAAGAATAAGAGTGAGGGTCAGTTGAATGCGAACGTGGCGAGTTTAAACGAACAGCTTAAGAAAGTAGAAGAAGCGAAGATCAGAAATGAGCAGGGGCTGACGGCTAATATTGCGTCGTTAAGTAAACAACTCAACAGCTTAACCCAGGTGAAAGACAGATTGGAGAAAGATAGTAAAGAGCAGGTATCCAGATTTAACGAACAATTGGCACAATTGACGTCAGCTAAGAATAAGAGTGAGGGGCAGCTGACCGTGAATATAGCGAGCTTAAGTGATCAGCTAAAGAAACTTGAAGATGCAAAGACTAAGGGGGAGCAGGAATTAAAAGGTAACATTGCATCCTTGACGGAGCAGGTCAATCTCTTAACACAGGCGAAAGCCAAACTGGAGAGTGACAGCAAAGAGCAGATCGCAAGACTTAATGAACATGTCACCCAGTTGACTCAGATCAAAAGTAAGACTGAGACCCAGTTGAATGCGAATGTGGCGAGTTTAAGTGAGCAACTTAAGAAAGCAGGAGAATCGAAGGCCAAGAGTGAGCAGGAATTAAGAGCTAATATTGCGTCGCTAAGCGATCAGGTCAACAGCTTGACTCAGGTCAAATCAAGGCTTGAGATCGAGAACAGGGAACAGGTTTCAAGATTAAGTGGACAGATCGATCAACTGACGGCATCAAAGAATAGCAGCGAGAAACAGTTGCAGGAGCAGGTATCGAGATTAAACGAGCAGATCGGGCAGTTGAATCAAAGCAAAACGACGAGTGAAAGTCAGCTAAATGCGAATGTGGCAAGCTTAAGTGAACAACTAAAAAAAGCAGAGGAAGCGAAGGTAAAAGCAGAGAATGAAAGTAAAGAACAGTCTGCTCGCCTGAATGAACAGATCGCGAAGCTGACGCAAAGTATGTCTAAGCGTGAACAGGAGTTCAGGGAAACTATTGCGTCGTTGAACGCTCAGGCTGGCGAGATGAAAGAAGTAAAAGCCCGGCAGGACTTAGAAACAAAAGAGTTGGTTGCGAAACTTAACTATCAGATCCAGGAATTAAGCGGGACTAAGAGTAAAAATGAAGCAGTATTGAATGCCCAGATCCTGACATTAACCAATCAAATTAAAGAATTGGATCAGGCGAAAACGAAGATCGAACAAGAAGCAAAGAACAGTAATGTCACATTAACGGATGAGTTAAAGACATTGGCTCAAGCAAAAGCAAAGTCTGAGGAAGAGTTAAGATCAACGATCGCTGGATTAAATGATCAGATCAATATTATCAGTCAAGACAAAGCCAGATCGGAAGGTTATCTAAACAGCAACATGGCTGCCTTGAATGAACAGATCAAGCAGTTGACCCAGGTAAAGGAAAAGATAGAGTCTGAGTCAAAAGACAAGATCGCCAACCTGACAACACAGTTGGCTAATGTTTCACAGGCTAAAGTAAAAGTTGATGAACAATTCAGATCAACAGTTGATGCTTTAAATGAGAAGATAACCTCGCTGGTTGGTGAGAAAAGTAAAAGAGAAGCTGACCTTCAAAAGAATGCGGCATCATTGGCAAAACAGCTTAATGAGATGGTGCAGGCAAAAGAAAAACTCGAGCTTCAATCGAAAGAACAATCCGCCAACGTGCAGGAACTTAAGACCCAAGTGGCTAAGCTGCAGGAACGGTCTGGAATTTTAACCCTGGCACAATCCAAAAGTGAAGAGCAATGGAAAAGCATGGTCAATGGGCTTAAAACACAGCTCACGGCCTTGACCCAGGATAAGGAGAGATCAGAAAGCCTCCTCCGAGAGATCACAGCCCAATTGGAGCAGAGCAAGACAGCGGCGGGAGAATTAAAAAAGATGCATGAGGCGCAGATGAATGATCTGAAAAAACAGGTTCAGAACAGCCAGGAGGCTTTAAAGGCTGGTGGAACGAATAATGCCGACTTAAAGCTAAAGCTCGATCAGTTGACCAGATCAAATGAAGATCTAAATAAGCAACTGGCTCAGGTAACGAAGAATTTTGAATCATCCCAAGAGAAACAACGTTTGTTATCGGATAATATCGCAAGCCTAACCCGAGAGCTCAATACCAAGAAGCAGGAAAAGATCGCGCGTGACGGTGAACTGCAGGAAGCGCAGCGGGTCATGATGCAGTCTGAACAAGATGCTCGGACCAAGATCGATCAGTTAAATGATCAGATCAGGAAGTTGACGGAAAATAAAGGGGTGTATTCAGATCAGATCGCGGTTTTACAGAATGATCTGCAGAAAAGCCGACAGGATACCGTCATGGCTCAATCAAAAGCGGATCAGATGCAGGCTCAATTGCTTCAATTAGATCAACAGCTTAAGCAGATAAAAGAAACCAAAGATGACACTGCTAAGGCGTTGGAGGCAGCAAAAAAACAATTGAATGACCAGATCAAGGAAATGATCGCTGCCAGCACGAAAGAACAGGGTAATTACAAGAGCACAACGGAAGGTTTGAGATCTCAGCTGGCAGCATTGCAGCAACAATATGAGACAGCGCAAAAGAATGCTCAATCATCCGATTTGATCAGTAAGAACGCGACCAAGCGTCTCGAAATGCAGCAGGGGCAGATCGCGGATCTAAACGCGCAGATCGCCCGCTTAAACCAGGAGGCCAAAGATCAGGCTTCCAAGCGCATGTCTTTGACGATACAAGTTGAAAAACAGTATCAGACCCAGATCGAAGAGCTTCAATCATCCAAGGCTGAACTTGAAAACAACTTAAAATCTGTGAATGAACAATTAAAGGGTATTGCACAGTCGAAAGATCAGGGAGAAGCCAAATTGCAGCAGTTAAACGCATCGATAGAAACATATAGAACCAGGACCCAGCAGCAAGAGTCGGCATTATCCGCGTTAAATATTCAGCTTGATGGGCAGAATAAACTCATTGCGGCCCTGAATGCCCAGAAACAGGGACAGGAAGACCAAAAAGCCCAGATCGTGGATCTAAATGCACGTGTTTCTAGGGGTGAGGAGCAGATCAAACAGTTGTCGCTGGAACGTGATGCGCTTAAGCAGCAAGTTCAAATGAAAGAGCAGCAGGCCAGTGGCGTGACTGCTGCCCAGAATAAGATGATGCAGAGTTTGAATCAAATGGCGGAACAACGCAAGATATTACAACAGGAGAATGATGCCCTGCAAAATCGATTGTCAGCGGCGATCAATTCTCTTGATACCAAAGTGCGTGAGGTTAGCGGCCCGTTGAATGCCAAGATCACTCAATTACAGTCTCAAGTTACAGAACAGCAGGTGCAGATGCAGGAGTGGCAGGCGAAAATGAGCCAGGATCAGAAAGAAAAAGAATTATTGTCGAAACAACAGAACGATGCCTTAGCCCAGAGCAAACAGATCCAAGATCAGATCAAGTTCAAAGAAGAGTCTTTGTCTCAGGCCCAGGAGAACGGACGATTATTGCAGGAAAAAGTGAAAGTGCTCGAGCTTCAGTTAAGTCAGCAAGCTAAAGAGGTTTCGTTAAGATCTGGTGAACAGCAGAAAGCTATGGAGAATAAATTAAAGTCCCTTCAAGAGGATCTGGATAAGCAGCGGCTGGCTTTGGCTGCGTCGACAAGATCCGCGGAGAACCTAACTTATGATAAGACTATCTTGACCAAGCAGGCCGCTGATCTTCAGAAAGAAAAGGATCAGCTGGTCACCCAGATACAGGTCCTTAAAGAAAAAGCCAAGATCGGCGAGAATGTGCCTGATCTGATCGCACAGGCAAAAGTGTCTCTGGAAAATGAGGTAAAAGGTTTGAACGATCGTGTCAAAATATTGGAAAAGCAGATCGCTGATAAAGATACCATGATCAATTCGCTGCGCAGCCAGGAGAATCAGACCAATAATTGGCAGAAACGCGCGACCCAGAGTGAGGACAGCTTGCGGACAATTCAACAGGAGATAGAAAAAGCGCGGGAGCTGGTCAACGCGCCCTAACGTGCTATGGTCCGTTATCCCAAAAAGAATAGTACCTATCAGCCTCCTGAACCGCCTTTACCTAAGATTAGTGTCCCTGTTGAGAAGAAGCCTTCTGTTGTTCCTCCTCCCCAATCTGCGGCAGTAAAACCTCAACAAGTGGATGATACGCAGGTACTGGAACTCAATCGGCATATCCGGCTTCTTGAAGAGAAATTAAAAGCCATTGAGCAGTCAGTTATTACTTCTAAAAAGACTTTATCTCAGCCAATTCCGAATAAGTTGGAGCTGGGAGGATTGATTAAGAAATATTGGATAGCTGGGTTGCTGTTGTTATTGATCTATCCTTTGGTGTTGGGGTATAACCGATGGATGCATCCGATGTATACGGCAACGGTAGGATTCTACGTTAATCCGCCGGATAATAAACAGACAGGCGCTGACATCTTAGTGCCGCCATCAGTGCAAGAAAGGATCTTGCGTTCAGACTTTACAGTCGGTAAGGCCTGGTCCAAAGCGGCTCATTGGCCTGATCTGATAGGAAAACAGCCCTGGATCGTCCGGCCTATTGCCTGGGCGTACCAGACACGTATTACCTTTGATAAACACCCGGGAGCTATTGGATTTGTTGTCAACGTCCGAGAGAATAAAACGCATAAGGCCAGCGAATTCGCTATGGCGATCATTTCGGTCTTTAAGGAACGTTACGTGCATGAACGCAGATCTCGGCTGCGGGCGGCATTAAATGACATGGACAAGCAATCCAAGGAACTTCATGCCCGTTTAAGCAAGATCATTGCCCAGACCAATACATATAAGCCTCAGGAACAGTGTATTGTAGTCAGCCCCGGGCTTAAAAAGAATCTGGATCGGATCAGTACGGATAAGGCCTTGGAACTGGAGGAAGACTTTGCACGCATGAAAGTTCAGGCGCAGGCATATCCGCTGATCAAATTCACTGAAAAGAAAGATTTTGACCTGGTTGTTTTACATGGGTTATTATCCCGTTTGACCGATATGGAACTTAAGAAATATTTAGTGGGCGCGGATCAGGGAGCTATTTTTGAGGGAGGGATGCAGCCGACAAAAGCCAGGATCGCTGCGCTCATCAACAGCTATGCGGCCGATGATAAACAGCTTGATGCGAACGTATTGATCAAATCAGCTTTTATCAAAACAAAATTTGATGCGTTAGATGCGCTGCTTAATAAGCGATATGGGAGCCTGAGTTCTTTTTCGGGGCGTATGGCGGAATACGCCGGTTTGAAGGCGGAATTTGAGAAACGTTACACCTCGATGGAAAACTTAAAGAATTCCAGGGAACAACTAGACCGGTTGCTGCAGGGCGATCTGACGGCGGAAGTGGTTGTTGATATGCCGGTGATCGTCGCTAAGAAGGATCAATAATACGATATGACGCAAGTTCCGCAAAATATACTAGATGAGATCAATAAGCACGACCTGAATTCTTTCAGGTCATTGGGTATTGATCACGCAGGAGTGACTGGCGCGATCGCATTTCTATTGAATAATGACATGTCTGAGATGGCTCAACACTTGCGCCAAATGACTTTAGCTGGGTTTATCCGTCAGGGACCTTTGGATGGGTTTGTGGCGGCAGCGGTCAGCATGCCGGCAGGTGAATATATTTTGTTAAGTACTTTATACACGGAATATAACACTGCGGCGGAGATCATGGCCAGCCTGGTGATGGAAGCGGGCTGCTTAAAGGCTTTTAATCGATCACCGGAAGAGAACGAGTTGCGCTCCTTGAAAGCATTGACATGGTTCTCCCAGCAGAAGCCAGCAGCGGCTCCTGTGAGTTTTATCGCATCCGCGGCGCAAAAAACAGAACGTAAGGTCAAGGGAAGCTTGATCGATATTTTATTGGCGGAGAAAAAGATCACTGAGGAGCAGCTGCGTGATGCGAGGGACAGACAATTGGGAGCCAAGAAGCCTTTGCATGACGTGCTGATCGAGATGGGCTTTATCAGCGAGGATGATCTTGCCATTGTCTTTTCTAAAGCTTTTGATATGCCGATCACCGAAATAAGGGACGAAGATGTCGATAGAAGTATTGCTTCATTGCTGACTTTCGATCAAATGAGGCAATACAGCGCATTTGCATTTAAGAAAGAAAATGGGCGGATCATTGTCGCGATGAGCAATCCCAGGGATTTAGCGGCATTGGAAGATTTGTCCGCGATCCTGGATGTTCCTGTTAGATCGGTCCTGGTGTCGCGCAAAGAGATCATGAAGCGTTTGGAGAGCGTTGACGTCAATGATGAGGCGGTCAATGGATTATTAAATAACTCTTTGGCAGCTAATATACAGGCTGTCGGTGTGGATACGGCGGCGCCGTCTTTGCCCGGTCTTAACGCGGATATGATCATCAAGCGGGATGAGGCTAAGGAATTATTGACTGACATGGAGCGCAAGGAAAAGCAGCTTCCGGCTTTCCCCAACATGCCGATCGAATTCCAAAGTCTTCTACAGGAAGAAACGCCTACGGTGAAACTTGTGAATTTGATCGTGTATGATGCGATCAAGGCCAAGGCCAGCGATATCCATATTGAACCCCGTGAGACTTCCATTGAGATCCGTTACCGTATCGACGGAGACCTGAAAAATATTCTGCAGATCCCGATGAAATTCCATCCCAAGATCGTTGCTCGCATCAAGATCCTGGCGTCGCTGGATATCACCCAGAACATGATGCCGCAGGACGGCCGTATTCAGCTGGCGGTTGATGGGAGAAAGGTTGATTTTCGTGTTTCGACCATCCCGACGTTTTACGGGGAAAAGGTGGTTATCCGTATCCTTGACTCAGTGGCGGCAAAGACCAATCTTGATCTGTTGGGCTTCAATCAGTCTGAAAAAGAATCGTTCATGGAAGCGGTAAAAAATCCTCAGGGGATGGTTCTTGTGACGGGGCCTACGGGATCAGGTAAAACATCGACGTTGTACGCAGCGTTGAATTATGTGAAGAATGAAACGACCAATGTTGTGACCATCGAAGACCCGATCGAGTTTCTTAATGAGGAGATCAATCAGATACAGGTCAATCCTGCCCGTGGCGTGACCTTTGCTTCTGGGCTGCGTAGCATTTTAAGGCAGGATCCGAATGTGATCCTCTTAGGTGAGATCCGCGACAAGGAAACTGCCGACATCGCACTTAAAGCGTCGATCACAGGCCATTTATTGCTATCTACCTTACACACCAATAGTTGTGCGGCCACCATTACGCGTTTGGCGGACATTGGCATTGATTATTATCAGATATCGTCGGCATTGATCATGATCGTCAGCCAGCGTCTGGTAAAGCGGATATGTGTGGACTGTATCACGGGGTACACCCCGGATGAAGAATATCTAAAACGGTTTAAAGATGAGATCGAAGAATTCAAATTAACAAAGTTCTTTAAGGGCAAAGGTTGTCCTAAATGTAATTACAGCGGATATAAGGGCCGTGTTGCTGTTTTCGAAGTGATGAAGATCTCGGAAGGTTTGAAGAATATTATTGCCAAGGGAGCCTCTGAGGAGGAAATGCTCAAAGAGGCCAGAAAAAACGGCTTTAAAACGCTTATCCAGGCGGGGATGGACAAGGTTAAAGAAGAGATCACAACACTTGATGAAGTGGTAAAGCACTTGGGGAATGTCGATAGAAGTATTCAAGCTTCTATTGAGCCGTCGGCAGAAAAGGATGCGCCAACGACTGTCCGCGATCCAAACCGCCGCAAGAAGATCCTGGTTGTAGATGACGAAGACGATATCCGTAAGATCGTCAGTAAATATCTGCAGGTTGCCGGGTATGACGTTGTCGGAGCTGTGAATGGACAAAATGCCGTTGAGCTGGCCTTTAAGGAAAAACCTGATCTGATCATAACGGATGTGATGATGCCGGTCATGGACGGGATCGAGGCAACAAAGGTGCTGCGTTCCAAAGTAGAGACAGCGGTCATTCCGATCATCATGTTGACCGCGAAACAGGACAAAGAAAGTGAACTGACCGGGTTGAACGTCGGGGCTGATGACTATATCACCAAGCCTTTTGACAAAGAAAAATTATTAGCGCGGGTTTCAATGCTGTTGCGCCGGGGGAGTTTGAATAATGGGTAAGCTGCCGATCTCATCAGATCAGTATAAGGTTATATTCGAGAATTCAGCCGCGGCTATCATCTTAACCGATGCTGATGGACGAATGATCTCGTGGAATAAGTTCACTCAGGATATGCTGGGGATGACAGAGGATGAGTTGAATTTAAAACCAGTCGAGACATTGTATCCCAAAGAGGAATGGGATCGGTTGCATGCTCTTAAGGTCAGAGTGGACAGCAAACAGGACCATATCGAAACAAAAATGATTAAAAAGAACGGCGTCAAGATTGATGTGGATGTGTTCATTACGGTGCTTAAGGACAGCAATGGGCAAATGACAGGAGCGGTGGGTGTTGTGCGTGATATCAGTGAGCGTAAGGAAACAGAACGGGCTTTGTTGGATGCCCATCGGCTTAAAGGGGATTTTTTGGCCATGGTCTCCCATGAATTGCGTACGCCGTTGACAGCGATCAAAGGTTCACTTGGGATCGTGCTTGATGGCTCAACCGGCGAAGTCAATGAAGAGCAGAAAGATTTCCTGGTAACCGCCCAGCGCAATACCGACCGTTTGGAGATATTGATCAATAATGTTTTGGATTATCAAAGGCTGGAAGCAGGAAGCATTGAGTTCAAATTGATCCCGGATGATATCAATACGGTCGTAGATATCGCCAAGGCGGAGATGGATTTGCTGGCAGCCAAGAAGAATTTAACGATCCGTGTAGAGAAAGCCGCTGATCTGCCTAAGGTGCTGCTTGACCGGGAACGTTTTAAGCGGGCGATCCGTAATCTGATCGACAATGCGATCAAATTCACGGAAAAAGGAGAGATCGTTCTGACAACAGTAATGGAATTGAATCAGGTGAGCATTGCTGTGAAAGATACAGGGATTGGGATCAAGCCTCAGGACAGGGCCAGCATCTTTGAGAGCTTTAGACAGGTCTCTGCCGGGCATGGGCGGCAAACAGGCAGTCTGGGGTTAGGTTTGGTCACGGCTCGCAAGATCATATCCGCTCATCATGGGGATATTTGGATCCAGTCGGAGTTTGGGGCAGGAAGCACTTTTACCATATCATTACCAGGGATCACAGGAGGCCAATGAAAGTACTGATTATTGATGATGCCGAGGATATCGTTCAGATCATCAAATTTGTTCTGATCAAGCAGGGGCATGAGGTTTTTGTTGCCGGCAGTGGTGCCGAGGCTTTGGCACGCGTTAAAGCGAATGAGCCGGAATTGATCTTTGTGGATTATCATTTACAAGATATGTTGGGTCCGGATATTGTGGCAGCGATCTATGCGGACCTGAAAAAGGCCATTCCATCAGTGCTGGTGACCGGTGAGAGCGGTTTAGAGCCATTGATCTCACAGATGGGGTTCTCGGCTTTGGTCATGAAGCCATTTTCTGCAGAGGATATCCGGCAGGTGATGGTAAAGTTCGCATAAATAAAGTCAAAAAAAATAGAGCTTCTTTTGAGGTAGGGTTTATAATAATTTAAATAGTAGAAGGGAGTTGCAATGAAAAAGATCATGGTGGTGGATGATTCAGGGGTGCAGCGCAAGATGATCATCGGTATCATCCGTAAAGCGGGTTATACGAATGAAGTGCTGGAAGCGGGTGATGGAGAGCAGGCGATCGAGGTCCTTGGTTCTCTAATTTTGCCGATGTGGGGCTTGTGCTGTGTGATTGGAATATGCCAAAGATGTCCGGATTGGAATTCATTGCCGGGGTGGCCAAGATCGACATGCTCTCAGGCATACCGATCATCATGGTGACGACCGAAAGTACGGATGAGAAGATCGCCCAGGCTAAAGCAGCTAATCCCAATCTGGCAGGATATGTGGCCAAACCTTTTACGCCGGACCAGTTTAAAACGGCGATAACCCCCATTTTGGGAGCGCCTGCCGCTTAAACCATATGCCCGAACTTCCTGAAATCATGCAGGGTAGTTTGATCGAATCAGTAAAAGATTGTTTTAGCACCACATTAAGCATTGATCTGACAGATAATGCCGAAGTTCAGCAGCCTAATCCGGAAAATTGTTTGATCTCTTCCATAGGTTTTGCCGGTAAGGTTGAAGGTAATGTCGCGATCGTTATTCTAGATAAATGCGCCTGCAAGATCGTTGGTCAGATGTTGTGCATGGAATTCGCGCAATTAGACGGCGATGTGAAAGACGGCATGGGGGAGATCTGCAATATGATCGCCGGGGGGATCAAAAACCGGGTAGCTACGGCCGGGTATACATTTGACATTACTGTCCCTACCGCTATTGTTGGGCAGCATTTAGAAATATCCTTTCCAAAAGACGTGGTCCAGTTCTCAAGACGGTTTACCAATGGGGACATTGTTCTGGATGTCTTCATTGATTTTAAATTACATCAAGCCAAACCTGCTGAAGTGACCGTTGCTGGTTCCATGAAAGAAGCGGCTTTGGCAAGATTCCGGAATTTGGTCAACGATAACCTGTCAAAAACATAACCATCGAAAGACGAGATCCTATGAGCAATCTTTCTTCCAAGCAGGAAATACTCTTAGAAGTAGGGACGAATGAATTGGAGATTGTGGAATTCCTTTTGGCCAATGAATATTTTGGTATCAATGTGGCCAAGGTCCGTGAGATTATCCGCGGCAGCGTCCCGATCGTTCCTGTTCCGGATGCTCATCCATCGGTGATCGGTGTCGTGAATCTGCGCGGCAAGATCACTCCTGTCGTTGATCTGGCTAAGCACCTGCATGTCGAGACGCCTCATGGGGATAGGGCGAACCGCATCATCATTGCGGAATTTAACGGGATGCATGTTGGTTTTTGGGTCACTGGTGTTACCCGCATTCATCGTTTGTCGTGGAAACAGGTGGAATCGCCATCCGGGATCATGCAGACGAAGAATGCCTATGCTGTGGGTATTGTGAAGATCGAAGATCGGATATTGTTCCTTTTGGATTTTGAGAAGATCGCTTCTGTTATTAATCCTGCTTCCGGGATCCAGGCCACTGGAGAAGCCCATCAAGTCTCCCATGAAATGAAAACACTACGCTCTATGAAAAAGGTCCTGATCGCGGAAGATTCTCCATTTATCAGCGATCTGTTAAAGAATTATTTAAGCGAGGGCGGCTACAGGGTGGAAATGTTCAAGAACGGTCAGGATGCCTGGGATTATCTTGAAAAGATCGGTCAGATGCAGAATTTTCGTAAGATCGAGGATCATTGTCATCTGCTGATATCAGATCTGGAAATGCCTCAAATGGACGGACTGCATTTGATCAAGAAGATTAAGGATCATGCCTTATTGAAACGTTTGCCGTGCGTTGTCTTTTCATCGTTGATCTCTGCGGAACAGTCGCTTAAGTGTCAGGCTGTCGGTGCCGATGGCCAGATCACCAAACCGGAGATCGATAATCTCGTTAAACTTGTAGACAGCAAGGTGCTCTAATGACAAATCCTTCCGAAAAACGAAAATTCATTCGTATCAAAGCGAGCCACTTAACTCGTCATATCAAATTCAAGCTCCCGGGCGTCGATCTTTTCCCAGACAAAGAATCCGCAAGCAAGGACATTAGTGCCGGTGGAGTTTTGTTCTCATCAGATCATGCCTATACCGTTGGAGACATTCTGCGGATGGAATTGCACATCCCGGGTTGGGAAAAGTTCAAGACGGAATTCTACAAAGCTGACCGTACAGCGAAATCATTGCCGGTGCTTGTACTTGTTAAAGTTGTGCGCGTGCAGGCGATCAGCGGCGGCAAATTCGATATCGGAGTTTCATTTGTCGGTATTGATGACGGGCATCAGCAGGCATTATCAAAATACATAGCCCAGCAGACCAAACAGCAATAAAAAATGCTTCTATCAGTTGTTGCATGATCGGGGGCATTCTTTTGGCGATATATTAAGTCAAAGCATACTTGGGGAGGCTGCAATGAAGATCAATTTAGGCAAGAAGTTCTTTTTAGGTTTTGGCGTTATTATTTTATTGCTGATCATTGCGCTGGGGATCAATCTTGTAATTTTAAAAGGTTCCATCGTACAGGCTAAACAGGTGCGGGAAGAGTCTGCTCATTTTGCCATTGTGGCAAAAGACATGCAGATCAATGTTATCCAGGTGCAACAATGGTTGACGGATATATCTGCGACCCGAGCGGCGGCGGGATTTGATGATGGTTTCAGGGAGGCGGAAGATAATGCTGTATCCTTTAATAAAGGGGCTCAGGAATTTATCAAAATGTTTGAAAAAGAACGCAATTTTGACGGTGTAAAGAAAATAACAGAATTGCAGAAAACGTTTGAAGAATATTATTTGGTTGGAAAAGAGATGGCCAAAACATATATCGCTGGCGGACCAGAGGCGGGAAATGTTTTTATGGAGAAATTTGACCCGGCCGCTATAGCCATGGCAGATAAAATGGGCGCTTTGGTAAAAGAACAGATTGATGAGCTTGATAGGAACATGCTGGCCGTTGAATCCAGCAGTGCGGGAGCTTTCAAATTAAACATTTTTATCGGTTTGCTGTCAACATTATTCGCTGTAGGGATCGCGGTCTTTTTGACTCAACAGATCGTGGGCACAGTGTTGAAAGTTGTTAGTTCGCTTAAGGATATATCACAGGGAGAAGGGGATCTGACAAAGCGTATTCATGTTCAAACAGGGGATGAATTGGAAGATCTGACCAAGTGGTTTAATATTTTTGTTGAGAAGATTGAAGTGATTATTGCTCAGGTTAAGAGTGCGGCGGAACAATTAGCTGCAGCAACAGAAGAAGTATCCTCCAGCGCGCAAAAGATATCTGACGGGGGCTCAGCAGCAAAGTGCTTCTTTTGAAGAGCTGTCCTCCTCCGTACAGGCTAATGCGACCAATGCCCAAACGGCCAATGAAGTGTCTGAAGCGGTATCAAAGAACGCGGCAAAGACGGGTGAGGGGATGAATAGCACGATCGAGGCGATGAACGGCATTGAGAAAAGTTCTAAACAGATCACAGAAGCGGTGGATATCATTACTGACATCGCGGATCAAACAAATTTATTGGCTTTGAACGCGGCCATTGAAGCAGCGCGGGCGGGAGAGCATGGCAAGGGGTTTGCCGTTGTCGCTGATGAGGTTCGTAAATTAGCGGAACGGTCAGCGGCCTCGGCAAAAGATATTCGTCTCTTGATCGAGGAAAGCACAGGACAAGTGTCAAGCGGAGTCCATTTATCACAAGCAGCGGGGCAAAACATACGATTGATGGTTGCGGACATCTCCAAAGTTGCGGAACAGTTAAGGTCGATATCAACCGCGACCCAGGAACAGGCAGCGACAATGGAAGAGAACACGTCGATCACTGAAAGCAATGCCGCCGCCGCGGAAGAATTAGCGGCATCTTCAGAAGAAATGGCCTCACAATCACAGGAATTGCAGCGTCTGGTGTCCCGGTTTAAGGTCGGGAAAGTGTCTGGGTGAGAAAGTTTTAGTTATAATAATAAAAAAGAGCAACTAATTTAAGGGAAAAAATATGTTTAAAAAAATGGGATTGAAATTAAAGGTTGCTGTTTGTGTCATAGCGGTCCTTGTCGTTGGGCAGTTTATCACAGCCATATTCTTTATCTCAAATTTCAAGGAACGGATCTATGACCAGTTGGATGATCGTGCCAGAGCCATTGCGCAAATGGCTGAGAATGCCAGGACTTCAGCTGCTGATGCCATTTATGTACAGGGAGCGATGGATGTTAAGCGATTAAAAGATGATGCTGTCGCCAAATTAAGCGGGTTGACTGTCGGCAGCGAACAGTATTGGTCGGCCTTGCGTTCAACACCGTTCTATAACGCAGCTATTCCTGTTGTCTGGGCTTTCAAGGTGGCCAACAAAGAATCTGAAAAAAGTCATTTCAATTTCAAGCCAACACGTTTTAATGCCCGTAATAAAGAAAATGAACCCGTGACTGAATCGGAAAAAATGTTGTTGCGTAAATTAGAAACATCAAGTGATATTGAAGCTCATGATATTGATAATCAGAGTAAAACATATCGTTTCATGAGAAAGGTTACGCTGACAAGGGAATGTTTGGTATGTCACGGCGGAGCGAACGATGATCCAGATGCCTTGGGGGCCATGGTCGATCCAGTTGGTTTCGCCAAAGACGGTAAGAAAGTCGGTGACATGCACGGCGCTTTTCAGATCATTGTAGATCTGAAAGCCTTGGATCACGAGATCATTGGTATGACATGGCAGGTTATCGGAATATCTATTGTGATCTTACTTGCGGGGATTGGTTTGATTATATGGATGATCTCCCGTTCAGTCTTAAAGCCGGTGAACCAGGTTATCGCGGCTGTGGGAGCCTTTGCCAAGGGAGATTTGACCCAGCGTTTGAATGTTGACAGCTTAGATGAGATCGGGACATTGGCCAAAGAATTTAATAAGTTTGGCGAAAGCATTGATTCTTTGGTCAAACAGATCCGCAGTTCGGTTGAACAGGTCACAACAGCCTCAGAAGAAGTGTCGAACAGTGCTCAGAAGATCTCCGATGGGGCTCAGCAACAATCGGCCACATTCGAAGAACTGTCGTCTTCCGTTCAAGCTAATGCGACCAGCGCCCAGTCTGCCAGTGAAGTATCCCAGTCGGTATCAAATAATGCGCAGAAAACCGGTGAAGGAATGAACAATACGATCGATGCGATGAGCGCGATCGAGAAAAGTTCCAAACAGATCACGGAAGCGGTTGAGATCATCACTGACATAGCCGATCAGACGAACTTGCTGGCATTAAACGCGGCCATTGAAGCTGCCCGTGCGGGTGAACACGGCAAAGGGTTCGCTGTTGTAGCTGACGAGGTCAGAAAATTAGCGGAACGTTCTGCTTCTTCCGCGAAAGATATTAAGGCCTTGATCGGTGATAGTTCCCGTCAGGTGGGAAGCGGCGTGTCCTTGTCCAAGGCTGCGGGAGAGAACCTTAAGGGGATGGTGACGGACATTACCAAGGTTGCCGAACAGTTAAAGTCTATTTCAACGGCAACTCAAGAGCAGGCAGCAACAATGGAAGAGAATACATCCATTACCGAGAGTAACGCTTCTGCCGCGGAAGAATTAGCGGCTGCCGCGGAAGAGATGTCGGCGCAGGCTCAGGAGCTTGAAAAGCTTGTATCTAGTTTTAAGGTCACTGGGGGAGGTGTGAATGCCCATGCATCAGCGGTCCATCTTCAGCCAGCAGTCAAGAAAGAATCATCTGCGCCAGTAGTCAAACAGCAAAAAAAAGATAAGGGTGATGAGGAAAAACTGAGGATCGGGTAAATATAAAAGAGCGAGGGATTATGAGCGAAGAACAACAATCGGTCATTTCAGAACCGACCATTCAATTGGTATGTTTTAAGTTGGCAGAGGAAGAGTACTCGGTTAAGATCACGGACATACAGGAAGTGATCCGTATCGGGCATATTACCCATATCCCCCAAACCCCTCATTTTACACTTGGAGTCATTAACCTTCGGGGCAATATTGTATCTGTTTTTGACTTGCGTTCAAAATTAAAACTTCCTCAGAAGCCGTTTGATCATAATACCAAGATCATTGTGGCAAATGTCGATGGGGAAGTGTTCTCCTTTGTGGTGGATGCTATTCTGGAGAATGTGACACTGGAAAGCAATCAGGTGGACGCTGCTCCGACAGTTAAAATGACCATTGATAATGAATGTGTGGCGGGTCTCGGCGAATTAGAAGGGCGGATGATCACGATATTGAACCTGAAGAGGGTTCATGAGGATATAAAAAAAGAAATGATGGAGTATGCTGTCAATTTCTGATGAAGAGTTCGAGGGAATCCGAAAGGTGATGTTCGCCCAGACCGGAGCCAGGCTTAAAGATACGAAACGTCCCCTGGTGATCGCTCGGCTAAGGCGTCGTCTCGAGGAATTGAAACTCAATAATTTCGGCCAATATCTGAGATTATTGACTCCGGGCAATGATGCGGAATTAGAATATTTTGTTAACGCGTTAACGACAAATGAAACGTTCTTTTTTCGCCATACTGTTCATTTTAACTATTTATACGAGGTCATTCTGCCAAAGCTTACGGCAGAGGGGAACAAAAAGATCGAGATATGGTCTGGTGCTTCCTCAACAGGTGAAGAGCCGTACTCGATCGCTATCGTTTTAACGGAGTTCGCGAAAAAGAACCATATTGATTTTAAGATCCACGCATCGGATATCAATAGTGAGGTTATTGCGGAAGCCAAGGAAGCCAGGTATGACCAGAGGGCTGTCAAAGAGGTGCCGGCGAGTTTGCTGCAGAAATATTTTAAGGAAGTCCCGGCGATCCGGGGCGGCGGCACGCAATATGTTGTGACTGACGAGATCAAACGTAAAGTAGAGTTCTTTGAACATAATTTACAGCAGACAGCTCCGCTTAAGAATATGGACATTATTTTTTTAAGGAACGTGCTGATATATTTTGAGAGGGACATCAAGGAGAGGGTTGTGAACCTTCTTGAGCCAAGCTTAAAGTCTGGGGGATATTTCTTTATCAGTCTCTCTGAGAATTTGAATGATACCAAAACAAATTTAAAATTGATCGAAGCAGGGATATTCATTAAACCATGATCCGGGTGGCATGTGCCGATGATTCGGCTTTTTTACGACAGATATTAAAAGAAGTCCTGGAGTCCTCTGGTAAGATCCAGGTTGTGGGTCAGCTTAAGAACGGGAAAGAGGCATTGGAGTTTGCCAAGACCCAGAAACCTGACCTCATGATCCTAGACTGTGAAATGCCAGTCATGAATGGGTTGGAAGCGTTGCGGCGTATTATGCAGGAAGCCCCACTTCCGGTGGTGATGTTCAGTTCTTTGACGAGCGAAGGCGCTGCGGTGACCATTAAAGCCCTGGAGTATGGGGCGATGGATTTCTTGCTTAAACCTACCAGTAACGTGAATCGTCTGGAGGAGGTTGCAGAAACATTGATCGGTAAGATCGAGTTGATCGCGACGCGCCGGCAGTTCATGGGGCTGGGCGGGCAGGCGCATCGTGTGGCCGCGGGAACGGTTGATCTAAAAGCGATACCGACCCGCACCATTGATCTGATCGCGTTGGGGTCATCCACTGGAGGCGTGCAGGCAGCTATGGCGTTATTGCCAAAATTACCGAAGGATACACCGCCGATCGTCTGGGTCCAGCATATGCCGGAACATTTTACAAAAAGTTTTGCTGACCGATTGAACGGGATTTGTCAAATGGGTGTCAAAGAAATGGAAGACGGCGATGTGGTCACCCGGGGGCAAGTGTATCTGGGGCGCGGCGGCAGGCAGATGATCGTCGCCAGTGAAGGGTTGAAATTAAAGGTTAGGTTTGCTGGCAGTGAAAAAGTCAACGGGTTCTGCCCCAGCTGTAATGTATTGTTTGATTCTGTTGCCCAATATTATGGCGCAAATGCGCTGGGTATCATCTTAACCGGCATGGGCAATGATGGGACTCAAGGGTTGGTTAATATGCACAGAAAAGGATCCTATGTGCTGGGGCAGGATCAGATGACATCAACGGTCTACGGGATGCCCAGGACAGCTTTTGAGGCGGGAGCGGTCAATGTGCAGCTGCCGATCGAACGTATGGCCGAAGGGGTCATCAAGGTTTGCGGATTATCAGCATAAAGAGGAGATGTTGTTATGTCAGCAGCTTATGAAATGTCAGAAGACGATAAAAGAGAGATCGTTGCTGAGTTCCTAACAGAGAGCGATCAGCACATTCAAACATTGAACACTCTCTTGCTGAAAGCCGAAGAGATCATTAAAGCTAACGGGGAAGTCGCTAATGATCAGATCAACACCATGTTCCGTTCGGCACATACCATTAAAGGCTCAGCATCAATGCTTGGCTTTGAGAATTTAAGTCATTTGACCCATGAGATGGAAACTTTGCTTGACCGCGTGCGCAATAAGAAGATGCAGCTGACCATGGGGATCATCGAGGTCCTTTTTACTGCTTTTGATGCGTTAAACGCTCTTCTTGAAAAATTACGAAATGAAGGGACGGATGTTCAGGATGTCAGTGAGGTTGTAGAGAAGATCAAAGCAGTATTGGCAGGGGCAGAGACAGCGGTATTGCCTGCAGTCGCTCCTGCCGCGGTACCAGCGCCGCCTTCACTTACTCCTCAGGAACAAAAGGAACGGACGGCGGATATCACTAAGTTCATGCCGGCGTTCCTGGAAGATTCGGACAGTTGTGTCCTGCGTTTTAACGAGATCATCATGGCGATCGAAAAAGGTGATTTTAATCCCGACCAGTTAAATGAGCTTTTCCGTCTGGCGCACACGCTCAAAGGATCGTCGGGTATTGTTAAATGTAAAGGCATCGAGAGCGTTGCGCACAAGATGGAAGATCTAATGTCAGATTTACGGATAAAGGGACAGAAACCATCAACGCATATCCTGGCCCTGCTGTTTAAGGGCATTGATTGGATCAAGAATGCCCTTGATGCGCTGCGTAAACAAACATATCAGGAAACGGATCTAACGGCATTCTTAAGGGAGTTTCAGGTTAAAGAAGCATCCGCTGAACCTAAAGCGGTTGTTTCTCCTTTGCCATCTGTCCTCCCTGTTGTGGATCATTTCAAAGAGATGATCACTGACGACGTCAAAGAACGCATCCTTTTAGCACGGGCATCAAAGAACTATATCTTTAAAACGGTTATCATGATCCAGAAAAAGGCGATCAAGCCTTTGAAAGCGGCGATCATTGAGGAGCGTTTAAAGAAAACAGGGGTGATCTTAGCCAGCATCCCCAGATTAGATGATGTCGCTGATGATGTGGATCACGATGTCATCATTCATATTCTTTATGCATCCCCGAACCAGGAAACTGAAGTTAAATCAATATTGTCTCTCGATGAGGTGGATATTATGAGCATTAATAATGAAGAATTCAATGAGATCCGGCAAGCTCAACCAGCACAAGCAGCAGTTCCAGCAGTTCCAGTTGCTGCGGCATCCGCTCCAGCGCCAGCGGCTGCTGCATCCGCAACGTCTTCC
>CAZFNI010000029.1:0-14659 GCA_964520655.1 uncultured Planctomycetales bacterium
GGTCTGGCCGACGACCGTTTACGCATTAAGTTAGATGGAATGGATCTTGTGTCCACCTGTCCTAACCACATGAACCCAACTTTGTCTTACATAGATGCTGCGCATGTTGGGAAGGTTAAGGTATTAGCAGGTATTACGCCGGTCAGTCTGGGCGGCGACAGCATTGGAGGGACTATTGTGGTAGATTCAGCCTCGCCAGAGTTTGCCAAACAAGGTGAGGGAGCTCTCGTTAAAGGGGAAGCAGGGATGTATTACCGCAGCAATGGCAATGAGATCAGCAATAACCTCCGAGCTTCCGTTGCCAGAGAGAATTTCAGTTTTTCATATGCTGGCACAAGGGTCAATTCCAATAATTATAAAGCCGCGGGTGAGTTCAAGAATACAACAGCCACTGCGAATAATGGCCACACGGTGCCCAAAGACGAAGTGGGGTCAACAGCGTATGAGTCATTGAATCATACATTGAGTGCGGCGTGGAAATTCAACAACCATCTTCTAGAATCAATGATGAATTATCAGGATATCCCTTATCAGAATTTTCCTAATCAGCGCATGGATATGCTGGGGAACACACAATACCGTCCAAGCTTCCATTATTTGGGCAAGTTTGACTGGGGAGAACTGGATGCCCGGCTATTTTATCAAACGGTCAACCACTATATGGATTTTGGCAACGACAAACGGTTTTGGTATGGAACTCTTTCCGGTAGCGGCGGGGTTCCCTGTTCGCCGATTGGGAGTACCTGCGCTTCGGGTATGCCGATGTATACGAAAAGCACAACAACAGGAACATCAGCTAAAGCCGACATCGCGCTGTCTCCTTTGGATATGTTAAGGATCGGTAATGAAATTCAATTTTTCCGGTTGGATGATTGGTGGCCGGCATCCGGCAGCGGCATGTGGCCTGGAACATTCTGGAATATCAACAATGGTAAACGCGACCGCGTGGCCGTTTATTCCGAGTTGGAGAACAGCCTTACCGATCAATTATCAACGGTGCTGGGCGTAAGGTACGAACATGTGAGGATGGATACCGGCAGTGTGGTTGGATATAATCCCGCGGGGATGGGCAACCAGGGGAGAGACGCTAATAACTTTAACTCCAGCGATCATGAGAAAACAGATCATAATTGGGATATGACGGCTTTGTCGAAATATTCCCTGAATGATCTGGTTGATGTTGAATTAGGATTTGCCCATAAGACACGCTCTCCGAACCTTTATGAGCGTTATGCATGGTCAACATGGAGCATGTCCGCTGCGATGGTCAATTGGTTTGGTGACGGGAATGGCTATGTGGGAGATATTGACCTTCATCCTGAACAAGCCAACACTGTATCGGCAACGATCGATACGCATTCACAAGATCGTAAATGGCAGCTGAGCGTGACCCCGTATTACACAAAGGTAATGGATTATATTGATGCGGTCCAGTGGAACGCGACAACCAATGCGCCGGCAACGACACTTGTCAACGGTCAATTCTCAGTGCTTAAGTTCGTCAACCAGTCTGCACGTCTTTATGGTGTTGATGTTGGGGGTAAAATGCCGTTGATCAAGACGGATCTTGGTGAATTTGGCCTGAGGGGTCTGTTGAGTTACACAAACGGCATGAATCTTGATACCCACGATGGGTTGTATAATATCATGCCAATAAATTCGACATTGACATTGACCCATGAGCACGGTGGATGGAGCAATAACATTGAAACAGTGATGGTGGGTGATAAAAATGATGTTTCAGAAATGCGCAATGAGATCCGTACTAAGGCTTATACATTAGTCAACTTGCGCAGCGGTTATGCTTGGAAACGAGTCAGAATTGACGTTGGTCTAGAGAACCTCTTTGACAAGCGTTATGCCCTGCCGCTTGGAGGGGCCTATGTTGGCCAAGGATCAACGATGACGTTAAATCCTTCTGATGGGACCATGGCGTGGGGAACGGCTGTTCCTGGACGAGGAAGGTTGGTGTATACGGGAGTGACGGTCAATTTCTAACATTAAAATGCGGGGGTAATATGTGGCAGATCATCCAGAAGGGCGGCCCCGTTATGTGGCCGCTGCTATTAACATCCGTGACCGCGTTGGCAGTGGTCTTGGACAGGATCCTATTTATGTTAAGGACAGGCAACAGCCGGCGTGTTGAAGACCTGAAAAATATTCTGTCGTTCTCGGAAACGGGACAAATGGACCAGGCCGTGAGTTCCGCGGAACAGACGACAGATTTTGTGGCCAGGGTGCTGATCCATGGGCTAAAGCACCGCAGGAATTCTCTTTCAGGTGCGTTATTGCAGGCGGCCAATGCTGAGCTCAAACAGTTCAACCGAGGGCTGCCCACACTGGATACGATCATTACATTAGCCCCTTTACTTGGTCTTCTGGGCACAGTGACAGGAATGATACGGGCTTTTGGTTTGCTGGGCCAGAAAGAACTGGAAGCCCCGACAGTGATCACCGGTGGGATCGCGGAAGCCCTGATCGCGACAGCCTTTGGCTTGGGGATAGCGATCGTGGCGCTGGTGGCGTTCAATTTTTTTAATAATCGTCTGGAAGATGCCCGCATCGAGATCGAACACGCGGCGACCCAGTTGGAATTGAATGTGCAGGCTCAAAAGGGAAGGGAACAATGAATATTCCAAGCCCTGTCAGTCGTAAACGCGCGCGCATCGAGATCATCCCATTGATCGATATTATTTTCTTTCTTTTAGCCACGTTTGTTATGGTGTCTTTATCAATGGTCAATAACAAGGGGATCCATGTCAATCTGCCATCGGCAAAGGTCAGTGTTCCTGCCAAGGAAGGGGTAATCGTCACGATCAGTATCACAGAACAGGGCGTATTGTTCTTAAATAAGCAGGCAATGTCCATGAGAGAGATATTATCCCGCTTAATTAGTTTAAGAAAAAATGATCCAGATCTGGGGGTGGTAATTAACGGGGATGAAAAAGCGTTCTTTGGCGAGGCGGTGGCTCTGCTTGATGAGATCAGAGGGATAGGGATTACAAAACTCATGATTCAGACCAAAGGAAAGACTGGAAAGAATGAGTAGTATCATATTATCCGTTTTCATTCATCTTGGGGTTTTTGTTGCTGGTAATGCGCTGATAGTGCGGCCTGCCCAATATGCCGTTGAAACAGGATTGGCTCTAGTTGAGGTGCAGCTGATGGCTGCCCCATTAGTGATCAACGCCCCTCTTGCGACACTTTCTTCGGTTGAAGAATCCGTTGTTCCACTAAAGGAACAACCTGCCCTAATGGAAAAGCCCCAAGAGCAACAGGTCGTGAACACGCCTCAACTCAGCGGGGCAAGAACAAATGCCAAACCAGATTTTTTGAAGAATCCGGCTCCTATGTATCCAATTGGAGCAAGGAGGTTGGGTCAGGAAGGGGTGGTTGTTCTGTCGCTAAGGGTGGATCGATTGGGAAAGGCTTTCAACGTTTTGATCAAGAGGAGTTCTGGATACCCTTTATTAGACCGGTCAGCCTTTGAGACAGTAAAGCGCTGGCAGTTTCTGCCAGCTGCGATAGGAGGGATAGCTGTTGAATCAGGCATTGAGGTCCCTGTTCGGTTCAGGTTGAAAAGATCCTCCAGCAGTAAGGATTGATCTTAAATTTATCAAGGTACGTGCTGACCTTTTGTGGTTGATGCCTGATCGGGATGTTATACTATTGCCATTACTAAGGGGCTTACGGATGGCAATTCAGACAACACCAAATAAACCAAGCAGGATCCTGGTGACCTCGGGCGGCTGGCAGGCCTCGCTGGCTTGCATTCAGAATCTTGGCCGAAGGCATCATGAGGTGTATCTTGTCGATCATTTTGAGTATGCCATGGCGTTCTCAAAATACTGTGCTGGTTTTATTCTATCCCCAACAGAATACCGTGAAGGCTACATCGACTTCCTGGTGGATTTAGTCAAGACAGGTAAGTACGATGTTCTTATCCCCAACAGCGACCGCTGCGCCTATCTTTGTTCACAGCATCAAGATCGTTTAAAAGAGCATATTGGATTGGCCTTGCCGGATTTTAAGACATTACAGATCGCGGCGAATAAAATGCTGACCTATCGATTTGCGTTAGAGCAGGCAATTCCCATCCCCAAAACGTATTTCCCCGTTGATATGGATGAAGTCCGGGCAATGGCAGGAACGGACATTTTTCCCTGTGTGGTAAAGGTCCCGATCAGTTCCGCGAGCAATGGTGTGTTTTACGCGAAGGACAAAAGCGAACTGCTTGACATATATGCAATAAAGGATCTTAAAGGGCAGTGGCCGGTGATCCAGGAATATGTGACCGGTGATTTCTATGGGTTTACGGCAGTTGCGGATAAGGGAAAGATCTTGTCCTATATCATGTTCAAGGCGCACCAGGAATTTTCACGCGGAGGTACCCCGCCGATCGTGTATTCAGAAACGGATCCCGATTTATACAGGCTGGCAAGTGAATTGATCGCCAAACTTTCCTGGACTGGTCCGTTGGACTTGGATTATTTGAAGGTTGAGGGGAAGGGTTATTTATTACTGGAGATCAATCCCCGGTTCTCGGGCACGTTAAACTTGGCGTACCGCTTGGGGATCGATCTTCCGTGGGCGTATTATTGCCTGGCAAAAAAGCTGGATATTACACAAATCGATCAACCAGCATACAGTAATGGCATGGCTTTCCGTTCTGTCATACCAACGGAGATCGTGAATTTGCTTAAAAGTAAAAGTTATTGGGGAACATTCCTTAAATATTTCTTTCATCCAAACACCCGGACCAATATCTATTGGGATGATCCTAAACTCCTGATACGGCAGATCAAGGAGATCCGATGGGATCATATAAACCGCATGAAGACAAAGATCTGATTTTTATTGAACGTGTCTGAGACTTTGTTAAAGTCTAAGTATATGAAACCTCTTGTTTCATTGTTAAGCATTACCTTATTCTTTCTTTGGATCTTACCGCTGGGGTTTTTTATAAAACCGGATCAGGAAAAAACAGCCTGCGGAGGGTTGCGCGCTGTGTGCATGTGCAGTATGGGTACTTCCGCTGTTCAAAACAAGCCTATAGAGGGTTATTCCATCAAAAGCGTTTCTGTGGACGGGCGCGTAAGGTCTGTCACTGGTGTTGGGGGTGCCAGCTACCTGACTCAATCTGCACCGGTGATTGAAATGCGTCAGGCACAATATATCGATCTGAATGAACTCATTGTCTATTATAAAAATCCGCTTCACAGTCCAGCTGACCATGTCCCCAAGACTAATCCTGACGTCTTAGGTTGCTGATCGTTCTTTTCATTACCTGTGTTTCTTAAAATTTCTAATTATTAAAGCATAAAAGCATTTTTGATCTGGGGTGATCACTATGAATTTATTCCCTTTACTTGATCCAATTCCTTTGCCGGCGCCTGTCTGGCTTTTTAAAGCGCTTCATATCCTGACATTGACGCTGCATTTTCTAGCAGTGAAAATGTTTCTGGGAGGGTTGTTTCTGGCCACTGTTTTTAGTTTTCTCGGGGCAAAAAATCCGTTGTTTCGATCTGCGGCCGAGGTTTTGGCCCGCAGGCTTCCGGTGGTGATGACGTATGTCATCAATCTGGGGGTCCCGCCTTTGCTGTTTGCGCAGGTGATCTATGGCCCAGCCTTGTACACCAGCAGTGTTCTGATCGGAGCGTACTGGCTGTCCGTTGTAGCATTATTAATGGCCTGTTATTGGTTCTTATATGGTTTTTCAGATGGTGTTGCTTTAGGTAGATCTGTTTGGTGGAAGGGGCTTCTGGCATGGTTCTTAGCGGCGTGTATTTCAAGGATATTGTCAATTAACATGACCTTGATGATCAATCCAGAAGTGTGGAACGGCATGTATTCTCTATCCCCGATAGGCGGGCGGCTTCCACCTTATGATCCACTGCTTATGCCACGCTGGTTATTCATGTTCGCAGGAGCGGGCTGGGTGACAGGGTTGTGGCTGATCTGGATCGCAGGCCGGAAAACAGTTGCGGCCCCGTTAAATCAATATTTATCCGGATTAGGAGGGAGATTGGCTGCGTTTATGATCCTGCTTCAGGCGATCCTCTATAATCAGATCCTTTCTCTGCAGCCGAAAGTTGTCAGTGAAGGGATCGCTGCCAATGCTTTCATCAAAGGAGACTCAGTTGCCTGGACTGTCACGGCCGTGGTGATATTTTTGTTTGCGCTATGGGCAGCTTTCAAGAAGCCCTGTAATTATTTGACGGGTTATTTAGGAGCGCTTATCGCGGTAGTTTCGATCGCCTCCTGGACGATATTACGAGATGCCATTCGTGATCTGACTTTATTGAGTAAAGGGTTTGATATATGGCACCATGAACAGGTCATGACCAATTGGCAGGTGGTTGGTGTTTTCTTTGTGACTTTGCTTCTTGGTCTATGGGCGCTGGTCTGGTTGATCTCGGTGATGATGCGGGCCAAGCCGGTCGCGGAAGGAGGCCTCTCATGAATTCCAAGAATGAATCATTATCACGACGGAAATTCATTAAAGCGTTCGTGATCGGAGCGGGTGCCTGCTATGCAGGAGCATTAGGATATCCTGTTTACCGCTATCTAACCTCTCCGGCTGAACAGGCGGCAGCTTTATCGACAGTAACAGAGATCACACTTAAGGACGCACAGAATATTCCGATGGGCAGCGCGATGATGTTCAAATTCGGTTCAAGACCAGCCATGTTGATCCATCATAAAGACGGCAGCTGGGCGGCATTGGATGCTGTTTGTACGCATTTGGCGTGTACGGTCGAATATCATGCCGATCGAGATGTCATTCATTGCAATTGCCATGGCGGTGAATATGATTCCCATACAGGAAAAAATATCAGCGGTCCGCCACCGAGGCCATTGAAACAATATTTGGCTAAGCTTGTCGATGGCGGTGTTTCTATTTCTAGGGTTTAGGGGGGTATATGGAAAATTCAACAAATAAAATATGGGCATGGGTGGATGAGCGGCTGGGTTTGTCCGAGATCATCGCTTTTGCCAAGCATAAAACAGTGCCTGTTCATCAACATTCGTTCTGGTATTACTGGGGGGGTATCTCGTTGTTCCTTTTTCTGGTCCAAGGGATAACGGGGGTTTTGTTGCTGATCTATTACCGACCGGGTCCTGAGGCTTACGAGTCTGTGCGGCAGATCACATTTGAGATAAATTTTGGATGGCTTATTCGTTCAGCCCACTCTTGGGCGGCGAATTTGATGGTTGCGGCCATTTTTGTCCATATGTTCTCTGTGTATTTCATGAAAGCCTACCGCAGTCCGCGTGAATTTGGCTGGTGGAGCGGGGTTATCCTGCTGTTGATCACGATGATCTTTGGGTTTAGCGGCTATTTGTTGCCGATGAATGAATTGGCATATTTTGCCACCAAAGTTGGTTTGGAGATCCCAACGTCGATGCCCTGGATCGGGCCTAAGATCGCTGACATCGTGCGGGCGGGGCCAGAGGTCACATCATTTACGGTGCAGCGTTTCTTCGCGTTGCATGTTGTGGTCTTGCCGGCATTGTTTGTTCCATTATTAATGTTCCATCTTTGGCTGGTCCAGAAACATGGTAATGCTGTCCCGCCTTCAGTTGAGGCGCTTCCAGATAAGGAGAGAAAAAGTATCCCATTCTTTCCAAATTTTTTAATGCAGGATCTTGCTATCTGGTTGATCGTGCTTAATTTGTTGACGCTGTTAGCAGCTCTTTTCCCCTGGGAGTTGGGCGATCCCGCCGATCTATTAAAAGCGGCACCTAAAGGCATACATCCGGAATGGTATTTCATGAGCTCATTCCAAGTCCTGAAACTGTTCGGGAATTGGTTCCCAGGTGCTGCGGGAGAGAGCATTGGCATAGTGATCTTTACCTTGGGGCTGGTATTGTGGTTCTTGATACCGTTATATGATGCCAACAGCCTCTCTGGTCAAAAGGGTAAAATAGCGACTTATTTTGGTTTGTTCGCGTTGGCCATATTGATGATAACGACATTTTGGGGATATTTAGGTATTTAAAGGAGAATTTTATGAATTATCCATTTTGGGATGTTCCTCATATAGGTAGCGGCTGGATGATCGGACTGATCGCGATCTTCCATGTCATGATCTCGCAGTTCGCTGTTGGCGGTGGCTTGTATCTCTATTTCGCTGAACGTAAGGCCTTACGTGAAGGGCGCAGGGATTGGCTGAAGGTCATCAAAACCCATTCACGCTTTTTCCTGTTGGTCACCAGTATTTTCGGGACAGTGTCTGGTGTTGGTATTTGGTTTGTCATAGGGCTTGCGGCGCCGGAAGCGACAAGCACGCTCATCCACAATTTTGTTTTTGGATGGGCGATCGAATGGGTGTTCTTCCTGGTTGAGTTAACGACTGTCGCCGTGTATTACTATACCTGGGACCGTATTCCGGATAAATTACATTTGAAGGTTGGTTTGTTATATGCCGCTTCTTCGTTGTTTACGCTTATTATCATCAACGGCATTTTGTCATTTAAATTAACGCCCGGCAGCGCGTGGCTGGCTGTCGCAGGCACAGGACAGGAAGCCAGTCGTTTCTGGGAGGCCTTTTTTAATCCAACCTATTGGCCAAGTTTATTTCTAAGGACGACTGTCTGCTGTTCATTGGCTGGTGTTTGGGCCTTGGTCACTTGCAGCCGAATCAGCGATGGAGACCTGAAAGCTCAGGTCATCCGTTGGAGCGCCAAATGGCTGTTGCCGATGTTCTTTGCCATGCCGTTCTTATTGTTGTGGTTCCTTTCGCAAATACCGGAAACACAGCGAGGATTGATCGAGCGGGGGATTAGCACTATAGGTGCGGGAACATTCACACAAGTGACAAGGACTGTGCTTGTCATTGTCATGTCCTCGGTCACGATCGTTGGAGTCGTTTATTTATTCGCCTGGAGAGCACCTAACGATTTTAGTTTGACCCATGCGCTGGCGATCATGCTTCTAGCGTTGTGCGCAACGGGTTCCTCGGAATATGTCAGGGAAATGCTGCGCAAACCTTATATTGTTGTTGGGCACATGTATTCCAACGGCGTGCGCAAAGATCAGGTGGAGAAGATCAATGCCGAAGGATATCTGGCGCATACATTGTGGATCAAACCTGGGGGTGATCAGAATTTAGCCAGGGGCGAGGCGATGTTTCGGGGACAATGCATGGCCTGTCATACGATCGATGGTTATCGTCCCATGCAGCGTTTGCTGGCTGGCCGGGACAAGGAAGCCATAGGTAACGTGCTTAAAATGTTGTCTGAATATAAAACGGATTCTCCCTATCACGCCTTTATGCCGCGATTGGCAGGAAAGCCGGAGGAGATCGAAGCGTTAAGGGACTATCTTTTTACGTTAGAGCCTAAAAAGCAGGTCTTTTAAAGATCGCGTGTAACTTTTTCCCTCCTCGTGCGTTTAATAAGCAGGTAAGGCTTAAAGAATGCCAACGAGGAGGGGAATATGTTGAGAAAATATCTTAAAGTAACCGGATTTGTCTGTATCGCTCTGCTTGTGGTCATTTTGATCACGCAAAGGGCTGCTGTATATCGGGGGTATCGAACTTACGACCATACACCCTCCTGTCTTATAGAGAATAATAATTCTATTCAATATCAGCAATATCGCGTACCGGATGTTTCCAGCATTGGTTACAGCGCGTTGACCCTTGAGGTTAACGATTTTGCCCGGTCGTTCACAGAATTGAATGCCATCGTAAGTCGTCATGGTGGGAGGAATATTTCCTGGACATCCTATCAGCCGGATCGCAGGACTGTCGTGGGAACGCTTATCGTTGAGGTCCCGTCGTATTTACAGCAAACAATATTAAATCAGATCAGAGGGATGGGCCGTGGACATATTGCGTTAGAAGAGCAGTGGGCTCCGGCCTATGATCACGTAAGGTCTGTTCCGGCGCAGCTGACCAATGTGGGGGCCCTCAACGCTCAGCGGGATGCTTTGCTTTTGGCTTATGCCAAAGAAAGAGATCCCGAGGTATCTAAGAATATTGAATGGCAGTTATCTAACCTTACCGCAAATATTCAATCCACGGAAGTAATGAGAGATTATCATCCTCAACCAGTTGAAGTCGCTACTATATCAGTGACGATACGGGCCCGTTCCTGTTCGATAGTTGGTCTTATCGCACAAGATTGTCTTTATTCATTAAAGAATGTCTCCAAAGCGGTTGTTATGTTCGTTGGGGGTTGTGTAAGCGCGGTCATTGATATTATCGTTTACCTGGTGCCCTTTATTGTGTGGGTGCTTGTTATTGGGGGGATGATATATATGACTGTAAGGGTATTTAAAAGAGTCTTCTAAGCAATTATGACCGGGTTAATTCTGTTTTGACCGGCAATCATTATCATGTATGATACGTCGAATAACTCAACGTTCTCTGAGGACTTCAATAGCCAGATCAATGGAATGGGTCAATGATGTTAGACGTCAGGAAAATGCTTTTTATGTTGTTTTTATTATCTGCGCTGCCGACACAGTTAAGGGCTGATGGGTTGACCATTGCGGCAGCGGCGAATGTCCAGTTCACATTAGAGGAATTAAAGACCGAATTCATAAAAAAAACTGGCATCAACGTTCAGGTTGTTACGGGTGCGTCAGGGAAACTGACTTCACAGATCGAGAATGGAGCTCCGTTCGATATCTTTATGTCTGCCGATATGGAGTATCCCAATCAATTATTGAAGGACGGGGTTACTTTGTCAGAACCCATGATATATGCGTACGGCCATTTGGTTTTATGGACGTTAAATGAACAAGACCTATCTAAAGGCGTTGAGGGTTTGACTGGATCATCTTTTCATAGGATAGCACTAGCCTCTCCTAAATCAGCCCCCTACGGCCGGGCAGCAGTTAATGTGATGAAACATTATCATTTGTATCCATCTATTACAGACAAGCTTGTTTATGGCGAAAGCATTGCGCAGGTCAATCAATTCATCACGACAAAGGCTGTTGATGCCGGCTTTACGTCCAAGTCCGCTGTGCTTGCACCAAGTTTAAAGACTAAGGGTAAATGGATCGATGTCGATCAGTCCTCTTATGATCCGATCGCCCAAGGCATTGTCATTCTTAAATACGCCAGATCTCGCGAGGATGACGCGAGGAAATTCATTGATTTCCTTTCTTCTCAAAAGGCAAGCATGATATTCCGAAAATACGGATATACACTCCCATGACACAAGCTCATGATCTGACACCCTTGGTGTTGACATTTAAACTGGCGTCGATCTCTACCATCATCTTGTTGATCGTGGGGGTACCGTTAGCGTGGTGGATCACCTTTGCCAGGACCAAATTCCGCTATGTCGCTGAAGCCTTGGTGACCATGCCGCTGGTTCTGCCGCCGACCGTTCTGGGATTTTATTTGCTGCTTTTGTTGGGGCCAGCCGCGCCGGCGGGGGCATTCTTAGAAAAGTATTTCAATATTCATATTGTATTTTCTTTCGTAGGTTTGGTCATAGGGTCAGTGATATTCAGTTTGCCGTTCATGGTCAACCCGATCAAGGCTGGTTTTGAATCAGTTCCTGTTTCCTTGATCGAAGCGGCGCTGACGCTGGGAAAATCCCGAAGAGAAATTCTGTTTAAAGTGTTGCTGCCAAATATTAAGCCTGCCTTACTAACGGGCATTGTCATGTCGTTCATTCATACGGTGGGGGAGTTTGGGGTTGTTTTGATGATCGGCGGCAATATTCCCGGTAAAACAAGACTTGTGTCCATGGCGATCTTTGAAGAAGTAGAAGCGTTAAATTATGACGCGGCGAATTTCTATTCCGTTATCATGGTTGTTTCTTCATTTATCATTTTGTTGTTGTTTTATTTTTTTAACCGTCGTATTAGGGTATTTTGATGATCGAAGCGAAGCTAAAGAAAAAAATAACAACAGGTGATGGGTTAGTTGAACTTAATATTGATCTCTCTTTGCGTAAGGGCGAATTTCTGGCGCTTTTTGGCGCATCCGGAGCGGGTAAATCAACGATCTTGCGGATGCTTGCCGGGCTGACCAGGCCTGATGAAGGGGTTGTTCGGGTTGAAGACGAAGTTTGGTTTGATAGCTCCTGCGGTGTTGATCATTCACCGCAAAAACGTTCCGTGGGGTTTGTATTTCAGGAATATAATTTGTTCCCTCATATGACGCTGCGGGAAAATTTGTTGTTTGCTCTAGGGAAGGATCAGGATATAGGCATGATTGATGATCTTTTAGAGAGGGCTGGTCTAAAAGAATTACAGGGATTTAGGCCGGCCATGTTGTCCGGGGGGCAAAAACAGCGTGGCGCGTTGATCAGGGCAATAGTCCGTAAGCCCAAGATATTGCTTTTAGATGAGCCTTTCTCTGCGCTGGACCTTCCCATGCGCCATACCTTACAAACAGAGATCATCAAGATCCATGAGCGGTTTTTGATACCTACCATCATGGTGACGCATGATATGGCTGACATTGCGCGCCTTTCCAATAGGGTTTTGATCCTGCAAAATGGGGCGCTCTATTCACATAGCCCTGCCCTAGAAATCCAGCGCAAGGCCTAAAATCTTGTGTTACAATGTTGCCCATGTCTTTTGAGATCCAATCTATCATTGTGATCGTTGGGCTGTTATTGCTTGTGATCGTTGTCAGCGCTATTTCAGCCAAGATCCGCAAGCAGTCAAAGGCGGTCAAGCAGCAGGAAGCTCAAGTGGCGATGCTTTATCATTTAAGCAAAGACCTGGCGGCCGCTGACTCTTTTGATCAAGTCTTGAATGTCATCCGCGTTAATGTGGGCAAGATCCTGGATTGTCATGTGGCGATCTTTTTGTACGCGGATAAGCGGCTGGAATTAAGAACGCATGATCCTGATCTGTCCATGACAGAAAAGGAGAATGCCGCGGCAACTTGGGCGTATGAACAGGATGCCTTATCCGGCGCGGGGACGGATGTTTATAAAGATGCCCGCTGTAAATATCTTCCATTAAAGACTTCGCAAGGGGTTTTCGGGGTTTTAGGGGTTTGTTTTAAGGGAAAAGTCTCTGTCTATGAATCCCGAAATAATTATATCTTGAGCGCGTTGGCCAATCAGGCGGCGATCGCGATCCAGAGAACAAAACTGGCTGAAGTTTCCCGTCAGATCGAACTGATGAGGGAAACAGAAAAGCTACAGACGGCGCTGCTTAATTCTATTTCTCACGACTTAAAAACGCCGCTTGTTTCCATCATGGGGGTGCTGGATAATTTGCTGCATGATTTCTCCTCGCTGGACCAGCAGACAAGAAAAGAACTTTTGGCAACGGCCTATGAGGATGCGGACCATTTAAATCGTCTCGTTACCAACTTGCTGGACATGACCCGTTTGGAAGCCAAGGCTTTAAAGATGCATGTCGAGCCCTGTGAATTGCGGGATGTGATTGGTGCTTCGCTTCAGCCGTTGAAGGAGGAGATTGAGCGCCGGCAGATCGCGATCCATATCCCTGAAGATTGTCCCGAGATCCCCATGGATTTTGTCTTGATGATGAGAGTCTTCATTAATCTGGTCGATAATGCTTTAAAATATTCCCGCAGCAATACCAGGATCGAGATCACCGCAGAACAGATCGATCGTGCTATTCGGATCAATGTGAAGGATGAGGGGATCGGCATCCCTCAGGAAGATCTATCAAAAGTTTTCGATAAGTTCTATCGGGCGGTTAATCCCCAGCAAAGCACTGGCACTGGTTTAGGGTTATCGATCTGTAAAGGGATCGTTGAGGTGCATGGCGGGAAGATCTATGCTACCAATAATCCCGATAAAGGGATAACTGTATCGGTGATCTTGCCGCTTGTTAACGAAGGGGTTTTGGTCAATGGCCGCTGAGCAGAACATGAGGATCTTAGTTGTTGATGACGAGAAGACTATCCGCCGTTTTCTTAAAGGAACCTTGTCATCTCATGGGTACAGTGTTTTCGAGGCGGTTGATGGAGCTGAAGCGCTTAAGTATGCGATCTATTCATACCCAGATGCGATCATTCTGGACTTGGGATTACCGGATATGGATGGTGTAAAAGTGGTGCAAAAGGTGAGGGAGCGTTCAAAGATCCCGATCATTGTTATTTCTGTGCGCGATGGCGAATCGGATAAAGTGGCGGCCTTAGACGCTGGTGCGGATGATTATTTAACAAAACCATTTAAGGTGGGGGAGCTGCTGGCGAGGGTGCGGGCTGTCATGAGGAGGCTTTTACCGGAAAATAATGAGGCCATCTTTACGGTTGGGAAACTGTCGATCGATATCGGAAAGCGCATGATCTTGCTTAAAGGCAAGCAGGTGCATTTAACTCCGATCGAATACAATATTTTAAAGATGCTGGTTCTTAATGCGGGCAAAGTAGTGACCCATAAACAGCTGCTTAAAGAGGTTTGGAATAAAACAGAAGATTTTGAAGGTATAGCCCATCTGTTGAGGGTCATGATCAGCAATCTGCGCAATAAGATCGAACCCGACCCCAACCGTCCTATCTATATCCTGACTGAACCAAGTGTTGGTTACCGGTTGAGTATAGATTAGTCATTGATCCTTGATACAAAATTGACCTTTTCTTGACTTGTTATTTATATTCTTCCTATATAATATTAACAGTCATATTTAACTTGATCATATTTACAGCAAGGTTTTTCGATGCTTGAATATATTGCAATCATTTTTGCGTTCTTGTTC
>CAZFNI010000030.1:0-13528 GCA_964520655.1 uncultured Planctomycetales bacterium
CAGGAAAGAATCAGGGAAATCTTTTACGGAAGAAGATCTAAGTGTTTTTTCTTCACTTACTAACCAAATTGCTTTAGCCATTGAGAATGCTCAATTTTACGAGGAAGTGAAGCGCACTCAGGAACAATTATTCCAGGCTGAAAAGATGGCAACAATTGGGACGATGGCTGACGGATTGTCCCATCAAGTCAATAATAGGTTCCATGCAATGGGTTTTATTGCGGGTGATGCGTTAGATACCATAAGTATCATAAAAACAAAGGGTGTTCCTGATGAATTAAAGGAAACGTTTGATGATCTGGAACGTGCTTTTACTCGTGTTCAAGAGAATGTCGTGCAAGGCGGCGAGATTGTCCAGGGGCTGCTGCGTTATACGCGTAAAGGGGATGCGGGTTTGACAGAAGTTGATTTCTCTGATGTTCTGAAATCAGCCTTTGAAATGGCTCAATTTAAGATCAAGACAAGTGATTTAAAGGTGATGCGTGATTTCCCGGAATCTATGCCGAAGATCAAGGGGAATTTTACTCAATTACAGGAGGTCTTTTTTAACTTGATCGACAACGCCTACGACGCCATGATGCAAAGAAAATCTGAGAAGGCAGAGCTTGGTTTCCAGCCGACATTGGTCATACATACTAAGCCGCAGGGGAATTATCTGGAAATTATCATGGAAGATAATGGTATAGGTGTCAAAGATGATGATCGGGAAAAATTATTCACACCTTTCTTTACAACAAAATTATCCAGTAAAAAAGGGACTGGTCTTGGGCTTTATGTTATCCGTAAGATCATTGAGGAGAATCATGGAGGGAGCGTTGAAATGATCTCTAGATATATGATCGGGACCAAGATGAAGATCAATCTTCCTATTGCGATCAAATAAATTCTTTGAGGCTTGTAAAGAGAGTCTTGTTTCGTTAGACTTTTTAATAGTTGTTCAAGTGAGAGGTTAAAAAGACATGCCAAAATTATTAATCGTTGACGACGAGAGTGATGTTCGTGAATTTGCCAGAAGTTTTTTCAAGAAACGCGGGATCGATGTTTTTGTAGCTTCCGGCGGCAAACAGGCTTTAGAGATCATTGCTAAAGAGAGACCAGATCTGGTTTTGCTGGATGTGCGCATGGAAGAGATGACGGGAGTTGAAGTTCTAAAACAGCTGAGAGGGATTAGTGATCCAACGCCTGTTATAATGGTGACTGGTGTTGAGGAAGAAGAAACTTTTAAAGAGGCCAATAGTTTGGGTGTTGTCAGCTATATCCATAAGCCCCTTATCCTTGAGGAATTACAAAGAGTTGTTTTAGCCCAAATAAAGAAATAGAGATCATGACAACCAAGATCGACTATAAAAAAGAACTGGAAGCTGCCGCAAAAGGGATGATCTTGATCCATGATCCGCGCCTTTTGATGAAACTGATCGTTCGCTCTATTGTTCAAAGGGTGCGCATTGATCATGCGGGGATGATCTTGTACGATCCCATAAAAGATGTCTATGTGCTCTCAATATCTCGCGGCTCTCCTGGGGCTCGGATCCCGGAAGGTTTTATTCGATTTGATAAATCAAATCCTATTATTAAATTCTTTTGTCAGAAAGAATACAAATATCTTGTCGAGAACAGGAATGCCTTAGTTGCCGAAGATATTAACAAGATGATCTGGAAGGAAAGTGTTATCTCTAATGGCAATGGGACAAAAGAATTACTGCATGAAGTTAGCGATCAAATGCCGCTGCTCAACGCTGTTGCCTGTGTGCCGGCCTATTATCAGCATCATTTGTTGGCGATATTGCTTTTAGGACAAAGGGATGACGGCAACAGGTTTGATCAGGAAGAGCTGGATTTCTTTTCAGCTCTGGCTTCTGATGTTGCCATGGCTATACGTAATGCCCAATTATTCGAGGATCTCAAGCGCGAAGCAGAGAGGAACCGAAACCTTTTTATTCAAACAACCATCGCTCTGGGATCGGCTATAGAAGCAAAAGATGCTTACACGCATGGACATACCGAGAGAGTTACGAAATATGCGTTGGCGATCGCCCGCCAGATGGAAGCGACCAAGGCATACCAGTTCCCGTTAAAATTCTTTGAGAATCTATATATTGCTGGATTGTTGCACGATATCGGCAAGATCGGTGTTGCTGAATCTATTTTATGCAAACAGGATAAATTAACTGAAGAAGAGTATGAAGTCATGAAGACTCACACAACAAGAGGCGCGGAGATACTTTCTTCATTAACAGGTTTTGATGAGGTGATCAACGGTGTGAAATACCATCATGAACGATATGACGGTAAGGGGTATCCAACCGGCCTTAAGGGGGAAGATATTCCTATTATTGCCGCTATCATTGCTGTGGCTGATACATATGACGCTATCACAACGGATCGGTCTTACCGTAAAGGATTAAGCAAAGAGATCGCGATCGCGGAGATCAAGAATTTTGCCTTCAAACAATTCCATCCATTGCCTGTTGCTGCCTTGATCGAGCTGTATAATAAGGGCGAATTATAGCCGGGTTGATCCTAAAATGATTAAGACGTACAGTGGTTTTAAAGGCCTGATATTTTTTCTTGGCTTGTCAGCAGGGATATTGCTTCTGGTCTACCTGTGCGGTTGGGGAATTGCCAGAACATCAGAGTTGCTTTTACCGGGAATAAGCTTTTTATGCCATGTATTAATCCTAATTTTTCTTCTCGCTGTTCTTCCGTTGTCATTAGTGGAAAAATTACGCCCTGATCTTAGCCGTTATGTTTTGGGGATGTCTCGAATTCTCGGGGCTGCTTCATGGATGCTGTCTTTCTTCTTTATCATGACCCAGCTAGGAGCATGGGGAATTATATTTGGGTTTTCTTTCAGTTTTCTAGTGATGATTGCTTTGGTGGGGGCCATATTAAAGGCTTCATGGCAGACTGGCTTTGAATTGGGGATATGGGTTTTATTTTTCTTTGTGATGAAATATTTTAGCCGGTGGTTGGCGGCCAGGTCATTACGCAAAAGTCAAAATCAGATCATAGATGTAGAGATCGAGGATGTTAAATGAAAGTGACTGAAGATTAACTATTTGTGATATATTAGCCAACACTAATGATCAATAAATATAAGAATATCAGTATTATCGTGATCGTTCTCCTTGGTGGAGCTTTTCTTTTTTATAAAAGCTCATCCTTTTTGGAGCAGCAGCGAAGATTATCGCTGGCTAGGGAGCTGCGCAAAGCTGTCTCTGCGACTATGCTAGACCTAAATCAGGCTTTGAGTTCTTCGATAGTCGGGGTGCCTGCGGATGGGCAATGGCATCATGCGGTAAGTTTTAATACCCGCGGGTCGGGGACAATTCAATATATACTAAATGGCGAACAACTCTACAGGGGTGATGCTAGATCAAAACAACTTATATCTGCACATGTAAAGGAGTTCAATCTAAAACGTGATGCCGCGATACCCATGATCGTTGATTTGAAGATCGTATTAAAAGACGGGATCAGCCTAACCTCTGGTTCCAGGGTTCGTCTGAGGGAGTGATATGGATTTTCAGAATGCATGGGGGAAGGCATTAAAAGAGACTGAGATCATCCGCACAAGGATCTTGGGGTTACAGACATTTGATCAAACCCAAGTTCCTTATATTATTTTGAGTGCTTCCAGCGTGAACCAAGGGGACACTGTGGTGCGCCGAGGGGAAGTCATGGTGGATCGTCCGTCATTGATCCTTCCTCCGCATATCCCGCAGTTTGAGGGTTTTTCATTTGAAGATATGGATGGCAGTGAAGATGCGCTGATCAGTTTTTTACTGGTCCGCGGGGTAAGTTTACCATCATTAAAATATAACAATAAAATAGATGCATTAGATGTTTTTGAAGGGCAGGTTGATAAAGCAGTTTCGCATTTTGGGAATCGTCTTGCCCGTGAGGAGAATACCAGTACAGGTTTGATCGTAGCTCCTGAAGATGTGTGGCCGTTTTCATTGCTTATTTTTATATGTTCACAGATATCCCGTAACTCGTCAGTCGATATCCGGCGCTTACTTGAAGACTTTCGTCGTCGTAATACATAAAATGTTCTCATTTTTCCTTTCATTGCTCATATTGTTCATGTTCCCGTCCATTGTGATCGGGGCGCCGCAGATCCATAAAGCCGTTCTGGATAATGGATTAAAAGTCCTGGTTGCCCCCATGTCTTCCAGTGAGGTTGTCTCTATCTATGTTCTTGTTAAGACTGGATCCGCTTCTGAGGGGAAATATCTTGGAGCAGGGGTTTCTCATTTTATTGAGCATATGTTGTTCAAGGGAACGGCGCGTAGAGGGGTTGGGGATATTGCTAAAGAAGTAAAGTCTTTAGGCGGCAGCATCAACGCTTCCACAGATCTGGATTTCACGATGTTCACTCTCGATCTTCCTAAACAAAGAACAAAAGAAGGTTTGGATATCATAAGCGACATGATAAGGAACTCTGTTTTTAATTCCCAGGAAGTTGAGAAGGAGCGCAGCGTTATCCATGGGGAGATGCGGCTGTATTATGATCGTCCCAAGAGGCGGTTAAGTGTTGATGTTTTTAAGAATGTCTTTATTCACCATCCGTACAGGCATACGACGATCGGTTATGAATCATTATTGGATGGGATTACAAGAGACGATCTGTTTGACTACTATCAAACACATTACATACCCAATAATATGGTGATCGCCGTGGCTGGGGGGATAGAGGAAGATGCGGCGTTGCGGATGGTGAAGGAATATTGGGGTGATTTTAAGTCGAAACCGTATCTTTCCCGGAATATTGTTCCTGAACCTGTTCAAGTATCAGAACGGTATTATGAGGAATATTTTTCAACACCCTTATTTCTATTTTCGTTCGCTTTCTCCGGGATATCTATAAATGATCCAGATCTTTTTGCGATGGACCTATTAAGCATGGCCATGGGCAGCGGTGAAGGCTCTCGACTTTATAGGGAGCTGTATCTAAATAAGAAATTAGTTACATCCATATCCGCTACTAATTTTACCCCATTTGATAAAGGTGTTTTTGAGATAGAAGGCGTGATGGAAAATGATAATCTGGATCAAGTACGCGCGGAAGTCATGAAAATAATTGAGAATGTGAAGCGGCGGGGATTAACCACCGAAGAGTTGGAAAAGGTTAAGATTCAGATGGAAGCGGATCTTGTTTATGGTAATCAGACATCCTCCAGTGTGGCGCAAAAAAGTCTTTTGGATGAGGCAATGACGGGAGATGCGGTCTTTACTAAGCATTATGTTGATAGGATAAAAAATGTCTCAAATGAGGATATAAAGCGCGTGGCAGGAAAATATTTAAATCCGTCCTCCTTGAGCGTTTCTGTGGTCAAGCCAACAAGATCTAAGGTCCTCTCGGATAATAGAAAGAGTGATGCCAAGAAGGAAAAAACTAAGAAGTTTGTACTTAAGAACGGAGTAACAATGCTTTTAAGAGAAGATCATGCAGCTTCTCTAGTTTCTGTTCAAGTTGTATTAAATGGCGGGCTAAGATCCGAGAATAGTATAAATAACGGGATATCAACGCTATTTTCTTCAGTATGGAGCCGTTCAACCAGGAGACGTAATGAGGCTAGAATGACCAGAGAATTAGAACAAAGAGCGGCTTCATGCAGCTCATATTCGGGATACAATGCGCTAGGAGTGAGCATGCAGTTTTTGTCAAAGGATCTGGATTATGGTCTGGATTTACTGGCGGATGTTCTAAAGAATCCGGTGTTCGAGGAAGAGGTGATAAAAAGACAACGGCATAATCTTAATGTCGCCAGAGAACAGCGTGATGATGATATACGGGCGTCTACTTTGCGTCGTGTAATGGCGTTGTTATATCAAAAACACCCAAATCATTTGGATTTGCTTGGTAGCAAAGATACTCTGGCAAAGATAGACAGGCAAGATCTTATTGAGTATTTTCATCGCTTCGTTGTAGGGCCGAATATTGTTGTATCTGTTTTTGGGGATATGGACTCCGATGATGTTCAAAGAAAATTAGAGAGTTTGTTAGGAAATATTGGCAAGGGAGAAGTGGAGTTGCCGAATATAATAGAACCGCCTTTGAAGGAGCTTCGAGAGGATCTCTTAAACAAAGATAAACAGCAGGCTGTTGTTGCGATGGCTTTTCTTGCGCCTTCATTTCTGGATCAAGACCGTTTTCCTATGGAATTGGTGAATGCTGTTCTTGGCGCTGGATTAAGCGGTCGTTTATTTGTAAAAATTCGGGATCAGCTGGGGAAAGCTTATACGGTAGGTTCGTCTTATACACCTGGTGTTGATAATGGCAATATTGTGCTTTTTTGTTTGACGACAAACTCAAAAGTTGATAGTGTCAAAGCGATCATGAAACAAGAGATTGCAGACTTGGGGGAGCAGGTATTAACGGAAGTAGAGTTTAATGATGCTAAGTCCTATTTAAAGGGGACACATCAAATGGGCTTAAATACTGTTGGGGCTCAGGCTGTTCACAGTGCTTTTAATGAATTGTACGGCCTTGGGTATGATCATGATGATCAGTATGATGCATATGTCGACAAGGTTACAAGAGAACAAGTGAAAGATGTTGCAAAAAGATATCTTGATCCTAAAAGGGCGGTTGTTGTTACGACGATGGGGAATGAGAACTGATGAGTGACAAGAAACAATTTTTAGAATTAGAAATGATGATCCTGGAGCGCATTAAGGGCCAGATCAAGATCATTCACGACCAGGAGGATCGAAATAACATTGCCAGTCAGGTTTTAGACGAGATCTTATTGCACCATGATCATTACCGCATGTTATTTAAAGAAGTCCATGATCAGGAAAGATTTATCCAGGAGTTTTTGTCTTACGGTATCATTGAAGATCTGCTGTGTGATGCGAATGTGGAAGACATTATTATCAATGGATTGAAACCGATCTATATTCACCACTCCCAAAAAGGGTTTATTGTGACCCGGCACCAGTTCCAATCTCATGCAGAGTTGAATATTTTCATTGATAAGCTTTTAATTTTCTCTGGGAGGACTGGATACAAAAAAATGGCCAATCTGGAACTGATGAATTTGGCTGGCCGCGTGAATATCGTTGATTCACCCCTTGGTCCTCAAGTCACGATCACTAAGGCTAAGCTTGATCCTTTAAGCATTGTCGATCTGATCAAGAGTGGGAGTATGACTTATGAGGTGGCTGGCCAGTTGTGGGTATATTTGGAAGGACTTTCCGTAAGACCTGCCAATGTTATTATTGCGGGTGGCCCTGGAACAGGAAAAACAACATTGCTTAATGCGTTGCTGAGTTTTATCCCTTCGAAAGATCGCCTTGTTGTGATCGAAGACACCTTGGAATTAAATACATTTCTGGAAGACAGTTGTTCTCGTTTGGAAACAGATGACGAGATCACTTTAGCTGATCTGGTCAAGAATAGTCTGCGTATGCGTCCTGAGCGGATTATTGTCGGAGAGGTGCGCGGTGAGGAAGCCAGGGACATGATCACGGCGGTTAATGTGGGTAAATATTGTATGGGCACCATCCATGCCTTGACTTCAAGGGAGGCCATCATGCGCCTTCAGAATGAGCCGATGAATGTGCCGGAATCATTGATCAATTTAATTGATGTATTTATTATTCTCAAACGGTATCACGTTGATGGGAGGATCTTCCGGGTCGTTGATGAAGTCTCTGAGACCAGTGGAATGGAGAATATGAAAGTGCTTTTGTCGCAGGTCTTTAAATATAATTATGATCAGAAACGGGTTCTGCCTGTCGCGGCCAGTACGGTTTACCGCGATCGTTTAGCGATCGAGTCGGGGTATTCTCCCAGGGAAGTGATCAATGAGACCTGGATGCGCGCCCTCGTGCTAAAGGCCATGGTTGATAAAGGTCTACACACTGTTAAAGAGGTCTCGACATTTTGCCGTTATTATATCAAATCTCCTCTTGAAGCGATGCATAGTATTGGTCTTGACCGGGATCGCCTTCTAAAGGAGATCGGGTAAGATATATTTTTTTCTTCGCTCTTGCACAATACTTTATAATAAAATATAAAGATCATGTCGCATTTCTTATCAAATCAAATTGATTTCTGCCTCTTCTTTCAGGGATTTCTTTATTTTTCTACAGCTGTTGTCATTCTGACCGGTACCATGCGTACACGATCAAACCTGGCCTGGAAGTATCTCTTTTGGTTTTGTTTAATATTTGGGATCAAAGATTGGGTTGGAAGTTTCTATCTCAATTTCTTAGACGGTGATTATTTTACCAGGATAGAATTGGTTCTCGCTACATTGGCGTTCCTGGCGGTTTTAGAATTCGGGAGGAAAGGATGCTGCCGTGTTGGATTGAAGATCAATGCAGCAGTACTGTATGCTCTTTTTTTATTTATCGGTGTTCTTGGAGCATGTGCTGGGCCTGAAGGTTACAGGGCAGTTATCAGTTATGTGTTGTTGACACCGGGTTTTCTGCTTAGCGCTTACTCTATTTATCGGGACCTTAGCAGTAAGTCTCCGGACAGTAAGAGAATCCCAGCGTTTCTTGTCATTCTTTCATTTTTATACATTGTTCTTTGGGGTATTATTGTCCCCAAGTCTGCGATAATTCCTGCCGTTTGGATCAATGAAACCGCATTTGAGGATCTTTTTAAGATATCTATTGAGTATCCAAGGACTGTGGTCAGTTTTCTTTTTGCTTTATTCCTATGGTTAGCCTATGCGCCAAAAAGGGGTGAACATAATACTGTTGCTAAATATTTATCAGTGGTGTATTGCGCAGTATCGTGTCTTTTTCTCATGTTCTGTTTATTGTCAATGAATATTCGTTCCGATGCGGCTGACCACAATGATCAGAAAGGAATTGATCAGTAATGCGATAGATATAGGTAATACAGTAGATCTGGATATTATCAAGCATTTAACGATCTCTCCAGCTGATGCAGATAACCCCTCTTTTATGCTTCTAGAAGATCAATTAAAATTGTACGGCAATTTTGGTCAATTAAAGAGTATTTATACCATGTTTAACCGGGGGGATAAGATCCTTTTTGGTCCTGAGAATATCTCGCCGGGAGATCCAATGGCATCTCCTCCGGGTACGGTCTATGAAGAGCCTCGCGAAGAGTATGTGGAGGCGTTTACTACAGGGAAGCCTTATTCTGTAGGCCCAGCTAAGGACGAGTATGGAGTGTTCGTATCTGCTGGAGCGCCGGTTATTGATCATAAAACAAAAAAGGTTCTCTTTATATTAGGGATGGATGTTAAGGCGGATTATTGGAACAAGATGGTTCTAAAAACGAGGCTGGTTCCAATGATCGTTACGGGTTTATTGTTGTTTGTCTGGTTGTTTGGTTTCTATTTAATTCTGATCCAGTTGTCTATAATGCGTGATCTTAAAAGAACATCGATCACATTAGAAGCTAGGTTTATTCTTGTTATTGGTGCATTGTTATCAGGAATTATCGGTTTTTTGATCTTTGAGAACTCTTTGGATAAACGCAGGGAGGTTTTTGAGAATTTTGCGTTAAATAAACTCGCAAATATCAGAGATAGTTATAAGAATCTATTGGAATTCTCGCTTCCTCATTTAGTCAGATATTTCGAAGAGCATCCTGATCCTTCACGTCAAGATTTCTCTGGATTTGCCAATATTCTTAATCAAGACTACTCAATAGCTAGCTGTGGTCTGATCAAGAAGGTTACTGCATCAGAAAAGTCAGTGTTTGAAGAGCGGTTAAAGGGTGAATTAGGTCCTGATTTCGGGATATATGTGAAAGACGCTAAAGGGGAGAAAGTCCCAGATGTTCATGGAGAAGATTCCTATGTGTTTTATCTTGCTGAGCCATTTGAAGAAATGAAAAGAACTATCGGGTTTAATGTTTTATCATCATCGGAACGCAGGGAAGCCCTGGAAAAGATGTTTGAAACAAACAGGCCGATAATTACTGATCCTTTGATCAGGATCAGTACTGGTGAGTTGGCCGCGACCATTTATTATCCAGTGCATATATCTTTGGTGGGTCAACAATTAAACGGGGCGGCATTCATCACGATCCGTCCAGGGGAAATGATCAAAGCATCGGGACAGAGAGATCTTTCGGATGATGTCTTAAGGATAGATCTTTTTCAATTGAATAGTGATAGTAAACCGTTGTGGATCGCTTCGAATTATGCAAACAACATCAGTAAGGGGACGACAGTTGAGGATATCCATATCCACGACCTTACGTTGGTCAAATATATGCCTTTAATGGTCTTTGGTAAAACATATGTTCTTAGAGTAGGAACTATTAAGAAGGAAATATTGACTATCTTCATGCTGACTGCTCTTACGGTCTTTTTTGTTGGGTTACTGCTTACGTTTATGATCGCAATGTTGATAAATTACTGGATCACGCGTTCTGCTGAGCTTGAGCGTCGGGTTGAAGAGAGGACAAGGGAATTAAAGGCAAGTAAAGAGGCTGCTGAGCAGGCAGCGAAAGCTAAAGGGCAGTTCCTGGCTAATATGTCCCATGAGATACGTACGCCGATGAACGCCATCCTTGGATTCAGTGATGTATTAAGTCATACCCCTTTGACGGAAGAACAAAGCCAGCATATCAAAATAATACACTCCGCTGGAGAGTTATTGTTGGGGATCATTAATGATATCCTGGATTTCTCAAAGCTGGAGTCTGGAAAAGTGCAGCTGGAAATGATCGATTTTGACCTTGAAAACCTTGTCTATGATGTGTTTAAGATCACCAAAGTGAGGATAAAGGATCAAAATCTTGATCTGTATGTGGATTTTGATCAAGATATTCCCAGATGGATCAAAAGTGATCCAACACGCATTCGTCAGGTGATCGTAAATTTGCTTAGCAATGCAATGAAGTTTACTAGATCAGGAGAGATAGGGATAGTTGTTAGGATGGTTGCGGATAAAGTGCTAAGAATATCGGTGAAAGATACAGGTATTGGTATTTCGAAAGAGAATGCGGCTCATTTATTCCAGCCTTTTACGCAGGCTGATGAAAGCACTACAAGAAAATATGGGGGGACAGGTTTGGGGCTGGCGATATGTAAACAGATCGCTGATGCTTTAGGCGGGAAGATATGGGTGGAATCCAAAGAACATGAGGGGAGTGAATTCATATTCGAGATCCCTCTTGTGAGGGTTGCAGGCGTTTCGTCCGTTGGGATCTACCCGTTATCTTCAGAAGCATTAAAAGGGAAAAAGATCGTATGTGTTGATGATCATCAGACATCTTTATTGATCATTGACAGGATCTGCAAGAATGCGGGAATGGATGTGTTGTTCCATGCTCAGAGCGTTGACGAGGCTATTTCCAAACTTGAAAATTCTCCGATCGTCCCGGATGTTGTTCTGACAGATATTATAATGCCAGAAAAGGATGGATTTGTTCTGGCAGATCAGATCAGAAAGAGCTCTCGATACAAATCCTTGAAGATAGTAGCTGTGACTTCTGATGTTCGACAGGGAAGCGCCCAGGAGGTTCGGACAAAAGGTTTTGACGGATATCTCCCTAAGCCATTTTATTGGAAAGACCTGATCTCTGTCATTGCAACTGTTCTGGGGGATGACCGGCCAAAAGAAACGCCTATAGTTACACGTCATTTTGCCGCTGAAATGAGTTTGAAGGGGTTTCGCGTTCTGATCGTTGATGACAGTAAACCAAATCAACAGCTGATGAAAGCTTATATGCAAATGTTTGGTTGTGCGGTTGATTTTGCCGATAACGGCCAGCAGGCTGTCGATAAGGCCAGGTCCAATACTTATGATATTATTCTTATGGATCTGCAGATGCCTGTGATGGGCGGGGAAGAAGCAACTAGGATCATTCGTAAAGAGATCTCTACAACTGTTCCGATCGTTGCTTTAACTGCGGCTGCTCTTAAAGAAGATCAGGAGAGATGTCTGAATGCCGGGATGAATGACTTTCTTTCAAAACCGATCGATATCAAAACCTTGAAACATAAATTATTATCCTTTGCGAAGTAGGAAATGATGAGTGTTCCCGCATAAAAAATCGGTATACATTTAGTGATTTTGCTGTATAATTTGACTCTTAAAGTAAGCCATTTCAATGCGCCTGTAGCTCAATTGGATAGAGCATCAGTCTACGGAACTGAGGGTTAGAGGTTCGATCCCTCTCAGGCGCGTTTTTAATTATGTCACCCAAAGATGTTAAGACATCCACAGTTTCATTTGATATTCTCTACGGTTTGGGACAGGAACTGCATGCCCCTCTTCAGTCATTAGTCAAAAGCACATCAAAATTAATTGCAGATTATCAATCAAGAGATTTTGAGTATGTTGCTTATAAGGATTTTAAGAAGATCATGGCAACGCTTGAGTTAATGAACAAGCAGCTGGAGCGTTGTGTTCAAACAACAGATAGGATGATCCATCTTCATCAGATCCAGAACCGAACGAGCATAAAGAATAGTGATATTAATCAAGTGGTTAAAGAGGTTCTGGGAATTCTGGATCAGCAGCTTAAGAATGGCAATATTATTGTTTCGCTCCGTTTATCCAAAAACTTGCCCAGGATCGCTCTTTCTGATGTGGAAGCTCATCAGGTTATGTATAATATCATTCTAAATGCCGTTCAAGCCATGCCAGCCGGTGGTAAGATCAAGATCAATACGATCTTCCGAACGAAGGATTCTGCTGTAAGTCTTGTCGTAGAGGATGAGGGGGTTGGTATCCCTCCGGAACATTTAACAAAAGTGTTCGAGCCGTTCTTTACGACCAAAGAGCGCGGGGTTGAGAAGAATTCAGGCCTTGGGTTATCGATCGTACACGCCATATTAGCAGCTGCCAGGGGCAATATAAATATTGAGAGTTCGCTTAGGCAAGGAACGGTGGTCTGCATTCAAGTCCCTGTTTATCGATTATAATGAACGTAGATAATCATGATGTTTTTTTTATGAAGGAAGCATTGCGTCAAAGCCAGAGGGCTTTTGATGCGGATGAGGTCCCTGTTGGGGCAGTTATCGTTTTTGAGAAGAAAGTCATTGCTAAAGCCCATAATCAGATCGAATTATTAAAAGATCCCACTGCGCATGCCGAGATGATCGCGATAACCCAGGCGACTAATTATTTGGGTGTGAAGTGGTTGCAGGAATGTACGCTCTATGTTACAATCGAGCCCTGTTCGATGTGCGCCGGGGCATTGGTGTTGGCCCGTCTTGGACGATTGTGTTTTGGGGCTGATGAACCGAAAACTGGTGCCTGTGGTTCTGTGTTGAATATCGTGAATCATAAGCAGCTAAATCACCGTGTCGATGTTACACGAGGTGTTCTGTCTCAGGAGTGTTCTTCGCTATTATCAGATTTCTTTAGAAAGAAACGGACTGTGAAAGCTAAGGGTTTGAATTAGTTATTGCTGAGAAGGTGTAAGAAGGTAAGTTTATGGAGAGGTGGCAGAGTGGCTGAATGCAATTGCCTGCTAAGCAATTGGCCTGGGTAACTGGGCCCTCGGGTTCGAATCCCGACCTCTCCGCCAATTTTTTGGTGAACCCTTCGTCGAGGATTCAAGGCGTTTTAGGCT
>CAZFNI010000031.1:0-4355 GCA_964520655.1 uncultured Planctomycetales bacterium
TATTTCTTAAAACCCCACAGATCGATCCCTTTATGGGCCAGGACATAGCCCGCCAAAAGGATTGCCTGGAAGAATACTACACAGGCCCCCCATACCAAATAACTGCCGCCGTAAACCGGCAGCAGCAGTTTCGCCACGATCAGTTCGATCTGGAACAAAAGAAATGCGGACAGAAATGTGATCACGCTTAACAACAAAAAACTTAAATCAATCATGCCGATCTCCACATTCTAAAGGAGTCCATTAGCCCTAAAAACCTTCTCCACAATAGCTCTGGCAGATTTACCTGAAGGATTCTTGCCATGAGTAATATTGCAGGCAAACACATAAACAGAACCCTTATGTTCGACAAAACCAACAAACCACCCCAAAAGCTCTTTCCCTGCCCCAGTACCAGTTTTACCATAGAGCGTTCCTGCAGAAGTCTCTTCCAGTTTCATCACATCTTTAAGAATATTAACGGCTTTGCTGGAAAAAGGCAACTGCCCATCCAGCAATTTATTTAATAAACCAACCTGCTCATTAGCATTGATCTTTATTGATGTATTTTGAGAGTTATCAAGCCAAAAAACATCAACCCCTGCCGAGATGTCCATTGTCCCATACCCCAAAACCTTAATATATTGGTGCATCCGGTCTTTACCGATCTGTCGTGCCAGTATCTGAAAAGCCGGCACAGATGAAACCTTAAAAGCTTCCTGTAAGGTCAAATTCTGGTTCCAGCCTTCAATGTCTCTTTTTATGCCATCCCATTTATACCACGGCACCTTAGGATCCTCGATAAGTCCCAGCTGCAGACCGATAAGCGTGTTGTAAATCTTAAATGTAGAACAAGGGGCAAGACGGCGAGAACTTAAGGATCGGTCGGAGTTAAATATTTCGCCGGTAGTCCGGTTATAGATCACCAGCGCTGTCGTATAATCTTTCAACGCTTCCCTGTCAACTTCTATTGCCATGCCTAAGGTAGGCAGCATGACAAAACACATCAGAAAAAAGAAGCGCACCATAATCTTCCCCGGCAGGATTAAAAAACGGAGAGGGAGAGATTTGAACTCTCGATCCGCGTTACCACGGATAACGGTTTTCGAGACCGCCGCATTCGACCACTCTGCCACCTCTCCTTTACAACTCTAAAGTCCTCAAAAATTCTTTAACACATTCATCCAAACCAACACCTTTTACCAGAATCTGAGATCAATCTTGTTACTTATTCTGCAGATTTATCCCTTGAGGAATCTGATTGTATTGAGAAATATTAAAAGCCTTATCAAGCAAATACAAGTACATTACAGCCATGGAATCACTATCTTCCGAGGTCGGATTATTATAAACAACGGTGATTTTATACTCATGCCCCTTATAAACCGGTATTCCCTTCTCGCTGGTGAAAGAATCTACATGCTCTATGCCCATTTTGCCTTTAAAATTCCTTATGTGGCTCTTAAACAAAGTCTTCTTCGTAGTGAGATCCACCAACTCCAAAGATTCTGCATAAGGATGAACATGAACAGCAACATAATGCAAGGTGGTGTCATATGGTAAATTCATGATTTTGGTAGCAACCGAACTACTTGCAATACGCCCCGGTTTCACGACCCAATGACCATGCCCTTTTATATCCTGAGCCATTTCTGGCTTCAACATGCATGTCGTGCCTTTATCAGTATTATTCATTGTATTTGATTTAGGGTTAATGGCTTCATGCTTTCCCTTAGACACATACGCAGCCCCAGGAAACAAGGGTTTCATCGGAACTCTAATATCCGCCTCCCTGACAAATTCAATAGTTACCAAATGCCTGACATTAAAGATCCCGTTTTTAATGTTTAGATTTAAAACCTGCGTGGTTAGATTGATTGGGATATCTGCCCATACAGGTATTCCAAATCCATTTGGCAATTGAATGGAATCCTGTCCTTGAGACAGAGTAAACAATCGCGGATCGCCATAATATCGAATTCCTGGTTGCGGCGTAAAGTCCAAATTGCTATGGCACATAAAGTCCTGCAACGCAGGAGTCTTGCCATCAGATCCCTTCATCACCGCCCTATACCCCGTGATCCATAAAAGCTCATGCTTACGATCGTCTGTCAGATAGATCTTCTGACGCGTCAATGGACCAGTCATTGAACGATAAATCTTATCAACTGAATACACAGGCGAGAGGACAACTTTACTTTCCGCATGCGACAACGAAACCTGGCAAAGGACAATCAGAATTCCAACAAATTGGAGCCACCTAACACTCATAAACAAATTATACCAGTACGCCAAGGATAATAGGACCTCTTACGCCAAAACATATGGCACGAGGTGTTAATTATACATTTCTTCCCTTTTTAAGGGAATTAAATTTGAAAAGTAGATGATCCGGCCGATATCATCAAATTTCAATAGTTTGACCACCCGGCCTGTTGCAATCGATCTGGCCAGCAGGTCTTTGGCCAATTCATAGCGGAAGGTTTTTTTAAAAGTACGCCTACGCCAGGGCAGCAAACTGACATGCAAAGTCGGATTATCATTGATAAATCCCGTCTTGATGCCGTACTCCATGATCTCCCTTAACAGTAAAATGGACAGATTAATTTTATGGTGCGTCGTTCGATTGATCCAGGCAGCCTTATAATCCTCAATAATAGCCGGCGTAATTTGAGAAAGCTCACAGACCGATGAATATCCGGATGAAAGGAAATCTTGAAAATGAGTGATCAGTGCATTAAAGCGCTTCAAGGAAATCGTGCTATATTCAGCTGTAGCATAAATAAGGAATTGTTGAAAGAACACCTTGATCGAGATATTACGGACAACCGTTAATGCTTCGCCCGAAGAGATCCTGCGCTCAATATCCTCAAGCATTCTTTCTGCTGTCGCTTCATCCGTTCCAGCAAGCTGGGAATACATAAGCCCGCGGGCAAAGAACTCAATGTAATATGCATCCCCTATTTTTCTGACATGCCCCATCTTAGGATCTCTGTCTTCTCAAATTAAAGAATGTAAAAAAGCGCTCATTACTACTAAAGCCAAACATGCGCATCAAGACTATCAAATCAATGGGCAGCAAAAACAATCACCTATCTAATGAATCTATTAAAATCGTTAGCTATTTCTTCGATTCCGACCCTGTCAGTCTCAGAAATAAATGTTTTCGGTTCTTTTAACATCTCAAGACCTTCAAAATAATCTGTTAGAAATGAAATAGATGGCTTCTTGTCAAAAGCAATAATTTGATAATACGCCTGAAGAATCGCTTTGAATTCGTCAGGATTGAGACTTTCTAAGCGGCTAAGGATTGCAGTATAATAGCCATTTAATTCGGCAGGATTGCATGGCAAGAACAATACTGTAAAGGCAATTGACAGCCCATTTTCCGGAACTTTTTCTTTAAAGATCCATTCATAAATACCCCTTTCTTTCTTATGTGCAGAGGGATTAACAGCTTCCCAGAAAATAGGCCTTGTATAGCCCTGGCTTTCTGAACCATCTCCAGTCATAAAACTCTTTTTTTTCAATTCATCATAAAAAGACGAACAGTCGATCTGAAAAAGTGCTTCTTCGATAGAACCTGTCCAGGTATATGCTGTCTTGGTAATATAACCAAAATCATACCTAAAAGCTGGAATCAATTTATCGATAGAACTGAATATTCTGCCTTTTTCGTCAAAATTACGCATTATCGAATTTGCTGAAGCAATTCCCATTAGCATTCTATATGTAACAATAACCTCTCTATTCTCAGACGGCTTAAATCTAGCTGACCAAGTAAAGACTTTCTTAAACATTCCCTTGGGGTCAAATTCTTTCTCAATCACCCCTTTTTTAATTTGTGTTCTGATCTCATTCCCGTCAATCAACACTTTGAAATTAAGATTACTAAGTACGTATTCTTCATCACCAAAACCTTGCAGATCCAAAAAAGGAAACCCCATTTGGAGCAACACTTCTTTTGATGTTATGTTCTTTAAATAAAATTTAGCAGTTACATTGGCCCAAGGAATAAACGGCACCCCAAATTGACCACTATTTTCATCAACAGTTAATTTAATATTGACATTTTCTCTCACTAATCGGATCTGTTTATTTTTAATGGGGATGACTTGGTTGCCCGAACCATAAAAAACCCCAGTATTACCCCACAAGGAATTGGTAGTAGAAAAAATGCAGGCAAAAGAAAATGTAAGTATATAAATAAATCTCAGAACATCCCCCTTTTAATGAACTTTAAACAAAATCCCCCGCAACTCATTGAGCTGCGGAGGATTCAAATAATGGCGGAGAGGGTGAGATTCGAACTCACGGACCCTTGCGAGTCAACGGTTTTCAAGACCGCCGCATTCGGCCACTCTGCCACCTCTCCA
>CAZFNI010000031.1:4455-12516 GCA_964520655.1 uncultured Planctomycetales bacterium
TGCCACCTCTCCAGAATTAACGCGTGCAAATATATCACCCATCGACGGCAATGTCAACTATGCCGGAGGCACAAACAAGGTTTTATATATTGAATGATATAGGCTGGTTGTATGGTTAGATAAATGCTGGATAAAATGACCAATGGAAAACTCTGGGAACAACAACGCTAAAAGCAATGCGGCGATCAACACGCACACAACAAGTGAAGCTCCAAATGATAAAAAATACCCCCCCTTGATGACCGCCTTTTCCCCATCATTCAATTGAAATGCCGTCAACACAACATGCATCATCCACGAAAATGACAAGGCCATCACAGCAGCCTCTTCAAAATTCCCCAAAAGCTTCATATTATTCAATATCAAGAACGCAACACTAAGCAGGATCGTATATATGGGCAGAACAACTGAAGCTGCATCCGCGACGGGTTTTGCGAAAGCCAGTAATTGAGCGACTATCCTTTGCCCCAAAGCATAAACTTCCTGAAAGTTATAAACGAACAGATAACAGGCAATAAAGATCCCCGCCCCATAACACAACCATAACGACTTCGGCTGACCTATGGCCATTACTTGTGTGGAGAAAGAAAAACATACGCAGTAGATGAAGGGGAGCAATAAAAGAAAACAGATAAGCTTCAGGATGCCAAGAAGATTTGCTTTCACAAAAACTCCTATCGGCGGGTGATCTTGGTTAAACCGCCCATATAAGGCCGTAAAGGTTCAGGGATGATAACGTCGCCTTCCTTTGTCTGATAATTTTCAAGTATAGCGATCATGGTGCGCGGCAATGCCACGCCGGAGCCGTTTAATGTATGAACAAAGCCCTTTTTCTTACCATCTTTGCCTTTATAAGAAATATTCGCCCGACGCGCCTGAAAATCCTCGAAGTTAGAACAGCTGGAACCCTCCAGCCACTTATCAAGACCCGCCGCATAAACTTCCAGATCATAGCATTTTGCCGCGGCAAAACTGATGTCGCCGCTGGCCAGCAGCAACACCCTATACGGGATATTGAGCAATTCAAATATTTTTTTCGCGTTGCCGACCAGTGTTTCCAGCTCATCATAAGAACTTTCAGGACGGACAAATTTAACCAGCTCTACTTTATCGAATTGATGCACCCGAACCAACCCGCGAGTATCTTTTCCATATGACCCAGCTTCTCTTCTAAAACAAGCTGTATAGGCTGTGTAATAGATCGGCAATTGATCTTCCTCCAGCATTTCATCTCGATGGATATTGGTCACCGGCACTTCGGCCGTGGGGATCAGATAAAGATCATCGCTGGCCACATGATACATATCTTCCTTCATCTTAGGCAGCTGGCCCGTTCCGGTCATCGAAGCGGCATTGACTAGGACTGGCGGGAACATTTCCCTATACCCATGCTGGGATGTGTGCACATCCAGCATAAAATTGTATAAAGCACGCTCCAACCGGGCTCCCAGGTCTTTATAAAGAATAAAGTTCGATCCGGAAAGCTTTGTCCCTCTTTTGAAATCAATGATATCCAAGCTTTCGCCGATCTCAATATGGGTTTTAGGCTTAAAATCAAATCGCGGCAAATCTCCCCAACGCCCAACCTCCTGATTCAATTCTGCTCCACCTACAGGAACTGTACTATGAGGCAAATTAGGAATGCCGATCAATAATTCGTGGATCTCCCCTTCAAGTTTTTTAATAACCGGATCCATCGCATCGATCTGAGAAGCGATCTGCTTCATGGAGGAGATCTTCATTGATGGGTCAGTCTTTTCTTTAATCATCCGTCCAATTTCGTCGCTGGCTGCGTTCTTTTGTGCTTTTAGTTCATCCAATTCCACGATCAACTGGCGACGTTTTTGATCCAAATCGAGAATGCGGGTCAAATCCACATTAACCCTTTTGGCCGCCAGACCCGCTTTAACCTTTTCAACATTATCTCTGATAAACTTTAGATCCAGCATATTTACCCGTTCGTCTTTTTCTCTTTCAAAGCGATATTGATCTGCTCCAGAAGGAACTTACCATTGATCGGTTTAGATAAATAATTCTCCCCGCCTTCTTCATAACAATTAATTATACTCCCTGGAGTATCCATGCTTGTTAAGAAAAGTACCGGAATATCTTTTGTTAACGATTCATTCTTTAACATTTTGCATACAACTGGGCCGGTAATATCCGGCAAATTGTAATCTAAAATGATCAGATCCGGCTTATTCTCTTTAGCCAGAATAAAACCCGCGTTTCCCTCATAGGCAGACAATGGTGTATACCCCCCCCGTGAAACAGTGGATGACACCAGCTTTTGATCAACCTCATTATCTTCAATGATCAAGATCTTAATGTGACCATTATCCGGAGGTTTGGAAGAAAATTTCTGAAAAATTCGAGAAAACATGTGGATATCGTATACAAATCAGGAAAGGGTGTCAATCTTAAATTAAGAGAAAAAGCGCCCGGAAATTGATCGGCGTGGATCGCGGCAGCCCCCGTGGCCTCTCGATCGCTAGCAATCAAGACGCGCTTCTGCCGGAACCCTGGGGCGCTTTTACCTCTATATTGTTTGGTAGGCTTCTAATACTTTCTGGGTTATCATTTCTTTGACTTCCTTATTCATACACCGGACCCGCTCAAACCATCGCTCATTATTCTTATCCAGCTCACTAGGCATCGCGACAAACAAACCGTTCCTGCCATCAATGATCTTTACCCCCTTGATCAGCAAGGCATCATTGACCCCCAGATCAACAAATGCCCGGGTTCTGTTCCCTTCAGGCAACCTATGCATTTTTATTATGGATACTTCAATATTTTCTTTACCCATACCCTCTCCTTTCACCAAGTTAATTCTTTCACAGAATAGCTAAAAATTGATGTTTTGTCAAATAATATTTTAATTATTAAACAATATTTGACTAATAATTTTTGGTTAAACATTAACATTTGTAGAAAAATCAAATTATGTTATACTTAAACCAACACATTATTATCATTTATTAAAGGAAAATATATGTTTATTGGCAAACGCATTCAAAACATCCGCAAAACAAAAAAAATGAAGTTAATTGAACTATCTTTGGCTACCGGTATACAATTGGCAACCCTGTCCCGCATTGAGAACATGAAAATGACTGGCACGCTTGAATCACATATTAAGATCGCCAACGCGTTGGGCATAGACATCACCGAGCTTTACCGCGATATTGAAAAAGAGAATGCCGTTATTGAATACCAAAACCAGCAGGATTCCGCAGACATCTTCTCACATAGTGATAACGCTATCTCAGAAATACTGACAAAGAACATTCTTGGCAAGAAAATGATGCCCATACTTTTACGCATTGAAACAGGTGGAAAAACAAATACAGAGGAAAACAGGCCAGGAAGCGAAAAGTTCATATTTGTCATAGAAGGTACAGTAGAAATAACAATTCATGATAAGCAATATCATCTTACTAAACACAACACTTTGTACTTTGATGCCTCCCTTCCTCATTCATTTATCAATAAAGGCAAATACACCGCAAAGATCTTAACCGTTTCAACACCTGTTACACTTTAAAGGAGATCGTTCATGTCTAATAAAATAATGATCTGTGATGATGAAGAAGGGGTTCGCGAGTCCCTAAAGTTAATTTTAAGTGATTTTTACGATCTCGTGATCGTCGATGGCGGCCAGCAAGCCTTACACACCTTGGCCCATACCAAAGACATTGGCCTTATTTTTATGGACATTAAAATGCCAAAAATCAATGGTTTAGACGTTTTAACCGAGATCAAATCCCAATACCCCAAGATTAAAATCATCATGGTTACCGGCTACCGATCCGTAGAAACCGCCGCGGAAGCATCCCGCCTGGGAGCTTGTGGTTATCTTATTAAACCGTTTAAGGCGGAAGAAATATTAGAGGCCGTTAAAAAAAATCTGGATTCAATATGAATTATTTCGCATTAAGCGCTTTAATTAACGCTATATCTTGTTTTTTATTGTGTTTCTTCATTCTTGTTTATTCCCGAAAATCTAAATCAACAAAAACATTTTGTCTCTTCTTAGTATTTGTTGGCTTTTGGGCAACATTTCAATACTTGTGGATTTCTACAGAGGAACACAAAACAGCGCTTTTGTATTCAAGAATTTCAAATATATTTGCACCATTTATTTCAATCTCTTTTTTCCATTTCACAACTCACTTCATCAACAAGTTTAAACAAAACAAAAGCATTGTTTTCTATATCTACATAATTAATATAGCCCTTACCCCATTTGGCGTTATTTCAGACATACTCATTATTGATTTACAAAATAACAGCATAATGGCTCCTTACCCCTTAGCCGGGAAACTCTTTCCTATATTACTTATTGAATATATTTTCCTACCTAGCTATTCCCTATATATCATAAGAAATCAAATAAAAAAATCTAAAGACCTTAAATATAAAATCGTTTTCTGGGGAATTCTAATCGCATTTATTGGCAGTCTAACAAACTTTCCTGGGTGTTACAAAATTCCAATCTACCCATACGGCAATATCCTAATCCCCGCTTTTATAATATTTATTTCCTACGGCATCCTCAAACACCAAATGATGGATATTCGACTCATAATACAAAAAAACATGATTTACACAATCATGGTAATCTTAATTTCCATATTTTATTCGTTCTCGATCTTCCTTGTAGAACACTACTTTAAAGCAACCTTGGGTTACAAATCCTTTCTCATTTCTATCCTTTTTGCTTTAATCATCAGCCTCCTCTTCATTCCACTAAAGAACATCATCCAATCACTAACAGAAAGACTGCTTTTTAAAGGCAATTTTTTGGAAATTACCAAACAAAATGAACAGCTCCGTCAGGAAGTCATGCAAACTGAACGCTTAAAATCTGTTGCTATCTTAGCTAGCGGGATTGCGCATGAAATTAAGAATCCATTAACACCCTTAAAAACATTCAGTGAATTTCTCCCCTGCAAGTTACACGATGAAGAATTCCTGAAAAAATTCGGCCCTATTATTATTAAAGAAATCGACCGAATCGACCGACTTGTGCAAACTTTACTGGATTTCGCAAAACCCGCACAGCTCAATCTTCAAACCATAAATATCCACAGCATTATTAATGATACATTAGAGTTATTAAGCATTGATCTGATCAAAAATAAGATCAATGTTATAAAAAACTACAATATCAACACCAACCTCCTCTTATCTTTGGATCCAAACCAATTCAAACAAGCTTTAATGAATCTTATTCTGAATTCTGTTGACGCCATGCCTCAAGGAGGAATAATACGAATACATACAGAAATAAATAATAGAAATAGATTTCAATTGCGCATTGAAGACACAGGAAACGGCATTGCCCCGAATGACATCCCCCATATTTTCGACCCATTTTTCTCCAACAAAGATAACGGCACAGGACTAGGCCTCTCCATTACTCACGAAATCATCAAAAACCATAAAGGGAAAATATTTGTAAAAAGCAAGCAAGATATCGGAACAACATTTATTATTGAATTAAACAATATCATGGGTTCTAACTAAAGCTATTGCCATTGACGAACGAACCCCTTTTATCTAATATTAATACTCAATCATTTATCATCCATTAAGCGAGGCAACCATGGAACACATGAACCTTACCAGCGAAGCGGATCTGAAAGTGCCGGATCTTTCTACCATCAAACTTTTTGGGGGCATAGATGGGCACAACATACTACTATTAGGACTTATTGTTTGTGCCTTTGGTATTTTTTTCGGGATCTACCAATACTGGCAGATCAAGAAAATGCCAGAACACCGCGCAATGACCGACATCTCAAATCTGATCTTTTCTACCTGTAAAGCCTACTTGATCTCTCAAGGCAAATTCCTTCTTATACTTGAGGCGCTCATCGCTGTGGTCATGATCGGATATTTCGGCGGATTACGCCATTACGAATTCAGCCGCGTTCTGCTGATCATCGTCTGCAGCCTCATCGGCATCTTGGGTAGTTTTGGTGTTGCCTGGTTCGGCATGAGGATCAACACCTTGGCAAATTCACGTTCTGCTTTTGCGAGCCTTAAAGGCAAACCATTCCCCGTCTACTCTATCCCCTTACAGGCAGGTATGAGTATTGGGATGCTGCTAATCAGCGTTGAACTTCTGGTCATGTTGTGCATCCTTCTTTTTATTGACCCACAATTTGCTGGCGCCTGCTTTATCGGGTTTGCTATCGGTGAATCTATGGGCGCTTCGGTCCTGCGCATCGCAGGCGGGATCTTTACAAAAATAGCAGACATCGGCTCAGATCTGATGAAGATCGTTTTCAATATTAAAGAAGATGATGCACGAAACCCCGGTGTGATCGCGGATTGCGTAGGAGATAATGCCGGCGACTCCGTGGGACCAACGGCAGATGGTTTTGAGACCTACGGCGTGACAGGGGTAGCCTTGATATCCTTCATCCTGCTAGCGGTCAAAGACCCACATGTACAGGCACAACTTTTGGTATGGATCTTCGTGATGCGGCTAATGATGGTCATTGCCAGCGGCATCTCCTATGAGATCAACCATTTCATTGTCTCCCGTCGTTACGCAAAGGTAGACAAAATGAACTTTGAAGACCCTCTTACCTCACTGGTATGGATCACTTCCATTCTCTCAGTAGGTTTGACCTTCGCGGCATCCTATCTATTGATCCCTGATCTTGGTGACGGCACCTTCTGGTGGAAATTAGCCTCTATCATCACCTGTGGCACCATGGCCGGCGCAATCATCCCTGAAACCGTAAAGATCTTCACCTCAACGGATTCTGATTATGTTCATAATATCTATGAATGTTCCAAGAAGGGCGGGGCATCGCTAAATATTCTCTCAGGCTTGGTAGCCGGCAATTTCAGCGCCTACTGGATGGGTCTGGTCATCGCGGCGCTCATGGGCATGGCCTACTTTGTCAGTCTCTTTGGGCTTAGCACCATCATGATCGCGCCAGCGGTCTTCGCTTTCGGCCTTGTAGCTTTTGGGTTTCTTGGAATGGGGCCAGTGACCATCGCTGTTGACTCATATGGACCAGTCTCTGATAATGCCCAATCTATTTATGAACTTTCGCTCATTGAAACACTGCCGGACATCAAACAAGAGATCAAAAAAGATTTCGGATTTACACCCGATTTTGCCAGCGCCAAACATTATCTTGAAGCAAATGACGGCGCGGGGAACACCTTTAAGGCCACTTCAAAACCTGTTCTGATCGGCACCGCTGTCGTTGGAAGTACCACCATGATCTTCTCGATCGTCATGATCCTCACGCAAGGACTTACAACAGATATCCATAAACTATCCATACTCTACCCGCCTTTTCTGCTAGGTTTAATGGCTGGAGGAGCCATTATCTACTGGTTTACCGGCGCTTCAATTCAAGCTGTTGTGACAGGTGCATACCATACAGTAGAGTACATCAAAAAACATATCAAACTCGATGGCACCAATAAAGCCTCCATTGAAGACAGCGCCAAAGTTGTTGAGATTTGCACCATGTTCGCGCAAAAAGGGATGATCAACCTCTTCTTGACAGTCCTTTTCTCAACGCTGGCATTTGCCTGTTTGGAACCGTCGTTCTTTATAGGTTATCTGATCTCGCTGGCCATATTCGGCCTGTTCCAGGCAGTATTCATGGCTAATGCCGGAGGAGCCTGGGATAATGCCAAAAAACTTGTTGAAGTCACACACCGTGAAAAAGGGACAGAACTGCATGCAGCCACAGTCGTTGGGGATACGGTAGGAGATCCTTTCAAGGACACATCTTCGGTTGCCATCAACCCGATCATTAAATTTACCACCCTCTTTGGCCTGCTGGCCATTGAGATCGCGATCCATTTGGACCGAGCTACGAATACAGGTCTAGCCGTGGTATTCTTCTTGATCTCTTTATTATTCCTGACCAAGTCTTTCTACGACATGCGCATTTCACATTCGGAGAAATAGAGAAACTTTCTATTAATAAAAAAGCCCCATTTTCTAATGGGGCTTTTTTATTAAACGGGTAGTCGTTGACGATAGGCGAACCCTACAACCCCTTGAAATACCGCTAC
>CAZFNI010000032.1:0-11237 GCA_964520655.1 uncultured Planctomycetales bacterium
GTTTATTTCCAATCTGTTATGTATTCCAAACCAATTAATGTCCATTATGAAATTAAAACATTTTTTGTTTTTCAATCTAATGTTAAAACGTAATTTTAATGAAAACCATGCTGATCCTTAAAATTTTTTCAAAAATGTGTCCGCGGGTTTTCGAAACATTGAGACCAAATGAAGCCTTTAATACATTGATTGGGGTTTAGATGATTTGCTCACGGGCTCGCGCTCATTAACTAATAAATTGCATTTCATGCCATTTAAGCAACACAGCCTGAAAAAACAGAGAAATCGCTGCCCGCTGCAAAAACTCATGCTGCGTTATGCCTCCTGGCTTTCTTTGTGCGCCAAATACCATGGAGAAATTTCTGCGCTTACGCGGCAAGGCTGTGCCGCATTCCAGATCCTGAACCTTTGTCATCCCACAAAACACCAAACTTTAAAAATTGGTCGCGGACTTCAAGCTAAAAACCCATCAGGACCTCAATGACTTATCCCGTTTAATCATGAATTTTTTCCTGACGTGAAGCTCACGCTCTGCATGGGATAGCTAAAGACCGGGGGCTTTAATAACAAATAAATGGGGCAATTCAAAGGCCTTGAAATTTGGTCATTGGAACAATATCGCTCTGGAAAATATCCAATCAATGCACCGTGCCACCCTTTCTTGTGCTAAAAGACCTGCGTGATAACCGGCTGGTCTAGACAGGGCTTTGAGCGTTGATGAAGAGAACCATGGAAGAACAAAAACGATCAGGAAATTATAACATTCTGTCCTTTAATTTAGCCGTTCAATGGATGGGTGATCGTCGCGCTTGATGTGATAACGACGAGAGAAGAAATGTTGTTACGCTTACTGCTTTTGCTTTAATGAGGAATGCTTATTAATATACGCCCTGCTTGGTAATTACGGCGCGTTTATCTCTGTAGAAAATCTTTGAGATTGGATAGTGGAAGAATGTTGATAACAACGGGGGCTAAACCGGCAGCGTTCCTGGTGTTCTCGAGGAGCTCCGGAGTCATATTGAGACGAATATTCTGGCCGCTGTTGGAGATATTCAACGCAATTGTATTGAGATCAATACCCCCGTAAGAGGCTTGCTCTTCATCATTGCTTGCGGGCAATTCTTTGCTTTTCATGGCATTGTCGATAACTTCAACCCCAACCGAAGGGTCTATTTTTTCTTTTAAAATCACGCTGGATGCTGCGACAAGCCCACCAGGTGAAAATACTGCAACTTTTGGGGCCCCGCCTGTCAAATAAGGGATTAAAACATCCGTCATTCTTTGGGCTCTGCTTTCCGCAAACCTAGCTACTTCTTCATAAAGAGCTATCTGCTTGCGGACAATTGGGACATCCTCAGGAAAATCCCTTGCTAACTCTCTTTCAAGGATGGTTATTTGCTCGGTAAATTTTTCTTTCGCTGCTAAATGTCCAGCCACCGTCGTAGAAGCATACCCGATCTCACCTAGAAATTTTATCAGGTCTCTTGGAATAGCCCCTTTTTTCCGACCTTCCGCTTGACGATCACCAACCCAGAACCGCTGTAATTGCTGATACTTATCGATCAAATCGCTAACTTCCTTCAATCTCGGGTCATTAGATAGAGGAATACCTACAGACTTAGTTTCCAGCCCTTCAATAACCTGAGGATTTGTCATGTACATATACTCCCAAGAAGTTAAAACCAAACCCCTGGCAAGCTTAATCGACAATTCCAGAAATTTTTCTTCTTGTACAACTGGAAATCTGGAATTCGCAAATCCCTCTCTGACAATTTTTTCAACAAGATCCCATTTTACTTTAGCAATTTTGGGATCAAAATTCTTTGGATTCTCCACATTAACGGGAAATATAATCTGTTTGATATCCGGATTACGTTTTAACGCATCGATAAAACTATCAATGCTTAATTCATACGCCGCTATCTCCACATTACCACCCATTTCACTCACCGCTTCCCAAAATCTAGCCTTAAAATCGGATTTGTCCTTGGTCGTCAATAAATTCCAGACCTTAGCGCGCACCGGATTTGAAAACGTCAGAGCCCCCACCAATACAACTCCCGGCTTGATTTTCCCCCCTGAAATCTCAACCCTCTGTGACGTCGACGGCACAGCTTTCGCGATACTTGCCGCTATATCTGGTCTGACGAGATAAATGACCGGGGTCCCGTTTAACGGCTTGACGCCCTCAAGAACTGTCGCCGCCATTTTTTCCGGCGTGTCGGCGCGGTCGATCTTGATCTTAACAGCGCTGCGACCAACCAGTGGATAGGGCTTCGTGACTGTCAGGTCATCGTACACTTTAAAGAGATCTTTGGGCTCAACCGTGGCCAATAAAGTTTCCAACGGCAGCATCAACAGGCGCAATTCCAAAACCCCATTCCTAGATTGCTCCGTGGAGAGCCCGGGTGTTTTAAGCAATGCCTCTAATTTAGCTTCCAAAACCCTGCGTTCTTCCTCCGCTGTTTTTTGGTCAAATGGTTTTGGCGTAATGTCCTGAGCGTCAAAATTGGCCGTGACCACAACCGCGTTGGGGTCTTTGCCAAGCGCCGCATAGGCTTTCCTTAAACTCTCCCGAACACGGATGATCGCTTCGCGGGTCTCATCTCGATAAACCAATTGCAGCAGCTTTAATGTCCGCTCTTTCGCATCTCCGGTGCCATAAACTAGTTTGTGTATCTCGGAGACAAGACGGGCATCTGTGCTTGTCATCGACACATATTCCGGCAAAGAAGCCTTGATCGGCGTGTCGCCTGTCTGCGTGGCGGCTAACGCCAGTACCGCGGCCCCGGTCGCGGCCACTTTTAGAACATCTCTCCTTTTAATGCTCCTGATCCTGTCCATCTTGCCGTTTAAGGGGATAGAACCAATATTGTTGAGCACGACATGCACCAAACTCAGTGTCCGGCGGCCGATCGCCGCTAACTGGGCGGTGGTCATGGCTGAATCCGGCCTGACCTTCATTTCCCTGCCGACCATGGCAAATGAAGCCCCGCCCGAAAAATATTTACGCGGGATCAACTTCTTGGTCAACGGGTCAGCTTCTTCCTTGATATAGTTATACGCCCCAGCCTTAAAGGCTTCCAAATACTGAAGATAGATCTTTTCCTTTGTCTGGTCATCGCTAAAATCGATCCCCGCGGTCTTATTCTTATCCGCATATCCCAGGCTGATGACGCTGTCCTTGAGTTTCTTTTTATACCAGGTGGCCAGGATCAGCGCATGATAGACCTGGCGGATCGGAGCAAAATTACGACCTTCGTTGACCTCTTTGGTCAATAATGGGATAACAACCTCCCGGACAATGTCAGTGCCCAATTTCTGGGAATCAGCCTTTCCCTGAGGCTTCTGGGCCTTATTAAGGGCCAAATAATCGCCCTCCAGCAAAACTTTTAAGGACGCATGGCTCACATAGGCCGTCCCGTTGGCCGCATTCTCATAAACATCCGCCTTATCAGGCACGATCCACACCTTGTTGAATGTATTGATCGGAACCCGGGTGGTGCCAAAACGTTTGGCCGCCTGCGCGTAAACACGGCTCCAGAATTCTTTACCAGTCTTGCTTTCAGGATAGATCATTGAAGCTGTAAGTTGTTTGAGGATATAGTCTTGCGCTAAAAGGTCACGGCCCATTTCTGTTTGCCCAAAACTTTGCGCGACAATGCGGTCTTTTTCATAAGGGCTTAAGTTGACCCACAGATCCCCTGCCGGGGTGGTGACAGATGCCAAAAAATACTTAACCAATTTGGTGGATTCATCCTTGAGGGCGGAAGCAGGGACCGTTGAATCGCCCTGATCGAGCACAAACTCAAAGCGCAGAGGGTCTTGCGGATGCACCTTGATCCCGCGCAGGGTCGGCGCCTCAAATGAAGGGCTCATGCTGACCATGGTCCCCGGTTTAGGCAAAAGAATAGCACTTGAACCAACGCCGTCCGCCGCCATCACGGGGCGCAATGTGTCAAGTAAAAAACAAACTATTAAAATAAAAGAAAATTTCTTCATGGACAGTGAAAGGGTAACATGCAGGAAAGCGCTTTGCAAGCACAATTTACTGCATGGACCCCATTTTCTGCAGCGGATTATTCTGGAAGAAATCCAGAAAGACCGGACCGGCCACTAAAATGGCAACGACCGGGAAAATGAACAATAACAGCGGCACCAGCATCTTTAAAGGAGCCTTCATAGCCATCTGCTCCCCACGGCGAAAACGCGCGTCGCGCATGTCTTCGGAAAGGATGTTCAGCGCTTCACTGACCGAGGTCCCCATGCGATCGGCCTGGATAAGTGTTCTGGCAAAAGTGGAAAGGTCCGCCAGTTCATATTTGCGTGCCATGTCGCGCAGCGCGTCGCGTCGCGGCTTGCCCACATTGATCTCCTGGATCATGTTCTGCAGTTCCATGATGATGTTAGTCTTGCTCGACTTTTCAATGACGTACTTTAACGCCATCATGAAATCTAGACCAGCGTTCACGCATAACCCAAGAAGATCGACGGTATCAGGCAGGTCCCTGACGATGGAATCACGCACTTTCTTCACCTGTCCCCGCAGCCAGAATTCCGGCAGGAAATACGCCGCGCCGATGGCAAAGAACAATCCCATGATAAAACCCTCTGAGTTCGGTTCAACCACCGAGAACACGCACCAGACAAAACACAGGATCAAAAGCTCCTTGATCAGGATGAACTCTTCCGGCGTGATCGGAACCCTGGCCATGGCTAAGTCCTTGGCGATGCGCTGCCCCAGGGAACCAACGACAAAAGGTTTATTAATGACCGCGAACCGCTGGCTCATGTCAGAGATAAAGAAGGCAAAACCCGTCTTTTTATTCTGCCGACCCGGAGAGACGATGCCCGTCACGGCCGCATCGGTCATGGGATCCATGTTTAGCGTCGGACGCAGGACGATCTTAAACGGGATGAACATGAGCGCGATCGTCAAGATCGTTAAAAAAACAAATAATAGTCCCCAGAAAAACATGGTTAAAAGTCCTTAAAGGTTGATATTTTCCAAATACTGCCCGCACCCAATAACCACATCACGATACACGCCACCGCCAGCTGCTGGCCTAAGGGCGTATTGCGCATTGAATCAAAGAAATGGGGATTGCTCGATGAGACCAGAAAGAAGAACGCCACCGGCAGACCTGACATGACCACGCCCTGGATCTTTCCCTGGATCGTCAACGTCGTCAAGCTTTGCTCGATCTTGCGGCGCTCACGGGTCGAGGCAATGATCCTGGAGAAAATAAGGGCCAGGTTCCCCCCTGTCTCACGCGCCAAAAGGATGGCGGTCACAACCTGCTGCATCGAGGGGGAGGGCATCCGTTTGTATAAACGATTCAAGCTGTCGTCCAAGGCAACGCCCATTTTATTTTCTCCCAGGACGATCCCAAATTCCTGACGGATCGGGTCCGGCATCTCTTCCACCACCGCTTCGATGGCCTGGATCAAGCTTAAACCGCCGCGGAAAGAGCTGGACATGATCATCAACGCGTCCATCAGCTGATTGCCAAAGATCCTTTTGCGTTTACTGATGAGCATGCTTAACTGCAGGCGGGGGATAATGATCCCAACAACAATACCGACAATAATACCCGCCATCTTCATGTCCGCCGGCGCGAAAATAATAGCCGCCGCGCCCAAGAACAGCGGCACATACAGCAAAAGCTTCTGGGTCTTTTTCATCTGGTCTTCACTTAAGACCGCGTCATATTTGACCGCGAACTGGGCCTGGCTCTTCTGAGACATGGCCTCAGCCCTGGTCACCATGAACGGCACGATGACGAGCACGCCTATCAATACAGCCAGAAAAATAAAGAATAATGCGATAAAGAACATATGTCCCTAATTAATGGTTCTTACAAAAAGCTGTTTCGCACCCCTGTTTGACCTGATCTTCACAAGTATAGTCGCCGGGATCGCAGGCCTGCACCGATTGCTGATAGCATGTGGCATCATACCAAATGCCCGAATTATCGCTTGTCGCCGAATAATCACAATCGATCGTGTTGGTATTATAACGGCGGCCGAACGCGAATGAATCGCCGCTTTTTTTCCAATTCCCGACAAACGCGCGCGTCACATAGGGCTTGATCACAACGATAGCCCCGATAATGATTATAACCAGACACAAATATTCCACAAGCGAACTGGCTGTTTTTTTATGGATGCCGGACATTATGGACATGGCTCGAAATAAACTCCCATGGTATCGGTCCTGTTATCTTTCCCGTAATGCGCGCACATCGTCGTTGTTGTCCCTTGTGGCATCAGATCATCCACAATATGATTATAACAGGTCGCCGCGTCCCCGCTGGTGGCCGTCCCGGCGATCAAAAACGCTCCTTTGATCATATCCTGGGTCCTGATGTCCGCCCCCCATACCGCCCCCAATTGGGCCAGTGTGTTCGGGCTTGTGCTGATGCCGATATTTTTGCCAAAACATGCCGCCGCCGGAGATGCCTGTTTAGCAGTGCCGGGTTTCCTGAAATTCACCGTCCAGATGGGCAGCTTATTCCTGAACTTGATCGCGTCATGATCTTCGTCCCAGCGGGTAACTTCCACCTTCACCAGATTTTCATAATCTTTGAGGAAATAACAGCGGGTGGATCCCAAAAACCCTTTCCGCTTAGTCCCCACCGACGGCAAATTCGCGGGAAGAATGACTTTCGCCCTGATCACGTGCCAATATCCCGGCCGGGGAGGGGAGATAGAGGGAGGATTCTCATCCTGCCATCCATAGATCATGGTATTAGGGACACTGTCAATGACCGCTGAATTGGATGACGATTTCGCCGCGATCAATGACGCGACAGGCCCGGCCAAGAACGCCTGAAGCTTTGTGTTGAAACTATCGATAGCGTCGCTGGCTGTCTTGATGTTATCCCTGATGGACTTTAAGAATAAGTACCTGGTCCTAAACGGTGCCGGATCATTGACCAGATCGACCCCATTCATCTGGTATTTTTCGTTCCCGTCCATGCTGTTATCCAGCCATGTCTGATAGTTGCCGGAATGAGTGGTCCACGTCGTATCGTTGGTGCACACGTCATACGCCGGCGGCGGATTGCCGTAGAGCGACCTTGGGAATACCTGCCCTGCGTCACATTCCGGAACAGGAGGCAGCACTGGAACAGCCGCGCAGTACTGCTCGCGCGTTATGCCCCCGTTAAAAGTGGCGCGGCTGTTGGTCAGCCATATGGCATAATCCGCCGGGTTTGTACAGGCATCCGGTATCGGAACAACTGTTGATGCTGGCAGCGCACTGCATGTCGGTGGCATGGTCCCGCTCGAACAAATACTATCCACCGTGATCCCCCCGTAAGCGGCGATCCTGGAAGTCAACCAGGTCCTGAATGCTCCTCCTGCCACGCACCCATCATACCCGGGCATCCCTGTATTGTCTGCCAGCGGCGGGAAGAAACATGATGCCGGCTGGGGCGGACAGGCCGGCCATATCGTCGGGCCGAACGCGGCCAGATTGCAGGCAACCCATGCATCATATGCCGCGCTGCAGGCGATATACGCGGGTTCTACGCCGCATCCCGAATTGATACCGCCAAATGTTCCACACACCCTGTCCGTGTTGCCCGAAGCACAATAACCGGGGGTCCCCTTTGCCATGACAATGGAAGCCTGGCACGTTTGATATTCCGCGGCAACCTGCGCGTTGAATATGGCTGTATTGATGTCCTTCTGACAAGTCGCGAATGTCTGCGCTTTGATCACATTGGCAAAATCATCCTGACAGGCTTTGTATTTGCTGGCCTTGGTGGCGTCCTCTTTGATCTTATCGATCTTCTCCTGGCATCGTTTAAAGTAATAATGCGCGCCCTGGGCTGCGTCTCCGTCGGAGTACCACCGCAGACAGTTGATGACCGACCCGATACTCCCCCAGGCGACCGACCCCAAATTGGTAATCTCCGCCACTTCCTTAACGGACAACCCTGCCGCATCCGCCGGCACACACCATGCCCCGTTATCGGCGAACAAATTATCATTAAGCCATGGTTTTAAATAGCTGTCCCATGCCGTCAGGCGGCGTTTGATGGTATACAAAAATCCCCCGTCAGGACCGTCGGAACAGACATTGGCATTGGTGCCGTCGCATTTCGGTCCCAGCCAATAAGCGGCATTGGAATCCCCTCCTGATGCATACCAGGTATCCAGTGTTTGAGCCAGTTCTGCGGGCGTATTCTGCAGCAGCTTTTGTCCCCAGCGATAAAAGATCTTTAACTGGTCGATCGTATCATCCAGCTGGTCTTCCGGCCAGGCATCCGCGGGCATGCCGCCGGCCGCCGAGCAACAGTCATCCGCGCCGCAATTGAATTTCGTGCAGAGGTCATACGGCCAGCTAGGGTGTCTTTCGCAATAAGAATCTTTCGCTGGCTTCCAGTTGATCCCGCTTTCAGGAGCATAGAGCCCCCCTGTCCCGCCATTGGCGCAAAAATCATCCGGGGCCTTATAATTGGTGATCTCGACGACCTTATCCATGACGCGTTTCGGCAAGTTCACATCCACCGCGGCAGGTAATATTAAGGACGGGAAAGCAACAGAATCTTTAATGTGCCCCATATCCCAGAAACCCCTGAACAAGTTGGTTGTTTCATTCAACTTATTGGGAACGGGCAGCACCGGCGGCTTTGTGATGATGTAAGGGAATGGATCAAAATTACGGACCTCTTCATCGATCCCCAGCTTGGCCAAGAACGACGAATTGCCGGGGCAGGCCAAATAATTGGGACGGAAAGGATCAAAGGCCAAGGGATAGGTGTTCCCGTAAAAATCCGGCGCGCCGGACCATACAGCCCCATTGCAGGCCGCGGGGACCGGGTCCCTGTCCGGACAGGTCGTGTCGTCTGGACGCAGCGCCTCGCCATTGTATTCCAGCGGCAGACAGCAAGGATTATAACGCGGGTCAGCTGAACCGACTTCCGCGTTGGGGATCGTGATATTAGGCAAAAAATTCTTCAATCCATTCCAGAATGCCGTCAGATCGATCGCCGCCCGGGTGGACTTGATCCCTCGGAAATATTCTGTCATAAAGAACGAAAAGCGGGAGATCTGATCATTAGAAACACCTGTCGCAGCCGCCGACCCATACTTCCCGTTTGTATTAGAATCATAATAATCCGTGATCATCACGGTATCCGAGGATGCTCCCTGCATCGCCCCGCTCAATCCATTGGTCAAGAACGATTCCGCGACCGAAAGCCCGGCATCCGCCTGCAAGCGGTTCCACATGCGGGTTATCCCGGGTTGAACAACACTGGCCTGAAGCGCCACGCTGGCGGCAGCCATGCCAACAGCCACCCAGCCCGCAGCTGTAATTGCACCCGCTCCTGTTCCAGCTCCCGTAGCTAAACCCCCGCATGCTGCCCCTGCCGTATACGCACAAGCAACAACAATGATAATGATAATGATCAGCGTCAGGATCGCCCCCCAAACACTATTATGTTTACAATATTCCCATCTTCCGCCAAGAGTGGTTTCGCGCTGCAGCTCCGCCCAGCTGGCATAGTTGGAGGCCATCATTGCCGCCGTGGTCGTAGCCCCGATCGTGGTGATATTTTTTATCTGGGAAACGCGCCCCCAATTAAGCGACACCGCGAAAAAGATGATCGCGATCGCGCTTAAGATGATCAACAGCATTGAGGCCTGTCCGTTTGGATTTCTTATCATAGTCCTAATATTTCACCGCGCTGTTCATGCGTTTGGCCCGGTAAAAGTCCGGATTTAACTGTTTAACAACATCCTTGCCCGTTGTGATCGAATTCTCCTGCTGCCAGCGACGATCCGCCAGATCCATCCCGATCCAACGAAAAATATGCACCATGCCAAAGGCCAGCAAGCATATGCCGATCATCGCGAAGGTCATCTCAATAGTGGATTGTCCTTTATGTGGATCTCTCATAATGGCAGTTTCCCTGTCGTATCAGATAACCACAAATGCCCGGTCTTATCCAAAACCCGGCTGCGGATGTAAATGATCAAAGAATCGGTATCCATGCATGTCTTTGATACGTTCTCCGCGGAAAAACACGATGATCCCCCCGGCGCTGGACCAACCCCTCCCCCGCCGCTGCCGCACGCTTCGATCGGGTTGGCGCTGTTATCCGGTAATTTTGCCGCCAGCACGCCGCCCGCGCTGCAAAAACGGCCGGTATTCTTTGTCAACTGGAACATGCGCTGAATAACCTCCACCTGGTCCCTGAAACTGATGGTGCGGCTGTATTGTCCTGTTTCCGGGTTATACAACTTCCCTTCCCTGATCTCAAAATATGTGCCCGGCCGCGATTTTGTCAGAATGCTCATATCGCGCTGGAACCCGGGAACCCGGCCGAATATCGTCCATACTGTCGGATCCAAGTCCCCTTCCTGGGAATCCATCACGGTCACCTGGGTGATGATATTCGTCAGCGGGTCTGCCTTGACATCATAGATCGTTTCTTCCTGGCCGTCATTATCCACGTCAAAAACAGTGTTTTGATTATTCGCCGGATCGATCGTCAGTCCGGTGCTTGCGCCGTCAACTGCCGTGGCGCTGCCGCAAACGCCTCCGCCGCCGGTCACTTCCATCCCTGCGGTGGTGGCCAGGATCGCATTCTCCGCTTTCCAGTGCCACATCATCTGTTCCCGTGGCAATTTCCCCGGACCACCAGCTTTAGGGTCATCCGCAAAATTATCATTACGGTTTAAGTCATAGGGTTCATCCCCGGTCAACACGCCGAAATCACCCGCCTTAGAAGAAATATTATAGAACAACGGGCAGGGAAGCCAATTCCCGAGAGCATCTTTAACACATTCAAAATTCCAGCCATTGGCGATCGTTCTGCCGGCAATTGGCGCGGGCGCGGCAAAAACGATGGTCCTGATCGCCGCCGTTGTTATCGGCAAATGGACACCATTGACATAATAATCTGATGTTGGCAGATTTTTGGGATCATTGGATTCGGCAGGATCAAGCGGATAGAACAATAGATTGGTGACCGAACCGCTGCCTGATGCCGCCAACTCCATCCTGTCGCTATTGCCGTAGCGGCTAATGTCCGGCGATAACCTGTCCTCAAAATAGACGATAGAGCTGCTCGACCTGCCGGTGTGAGGTAAATATTTTGGGGTGATGCCGTCGGCTTCAAAGACAGTACCCCCGGTCGCGTCCAACGCAATGGATCGAGTGGACGATGTGTACGACTGAAGCAAAGCCTGACGCATGGCCTTTAACTGGACGTTCTGCT
>CAZFNI010000033.1:0-11104 GCA_964520655.1 uncultured Planctomycetales bacterium
GATGCGTAAACGATCATCAGACAAACCGTGTATGGACGGAAGACTGGAAACCCCCCCAGCACCCCTTACACTCACACCAGGAACATCACGCAAAAGACTTGCGGCATCATTCGTGGATGAGAAAGTAGACTGTAAATATCCCCGCTCCAGAACGATGGAATGAAAAGGCACAGAGATGCTGGGCGCTTCCACAACAACCTCATCAAGCCTTAATAATTCCTGATCTTTATCCCCGGCCACAGCTGCGGAAGAACTCAACACTGCGGCACAACACCCAATAACCACCCCTCTAAAATATTTCATCCTGATATCCTTTCTTGCGGATTAAAGTAAACAGATCCGGAATTGTATTAACAATCCAGATACAGACTTAATCTTTTATTACACAGAAGGAAGAACTATGAGGTAGGGCTTACGCCTTGGGGACGTGCTCGATCAAAGGAAAAACACTTGCAGTAAAATGAGAAGATCGTTCTAAAAAGGAACCGCCTTCTTGCAGGTTCAGCAGATCAATGTTCTGCGCCAGCAAAAATTGATTGCTCCCACCGCCAGGATTATGATGCTCTTTCGTGGTAAATCCACCCGGGGATTGATAAATGATTTCCCCAACTTTATGAACCGACGGTTGCGACATCCCGTGTGAACACATACAAACCGCACGCTGGCCATCACAGGCTAATTTTTCCTGAGCAGGTTTTATAAAAACACCCAGAGGCAAGATCCAAATAAAGAAAGAGAACGCTACTGATAATAAAACAACGTTTCGCATATTTTCAATCTATCAAAGTTGGATTTAGAAATCAAGGAAAGGGTTATATTCTCCTCTTAAAAAATTGTCGCCCCACTTATGCACATGGATTGCATATCAACATCCTTAATGTCGGAACATTTATTTTGTCCCAGCGGGACCTGGGACCAGACGTGAAGATCATCCTCTTCCTCCAGACGCGACCGTTCTTGAGACAAGATCCGACACCCCGACATAGCCTTGACCCAGAATGCTGTCCATAAACTTCCGTACTGCCCCACATAGTCCTTGATCCCCTCCCGGCAAGCCGCGCCATCCCCTTCGATCGCTTTGACCATCATCAATCCCATGACAACATCGTCTATCTTGGCCCCAGATATGGCATTGGCTGCCGCTTGTATATTCTCAATTGATGATAAACGCTTAGCCTGACAGATGGCCTGATCAGCTTTTGCCTTATCAGCATCAAATTGTGCATAACAATCGGTTGGCCGGGAATCACCCTCTGCTGCGCACGCTTTTGCGATACACTGCCAGCGGGACAATCGTGAACAAGGAATATTGTTCGCGCATTCATTAATGGGCTTGTCTTCAAAGACAGCAAGATCCATGTCAGATGCTTGCGTTAAAGGAACTGGCAGGAATAGCAACAGCAAAATTAGAAACCTGGATAAAGTAATATATTGAAGAAGCATCTTTAGCGCTAACCCTTCTATTCCCCTTCCTGTAAACCAGTCTTTAACAATACCTCCTGAGTGGTGGTATCAAAATATGATTTGATGTGCTGGGTGAGTTTATCCGCCGGCTTTGATCTGTCCTCCAGCGAGTAAATGTAGATCTTGACCCAATAAGAACGGTGGATCTTTAAACCTTTAATAGGCCCATGGACGAGCCGAAGTGATCGATGCTTCGCGGGTATTTCCCCTTCTTCAATAAAAGGAGAATTTAGATCCAGAGGGTTCTGGAATTCCGCCTTTACATACATCTTGTCTTTAAACGGCTTGGTGATGGACACGTTCAACACATATTTGACGCCTTCATCCGTCGACCCAAAACCTCCTGAAACCGTCTTTAAATGCGCACTCGACTGCGGCTTTGGCTCAGTGATATTGGAACCTTTTCGCCAGACGCCAGAAACCAAGGTATCCGCAAATCCTTGCTGTATAAAGCATGCTCCGGCAAGACAAACCGATAACAGAAAAACAAAGATTTTTGTGTGTTCGCGCATAGGAACCTCCCTTATCTGCAAAATAATAAGACGTCTTTACTCTGAGGATCTTTTAGATAAATTATCTATCAGGATCTGGACTTCGATCTCCCCTTGACGCGCGTAATCAATGGATTCCGCCAGTATCCTGGCCGCCTCCTGAGGCGCGTGGAAGCCCATGGAATTCTCGGCATTGATAAAATCAGCCCGCCATTGCGATTTACGCTGGAACTCAAAAATATTTGCCAGCTGCTCATCAGTTGCTCCCAGCTCTTTAGCCTTGGCTATTTTTTTGATCAGATCAACAACGGCTGTTTCGGCCCTGCTTAATAATGCCTGGTTCCGATCCTGTATCGTTTGGACACGATCCAGCATTTCTTTCTCGGAAAAATGATGGCATTGTAAACAAGCGCGATTGACATTTAATAATGGACTGCGGATATAATGATCCGTGATCTTGGTGGCCCCTTCTCTGACATAAGGCATATGACAATCCGCGCAGGCTACACCGCTTTTCGCATGTACCCCCTGGCTGTAAAGCTCGAATTCCGGATGCTGCGCCTTGATCACCTCAGCCCCGGTGATCTTATGCTTGAAATCAAAGAATCGATGACCGTCTTTAAACTTATAACTATCATAGTATTTCTCAATGTCCTCGACCTTTAGGCCATTATTCCAGGGATAGAATAATGTCGCTTTTGGGCCGCAGTAATATTCAACATGGCATTGGGCACAAACAAAAGTGCGCATTTCCTGACGCGTTGCCATGGTGTTCGGATCGTAATTCTTAATACCGTCTTTTTCTTTCAAATGTTTGATCCCTTCCAGGAATCCAGGACGGGTGACCCTTAGATCCATCGTCTTGGGGTCGTGACAATCAATACAGGCAACAGGGTGATTGGCAAATTTCCAGGCCTCTTGCAGCGGCATTGACGAGACCTTCTCAAAACCAGCCATCATATTCCCATTGCCTTCTTTTTCATAGATCGTCTTTAAACCTCCGGCATGGCAATGAAGACAGGCCCCGACCTGTTTAAAATCCTTCACTCTCAGTGTATTTTTCTGGTCTTCCAGCGAATAATAGTGCCCCCGGCGAGGATTATAATCCACACTAAAGGGATAGCCGGCAAAAATGATCTTAAGGTTAGGGTCGGATTCTAACTTCGAGATGCCTTCGCTTCCGCCATAACGCGTGTGTGTTTTAATGGATGTCTTTTTATATCCGTCATACTCACGCGGATAGTTATGCCCCCAAACGGCTGGATCGATCGTTTCTTCATTTAACTTAACGAGATCAACATGCGTGATCCTGCCTTCCTGTTTTCGTTCCTGTATGTTCATCAAGAATTGGACAAGCAGGCCCGTCACAATGGCGGTCACCAGTATGATCCCTATATAAGCGTATTGTTTCTTCATCAAATCCTCCTCAGTTTATCTGCCTTCTAATCCAGCCTCATATGCCCTGTTGAGCGATGACAGGTCGTACAACGCGCCTGTCCCTGGCCCACATCCTTATGGGCCGAGATCTCGCTGGTCAGCGTGGCATGACATTCAATGCAATTATGCTGCAAATCTTCCAGATTGGTCTTTGTTATACGAATCGGACGCGGATAATTCTGCAATGTAAACGCTTTCGAATGGTTATATCCATTGCGTGTTTTAACCAGATATTTAAGCACGATCTGATGAGGTACATGGCAATCATTGCATGTCGCGGCCTTGTGATGGGGGGATTTAACCCAGGAATCGTAATACTCCTGCATCACATGGCAATTGGCACATGCCTTGGGATCATTGCTCAGATATGAATATCCCTTGGCATAGATCGCAATAAAAGCACCCAGTCCAATGACGATCCCGATAGAAATGGCGACAACGATATATAGAATATCTTTATTTTTGTTATTCAAAACAACCACACTCTCTTGTTTGTGGCAAACATTATAAAACTAATTGACCATATATTCACGAGGTTTTGTTTTATATTCGATCTTCAGACTGTCCCCGGGTGATACCAGACCAGCATCGATAAATAACAAAGGAGCTCTGGGATCTAACTGTGTATGGAACAATTTATTGTCCGGAAAATACTGCGATGCCGTCTCGATGGCATCATTCACATTTCCCCCAGCCAGGAACAAAAAGCAGTCTGCCGGCTTGCCATTAACCATAACAGTTTCGATCTCTTTGGCGGGAAATTCTGTCGTGCGAAACTCAAAGAAAGGAATGAGAGCGGCAACATGCAGGGGCTGTTTGGCATTATTAACCCCTCCCACCAAATTCTCAGCAGCCGATACCGTGTTGCCGCCATATTGCCCCTCTGCAAGCCCAGGCGACATGCGCGATGAATTCCATTTAACCTGATAACCAGGCGTTTTCTCCACAATAACCGCCCCATTTAAATGCACTACATCCGCTTTGGCCATGATCTCCTGGAATTTTTTAATGTCATTAGGCCCGGCAATAGCGACTTCTGCCAGAACAACTTTTGGCAAAATAGACAGACACGTCAGAATCAAGAATAACCTAAAGTTCATGATCACCTCTTTTGTAGCGTTCTTCATTCTCTCCTAGTTGCCTCTTGCCGCCTTCTCCGGCGTCTTAATAGAAAAATCTGTACCGCCTTGAGGTGACGGTGTTAATTTCACTGGATAAATGATCTCTTTACCGCAGCTTAATACTTTCCATTCTTCGAAATAAGTATTACCTTCTTGCCCAACATATTTTGCTTCAATTATTTGATGGTGACAGCCCGGAGCTTGAGCATTCTCAACAAGATTGATCATACGCGCAATATCGGATTTTAATGTGGGGTTAGCAACACTGTTCCCAGGAATATTAACTGTTGCACACGCAGCTAAAAGTAACAAAGGAAGCATACGAACTAGATTTTTCATATTACTCCTTCATCTATGATCGTTTAAACAATAATATTTTAAGTCTATCACTTACATCAGGTTATGTAAACAACTCCCCCTGCGAACAGAGGAGCAAACAAGGTATTCCTGGACAATGATCGGCGTGTATGACGGGATCTTGACGTTTACGTCAACTCTAAGTTAAGCAGACGCTCTTTTTGCATGCTATCGTTTAAACAAATTGATCATCAGGCTTAACAATATACTGACAACGATGCAGGAAACGATCGGAAAATAGAGCGAAGAATTCTCATTCTTCATATGGATATCGCCCGGCAATCGCCCGAATGGTAAACCAGCCTTCTGTATGATAAAAACAACAGCTGACAACGCGATCAAAGATACTCCGGCAAGAAACAAGATTTTTACGATATTCATCCGCTTGCTCCTTTAGTGATCATGATGATCGTTGTGGGAACAGACTTTAGAAGGGTCCGTTGTAAATCCGCCCGCTTCAAACTGGAATTTCCCGCGTGTCTCTAAAAAAGAGATCAACTCTGCCGCCGTCATATTTGAAGCTGAGCACGTATAAAAACGGCTATTTGCGCCAAACTTATTCTCAATATCTTTTTGCAAAGATTCCCGAGTGTAAGTCTTGCCGGATGTCATCATCATATTAAGCACATCGTGCCCGTGGATTTCTTCAATCATCACAAACTCCTCCTTAGAAAATCACCCTTTACACGGCCCAACATATTGGCCGTCAATATCAATAGCAGCCTTCTCTTCCTTACCATTGTGACGCTGGATAGACTGGATCGTCCCTTTCATTGAATCATTATTATATGTCACTTCACCTGTTGAACGGCTGTCCTTACAAACAACTTCAAATTTAATCGTGTTACCAAAAGATCTATGCGTTTCCTGACAATTTTCTTCATCCTCTTGCTTAGGAACAGGGTTCTGGTTCGTCAAACACTGCTTATTCTCAATAACCATACTGTTTCCCCCCATCTGCACACCCATGCTTCCCATCATCTGCTGCATCATGGCTTTTTCTTCAGCAGACATGTGATCCATCTCTTTCTGGGCATTAGCCATCTCATCAGCCATAGAATCTTGGGCCTGTACCGTCATATGCATTGACCATTGGCCTTCTTTGATACCTCCAGCTATAGATTTATAAGCGCATAAAAATACCCCTAGAACCACAACACACCCTAATTGAATCTTTTTCATAAATTCTCCTTAGAGATTGAGGGACACCATTTGCCGATTAAGTTTCATAAACAATAACATAAAGAATTAAGCATTAAAAGCCCTAAACTTTTCAACATATGACTTTACAACCTTGAGAAATCCCCCCAAAGGCGCATTGCCTAAACTTCGCCTTATCTTCGTTCAGACTCTCGCGCAGAGGTGGACGCATTCTTTCACTAGTTAACAACTAAAAATAACATTAGCAATGAGTCATAAGAAAATTTATATTATTACTAACACATTACAACCTGTTAGGAAAATTATGCTTAAAAACTTTATTTATTGTTTAATGATTTTATCCTCTTTGTCTTCACCTGTATTTGGATCAGCTCCAACCGGAGCCCCTCCAGCAAATGCAGAAGACGCTTTTTCACAATCAGCTTTTGTGTTTACCGGTAAAGTTCGGGAAGTTTATAAAGACGCCTATGGTTACAATTCAACTGCTGATGTTGTGGTTGAAAAGTGCTGGAAATGTACTGAAACACTCTCTAGCATCATAAAAATCAATGGAAAAGGCGGCCCAACGTATCCAGCACGTATTTTTGAAATTGGAGAAACCTATTTATTTTATCTTCCCCCTTTAGATCTAGATAAATCTTTACGGGCTGATTCATACCTGCACAGAGTTTTAAAAGTAAGCGACGCTACACAAGACTTCGTTTATCTCAATAAGAAATAAATTAGGGGACAGCGCCCTATTTATTATGAGAAACGGCACTATTTATTCTTAAGATATCCAGCCACGCTTTGCTGCAAGTCCAAGATCCCCAATTTCTTTGTTGTGCTCACCCAAAAAACAGGACGCTCATCAGCACCTAAAGTCTGAAGAATCTCTTTCTTTCGTGTCTCAAGTTTGGGAACCGCGATCTTGTCAATTTTATTCACTACGATACTGAACATAAAACCATGATGTTTCAGCCAATCGCTCATCATCAGATCCAGCTTTGAAGGACCTGAGACCGCATCCACGACCACATAGATCATTTGAAGCGTTTCTCGATCTTTCAAATAACTTTCGATGATAGACCCCAAACCTTCAACGGCTTTACTGCCGCCAACGGCAAAACCATAACCAGGAAGATCCACCAGCCATCGGCCGGGCACTGCTTGATAAACATTGATCGTGCGGGTCTTGCCAGGAATCTGGGACACATGGGCCATGTTCTTTTTATTACAAAGCGCATTGATCAATGAACTTTTTCCGGCATTAGAACGTCCCAAAAAGCAAACTTCCGCCTTGCTGCGGCCAAGTTTATTAACATCCACTTCTGTCTTAAGGTGTGTAGAATTTCTTAAAAGATCGGCTGAAGCTGTCATAAACAGTGTTTCTGGACCTGTCGTTATCGTTTTTTGAAAAAAGGTTTTTTGCCTGGGGCGGGCTTTTTAAAGTCCCTGGATCTTTTCTGAAACCTTGGCTCCTCGCCGCCGCTATGCTGTTGCCTGGCAAAACATTCACTGCAGAAAACTGGACGTTCGCCGGCAGGTTTAAAAGGAACACCACAGGTTTTCCCACACTCGGCACAGACAGCTTTATACTGCATTTTACCTGTTTTATGATCAACTCCTCTATCCATGTCGGAGCTTCTTTCCTGAGGCTTATGCGACGACTGTTTGATCAAAATATCCAACTTTTTATTCAGCGCTTCAAGCTGTGTTTCTAAACGGTACAGTACTTCCGAGTTATTGTCTTTCATAAAACCTTTCTTACTGGTTTGACTTCAGGGTTTTCCACTTTAGGTCTTGGCCCGCGATTGCGGATGATAAGGCCGTCCAAAAAACGTCTGACGATCTGGTCCCCGCATTTTTTATAGTGCGGATGGTCTTCACTTCGGAAAAATGCCGAGAGTTCCGTGGGCGCGATCTCAAATTCAGCGAGCTTTAAGCATTCGATAATATCCGTATCACGGAACTTTAAAGCCACGCGCAGTTTTTTCATAATATCATTATTGCTTAACATGATCCTCTTCTTTCGTTAATGCCCCAACATTCTCGGGCGTTCGTGATCGATGCAAGTATAGTGCATAAACCAGGAATTACCAGTAAAATACCCGTTGCAGCTTTATCGAGCTGCACCAACGCCAAACATTACAAAATTATGATTGTGAATAGAAACTCTATGTTTAAAATAAAAATATATGGATGAATCATTTCAAAATAATAAAATTCATTTAGCAGGGATCGCGGGATTCGGGCTCACCTCAGTGTTTGCTGTAAAAGACCATTGGTCTTTACAAGAATTTTGTTGGAGCACTTGGCTGGGCGCGCTCTTCTTTTGCTGGACATGTATTATCCTCGGATCAATTCAAATCATTTTAAATGCCCAATCTGAGAAGAAAACTCTCGAACAAAAATTCGGCTTCTTAGGGGATATTCCCGATAACCTCTTCGCTCCCCTTTTGAGCATAGTTGTTTTATTGATCGCGTGGATCATCTTCAATCTATATTGCTACGTTTTTGGAATTTACGGCATTCTACTTTCTGTTTTTGCGGAAATGCAGCCACATACTTTTTTTGGCAGGAACGGCTTTATCAATTCTGATTTCTTTACCCCCATCATATCTTTGACTGAAAAGTTCTGGCCTATGTTTGTAAGCCTGATTTTATCCAATTTTCAACTATTCTTGAAAAACCCTGCCTGGAAATTGATCATATTACCGTTTAAATCCAAGGACATCATCAGGATCCATGTCATGGTAATTGCCATGCCATTCTTAAGCCTTTTGGCCTTCGCCTTCTTTCACAAGCAATATCAACCCATTACAATTATATTGTTGATGGGCATTTTACATCTGGTAAAACCTTCCCAAAATACTTAGACCTCTAATGACTAACAATTACACCATCAAAGACTCTTCCCATCAAATTGGGTGATTTTATATTTGGTCATATCGAAATCATCCAAACAACGAACATTGACCGCCGCTATTAAAACATTATCCTTAGGATTGATCCCCTCACCAAATGGCGCACAGCCGCATTTGGCACAAAAATGATGCTGAATGACCTTTTTATTAAACTGATAAGTAGAAATATTTGCTTGAGGTGTTTTAAGCGTCAATTGTTTACGGGGAACAAACCATAGCGTATGTCCACGCCTGCGGCAAATAGAACAGTTACATTCCATCAACCCCTGAACCTCCCCATCAATATCAAAAGCAATATTGCCGCAGTGGCAACTCCCATGATAAAGCATAATACTCCTTTCATTCATATAAATACAAAACCCGTTGCAAGCTTATCACTCACAACGGGTTTTGTAAAGATGGCTCCCCCTAGTGGACGAGTTTTGCAACTGGATATTTTAGAATGAAGCTTTAATTTGAGTTTAGACTAATCCAAAGTTGCTCAAAATAATCTTTATTAATCGGTTCAAGTTCTGACTTATTAAATTCGCCTGTTGAGTCAGTCCAAAATCCAAAATTTCTAGGATTTGGTGATGAGAAAATAGCCTTTCCATTTTCATCTAATGCAATTTCTCTTACAGCATCCCCTTTTTCATCAATCTCCAATAGCCATTTTCTTACTAATGGATATAATTTTTCGTTATCTGGATTAGATTTGGGAATAAAGAATAACACCAAATATATCAACCTTACTTTCCAGTTATTTAGCTCATTTTTTGTAAAATTTGTCGCTTTGATTGTGCTACCGTAAAACATTTAAATCTCCTAATTACTCAAATTAAGAACGAATGGGAAATTTATTAACAACGTCTTCTAATCGACAAATAGAATTAAACAATTCTGTTTGATCAAATCTTAGGCTAAAATTAAGACAATTTCCAATGCCGGCTTGATCCAATATCCTACCAATAAGTTCTATATGGCCTTTGCCATCCCCTTTCAACTTTAATTCAATTTGATCTTCCATAGTTTCGAGTACTGCTTCTCCTTTAAGATTCTTATATAAAGCCTGCAGCGACTCTAAAAAACCTTTTAATTCATATGACATTAACGAAACATCCATCTTTCCTCTAAATCCACCCACTCCAACTGAAATTTTGGCGTTTAACCAACTATCATCATGATATTCACCCACAGGTTCACGTTCATAACGTAAAACGTCGATTTCTATGTATTCATGTTTATTGGAATGACTGCCGAAGGAAAAAATCATGGTTTTATCTCTATCTCTTAACTAAATCATTTTGTAAATATCTTAGATGTTTCTTTTGGAAAAAATTAAAATAAAAAATCCCGGTCCGGCTTATTTCGACCCATCTCTCATCCTGAAATTTCTCTATGGCCGCCCCAGTATCAACTTTTCCATTTGAAGTAATCTTTAATCGAACATTCTTAGTTAAACAAAACATAAAACAGTTTATGGCTTGTTCTTCATCTGAAAAATGATCGTGCCAAATATGACCAAAAACAGCATATTCACCTGCTTTATCTTTATCATGGATTTCTACATCAAAACCATCTACATTAATCGCTGGCACAGTCAAAACGCCATCTTTCTCTCTATATTTGACATCAGGATACTTTAAAAGGATATTTTTTATCTTGTTAATAAAGTTAGATTGATTTGTCATGCCCTCATATTCCTTCTATTAAATTAGGCGCCCTATTTATTAAGCTCCCCGGACTGAAGTCTGATTTGGGACAGCTCTGTTGCAGAAACAAATTTATCACCAAGCGCAAAAACACGGGACAGCGCCCTATTTATTCAACGTTGTTGTTAGTATATTGTCAAAAATTCTTGTGGTCAATGATACTTCTCTAGCAGACACTGATAGTTTGGCTTGTGGATGATTTGTTGCGCAATGGGCGGCTGATTGGGCGTTTCACTCATAACTTCCATGAGGGCTCGTTGCCCTTCAGTCGTTCGCTTCGCTCTCTCCTTACGGGTCAGACACTCGCCCATAAACTCCTCCTATTCGTCGGAGTTTATAAACGGGCTCACTTCGAGCCCTCTCCCGGTAGAATGACTTAAATAAAAAAGGGATCGCAAAAGCGACCCCTTTTTTATTTAAAGCTCCCCGGCGTGGACACAAAGCGCGGTCTGCAAACTCAACAGATTCAATTACTT
>CAZFNI010000034.1:0-10647 GCA_964520655.1 uncultured Planctomycetales bacterium
TTTAGCACAGTCTTTCCTAACTTTCAAATTGTACAGTTTTCAGGAGGATACGCCCATGCATCTTATCATATAAATAAAGAACCAGCCAATGAACACTGCTCTGGCTGGCTTGCAATTTCCTGCTTAAACATTTAGTTTCTAATACTATTTGTAATCAACCCCTTTATATCTTAAAGCTAAAAGTCCCAATAGATGTCCAGTTTGATTTTATATACTCCGTTTTGTACGCAAGCAGTGCTGGAATCAAACGTTGATTAATTTTCTTAATCCAAATATACGCAAAGAAAGCCTCCCGACTTGCTGCTGTTCCAGGTTGTTGTCCATCCCATAATGATTCATGCAACAAACCATTTCTTAATTCCACCATCTTCCCAATACTCTTCTCATCATAAAACATGCTAAATGCGCATAGGATTTCTTTGATTCTATCTTTGTGTGGCACCCTCTTCTTACTCCTCCCATTATCAAAAATTTTCCAAATTCCATCAAAAACAATATACTCCATCATAAATCTTTCCCAATCCCAGAAATAAGAAGAATTGCGAACATGCATATATAACAAATTTGTTAATGCTTTCTGTTTCTCTGGGGAAAACCTCTTCCATTGTTCGAATGAACTTCCTAAAAAGTCCTCAGCATCATTTTTTCTCAATGAGACATTGTGTTGTGAATACATTGGTAATCCGGAATCAAACCACCAGTCATGAAATTGGAGTCTACAGCCATAAAGGTACCCGAGTAAATACATTATAAATCCCGTTTCAGCAAATCTGAGCTCCTCAATACTTTTGTCCGACCTAATAAGCACCTTATGGGAAGGATTTATTTTAAACAAATTATCTCTCGACTCAGTCGGGTAACAAAACCCTCTCTGGTCAATATATTTATCTAGAACCTCCTTGCTCTGCACATAAGTATCATGTTGAATTATCTCAACTTCACCAAATTTCAAGTTTGCCTGAGTTATTAGAAAACCGAGGTTGTCTTCTTTCATACTTCTCATTAGTTATCCAAGTTCCAGACATTAAATAAGCGCCGAATTCTACCTTGCCAAAGAAATCCTTCTTTTGTTTCTTCCCTGAATTAAGGACTCATAACTTTGGGATAATATTTTGCACCAGCTTCTTTCCTAAAAAATTAAATATTGACCCATCCATTGAAAAATCAACAGATTCTTTATAACTTAGCTTTCCTATAACTTTACCTATAGCAATCTCCCAATCTAAATTACTCCCGATTATTCCCATTAAATCATTCCTTATTTTCTTAATATTATAATTCTTTCTATCATAGCCCTGTTCTTTAAAAGACAGCATCACACCAAAATTCTTGTGTTTTATATTCTTTGAAAGCCATTCTTCTATAAGAACTTTTAATTCAACCCAGCTAATCTCCAAAGAAGCTAGAACCTCATCTGATAACAACAAGTTCTCGACGCTTCTACACGAAAGCTTAAATCTTACAATAGGTGGCAAATCGGCTATTTCATCAGAACCATCATCCCTATCTCTCAAGCTGTACGCTCTTGGAGTATCATAAACAGCCGATGTGACTTCTTTTATGGCCAGCTCTAAATCATTCATGCTTCCTAATCCTTCTTTTGAGCATGGGTACGCTTTGATTTTTCCTTGAGAAACTCGTACAGCTCTCTGCCAAACTCTTTCATCATCTTCTCCTTCTAATAAAAGAATTGGCGCCTCGTTAAATAAATTAGACAAGGGGTGCGCTCCAAAAATTGGCAACATTCTTTTATAAATAGAAGAAACCTCTTTAAAATTAAATTCCTTCATCCCTGTTTGCATGAAAGCAACGTTAAAATGTGGATAATCCTCTAATGCTCCGAGAATAGCTGTACTATGCGTTGCCATAATTACTATGTGATTTCCTTTTTCTACTCCCTCCTTGATTAAATTTATAAACCGTAATTGTAAATCTGGGTGAAGGTGAACATCTGGTTCATCCAATAATAGGATATTTACTTTCCCTTCAACACACTCCCTCTCGAAAACCAAGCACTCAATTGCTAAACAAATCAACTCAGATTCACCACTACTAATATTTCTTGCGTCTATTTTATTATCGGTTCCCTTTTTATATATTTCGAAAGTATTGCCTTTATCTCGAAATTCCACGTGGTCTAAAAGATTGTTGATTCTTCTCAAGTACAAATCAAATGTATATTCTTTATCATCTCTTCGATGTTTCGCAATTTCTCTAAGCACCATTAACTGTAAGTCTCGATATTGAGAAACTGTTTGATTCTTAAACCTTTCGAATTGATTCACTCTCCTAGAACTTGGTAACCAATCTAGATTGTTGTTGATATTTTGCTCTACATTGGCATCATATTGGAGAATCCCTGACCTTTCAGGAGTTATATATTTTATCTTTCCCCTTTGAGATGAATCGGAATTTAATCTTGCGTCTATCTCTTTCAAAATAGTGCTTTTACCACAGCCATTCTTGCCAAGTAAAACATTAATCTTCGTTAAATTCTTTAATAGCTTGTCTTCCGAAAGTCTAATATCCATAAGCCCTCACATATATTTGTATTTCAATTCTAGGCCTTAACTCAGAATCAACAAGATAAATTTATTGCCGGGCTCACACCCACCTACAATAGCCATCCACACACCACCCACCATGCCACCAGCCCAAACTTGACCTCCCTGGCCATGCGGCGTGCTCCTGCAGTGCCCCCAACTGTGTCAGTTTGTGTCAATTTGACGGATGAATGAATAATGCACGAAAAAATAAAAAAACCTGCACCGGTTAGGATGCAGGTTTTTGGAAAGAAACAGTGGCGGGGTCGACGAGATTTGAACTCGCGGTCTTCAGCGTGACAAGCTGATGTGTTAACCAAACTACACCACGACCCCTTAAAGCTTAATAAACCTTGCCGCTTTCAATAACTTTTGTAACAAAATCTTTTCTTTTCCAACCCTTGATCTTGATTTCAAACGCCCTTGCCTGGGCGTATGTCAGACATTCTTGCTTAAAAACCACCAGATACGGGATATTTGGTTTTGTTGCTTTTACGTACCCGGCATTATGCCTGTTTAATCGATCTTCTAAATTGATCGTGCTGCCGATATATAGCTTTTTATTCTTCTGGCTTTCTAAAATATAGACATAAGCCATATTCAGGTCTTCAGTGCCGACATTGCGCTTCGCTTCAGTCGGCATCCCGACGGAGCGAGAGCGACTGTCGGGACGTGACAAGCTGATGTGTTAACCAAACTACACCACGACCCCAATAAAGATTCACAATTGTACGCAAAGCCCGTCGCTCTGTCAACAGAAAAGTGTCGGGCCATTTCATTAAAACTTTATCCGGGTTGGCCTCTCCAACTCTCGGCTGAACGGCAGTATCTGGGTTTTATTTAGATAAATATCCACATCCTTGACCTCGGGTCCCTGAGGATACTGCGCATTCCAACGGGCGGTCAGATATTTCTTTACCCTGACCAAACGTTCAGACACATGCGGGCCGCGCACAACAAAACGCATAGCCCGGTATGGGGGATGATTGTCGAATGAATACCGCTTCAAAAGCGCGGGGTCAACATGAACATTGCTGTCGAAAACAGGGATGAATTCATACACATATTGCGCCTTGGGGAGTGGATTAAATTTCAATATATTCTGCGGGATCCCCGCTTGGCGGATCATTTGATAAAAAGTTGTCTGTTCCCAGGCGGTTCTTATGTTCGTCGGCTGTAAATATAAGAACGCGCAGAGGCTAACCAGCACCAGCAGCACGCTCGCCGGGGCCTGGTTCCACGCCGGGGAAATAATCGATGCCGCACGGTCATCCCTGTTCTTTATAAACGACAGGTGCTTCCACCATGCGGATGGTATCAACACCGACCAAAAGACGCACATGATCCCGGAAAACCAGCCCACTTTCAGCGCATAGTCGATCAGCACATGGAATATAACGAATGCCACGATCAGGATCGACCTGAAAAACACTGTGCTCGGCATCAACAACAGCAGCGTCCCGTAACACTCCAAATAGATCGTCAGCCACGCAAAAAATATCAACAAACCGGGATGTGCCAAGAACTGCGCGCCCCACGGCTTGGCCAAGGTGTAATGCAGGACATACAGCAACGCCGTGTAATCACTCCAAGCCGGGTCTGTTTTGCCGAAACCATTGATCAGATAAATGATGATCAGCTGGCAGATCAGGCCGGTTGTGGCGACAGAAAAATACGCATCATTGACATCCGTCCCGGATCTATCGAACCTCTCATCGACAGAAAAACGGCGCCCTAGCGGCAAGAACATCCCCCACAGCAGCGCCGCTCTTAACACCTCATCCCCGCCAAAAGCCATGGCCGGGACACGATTAAACAAAGACAATGTCATCGCCCAGCACACTATGGTCGCCAGCCGTGTCTTATAACCAACAAGCAGCATGACGGAAAAGACCATATGCAGAATAAAAAGCGCCTGGACAAAATCCATCCGGTCGCTTAGCGCGTGGATCGACCAGTAAGATGGGGGCCCAATGACATCCAGCCCGTAAAAACCCAACGGGCCAAAAAAATAATCAAGATGGGGAAAAATGTCGACGAGATTATACAGACTGACAAGCCCAAGCCCTATGCGGAACAATGCCAGCGACCGAAGGTCGAGGCTAAAAATATTGGTGATATATGCGCGCATTTACATCCCCTGTTTAGGAGCGACCAGTCCCAGCGTGAGCACCATCTTAAACCCATCCTGCACGCTCCAGCCAGGGTCGACAATGCTTTTCTCCTCGGCCAGATACACGAACCCGACGACCGGGTGAGCCATGGGAATATACAATTTAAACAATTCCTTACCGGAGATCTCATCCTTGACTTTCCCGGCCAAAAATGCGATCGACCACTGGTTAGCATTAGGATAATTGACCAGGACCGTTTTCTTATAGACATCGCCGCCCTTCTTTCCCAGAATATCCCCGATCTGACGTGTCAATCGGTATATCTCCCGGATGAAGGGAATGCGGGAGGTGGTCTTGTCCACCAGCTTTAGCAAACGCCTGCCGATGACATTGGTGGCGACATAACCAAGCGCTAACAACAACAATAATAAGATCAATATACCCAAACCTGGAATATGCCGAGTGTCGATGTATTGATTCAACAAAGACATGATGCGTTTGTCGATCTGGTGATACAAGAACAGCAGGACCAAAACGCATAAAATGACCGGCGCGAAAGCCAGAACACCGCGCAGTGTATATTTTTTAAAATGGGACCAGATCGAACGGATTATCATTGGTTATTCGTTTCTCTTAAGATCACCAGACCTGGGAATTATTATTTAGAACAGAATTACCGGCGATGCTGCTTGTGCCGATCCCTTCCCAATACACAATGACAAGACCGCTGGTTCCTGTCCCGGCCACGGCATTGCCTTTGCCGCTGCCCCCGCCGCCGCCGCCAAATCCAGACACGGGAGCGTTGCCCGCCCCCGAGCTATTACCTCCCACGCCTCCAATATAACCACCTTCTGGGGCAACACCTCCCGCGCCCCCCGTTACACCGGAATTACCCGCCCCTGCGTTACCGTTAGAACCTGTCCCGGCGCTACTGCCGCCCCCGCCGCCTCCCTGGTTCCCTGATCCACTTGACGTTCCACCGGTGCCGCCATCAAACTTGGCATCCCCGATCGAGGCCGAGGCCAGACCACCGCTACCTCCGGAACGCGACCCCGCGGTGATGCTGCCGCCTTTGGCCATGATGCCTGTCGTGTTATTGTCGAACCAGCTATCCCCGCCATTGTTATCCGTAGTGCCGCCGGAACCGACCGTGACCGTATAATTTGAAAGTGGAGTGACCGTATATTTATATTTGACCGCGTACGCGCCGCCCCCGCCCCCGCCGCTGCCGCCAGCATTATTCGCCCCTCCGGCGCCGGCGCCGTAACATTCGACCCTGACAAATGTCACGCCGGCCGGAGCCGTCCATGTACCAGATGACGTAAACGGCTGGCTCGCAGCATATGCTGAACCGGTCAACAAGAATAGCGCTGACACCACTCGCCGCATCATTACGGGCGCCCGTCTTTCTTTAAAAGCTCCTCGCGCATCTGTTCAACCATGTACCTAACCCCGCGGATCTCTTCCTCAAAACCCTTGTTCTGGATCTTTAATTCCTGTACCTGCGCAGACAATTCTTTAAGAGAATCCCTCAAAGGACCGTCATCAGGTTTGGCCCCATCCCACCAGTGCGGATTGACATAGACAATGATCTTTTCATAAACAGGTGATCTAACTTCAGTCAACGCTTCCAGCGCCATGCCGATGACCCTGCCGGCCTTAACCGCTTTAGAACCAACCCCCGGCGTTGATGAACTAGCGATCATGTCTCCGATAGATATTGGCCCGTTCTCAAGACTGGCTTTGACGGGAACACGCCCAACTAGCGCCACGGCAGGCTTCCTGGGCTGGGGCTCATAACCCTTGCCGTTAATGATCCCCACGCTGGATCCCTCGATCACAATGGCCGGATCTGTTGTCACCACACCAAATAGCAGATCATTGCTTTGGGAAACGGCCTTCATGACTGTGACCGTAGCGCGCGCGTCCAGCATGACCACATCCCCGCTCTCCACGGCATCCGACGATGGTATAAGCTCCGCCACGTCAACGCAGGAATTGGACCCCAGGGCTGAGGTACAGCCACCGATCTGCAGTTTATAATTAGCGTTGGCCGTGCCGATGCCCACGTTGCCGCTTTGAACGACCAGGGCCGCGCGCGGCGCGAATGTCCCGATGCCCACGTTGCCGTTGAGGACAACCAGCCCTCCCTGCGGCGTTGTGGTCGCGATCCCCACGTTACCTCCGCCGACATTCAAATAGCTGTCCCCGGCACCAAGAAATCGTCCAGCTCCGTTCACATCCAATCTTACACCGGGCCAGGCACTGCCAATGCCCACATTGGCCCCGCCCCGGACGATCAAACTGCCCCCGGCTGTCGTCCATGTCCCGATCCCCACATTGCCGCTGCTGACGATTAAAGCACCCAGCGGCGTGGTCGTCCCGATACCGATATTCTGATTCACACTGGTATTTAACGGCTGGTACGAGGCCCGTGCTGATGCGGGAAAGAATACGATCGAAAGGATCGCGGCACCCCAAAGGCAGAAAAACCACAAAATTCTGTGCTTGCTTACCATCACATCTCCTTAGATCCGATGACCTGATGCCATGATTATATATGAAAGATGCCCGGTCAATATAATGGAAGATGATTTTTATTTCTATGGGGGGGGGAATGAGACGTGTTGGAGGAAAATGGGCGGTGAAGGAATTGGTGCCTTCGCTCCTGCCTGCCGGCAGATCGCTGCGGTCAGCCACTCGCCCATCAACTGCTCCTGCTCGTCGCAGTTGATAATCGGGCTCACTTCAATTCCTGCATGATTAGAAAATTTTTAAAATGGGCGGTGAAGGAATTGAACCCTCAGCCTATTGAATGTAAGAATCTCCACTCAATCATTGCCCTGTGCGCTTAACCTATGGCATCCCAATGTCTTCCGTAAATCTTGTAATTACTTGCTTAATTCGGGTGACACTTAGGTGACATTTAAAACATCTACTGCTCTTTGTTTATGCTGTTGCGATAAATGGGAATAACGAATCGTCATTGCCATCGATTTATGACCTAACAATTCCCTTACCGTGTTTAAATCCACTCCTCTCATTACTAGATGAGAGGCAAAGGTATGTCTTAGGTCATGAAATCTAAAATCTTTTATACCAGACTTGACTAGTGCTGTAAAGAAACTCCTTTTAACATCGGTATAACATGAACCATCTTTTTTATGAAATACATAATCACTAGTAGAATGTCGCGGCAGATGTTCAAGTATAGTTCTGACCTGCTCATTCATGGGAATCTCTCTGGACTCACCGTTCTTGGTATCTTTAAGATAAATCGCATTTGTGACGAAATTCACATCACTCCATCTTAATTTGTTTATTTCTCCTCGGCGCATACCAGTATTCAGCGTGACTATCACAAGGGGTTTTAAGTACTCATTACAATTGCTAATTAACGTCCGCATCTCTTGTTCATTCAAAAATCTAGTACGTTTGACCTTACCCCTCAAGCCGTACTGACCTTCAGTAGAGTTTCCTGGTTATTGGGTTGTTGATTTTTATCCTTCCAAGCCTTTGTAAAGGCATCCGGCGTTTGACCTTTTAACGAACTGTGCGGCCGGAATGTATTAAAATTGATACGCCATTTTTCGGTTATCTCTTTAGCTTCTTGAAGCGTGCTAAAATAATGTTGATTCAAACACTCATGCCGAAGACGGCCATTGAACGATTCAATAAAAGCATTCTCAATGGGTTTACCAGGCGTAATAAAATTCAACTTAACCCCGTGTTGATACGCCCACGCATCCATCGCTTGTCCCGCAAATTCCGGACCGTTATCAATCGTGATCGCCTCAGGACACCCGCGTGTTAAGATTAACCAATCCAAAACTCGAGTAACGCGTATCCCATTGATCGAAAAATCAACTTCAAGAGCCAAGCTCTCTTTGCTGAATATATCAATGATCGGCAGAATCTTAAATTTCCGTCCCGACCATAAACTGTCTTGCACAAAATCCATAGCCCAGTGTTGATTAGGCCTTGTTGGTTCTTCCAATTGCAAACGATTAACACTGACCCGCTTTGATCGCTTGCGTGATTTTATCGTCAGGTTTTGTTCACGATATATTCGTTCCGTGCGCTTATGATTTATCACCAATCCTTCTCTACGCAAAATAGGATGCAACATTACCAACCCCATGTTACGATTGTCTTCAATCAACTTTTTCATCCGCGCTATGACCGCCGGCTCATTATTACTCGTTTTAGCCTTATAATGAAAACTTGACCGTGGCAATTTAACCAAGCCGCAAGCCCTGCTGATCGACAGCCCAAAGTCTTCCCGCAACCGGTTAACGGCCATGCGCTTTACTTCGGGCTTAAGTAGTTTTTTGAGGTCACCGCCTTTAAAGCTTGGTTGTCGAGCGTTAAATCCGCGACAATATGTTTTAATCGTCGGTTCTCATCTTCCAAAGACCGCAGACGCTTGGCATCCGATACTTCCATGCCACTAAACTTAGCTTTCCATTTATAAAATGTCGCATCACTGATATTATATTCACGGCATAGTTCTGTCGCTTTTGCACCCGCTTCATGCCGCTTTAAAATAGCAATGATTTGTTCTTCTGTGTGTCTTTGTCTTGGCATTCAAGCCTCCTTGTTCAGGGTAGTTTACCCTGCGGAGACTCTACTTTCAAGCTGTCCAGTTCTTCGGGGTAAGGTCAGTACCAATAAGAACTGTTTTTGTAACAGATTACTAATTATTACACTTTGGCAGTCTTTAATTGTTCAATCTGCTCTCCCTTATCAAGGGAAAACTCTTTATTTACGCTATCATAAATGCTCAGAACCAACAGACAGCTTAGAACAGGCAACGACTTCATTAAGTCTTCTCTGTGTTTTTCTCTGATAGGGATATCTTCTTTTGTAAATACTGTGGTTGAACCCAAGCCTGCAGTAGAAGAATGACTAAAACCACAAAGCAGATTATAAAGAATGACTCCCGATTGAACATCTTTTGCATCTGAATAAACTTGTTCCAACATTTTCTTAAATGTCATCTGTGACCATCTAGCCTTGTTCTTAAATTCAAATTGAATATCATATTTTTCTTGTGTAAACGCAGTCACATCGTCGATAGAATCTAAAAAATATATTTTCTCGTTAGCTTTTAGTTTTCCAAAATCAATGTATTGTTGAGCTCTTTCGAGCTTATTTAAATTGATGAATTGTAAATCAACCGATATTTCTAATAACACCCTTACGAGAGAGAATCCTTCCTCATAAAATCCATTATTATGTAGTAGTTTAATAGCACTTAATGTTCTTGTGCTGCCATCCAGAAATATAGCCAATACACTTTGGTAAGAACCATTAACGGGTCTTCCTTGCATCTTTCGTCCTAAATCAAATCCACAATCTAAGACATTCTCAAAAAGCATTACTTCTTTAGACTCCATTCACTCTCCTAAGCACCAGGGACTTTCACCATCCATAAATGTATAAATTGTGGAACATTCTTTTCTTTAATACCTCTTAACCTTGCGATTTCAGATAGCATTCCTTCCGCAATCTCAAAAGCATCATAAGCAGTTGACGCGCCAAGACTATCGTAGGCTGAAGTATCTGCTAGACCAGCAATGAAAATATTATCAATCTGTTTTAGTTGATGACTGCTTCTAAAATGCATTAATTCATTTCTTAAATCTTTTAGTTTTATAAATCTCTGTCCAATTCCCTGACTAAAATCTATCCCCCGGCCAAAGAACCTAGTCGGCCATTCCTTAATCTTTTTATCTAAAGTAAACCTAACGCTATCTATTTCTTCCAAAGTATTTTTAAAATGTTGTCTGAAATCATCTTCCTCAATCAGTATTCTGAAGAAGATATTAAAGAAAGTTTCCACAGCAGATACAGACATAAAAACACACGTTAGTGTGTGCAGTCTAATGGTTTTTTCATCTTCTGTTTTTTTGATTAAATGTAGATTTTCTTTAATGCAGTCAAAATACTCCCAGAGTATTCTATTAGGAGAAGATAATACAAAAGCT
>CAZFNI010000035.1:0-9382 GCA_964520655.1 uncultured Planctomycetales bacterium
ACAAACAGCACGAACGCCATGATCAACACGATCCACATCATTGTATTGTCCTTTTATTTGATCTGCTGTAAATGCTGCCGGGCCAGACCGAAACCAGGATCGACCTGCAGCGCTTTCTCAAAATAGGCAACGGCCTCATTCGCCTTACCCGACCGCACAAGCAGCACACCGAGATTATCCCATAATTTGGCGTCGTTCGCATCCAAGACGATAGCCTGCTCATATTTCTGCCGGGCCAGCGTCCAATGCCCCATGGCCTCAAAACTATGAGCCCAATCAAACAAGATATCCCGTTTGTAATTCCTTAAGAAATCCTGAGACTTCGCGCCGACGGCTTTGCGTGAATACCCGTCCATGATCGCGTAAGCTTTGGCAAAATGCTCATTGGCCAACACAAAATCCTTGTTCTGATAGTATGCCCCTGCCAGTAAATACTGACCACGTCCGAAATTCGGCTCATAGGCCGTCATCCGTTCAAACAAAACGACCTCATTCTGCCAATACTCGTTCTGCACCAGCGTCAAAAAGAAGAAAAATATCATGCACGCGAAAAGCACTCCTTCAGCCCTTCCCCAGCAAAAACGCGCAACAAGCCCGCACAGGACCAGCATGACACCGATCATGGGCACATACAAAAAATGCTCCATCGTCATGATCAATGAGTATTCATTGACCAGAGGGATGATGTTCAATACCGGAGACAAGGCTAACAGGAAGAATCCCGCGCCAAACCATATAAAACGGCGATTCAGGACAACTAAACACACCCCCAAGATCATCAGCCCCAGCCACCAGGGCCAATGGAGGGCCAAGATATCCGTCGACCGGTAATAATGCAGGTCGTAAGGAAAAATAAGCATCCGGATATTCGTCAGTATCACCTGGGCGATACTCAGCAGACGCAATTTAAGCTCTCCCGGCGAAGCGAGAATATCCGCGATGATATGAGACCCTGTCAGCATCTGACGCAGGCCCAAGAACAGGATGCTGGTCATGGCCATTAATCCCCAGGCCAACGCCGGTTTTCGCCCGCGGTACCAGTCGATCAAAACGATCAGCGGAACAACAAAGATCGCCTGCTCTTTGGTCAGCAGCGCCAGCACAAGCATCAGCGCCGACATGCCCCGGCGGTTCTTTAAATAGAACGTCAAACACAGCAGCACGAAAAATGCCATCAGCAAGTTGGAAACACCCGCAATGCAGGCCACTGATTCCGTCTGGATGGGATGAACCGTGAATAAAATGGCCGCGGCCCAGGCGATGCTTCGCGTAAACCCGGATAGAACGATCAGACGCATGACCAGAGCAGCATTGATGCCGTGCACAATGATATTGAACAAGTGCCACCAGAAAGGATCGAATTTGAAAAAAAGATACTCGATGCGGTACAGCGCCTCCAGCATGGGGCGGTAATAGACATTCGCGTCCAGGATATTGGCCGCCGGCGCAAAAAAGACCTGGAACAAGCCGCCTAGATCACCAATGTGAGGGTTCTGCAGGATGAAAACAGCTTCATCATGAACGAACGGATGTGATAATGTATTGAGGTAAGCGCAGACAGACAGGGCAACAAAGAATAAATATGGCCCCAGGGCGGGCATCATCCTCCGCCCCACTCCTTTTTAAGCTCAACGGCCCTGCCCTGGACTTGGGCGAACTGCACATCGATCTTTTTGACCAGTTCTTCCATGCCGTCGGTGGTGCCGGACTTCGCCAGCTGCTCCAACGCCAGACATGAACCGTAGATCAATTTCGCCGAGATATTCCCGGAAGCGCCTTTCATGGAATGCGCTACTTCCTTGATCTTGACGATATCTTTGGCTGTGATCGCATCGGACAAAGCCTGACGCTTCTTGACAAAATCGCCCTGATAAATATCAAAGAGTTCCAGCAGCAACTCTTTATCGTCCTGTACGCGTTCCATGACTTCTTTTAGATCGATGATATCTGTTTCCATTTCTACTCCCTCATTAAGATTTACCCCTGACGCTGGGATACCAAGTTGACAATTTCATTATACAGCACGCTGCGGTCGAAAGGTTTGGACACATACCCGTCCATCCCTTCGGAAATATAGCGTTCACGGTCGCCGGCCATGGCATTGGCAGTCATGGCGATGATGGGGATATGCATCCCGGTCTGCTTTTCTTCCCGGCGGATCACATGGGTCGTTTCAATGCCGTTTAACTCAGGCATGGAATCATCCATCAGGATCACATCAAAGGCCTGTTTGGCGATGATGTCCAGAACTTCCTGGCCATTGTTGACCGCGGTGACCTTCCAGCCGAATTTCTCCACCGCTTTAACAGCGATGCGCTGATTGACAGGATCGTCTTCAGCTAGCAAAATACGCAAATTCTGCAATGTTTCCGGTAATAACCCGATCCCCTGCAGTTCATCACGGATATTGTGCGGATGTTTCATCAACAATTCGGGGTTGACCAAGAAAATGATCTTGAAACGGAACGTGCTGCCGACGCCTTCCGTACTCTCAACGACAATGGAGCCGCGCATCATCTCAACCAACTTCTTGCAGATAGCCAGCCCCAGCCCCGTGCCCCCGTAACGCCGGGCCGTGGTATTGTGCGCTTCTGTAAAAACATCAAAAATGTTCGGTAAATTCTTAGCCGGGATGCCGATCCCCTGGTCAATGACCTCAAAACAGACCATGCAGTCTTTATCACGCAGCGATTCCACCCTTACATTGACCGTGACCCGGCCTTTGTTGGTGAACTTGACCGCATTGCTGATGATATTGACCAGCACCTGCCTTAAACGCACCGGGTCGCCCATCATCAACTTGGGAAGCTTAGGATCGATCTCCCAGACAAGATCAATATTCTTATTGCGGGCCAAGACGGACAATGCCTTACAAATATTCTTCACAATGTCCGTTACGTTGATCTCGACTTCTTCGATGACGACCTTGCCCGCCTGAGCACGGGACAGGTCCAGGATGTCATTGATCAATGAGAGTAGATTATCCGCCGCGTCCTTGGCCACCTTGATATTGTCTTTCTGCTCTTCTGTTAACGACGTATCCAGCGTCATGTCCAGCATACCAATGATGGCGTTCATCGGCGTACGCACCTCATGGGACATTTTAGCCAAAAAAACGCTCTTGGCCTGATTGGCTTCTTCCGCGGACAATTTGGCCTGCAGCAGCTGTTCTTCAAATATTTTCTGACGGGAAAGGTCGCGCAGGATACCGATCGCGCCGACGATCTGACCACGGGGATCCTTAAGCACGGTGATCGACGCGCTGACATCTAAAACAGAGCCGTCCTTACGGATGATCTTGGTCTGAATGTCCGAAAGCCAGCCGGTCTTGCGGATATTCAAGCCCCGCATGCGCTGCCACTCATCGATCGGGTATAATTCTTTGACGGATTTATTGAACAGATCGCTCTTGCTCATACCCAACAGCTTTTCTGCCATCGGGTTCCAGGCGACAATGCGCTCTTCTTTGTCGGTGACGGTGATCGCTTCAGGGGAATGCTCGAAGACGATCTTAAAGATCTCTTTTGATTCTTTCAATGCTTGTTCCAGATAATCTAATTTCTTTTTCATGATCAGTATTTAGATTTAACGTCCTTGATGTCGGTCTCCACGCGTGTGATCCTGTCTTTAACGAACGGATGCGTGCGGAAGATCAGTGGAACCTGTTTTTTATCTGTTGTCTCAAGCACACGAAACACACCAATCATAGCATTTAAATCATAACCAGACAAATACAGATATTTAATTCCTAAACGGTCCGCTTCATACTCATCCTGACGCCCATAACCCGACATGGCCAGCTGCATCAAACCGTCAGACCCCATGGACGCAATAGTACTAAGGCCGGGGACCTTAAACGAAACAAGCCGAAAAACCACATTGCGCACAACGTCGTAGCCCATGGCCGCCTGGAATTTCTTGATCGTATGCTTGGCGGCAGCATGTCCGATCTCATGGGCCAGAACTGCGGCGATCTGATCATCGCTGGTGAGTTTCTCGAACAAGCCGGTATAACAAAAAATATAACCGCCTGGCACCGTGAACGCATTGACATCCTTGGAATCGATCAGATAAAAATGATACGCAATGTCCTGGCGGTCGCAAACCCTGGCAAGCCGCTTGCCGATACGGTCTAAACGCCGGCTGGCTTCTATGTCAGGGCAGATCTTGTTCTTAGAAAGGATCTCTTTGCTGATCTTTTTTCCCATCGCCACTTCCGACGATGTGGAGACAAAGATCATTTCGCTGCGGCCGGTCGCGGTATTATATGTGGCGCAGCCGCCTGCCCCAAGCCCCCAAACAAGAACACAGAGGGCCCGCGGGATCAGCGTTCGAATTTGACGACATGCTGCCACCAGGCGTGGCTGTCCCATTGTTTGACTTTTGCCCATAGCTCTTTGGCGGTTTTTGTCTTTAAGTGTGCCGGCGCTCTCTGAAAGAATGTTTTTGCGACGGGATAGCCATTATCCAGATATTCTTTGGCCTGCAGCAAACATTCCAGAATGTCGGCGTCGCGCGTCACAATACTTTCTTTGGTGCGCTGCGCGTCATAGCGTCCGCGCAATGCCGACAGCTCGCGGGCTACTTTTTCATCAAGTAATTTGATCTGGTCCTGGAAAACTTTTTTCTCGGCATCACGGAACTCGATGTAATAATGCCCCATTTTGTGCAGATCATTGATGCGCGCCTCGTGGATATCATTGAAGAGCGCCATCACGACCGACTGATACGGGTCCGCATCTTCCTGGATCGCGATGTAGAAGGCGATGACCGCGCAACGGAAACAATGCTCCGCTACCGATTCAGGGTTCTCAATACCAGCGACCCACCAGCCGCTGCGCTTGACGCGTTTAAGCAGCCCTGCTTCCGCAAAAAAATTAAGCGCGCTGACGGAGCGCTTCGACACAGAAGACCGCGGTTGCGTGCGAGACATTAAGCGACATCCTTTCATGTTTCATGGGGATCGTGACCTCACAATCCATTTTTTTGCGGATGACTTCCCGGACGCCTTTGGCTTCCGACCCGAATACTAACCCCAACGGTGATCTGAACTTGACCTCATATAAGGACACCGCATGATTGATCGCGGTCCCCGCGATCCAGTAACCCGCCTCCTGGGCCTTGGTGATGGCATTGGCCAGATTCGATACGCGAGCAATGCTCAAGAAATTCTCCCCGCCGCAGGCGACCCGCAGCACCGCCTCGGTGACCCCGACGGCTTCGCTGGTGGGCAGCACGATATCAAATTCTCCCAATGACCCGGCACAACGGACAATGCCGCCCAGATTCTGGGGATCGGTGATGTTATCGAGAAAAATAATGATACGGTTCTTCTTTAAGGCATTCTCCAGCATTTCATTGAAATCTGTATATTGAAAATCTTCGATCTCGGCCAAGATCCCCTGGGTGCTGGTGCTGTTGGCATATTTCTGGATCTTTGTATACGGGACGACCTGGACGGGGATCTTGTGCTGGTGACATTTTTTCATCACATAATCCGACTCCAAATGCCCCTCTTCAATAAGGAGACGGCGGATGGATTTGGGATTACTTTTAATGCGCTCGAGAACAGGGTTTTTGCCGAATAATTTCATTTCTTTATACCTAATTTTAAATAGAACAACGGTTTAAGGATGCTCCACCAGCTTAAGAACGGGATCATTTTGGTATACCCCCCCATGGTCTTGGGCGGGTAGATCTTGGTCACGAAGACCTCTTTATATTTTAATTTAAGTGTCGCTGCTTTCCACAAAATATACGGCTCTAGTTCATAGGTGTTTAACCATTCCTGGTCCAAATTGATGCGCGGGTCGTTAAAGATGGACAATTTGATGGCGCGGAAACCATTGGTCGTATCCGTCACTTTCCTGCCCGTCAACAGCGAGAACACGAACGGATGAAGGCGCGTGGCCAGCTTGCGGTAAAAAGGCATATCCCCACCGGAGCCGACCTTGCCTAAATAGCGCGACCCCTGGATGATATCAAACCCTTCATCAACGATAGGGGACAACAGCAGCGGGATCTCCTGCGGGTTATCCTTATCATTGCCCGCCATGATGACAATGATCTGATAACCGTTGTCCTTCGCATGCACAATAGCCGTGCGTATCGCCGCCCCCACCCCCATCCTTTTCATATGCCGGATCGTCTTAACCCCTTTTCCCGCAAAAGAGGCGATCACATCGCTTGTGCCGTCATCAGACCCGTCGTCGATGACCATATAATCCACTTTGCCGTACGCGCGGCTGGCTCGAAAGCGGTTGATGACATTAACGATCTTGATCTTTTCGTTATAGGCAATGGGGCAAACAAGGATCTTGGAGTCCATATTAAAGCGCAGCCAGGGTATTGTTAACCAACTGGTATTGTGATCCGCAGGAACAACTCAATCCTGCGTTTAATTTGCGGCCGCAACGGCAGGCATATCCAACCACCTTCGCAGGATTCCCGACGACCAAAGCATAGGGAGGAACATCTTTAGTGACAACACTGCCAGCACCGATAAAGGCGTATGTGCCGATGGTCAATCCGCACATGATCGTGGCATTGGCGCCAACCGTGGCACCCTTTTGGACGATCGTTTTTTCCAGGACCCAGTCTTTGCGTTTGCTGCGGGGAAGCCGATCATTGATGAACACCGCGCCCGCTCCGACAAACACACCATCTTGTAATGTTATGCCGTCCCAGACACACACATTGTTTTTGAGTGTCACCTGGCTGCCGATAGACGCTCCTTTTTCCACAAAACATCCATCGCAAATATTGCAATCCTCTCCGATCGTCGCACCGTCCTGAACGTTGGAATAAGCCCAGATACGTGTCATTGCACCAATCTTAGCTCCGGGGGACACCAATGCTTTTTCATGGGCTTTAAAACTCATAGCTTCACCATTTCGCCTTTACGATTCATCGATTCGGTGATCGCGCACAGCGTGTGAACGACATCATAGGCCCGCCGGGCATTGGACAGCACCGGGTCTGCCCCGCGCTCGACACAATCAGCAAAATACTGAGCCTGCGCCTTCAAAGGTTCATTGAATCCGATCTTAGGGATCGTGATGCTCCCTTCGCGCGACAGCAACTGGAATTCCCCGTAAGTCTCATAATAAACATCCGTCTTTTCCACATGCTTGTCGTAAAGCTTGATCGGCCCATCGGGATCAAGATCATCCCAGGCCAGCATCTTTTTGTCACCAACAACGGTGATCTGCCTGACCTTCTTGGGATCCGCCCAGGACACATGAACATTGACCATGATATTATCAGGATAATCGAGAGTGGCAAAAGCCAGGTCCTCCAGCTTCCCTCCCAGACATTTATGGCCGCGCGCGGACACCGACACGGGGCAGCTGTCAAAAAGGTAATTGAAAATAGAGATATCATGGGGAGCCAGATCCCAGAGCGCGTTGACATCATAACGAAACGGCCCTAAATTCGTGCGTTCGGAGTGAGCATAATGGATGCGGCCCAATTCCCCGTTCTTGATATACTCGCGCATACGGACAATGCCCTGGTTGAACACAAAAATATGTCCGACCATCAGGACTTTCTTAGCCGCGGCCGCGGTTTGCTCCAAGTCCAAGCATTCTTTTGGATCAAGCGACAAAGGTTTTTCACACAGTACGTGCTTACCCGCCGACAGGGCTTCTTTAGCTAACTGATAATGGAAATTCGTCGGGACGGCGATCACAACCGCGTCGATATCCGACGATCTTAAAATGTCTTTGTAATCTTTGGTGGTTTTGATCCCTGGATAAAGTCCGGCAATGGCAGAAAGACGCTTCTCGTCTAAATCCGCGCACATGAGTACTTTGGAAAATGTCGAAGTTGAAAAGATACGGATGTGATTGGGGCCCCAGTGTCCAGCCCCGATAACGCCGACTGAAATCATAGAGGTCATTATACCCAAAAGCCAGTTAAATGCAAAACATTGCTGCCAAAATGAAGGTCTGGCATGGAACGGGTCCTGTCACTTTCTACATCTGCTAACGACATTAGCTGTAAGGAATAATTGTGGCTGCTGGGAAAATTTTTACGGCTCCGGTGGTCTTTTTCCATCGATCTTTTCTAGATCTCCAGTCCCACAACGCACCGATAGAAAGCATCGGTGCTGTGGGACTGAATCGGCGACGCAGATCGATGGGACCACAGTCGCCTTAAAAAACTTTCCCAGCATCCACAATTATTTTACGTTCTAAACTTATGAAATCCCCTGTTCTTCTTTGGCAGATTTGCAATGATCAGCTAGCTAACCCGCAGGGACACGGGATGTTCTTTTAAAGATGCGAACGTCCCCCACCAGATGCCACCCCATTAATACATATTAACGATTAACCCCAACCGTTGCATTCAACCAACGTGCATCTGTTGTGGGGGCTGGGGGGTGAGCATCTGGAAAGAAGCATCCCGTGTCCCTGCGGGTTCCATGCCTGTCATGACGACATGCATAGGAGCGGAAGTTTCTATTGCAAAAGAAGCGAGCAGTCATTAAAATCCCTCCATGCCAAACCTGACGTTCAAGAATTTCGTTTTAGGCGCACTGTCTTTGGTCATCATCGTCAACTTGATACAGCTTTCCCTGCGCACTATTCAGGAGCAAAATCCGGCAACACGAATGGGGCTGCATTCCCTCTCTTACCAGTTTGTGCCCTTACAGCCAGTCTTTAAAGGTCTGCGCCGCGCCGGCTACTATACAGATAAAAACATGGAACACCCGCTGGCCATCGCCCAATATGAACAGGCTCAATATGTTTTGGCCCCGACGGTTCTGGAACTTGGCAATACACAATTACCGCTTGTCATATTTGACTGCACGTCACCGCAGATCGCCATGAAAAAAATTGATGAGCTGCATCTTAAACCTTTAAGTGCCTCCCCCACAGGACTGATCTTGGCCGCCAACCCTGGAGCCGGACAATGACCCCTTCCGTTTTACGCCCCTTAATGCTGTTGGCCCTGTGGTTAGGCTTAAACGGCATCATTGTTTTTATCCTTCAATTGTGTTTAGGGATATTCACGCCTTGGCCGACGATCCTGGTAAGCATGATCACACTAGCGGTGTTGATCTATAAAAATCCCCTACGCCTTGTCTTTGACCCAAAAGCATGGTGTGTTCTGGGGGTGACCGCGTTCTTTGTCATCATGCACTCCCTGCACTATCCTTTAGGCGGCTGGGATGCCTGGTCGTGCTGGAACCTGAAAGCCAAATTCATTTATTTAGGACAAGAACATTTCCGGGACATGTTTGAGCCTCTATTATGGCGCAGCAATACCCAATACCCGCTCTTGCTGCCGTCGATCAATACCTGGTTCTGGGATATCATCGGCGGGGCACATGCCTGGGGGCCGATGGTCATTAGCATCACACTGACCCTGCTGACAG
>CAZFNI010000036.1:0-9325 GCA_964520655.1 uncultured Planctomycetales bacterium
ATCCGGGACGAGGTTGATGCCAAAACATATCAGAATGTACCCCGCAGGTATTTTTCGGGCGGGTTGAATATCGATGCTGCAGCAGCGATCCGCAGGGTCAATGCCTCCGGGGAAGACTTGCGGTTAAAGGGCGATGCCGCGATGGTGTCGGTATCCATGAGGCTGGGGCGTTCTCGATTGTTTTCTTCACGGGGGGTGCCGGTCAAGCCGGTCATCTCTAAGATATTCCTGGTTGCTCCTGAATTTGATAAACGCAATAAGCAAATACAGATCAATGGCCAGAAGCCTGAAATAGTCGAGAATCTAAAAACCCTGGATGCTCGAATTCAAAAACTGGCTAGCCGGACTGGATTATTGGTTGTTGTTCAGTCGGGACATCCGATCATTTCAGCCGAACAAATTCAGGGAACAGTGGCCTATCAAAGCCAGCCGTTTCTGTTCGCTATCTTGACCCACAGCGGGGCGCAAGCCTATTGGCATGACCCTTTGGATTATGGGGGGATCAAATGGTTTTGGGGGCGTAATGCGCTGGATAAGGTCCTGGAATATTATTTAGGCCCCAGGAAAGATCCGGCAATGGCAGCGGAGCCGCTGGGAGGGATAGATCTCAATAGCGGGACCATCAACGTTTCCAAGAGGGGTCCCGGCGTTGCGATAAAAGTTGATCCTGCCTTGATCAGCCGCATCAATGCTCAAGGTTTCGACGGTGTTGACTTTGCCATCCAGGGCATCGTTCCTATCTCCAATATCCAGGCCATCTTAGGCGCGTCATAAAATATTTTTACATATTTATTGACGAGAGAATTGATTCCCGTTACATTACAGCTATGTATTTTAAGAAACTTGAGATATTTGGTTTTAAATCCTTCGCTGATAAAACTGTCCTTGAATTCCAACCCGGTACTTCGATCATCGTCGGACCTAATGGTTGCGGTAAAAGTAATGTTTTTGATTCGATCCGCTGGGTATTAGGCGAACAAAGCGCCAAAGACCTGCGCGGTTCTTCCATGACCGACGTCATTTTTAACGGCACGGACACCCGCCCGGCGCTGGGTTTTGCGGAGGTCAGTGTTACTTTCTCCAATGAAAGCAAAGTACTGCCCATCGAGCACGATGAGGTGACGGTCACCCGCCGTTTGTTCCGTTCTGGAGAGAGTGAATATCTCTTAAATAAGAATGTCTGCCGTCTGAAGGATATCATCGAGCTGTTCCTGGGGACAGGTATCGGCGCGGAATCCTATTCCATGATCCAGCAGGGGAAGGTCGATTTAGTCGTTTCTTCCAAACCGGAAGACCGACGCGAGATCTTCGATGAAGCTGCCGGCATCACCAAATATAAATCTAAGAAAAAAGAAGCGTTAAGCAAATTAAAGGAAACTGAAGAGAATTTGCTGCGCATCAATGATATTGTCGTCGAAGTCAAACGTCAGATCGGTTCCATCGAACGCCAGGCCAAGAAAGCCCAGCGTTATAAGGAAGAATTCGAACAGCTCAAAGGGCTTGAATTGGTCATGGCCCAATACAATGTTCATGTATTCACGAAAGAGCTTGGGGAGATCCTGTCGCGATCCAAAGCCCTGGAGGATAAGGATACGGAATTAACAGCCGCCCTTAAAGAGCTTAATGACAGGCTGGAACTGGAAATGCTGCAAGTCGAGGAGATCGATGAAGCGATCAATGTCTTGAAGTCCAAACAAATGCGTTTGGAGAATGATATTGAGATGAATTCCCGCCAGATCTCCTTTAATGAACAAAGGGCCGACGAGATCGATGCCTCTTGCGTGAAGCTTGAGGAAGATAAGGCCGCGGCACTGGAACGCTGCAAGGTGAGCCAGGCGAAGATCGAGGAGATCAACGCTGTTCTAAGTTCGTTCCAGCAGACCATCGCCGATGTGAGAGCCCGCTGGCAGCAGAAAAAGGACGAATTAAGCGTTCTGGTCCATGCGATCGAAGAGGCGAATACCTCTATTCAAACCTATACGAATGAACAATTCAGTCTTAACGCGCAGGAAGTCAAGATCAAGAACCAGCTGACCGACTTGCTGCGCCAGAATATGGAATTACTAGCGCGCCGTACGCGTCTACAGCAGGATAATACTAAAGTCTCCGGCGAGAAAACGCAGGCCCATCAGAAATTAGAAGCAGTTTCCCAGGCGATCACCAGTGTCGATCTTCAGACCCAGGAAAGCTGGCAGGTGTTAAGTTCTGAACGTCAGAAATTGGAAGATCTACGATTAGCCCAGGCTGCGGCGGATAATACCATTGATGATCTGGAAAAAACCCATGTCTTTTTAGTTTCCCAGAAAGAATTCATTGCCAAGATGCAGGTGCAGTATCAAGACAGTCCGGACCCGATCGTCGAAGGGCGTTTCATCAGCAGCACGCGCCCTAAGGATGGTCAGACGGGTATTATCGGTAAGATCAAAGAGATTCGAGAGATCCCGTCGACCGAAACAATGACAATGATGTTTGAGATTGTCTATGAAACAAAGTATGTTGAACTTGATTTAAGCGCCATGGATGTGCGTCTTGCACAGATCAGTGAACAAATCACGGCCGCTATTGCACATAAAGAATCGTTGGATATTCAGCTCTACCAACAACAACAGGTTGTAGATACGGTGTTACGGGATATCCAAGACTTGGAAAAGAAACTATCTGTCCTTCAGGCGCAGAAAAATGACCTTGAGCTTGAGACGGGTAAGATCGTCGGAGAATTGGATCTGATCTCCAGCGAATATGCGCAGGTCGAGAGTGATCTGGCTTCCGTACAGGTCTCGGAATCAAGGCTTAATGAAACCTTGCAGGGAATTGCCGGCCAGATCCGCCGCTGCCAGGATGATGTCCGGGCCAAGCAGGACGCGATCGCTCAAAAGAATAAGGATCGTGAGGACATGAACGTTGCGGTCGTCCAATTGGAGTCGGAAGCCGCGGCCGCAGTGCAGCAGCAGAAAAGTTTGGAAGAAAACCTATCAGTTTATACTCAAGGGCTGGACCGTGATCTGGCGGACATCAGCCGTTTTGATCTGAGCCTTTCCGAGTCTGTGGCGAAAAAACTGCAAATCCAGGAAGATATCGTCCGATTAAACAACTTGATCGCAACATTGCAGGATTCCATCGCCCAGCTGACGACACAGTTAAATGAGGAAAGCAGCCGCAAGCAGGAAATGCTGGCGCGTTTGGGTGGGCTGCGCGGTCAAGCCAAAGCGTACGAAGAAGAGATCATTGCCTCCAAGACCAGCCGTCATCAGCTGGATATGCGCGCGCAAGAGATCCAGTTCCACCAGCGTTCGCTTAAAGAACGTCTGCTTCAGGCGTATCGCCTTGATCTGGATAATCTTCCGGCGCCCGAACCTGTTGAAGCGGTCGAGGCAGGATCTGCTCTGGAACCTGTTGCCTCAAGCGAAGAAAGGCTAGTAGATGCGCCTGTTACTGAGGATATAGCGGCATCCGTCGCTGTCCCTGAGGTTAATTACGAAGAGTTGGCTGTTCAGATCGACGCTTTAAAGAAGCGGTGCGAAGCTTATGGGGCGGTGAACTTGGTTGCGATCGAAGAATTTGATGAATTAAAACAACGGTTCGAATTTTTGACCAAGCAGCAAAGTGATCTATTGACGGCCCGTGAGGCCCTGATGCAGACGATCCAGAAGATCAACCGCACCACTCGTCAAATGTTCACGGACACCTTTACCCGCGTTAACGAAGAATTCCAGATCCATTTCCGTATGCTTTTTGGCGGCGGAGAGGCCCAATTGATCCTGCTTGATCCTGACAATGCCCTTGAATCCGGTATTGATATCGTGGCCAGGCCTCCTGGTAAGAAACCGCAGCATATTTCGCTCTTATCGGGTGGGGAAAAGACGATGACGGCGATCGCCTTGATCTTCGGCGTTTTTAAGGTCAACCCCAGTCCATTTTGCGTCTTAGACGAAATTGACGCCGCGCTGGATGAAAGCAACGTTAACCGTTTTGCCAATATGCTCAAAGAATTTGCCAAGATCGCTCAGTTTATCGTCATTTCTCACAATAAAAAGACCATGGAGAACGCGGATATCATGTACGGCGTTACTATGCCGGAGCGCGGGATCTCCAAGATCGTTTCTGTCAATTTCACCCGTAAACAGTCCCCGGCGCCCCAGGTTGTAGTGGATGTAAAGCCTGAGCCTGTTGAAGTCGCCTCTATATAATAGGACCCTCCAAAAATAATTCTTGCATATATTAAGGCTCTGTTGTAACCTATTTGGCATTAATATGTTATATATGTAGTTTTCGGGGGAGCGCTTCCTTGACGCTCCCATAACCTCGTGTTATACTTTGGCTTGTAACTCGTCTGAAATCAGAATGTTGACACAATTTTTTCGCAGTATAAATTGGGTAGACGTGGCGCTAGCCGTTCTTTTTGTCCGCACTGTTTTTGTCAGCGTTAAAAGTGGTTTCGTGGCAGAGAGTTTCAGATTTTTCGGCACGTTGACAGCCCTTTTTGTCAGCCTGCATTGGTATAGCTTTTTGGCTCAGTTTTTGGTTAAAAAGACAAAAATGTCAGCCGGCAGCTTGGATTTGATCGTTTTTATCGCCCTGTGGCTGGTTATTGTCTTGATTTTTATGCTGTTGTACAGAGGTGTTTTGCTGCTCTTTAAAATAGAGGCGAATCATCAGGTTATTGATCGGTATGCTGCCGGATTCATGGGGGCGACAAGGGGTGTTTTCCTGACAAGTTTAACGGTCTTTGCCTTGCTGTTATGCCGTCAGCCGTTCGTGCAGAACCAAACGTTCAAGTCTTTTGGGTATGCCTTAACCGCTAAAGCAGCGCCTAACACGTATTATTTGGGGTATCATGCATTGATCGGAAAGATCTTTGCAGGCCAACAGTTCAATGAAGAAGTTTTTGCGGTGATCGGTCGTCATGGGATTAATCCCAAATGAAATCATCAATGCGGTCCTAGAACGAAGTGATATCGTCACGACGATCGGTAAATATGTCCAGCTAAAAAAAGCTGGACGTAATTTTAAAGCTCTTTGTCCGTTCCATCATGAAAAATCGCCGTCGTTCGTTGTGAACCCTGACAAGCAGATCTTTCATTGTTTTGGCTGCGGCGCGGGGGGTAACGCGGTTGGTTTCGTGATGCGTCAGGAACATTTGGAATTCCCGCTCGCGGTCAAGATGCTAGCCGACCAGTGCGGGATCACGATCCCTGAGGATAGCGCGCCAGGACCGTCGGCAGATGCCTCAAAGAAGCTTAAAGAGGATATTTATCGGGTCAATGGTCTTGCGGTGGAATTTTTTCACCAGCAACTGCTGTCCTCGAAGGAGCCATCAGCTGCGGCGGCTCGAGAATATTTAAAGCAGCGTGCTGTTAGTTTGGCAACGGTCAAGCAATTCCAGCTGGGGTTCGCCCCGGATGCCTGGGATGGTTTGATCAAGCATTTGAAAAGTGAGCAGGTCAGTGCAGAGCTCATGAGCCAGGCGGGTCTGATCATCGCCCGTGAAAAAAAAGATGGTTTTTATGACCGGTTTAGAAACCGGGTGATCTTTCCAATTTTTGATATTTCGTCCCGTCCCGTCGCTTTTGGCGCCCGCGCTTTAAGCAAAGAGGAAGGGGCAAAATATATTAACTCTCCGGAAACGCCGGTCTACACCAAGGGCCGACACTTGTTCGGTTTTAACCTGACTAAGGCCGCCGCCGGAAAGTTAGATCGTGTAGTTGTGGTCGAGGGATACATGGATATGATCATGCCCTTTGTCCACGGAGTGGAGAATATCGCGGCATCACTGGGGACAGCATTGACCCCGGAGCAGATTCGTCTGATCCGCCGGTATACTCCGAATGTAACAATGCTCTTTGATACAGACCCTGCAGGCCAGAATGCGATGATACGCAGTCTGGATCTACTGATCGATGAGGGGATGAACGTTCGTGTCGCCACGCTTGGGGAAAACCAAGATCCGGATTCATTTATTCGTACACACGGAGCGCCGGCTTTCGGCGTACAATTACAAAACGCAGTGTCGTTATACGACTTTAAACTGTCGTGGCTTAAATCGCGCAACAATATCTCATCCATCGAAGGTAAAGCCCAGATCTGCCAGTCCATGCTGGAGACCATTGCCCGCTACAGTAATGAGGTCGTTAAGTCCGAACTGATGAAACGCTTGAGGTCGGATCTGGACCTGGAAGAGGAGGCTGTGCACAAGCAGATGGCGACGGTGAAGGTCATTCCGTCGAAAGAAGAGGTTTTACCGATCGTCCCGGTAAAATTACGGCTGCAAGACGAAATGTTCCTGGGGATCTTATTATCCGATCCCATTTGGGCTAAACAGTCCAAGGAAGAACTCGTCGTGTCGGATTTTGAGCATCCGTTAATGCAGGGGATTATCACGCATATTTGGGAATTATCGGCCATTAATCCGTCGTGGGAGGCTAAAGACCTGCTCACACGCCTTAATGACCAGGCCATGGTAGAGCTTGTTACACGGCTTTTGACCAAGGATCCGGCCTGGCTGGGTGATATTCCCCAAGTATACAGGGACTGTGTCGCGAAGCTGCGAAAAAAACGTTTAGAAAAGAAATTACAAGAAGTTAAGCGATCAGATGATCTGGATATGACAGGTCAATTGATCAAGCTTATCAAAGGGTAGATAACATGAAAGAACCGGTAAAAGAAAAAGAATTTCAGGAAGACTTGGATAAGTTGGTGACCTTAGGCAAGAAGAAGGGTTTCCTGACTTATGAAGAGGTCAATGAAACGTTATCGGATGCGATCGATTCCTCCGAGGACATTGACCAGGTCTTTGATATTTTAGACGGCAAGGAGATCAAGGTTGTCGATTCCGAGCAGGATGCCACCCTCATGGAAGAAACAAGCAATGAGGAAAGCCGCGAGCAGCAGGTACGCCGCATGCGCGAAGAGAGCAAAGAGGATGATGTTTATTCCGATAAGTTCATTCCGCTCGACGACCCGGTGAAGATGTATTTAAAGCAGATGGGTTCGATCCCGCTGTTAACGCGCGAAGAAGAGATCAGTCTGGCTAAACGCATCGAAGAAGCGGAAGTCAAATTCGCCGAGAGTTTGTTTAAGACCTACTACGCGCGCAAGGAAGCTATTTCGATCATCAATCAGGTCTTAAGCGATGATATCAACGCTGAGGATGTGATCAAGGATGAGTTGGAACGCCGCGGCCGTTTGCTTAAGGACTTAGCCAAGATCTTAGAGCATGTGCGCCACACCCGCGTCGGTTCCGATATTTCCGCCAAGTCGATCGCGGAATTTAAGTTGACATCGACGGTCAACGAAGAGATCGTGGTTAAGATCCAGGAATTGATCGAGCAGATCGACCGCACCGAACGCCAGCTGAAGGCCAAGAAGAAACCGGCTAACTATGCTGAGCTTAAAAAGAAATTCGATAGTCTCAACAAAGAATTGGGCGAGCCGATCAACGGTGTCCGCAACCAGCTGCGTGAGATCAAGACCCGCCAGTCGCGTTTTAACAAGGCCAAGAAATTGTTGGTCGAAGCGAACTTGCGTCTGGTCGTGTCGATCGCGAAGAAATATATCAACCGCGGGTTGTCGTTCTTGGATCTCATCCAGGAAGGTAACATGGGTTTGATCCGCGCCGTCGAGAAATTTGAATACAAGCGCGGTTATAAATTCTCCACCTACGCGACATGGTGGATCCGCCAGGCCATCACGCGTTCTATCGCCGATCAGGCCAGAACGATCCGTATCCCGGTGCATATGACGGAAACGATCAACAAGATCATCCGTGTGTCCCGTGTATTCGTCCAGGAATATGGCCGTGAACCTATGGCCCAGGAGATCGCTAAGGAAATGCGTATGCCGGTCACCAAGGTCAAAGAGATCTTAAAGATCTCCCAGGTGCCGATCTCTTTGCAGACACCCATCGGTGACGAAGGGGATACGCATTTTGGTGATTTCATCGAAGATAAAAAAGCTGTTTCACCTGCCAACGCGACGCTGCATTCCATGCTCAAGGACGAGATCGGTTCTGTCCTGCAGACGCTGGATGACCGCGAACGCAAGATCCTGGAGTTGCGCTTCGGTATCGTCGACGGCACCAGCCGCACGCTGGAAGAAGTCGGGGCGGAATTCAATGTCACCCGTGAGCGTGTGCGCCAGATCGAAAGCAAGGCCTTAAGGAAGCTGCGTCATCCTACTCGCTCCCGCCGTATCAAGTCGTTCTTGGACATGGCGGCCAAAGAGGGTGAAGTTATCATCTAATGAAACCATTGATCGTACTTGTTGCGGATCATCAAGATACCAACGCCCAGTTGATAAAGCTGGGCGTTGGTCTTTTAGAGATCCGCGTCGATCTTTTTCCTGATCCGTCCCTGGAATTTGCTGTTGCCCAGTTTAAAGAGCGTCGTCAATGCCGTATCCCGCTCTTGCTGACCGTCCGCAATGACAAAAAAGAGGGGGCTAAGCGGACCATGAGCGATGCCAAGAAATGGATCCTGCTTCAGACGCTCTTGCCGTTATGCGATTGGGTGGACATTGAATTGTCGTCGCCGTTATGCGCCAGGGTCGTTATGCTGGCCAAGCGTTTGAAAAAGAAGGTGGTCATCTCCGTCCATGATTTTAAGCGTACGCCCCGCAATTTTGAAGAGCTCAACCTCAAAGCAAAATCCGCCGGGGCCGACGCGGTCAAATTCGCTTTCTTTGCCAGTGATGAGTCTGACCTGTTGCGTTTGATCGACTTCACTCATGCGCATCGTCGGGATAATTTGGTCACGATGTGTGTTGGACCGCTGGGGCCATTGTCGCGTCTGGTACTGCCGTTGTTCGGCAGCCGCTGGGTCTATACATTCCTGAAGAACTCAACTGCCCCCGGTCAGCTGGATATTAAAAACCTGCAGCGCCTGATGGATCTTGCCCTTTAAGAAGGATTTCCCTCCAGTCGAAGTCCCTTGGAAAGCGCATTATATATATGATATAGTTTACCTGTGAGGATCCCCGGTAAAATAGACAATATTATTTCTGTCCTCGTGTGCGCTGCGTTCTTTTTGCAGCCGTTTAGCCAAAGCAATGGTTATGCGCAGGAATTGGTTTTGCCCGTTCCGGGGACGATGGTCGATCTGAGTGTTCCCGCCGTCCCGGCCTTGCTCAAAGGTATAAAAGTCCATCCTGAAAATCCATTTCAGCTTGAATTTATTTTAGACAAAGGCGCTGGAACGGGGTCTGCAGCATTAAAAGCAGAGTCGACAAAGCTTATCAAATATTTTCTCACCAGCCTTACCGTTCCCGAAAAAGACCTGTGGGTCAACTTAAGCCCTTATGAAAAAGACCGCATCGTGCCGGAAAGTTTTGG
>CAZFNI010000037.1:0-8370 GCA_964520655.1 uncultured Planctomycetales bacterium
GATCCCCGCTGCCAAGACGCGCGCCGCCGTCCACAAGGAAGTCGCCAAACAGCAGGCCGCAGCCCTTATTATGACAGCAGCAATATTTTTACTGCCGTTTAACACCACCCTGTGCGCCGGCCAATACAGCGACATCTTAGTTGGCCTGTATCTTTTATGCGCGTTTATCTGTTTTTACAAAGACGACCTGAATTTAATGGCGGTATTCTTAGGATTGTTGAGTTTTACCAAAACCGAAGGGACTGTGGCCTCGGTGATCTTGACGGGTCTGCTATTGTTATACCGACGGGATAAGATCAAAACATTTGGACCTATCGTGCTTGCGTCCGCCCTGCCGACGGTCATTTTTACCCTTTGGATGGCCCCCCACAATGAGGCTTTTGTCAACGGCCTACTCTCAACTGCTAAACCATCGACCGCAGAACGCCTGACAACCGTTCTCACTTACCCCTTGGGTGAACTATTGTCTTTCAAATGGAACGGGCTGTGGGTTATCTTCCTGGGAATGCTCGCTGCTAATTGGAAAAAAATGACGCAGCCGGGGCTGCGCATCTTTGTGATATTCTTCGCCGTATTCCTGGGAATACTCCTGGCCTATTATCAGATCAACACCTTCTTCGAGATCCGCTGGTGGATGGACACAACACTGCACCGCATCCTTTTTATCCTCATACCATCGTTATTCTTCTGGGCAGCGTTATCGTTATGAGGGGCGTTTGATCTTCTTGACCTTGTAATTCAAGGTTCCGGCGGGGACTTTGATCGCGATCTTCTCACCTTCTTTGTGGCCTAAGAGGCCTTTGCCGATCGGCGAAAAAACCGAGATCTTATTTTCCTCAAAGCTGGCTTCTTCCGGGGAAACAAGCATGTAGGTCAGCTCTTCATCATTATCCAGGTCAACAAGCGTCACGATCGCCCCGATAAAGATCTTATCGGAAGGGATATTCTCATTCTCAATGATCCGGACATTGGAAAGCTTGCTTTCCAATTCCGCGATCCTAGACTCATTATGCGCCTGGGCTTCCTTAGCAGCATCATATTCCGCGTTCTCGGAAATATCACCCTGGGCGCGCGCCTCACCGATCGCTTTCGCGATCTTCTGGCGCTCCTTGACCTTCAAATGCTCCAACTGTGACTGTAATTTATTAAACCCTTCACGGGTCAAATAGACTTCATTGGCCATATCCGGCTCCTTTACATCGTGGCAATGGCTTTCATCATGATCGGGACGACCGCCTGGGCCTCATCCTTGCTTAAACGGCCAAGCTTGGTGTAGCTCCAGTTACCGTCGATCATGTTCTCACGGGTGATCTGAAGCTTTTTAGGCGCACCGTTATAGGAAAAAACACCAACGGTGACACGGGTATTCTCAAAATCGACCACTTCTTTGAACGTCGCAACATCTAAACTGGCATCATAAGGCATTTTCGTTCTCCTTTGTTTCTGCTTCGCCCTAAAACTTTTGTTTGAGGGCTTCGCAGGAATTACATCCCTGGCAGATTTAAACCTGGTATATTTCTCATCTTAGTCGCAGCAGCCTGCTGTGATTTCTTGACCCCGTTGTTGAAACTCTTGAGCAAGTCCATCTGGATCCGGTTCTTGTTTGCCGGCGTCAACATGCTCTCATCGATCTCGATCGACTGCACGATCTGGGCGCCGTTCATGACCATCTTGATCCCGCGGGCTTCATTGATCTCAATATGTGTCGCTTCCAGCTCTTTTTTTAACTGGTCAGCCTTCTTCTTTAATTCCATCAACTCTTTTACTTTATCGAACATGCGTCCTCCCTATATAATATCTATAAAATCTAAATTAGAATCCTTTTTATACAATAAATTGTTCGCTTTTGCAAGAAGAAGTGTATCTCTCCCCTATCTTAAACGCGCCGCCAGATCAAAAAGCGACTGGACTAAGAAGTGTTTTAAAAAGATGATGGCAAAAAAAGCGATCATCGGCGACAGGTCGATCGACAACGGCGGCAGCAATCGACGTATTGGTTCGAGCACCGGCTCGGTCGCTCTTTGCAAGAACTGGACGATCGGATTGAACGGGTCGGGGTTCACCCAGCTGATCAGCGCGCGGATGAAGATCATCCAATAATAGATCGTCAGGACAATGCTGACAACTTCCGCCAAAGCACCAAAAAAGTTCGCCAAAACAAACATATCCCTCTCCCTTGGATTAAAATATCTTGAACAAGTTACCTTCGACCAATTTTTCCTCAAAGCGGTTCATCAGGCGTTTAGCCTTGACGGCAGCGCCCTGCATTTCATCCATCAAACTGTTAATGCCGACCGAACTCTTCTGCAGGGATATGGCCGTTTTGGTAATGACGCCGGCCATGTCTTCCACATCCAGCGGGTCTTCCCCGATGATCGGCTCGCTCATTTTAAAGACAGGGACTTCATGGTTCTCGCTGATCTCAACGAGCTTCTGCCCCAGCACGCCTTCCGTGCGGATGCTGATGCGAGAACATTTACGGAACTGGAACTCATATTTCTTGAAGATATTAAGAGTCACCTTCAGGCTGCGGCCAGCGATCGGTTCGTCTAAAAAATCCACCTCTTTGACCATGCCGACATTGACACCGGAAATACGGATCGGCGCGCCGCTTTTAAGCCCGCCTACTTCCCTAAAGAGGGCGATCATCTCGAACTTCTGTTCTGTCAAGCCCCTGTCCAGCCCGATCAAAAAAACACTAAACCCGATCAAGGCCAGGCCCAGCACAAAGAACAAGCCTGCCGCGGTCTTCTTGACATTTGTTTTATTATCCATGACTTATCCTTCCTTAGTTTAGGAACGAATGAATTCTTTCACAAAACCCTGTGCTTCCGCTTTAACCTGATCGACGGGACCCATGGCCGCGATGCGCCCTTCATTTAAAATGACCAACTTGTCCGCGATGCGGAATGAATTATCAATGTCATGCGAGGTGATCACGGTAGCGGCATTGATCTTTTTGGCGACCGTCCGGATGAGTGTTGAAATATCCCTGCTGCGGATGGGATCAAGACCAGAGGTCGGTTCATCACACAACAGGATCTTCGCCCCCAGGACAATGGCGCGGGCCAGCCCCACGCGTTTTTTCATCCCGCCGCTTAATTCAGAGGGCATCTTATCATCGACGTCGTCTAAGTCCACCATGTTCAACACGTCATGCACACGATCAGTGATCTCCTGCGCCTTTAAGCTCGTATGTTCCCGCAACGGAAAAGCCACATTGTCGAATACATTTAAAAAATCATACAGCGCGCCTTCCTGGAACAAATACCCCATGGTCTTGCGCACCTTTAATAAACCATCTTCTTTTAACTGACTGATATCAACACCATCGATCAAAACCCGCCCCTTGTCAGGCGGCATAAGGCCGATGATATTTTTAAGCAACACCGTTTTTCCTGTTCCGCTGGGCCCCAGGATCGTCACAATGTCGCCGCTGGCGACGTCAAAACTAACGTCATTCAGGACAACTTGCTCTCCGAACTTCTTGTAGAGGTGTTCGACTTTAATCATTCTTTAGACGCACAAAATATCGGAACTTATTCTTAGCGAACTTGGTGTAAAGGCGCTGGTACGGCTTGACATCCAGTTTGTCGACAAAGATCTGAACATCCTTATATTCCCCGATCTGATAGACTTCCGAATCCATGAGGTTTTCAACATCGCGCACGGGAAACCATTTGGCATCCTCGAACACAATAGGTTCACCGTTCCTGATCCAACCCGCCTCAACAACGGGCGACGGATAACTCTGCAGCTGACCGTTATTACCCGCATTCCCATGGGCGCAGGAGCTGCACACCAATACCACCACCGATAACCCCAACAGCATTGTCTTCATATAATTAACCCCATATTGTTAAAAGGATCTTTGTTAATACCGCATTGGAAATGATCACCGCGATATACGAATACGCGACCGCCTGGGTCGTGAAACGACCGACGCCCAAAGCCCCACCGGACGTATAAAACCCCTTAAAAGTGCAGATCCAGGCGATAATGAACGAAAAACAATACGCCTTGATCAGCCCGGAGAAAAAATCCACATAATCGATCGAGCCAAGGGTCTCATTCCAGTAAAACGCGCCAGGCAAATTCGCTTGTGATACGCCGATCAGATATCCGCCGGAGATGCCGACGAATTCAGAGATCACGACCAACACCGGCAGCACCAGCATGCAGGCTAGGAATCTAGGGACCACTAGCAACTCAATGGGGTTGACTCCCATGGCCCGGGTGGCCTGGATCTGGTCATGGGTATTCATCGTCCCCAATTCCGCCGTGATCCCGGCACCTGACTTTCCCGAAAAGATCAGTGCCGTAAAGACCGGGCCCAACTCCCTCACCAGCGATAATGCCACCAGACGCGGGATAAATTCCTTAGCGCCAAATTTTTCTAACGTCACGAACCCCTGCAACGCCAGCACCGTGCCGCTGGCCAGTGAGGTCAGAATGATGATAATGATCGACTGGACGCCCTGGTCATACATCTGGGAGAGCACATCATGCCACCTCACCTTGCCCGAAAAGATGACCTTGATGACATCTTTCAAAAAATAGATCGCGTCGCCCACGCGTGAAAGTTTATCCGCAAAACTTTTGATCAGATTTTTCATTTTAACCAGATCTTCGCGAATTCTTTATTGATCTTCTGCTGTTGGACCATGGAGATATTCTTTCCCGCCTCTCGCGTCTTTCCAGCCTGCGTTCTTCCCGAGGACCGCTTGGCTGGCAGCAAATCCGCCGCGAACTCCCCAACACTTAAGACTGACGCCCCCTGGGCCCTGACGTAAAGCGTGATCCCTTTATCATTGCTGACGACCACGAATTTCTTTTTGTCGCGGGCAATATCGATCACACCTTTGATAAAATCATCGGCGCTCTGATTGTCAGAGAAAACGACTTTGACCCCGCCGGATGCCATACTGCCGAAATGCGCCGGGTGACCATCAAAGACAACGGTCACTAAATTCTGCACGCTGCCGTGGGGCCTCGCAACATTGATCCAGCGGACCAGCCCTTCCCTGCCTTCGGATAACGGCAGGTCAGCTAACCGCGGGACTTGTTTGACAATGTTGTACCCGTCTAACAGATAATGTCGCGACATAGAACACCCCACCTAAAATACCAAAGACCAGCATAAAGATCCCGTTGATAAAGCTGATGGCCGCCGCTGCGGAAGCGATCACGCCCACGTTCCCCAGCAAACGCACCCAGGCCTGTTCGCGGACACCCAATCCCCCGACGGAGGGTAATGCCGTAGCCACGCATACCAGCGGCGAAAAAACTACAAATGTAAAGAAAGGGATGTCCTGATGCAGCGCTCTGCCGATCACATAATAATCCACGGCCAAAAGCATCTGCGCTGAGATCGAGATCAACAGCGTAATAACAGCCGTAGAGGATTTTCCTTTAAGCAGCACCACATCATAATGAAGATTCATCAGTCCTTCCCTGATCTTCGGCCAGCGTTTGAACACGTTCGTGGCCCAGGTAAAGACCCTCTGGCTAAACAGCACAATGCCCATGGCCAGTGAAACAGCCGTGATGAGCCATATCGAGAACACGATCTGGATATCATTAACGATATCCCTCCCTCCCCAGAAAGCCAAAAACGCGATCAGCACGATCGCCACAAACCCGATCAGGCGGTCTAACACAATGGAAGCAAAGACCTTGGACTTATGTCCTGTTTCCGCCGAGATGCCCAAGCCCTTGATCACATCACCACCTACGGAAGAGATAGGCAGAAGATTACACGCCTGGCCCATGAGATACCAGCGCAGGCTGCTGAATCGCTTGAACTTCAAATTCATGGCTTTCATCAAAATGATCCAGCGCCACCAGATCATGAAATTAATGGCAAAATACAAACCTGCGGCCAGCAATAAATACCCCATGTCCGCGCTTTTGATCGTCTGCCAGATATGCTTATAGTCGCAGGTGTGAAAAAGCCAGCCCAGCAGCACTGCGCTAAAGACGAACGGCAGAATTATAGAGATGATATTCTTGGTTTGTTTGCTCATGACATGAGTGCCTGTTGATACCCTTTCTCGGCGATATAGGAACTGCGCACCAACGGCCCGCTCTCGACATATTTAAACCCCATGCGCATGCCTTCCTGCCGATACTGTTCAAATTCATCCGGAGCGGCGAAACGCGCAACACGCACATGGCGACGGGATGTGGTTGGCGCCAAATACTGCCCGATGGTCAGGATCTGGCATCCGGCATCCAGCAGCTCCCCCATCAATTCCCGCACTTCCTCGCGTGTTTCTCCAAGTCCGAGCATAAAAGAAGACTTCACGAAACTTCTTTTCGCCGATCGCCTAAAATGCCTTAACACATCCAAAGAGCGCTTGTGCTCTGCCTGCGGCCGCACCAATGGCGAGACACGCTTGACGCATTCAATATTATGGCTGATCACCTCCGGAGCGCTTTGGGACAACAAGTTTAACAGCTCCTCTCGTCCGGAAAAATCAGGGATCAAGACCTCGATCTTTGTCCGCGGGCTTAAACGCCGAATAGCCTCGATGGTGGCCACAAAATGCCCCGCGCCTTCATCAGCCAGATCATCTCTGGCCACCGAGGTCACCACCACATAATTGAGCTTCAAGTGCACAACCGATTGGGCGACATTCATCGGCTCCTCAGCATCCAGCATATCCCCTCGCCCCGCCGCTACCGCGCAAAAACGGCAGGCCCGGGTACAGACATTGCCCAGGATCATGAACGTAGCCACGCCCTGCCCCCAGCACTGGCCTAAGTTAGGACAATGCGCGCTTTCACAGACCGTGTGCAGTTTCGCACCCCGCAGCATGCCCTTCATGTCATTGACCTTGCCCATATCAGGAAGAGGCTGACGGAACCACGACGGCAATACGGCTGCTGCGTTATTTCTTTCTGGTGTTTGGACGCTCATTTTTTAATATCTTTTTTTGTTCAGCCAAAGGCAAATAGTCAATGATCAGTTTGCCCTGCAGGTGATCGAATTCATGCTGAAAGACTTTAGCGGTCAAGCCGGTGAGCTTGGCGCGCACCTGATGATTTTCTTCGTCTAAAAATTCCACTTCGATCGCGGTGGCGCGTTTGACGTTCACATGGATCTCGGGGATGCTCAAACACCCTTCTTCCATAACTTCCTGACCGGAACTTTTCAATATTTTAGGATTAAAAACAGCGAACGCTTCTTTGCCCGTATCCACCACAAAGATCTGTTCGCTGATGCCTACCTGCGGCGCCGCCAGACCGATCCCCTTATGCGCCTGCATCGTCTCGAACATGGTCGCAATGAGCATGCGCTCAACAGGCCCGACACTTGCGACCGCCTTGGCTTTTTGGCGCAAGACAGGGTCGCCTAACACCCTCACTTTTAAGGAGCCGAACATCATATTATTTTTTAGCCTTATTGCGGCTGTCGCAATAGATGATCCTGGGTTTAAGGCGTTTGGCTTCTTCGGCTGAGGCCAGTGCGTAGCTTAAGATGATCAGCTTATCCCCGACAAAACCCGTACGAGCGGCCGGGCCGTTGAGGCAGATCTCGCCGGAACCGGGTTTTCCAGCGATGACATAGGTCTCGATACGGCTGCCGGTGTTCTCGTTTAACACATGCACTTTTTCTCCGGGGATCAGGCCCGCGGCCTTGATCAGGTCCGTATCAATGGTGATGCTGCCTTCATAATGCAGCTCGGCTTTGGTGATGGTGGCATGGCCGATTTTTGATTTGAGCACTTCAATATACATAATCTTATTACTCCCTAAAGAAACATGCCGTCGTGTTGCAAGCAAATTGTGCTGAACGTAAGCCGATATGAGAGCCAACCGGCGCAGGGTAGCCGGTTGCGGCGAACAGTGAGGCTGAAGTGAAGCATAATTTGCTTGCAACACGACATCATTATTTCATTATCCTAAATGCGGTGAAAGCTTCGCTAACAACTTATCCTTAGGCATAGCACCAACGATCTGATCGACCGGCTTGCCCCCTTTAAAGATCAGCAATGTCGGGATGGACATGACGTTAAACTGTCCCGCCAGATCCGGGGCGTCATCGACATTGACTTTCGCCACCTTTAACTTGCCGTTTAATTCCACGGCCAGCTGGTCAATGACCGGTGCGATCATTTTGCAGGGCCCACACCATTCCGCCCAGAAATCAACCAGGACCGGGGTTGCCGCATTGAGCACCTCGGCCTGAAAATTGGATGCATCTAACTGTAAAGCTCCCATAGACTTTCCTTTCTGTAAAATACAAAACAACGCCAAGATGAGTATCTTGGCGTTTAAGATAGGACAATTATATAATTCTAGATGATTTATATCAATGGTTATTATGCATTATGGCACAAGCCCCAGCAAAATCCCGATATTGAC
>CAZFNI010000038.1:0-7634 GCA_964520655.1 uncultured Planctomycetales bacterium
ACTTCCTTGCCAGCCTTACCGTTCCCGAAAAAGACCTGTGGGTCAACTTAAGCCCGTATGAAAAAGACCGCATCGTGCCGGATAGTTTTGGTCAGACCGAAATGGGCCGCGACCTATTGGCTCAGGATTATTTACTCAAGCAGATCACCGCGAGTTTAGTCTATCCGGAAGGGGATATTGGCAAACAGTTCTGGAAGAGAGTGTATGAGTTATCGGGGAATAAGAATGTTCCGGTCAACACGTTTAATAAAGTGTGGATCGTCCCGGACAAAGCGGTGGTGTATGAGAATGCGAAGAATGGTACAGCGTATGTCGTTGAATCATCATTAAAGGTATTAACAGAACAGGATTATCTAGCCCAGGATAAGAATGCGGCGGGTGGCGCCCAAGCTGTTCGTTTCGCCCGCAGCTTAAGGGGGACAATGGCATTATCTCCTGCTACCCCACGGGGGGATGGGTTAAGCGAGGACGAAAGGAACAGTTGGGCGACAGGACCCGCCCATGCTATCCGAGATCTTGTCATTCCGCAATTGACCAAAGAAGTCAACACCGGTGCGAATTTCGCCCAATTGCGTCAGGTCTATAATTCTCTCATTCTAGCCACCTGGTACAAGAAGAAGATCAAGGATAGCGTCTTAACCCTAGCATATGCCGACAAGAATAAGGTTATGGGCGTCAATATTGATGATCCTAATGAGAAGTTGAAGATCTATGAACGATATTTGCAGGCCTTTAAGAAAGGCGCATACAACTATATTAAAGAAGAAAAAGACGCTGTTTCTTTACAAATGGTTCCTCGGAAATATTTCTCCGGCGGGGCAAGCCTGGCGCTAAAGTTAGAGTTTACGACTGATAGTGCGATGATCGGCAATACTTTAAAGAGGTTACAAATAGTATCGACAAATATTCAGCAATTTAATAAAGATGAAGCAATGTCTTCAAGGGATGATAATCAAAGTCGCATACCCCTGGCGGAAAGATTAAGAAGTGGAGATGAGACGGCCCAAAGTATTGTTTCCCATGGCATCATAAAGATTGCCAGAGGTAATACATCTTTGCGTGTTTGGGGTTCGGATGAGGTTTTATTCTCAGCTAATAAGATCGATCAGAAATCAAATTCAAGACCAAGTTTGGCTATATTACCTGATGGTTCAACCATTGAGTTGTTGGATTTGTTGCACATTATGGGGGAGAAGATCTTTAGTGTTGATTTTATTAAACGACATCCTAATGGTTTAGGGATTTATCCAAAAAGATTAAATATTAAAGAACTGCTAAGTATTCAAGGTCACCCCAGGGGTGCCAGTGAGACATATATTGTTTTGTCTGCTGAACCGGGAGCCACTATAAGGCTAGGGTTTAAGAAGCAAATCGCTGATCCAAAGGCATTGCAAGCTGAACTAGAACACAATTTAAGTATGCAGGAACAATTCCTTCGGTTTATGAAAGATGGGATTGATCAAGATGTTTTGAATCAAATATTACAAAAATATTTCATGCAGCATGATGTGTCTCCAGACGGCATTATGGAGAAGCTTGCTAAAGAATTCTTAAGGTCCGATGCAGACTCCCTGGTCGTTTTAACGGAATTAAATGCTTTAAAGAAAGCATATTGGGAATTCTTGGACCTTATGAATGTCATTGAACTTAAGCCGGGATTGGTTATTCATAATACGGTTCCATTACGTTATGAGACTGATTCATTGACGGAAGTACATGCCTTAGGAAATCCAGAAGGGAAGGCGGCTGAATTCATCGAAGTCCGCAATGTGGGTGAAACATTGCGTCTATGGGACAATGTTAGATATCCGCTGCGTCAAACAGATGTAGGCAGTGCCTTTGCAACGCTATCTTTCAAAGGAACGAGTCCTGAAGATTTTATCGTAAAACCTGAGAAAGTACGCGGACAAGAACATGTTCAACGTTTAGTTGCGAGTCCTGAATTTGTCGTTGATCTTATACAGCCAACAGGCAAGGGGTTGGCGCTCCATCAAGAAAGCGATGAAAGTCATTTCCTGATCGTATCCAAAGGGAGTATCTCTATAAGATCTCCGGATGGGCGTTTATTGGGGACTTTGAATGAGTTTGAGTCAGCGATCATCCCTCGAGAACACACAACGTATAGTCTAACAGCGGATACATATGGTGCTGAAATCATTAAGATCACTGTGCCGTTACATGAGCATGTCCGTACGGACATTGCACGTGCAGTTTCTCAAACAACTGAAAAAAGAAATATCAATCTTACAGATCTTTCAGCAAAAGAAATAAAGGGACGAACTTTTTTTGTCCGCTTTCTATATGAAGACCGCGGGATTGATCCACAGACAGCTAGTCTTCAGGACCTAGAGGCAAGTATAGATGTAAGCTCCATCCAGTTATTGATAAGAAATGGTGGGAAAGTCGTTTTATATACTCACAACAGCCGGCCTGGCGGGAAACATGTTAAAGCATTAGATATGTCTAAGGCATATATCATCTTACAAAGGCTTCTGGGGGCAGATCACGTTATAAAAGATAACGGTTTTCTTGACCCTGTCAAAGGTGAATTTAGATTGATCGGCGATAGTACGCACAGGAACTTTGATGCTCTTTCTGAGGGGCAGGCTTTATTGTTGGAAAATGTACGATTTGATCCCAGGGAACAATCCGAAAGTGAAGATATGCGTTTACAGCTTGCGCGGGATTTAGCTGGACTAGATCAGTCAGGAAGGGCGGTTTTTGTTAATGATGAATTTGGCATAAGTCATCGCCCATTTGCGGCAACTGTAAATGAAATGGCGCTGCTCATGGACGGCGTTCAAGGCATTGTTTATAACATCGAGGATGATCGACATCGGCCATTTATGTCGGTGCTTAACAATAAAAAAGGAAGAGGAAAAGGAATTGCGATCTTTGGGGGCGCCAAAAAAGATAAAGGTAAAGAAATCACGGATTTTACCTTTAATCAGCTTCAGTCGGGGGACGCCTTGGTTTTAGTAGGGAAATATGCAAAGGAACTTTTGACAGAAGAGGCCAAGATCAAGATCTCACAAAGAGGCATAAAAGTACTAGAACCGGTGGATTCCAGCGATAGCACCGGTAAAGATATAGGGCCGCAAACTGTCGACAGTATTCGTCATGAACTTCAAGGCGCTAATTTTGTTTTGTGGGAGGGCCCTGCAGGGCAGTTCGAAGACCCTTCCTATGCTAATGGCGGCAATCAATTGCTTGAGGAAATTATTAGATTGCTAGGGAGTCATCAATTAAAACATGCTTTTATAACAGGTGGTGACCTAGGGATTCATTGGCAAACAATGTTAAATAAGACAGAGCAAGAGTTAAATAAAATCCCAGGTTTGACGGCATCGCATGGAGGAGGAACGTCGATAGCCTATTTTGCGAATTCAGGTGATCTTCCTGGAAGTCGATACCTTAAAGGGTTCACACAGGCGAACCCTAACACGGTCCCTAATGGAGATGAATTGATCAGGCCTATTGAACAGGCGCCCTTTAATATTGATGAGGTCGATCATTATTTTCTGGATCTAGATGGGGTCATTCTAAATACTTTACCCATTAATAGAGCAGCTTTTGTATTTGTTTATGCCATGATGAAGAGCGGCGTAAAGGACCCTGTTGGATTTTCTCCGCGTGAGGAAGATCTGGAGGAGGCAGATGCGTTTTTTACAGAACATATTGGCGAGTCGATGACCGGTAACTTGAAAGTTCTCCTTAATGAATGGTCTGAACAGGGTATTATTAAGTTTGGAGAGAACATAGCTGATCTTTATGCGTATTTTAGCGCGTTACACAGCAAGATAAGGCAAGATGAGTTTAATGAATTGTTACAAGAAAGCGATTCGGAAGTTGAAGCAAGATTGTTGCTGCCAGGTGTCCGTGAATTCTTAGAGACGAAGAAAAAAGCTGGGAAAAGGGTTCGCATTGTTTCCGTTTCTAAAAAGGAGGAACGGATACTGATTCTCAAGAGATTAGGAATCACGGATTATATTAAAGAAGAGGATATGCTCTTTGTTCGGGGGATCCAGGAAAAGATGGAGACGGTCGCATCATTGATGGAACGAGAAAGTATACCTCAACGCAAGGCCTTGTTTGTTGATGATGCTCCTTTGGTCATAGAACAAATGCGACAATTTATTCAACAGCGGAAATCATCGGGTCAGCAAGGTTTTAATGTTGTTGGATTAGCGCATGACGCAGATGACGCGGTAAAGATGAAAGTCAATGCTGAACATATCATCACTAAGCTTACTGATCTGCAACGGCGCGCTGCTGCGGATGCGGCGATGGTAGATAAAGAACCGGGAAAATTGATCAGCATGACGACAAATCCGATGAGATTGGCGGATAATAATGAGGCCATCAAAGTACTGCTGGAAAATGATCTTAAGGGAGTTCGCGAACCGGTCATTTATGATGTGGGTATAGGATGGGATCAAAAGAATGGCCCAGCTACGGTAAAAGAATTAGCAGATATTCTGCCAAAGACCGCGCACGTTTTCGGGATTGATAATCAGATCCCTACCTATGAGGCGCAGACGCAGAAAGGTTTTGTGTATTTTGATAGAGAAGGAAGGATCTTGTCTGTCAGAAAGGGAGAGTTCTCGCTAACGGGGAGTAATATACCCAGCGATGAGAAAATATATTTTGATATGGTCTTCAACGAGATTAAGACCAAAGTCAATGCCAATTCTCCTGAATATCAAGGTCAAGACGTGAGCGCACTATTCCTGCCGGTTAAGCAGTATGAAACGGATAATCTTAAATTTATTGAAGCGGATATCTTTGATCTAAGATCACGAGGGATTCAGCTTTCCCAACACAAAGCAGATATCGTCAGGATCAATAATTTGGTCTTTCCATATTACGGTGCTAAGGCCATTATGCCGATCCTAAAACAGTTGATCCCTTTTGTGAACGAAGGCGGGTATGTCCTCATTGGTTGGACGCCTCTATACGGGTTTACTGGAGGTGATTATTTGATATACAAGAAAGTTGATGGAAGGTTTAGACTAACAAATTATGGATTTACCATGAGTGCCGATAATTTCTCTTTCGGTCAGAAAAAACGGGAGTTATCTCCTGATTCGCCAGCTTTTAACATGTCTGAGGAGTTCTTGTCATTATTGGGTTCCCATCCAGATTACACAAGGATCACTAATTTCTTTATGAAATATTCTTTTTCCAGCACTAAATGGGAGAAGAAACAAATGATCCCGCAGCTCATTGTTTTTCTGAGTGATTTTATGAAATATTTGTCAGAACAGATGAACGTTCTTGGTATAAAAACAACGGCTTGGGGTCCGATGGCTGTGGTTGATGTAGAATCGCTTCAATCAGCTGGTTCGCCATTAGCCCTGAGAATGAAAGAGTATATTCGGCAGTATTTTTTAGATCAAGGCGTACCATTCGAAACGACTGACAGTGCCCAGCTGTCGGATCGTTCCAATGATCAAATAACGGCTGATCGAAATGCTCTTCTTGATATTTTAAATAATTCTAATGTTCCTGTAACGATCAAGGAACTATCGGGTCGGACTGGACGGGGTATTGTCGGCATCCGCAATGACATCATGTCCATCCGGGCCTTGTTGACGCATCCGCGTTTGAGGATCAATTCCAGCATGGATGGATCCAGAAGTTCTCAAGTCAATGCACAAAGACAGGAGATCGATGTTTTACGCAGGAAGGGATTGGTAGGGGATGACCCGTTGATGAAGCCTTATTTGGTTTATATCCTAGACGCGGCCAGGCAGTATGCACTACATTATAAAGCAGCGGACAAAGATCATTTTTTAAGCGCGGCCTATATTGGTTTTAAGTCCGCGGCCGCGGCTAATGAGCGCCGGGACATGGATTTCTTTATTCAAGCGGAGCTGGCGATTGAGGAGGAGGTCAGGTCGCAGGCGGTGCTGGAGGAGGGAGAGGATATTGCCCAGATCGATCGGCAGCTGCGCGAAGAATTCGTAACTAAGCATGATTATCTCCGTGAACTCATCCTGCAGAATCTTACGGATGATGAAGCCCGGTTGCTTGAGATCGTATTGACGAAAGATGTTAAAGAAACAGTCGCCAAAAAGCAAGCTTTACGAAAAGCAAAGAGGATCCTCCAATTTTATTATCTTAATGCGGATGAGCAGGGACTTTTACCATTAAACCGCGTGAGGTTGTTAATGGAGCGTTACGGGGCACAGTTGTCTGGTAGTGATCAGCAATTGATCAAAAAATTATATTTCGGTAAGGATGGTCCGGTTTCTTTGACAGAGATCGCGAGATCGTGGGGGGTGCCGTTTGATATCCTGCAGCCTGTCCGTTTAGGAGTGCAGGAAAAATTATTGGCTTTAGAGAGGGCTGATCAGAAAGCAGACACCAAGACGTGGGATGCGGCTCAGGCGGCGCCCGGCGGTATTGATCTTAACCCAGATACATTGGATCTTCAGTCGCGATCTAAGGGCGGAGCGATCCATTTGAATGTTGATCCGATCTTGCTGCAGAGGCTCAAAGATGCTCCCGGCTTTGTCCCAGTCATCAATGATATCCAGCCGCTAAAAGACCTAAAAGTATTCTTAGGGATCAATTCATGAGAAAGGCGCGTATTTTTTTTCAATATATTTTAGCGGCGGCTGTGATCCTTGCCGGCATCGCTCCATCCACAGTCAGGGCTGATGCGCTGTCTTTGCCGCTGCCCGGTACCATGGTCGAGTTGACGCCGGCCTTTGAGCCGGTCTTGATCAAAGGGTTGAAGATCCATCCGGCTGATCCTTTCCGGTTTGATTTTATTGTCGACAGCGGACAAAGCGGTTTATTGACGGACGATCCTGGTTTTAAAACAGCCAGCGATACGCTGATCAAATACTTTCTGACGGCCATGACCCTTCCGGAGAAAGACCTTTGGGTCAACTTAAGCCCTTATGAGAAGGACCGTATGGTATCTGCCGATCTGGGACGAACCCAAATGGGGCAGGACATGCTGGGGCAGGATTATATGCTTAAGCAATTGACAGCGTCGATGATATATCCGGAAAAAGGTCTGGGCAAGGAGTTCTGGGATAAGGTTTATGCTCAGGTCAATGCCCAGGCATCGTCAGCGCCGATCGCCATGGATGCGTTCAATAAGGTGTGGATCACGGCAGACAGGGCGGATGTGCATGAGGGTAAAGATACGGTATTTATCACCCACACTCATTTGAAAGTGATGCTTGAGGAGGATTATCTATCGACAAAAAAGAATGCAGGGGTAACGCCGTTGCGTAAACCCGGTAATGAGATCACGCAAACGTTAAAACAAATCGTTCTTCCTGCTATCGAAAAAGAGATCAACGAAGGTAAGAATTTTGCCGCACTGCGTCAGATGTATCACAGTATGATCCTGGCATCGTGGTATAAAATGCGCCTGAAAAACGCGCTCTTGTCTCAAGTCTACGGCAACAGATCCAAGGTCGGACGCACGATACAGCCGCAGGATGCCGGCGGCAATGAAGCGATCTTTAAGCGCTATATCCAGGCCTACAAAAAAGGTGTTTTCAATTTTATCCGGGACGAGGTTGATTCCAAAACATATCAGCATGTACCCCGCAGGGATTTTTCGGGCGGGTTGAATATCGATGCTGCAGCAGCGATCCGCAGGGTCAATG
>CAZFNI010000039.1:0-2581 GCA_964520655.1 uncultured Planctomycetales bacterium
GTATAAGGATAGAACTTCATTTTGGTAAAGCTTGGTAAATACCGGCACATTCTCACCTGGCTGATAATAGTTCATAAAAACAATGTAGTCTACATTATATTTTCTAATCGCATTAAAAACTGCCGGGCTGATGTCTTGTTTAGTCATCATGCGAAATTCCTGAATATCTTTAATGCGCTTATTCCACTCAACTGCGGCCTTATAATCAAACCCGATAATCCCACAATCACGGTAACAGACCAAGACCTTTCGTTCTGAATAAATCCGAAACCCGCCGTATTCGGTATCATATGGTGTTAAAATTAAAGCGTCTTTCGGTGTATGATCCCGGACAAATTTCTGCATATCCACCCACGAACGGTGCATCTGCCATAACCCGCCGCCATACCATTTAATTTGCAAGAATTGGTAATGATAGACGGCAAAACTTAAGAAACTTGCGGCGATTGGAATAATGACAAAAGCGAGCTTAAGCCAGATTAAATTTGATCTGATTAAAATAACAATAAAAAGAATAATATATAAAACAGGCACGTACCAATATTTCTGCAATTTCAGCATAAAATATTCGGTACCGTTAAAACCAACTAAAAGTAAAAACACGCCGGCTAATAACGCCTGTAAAAGCTTACCTTCCTTTGTGACCCGGCAGGCAAATAGCGTGGCATAGCCCATTAACAAAAAGCGGACAAATTGCTCATTGCGCAATAAATTTAAATCCAACACAATTCGGCTTGGATGCAGATAGGTAAAAAGAAACGACAAGAAGATTAAGCCATAACTGACAACAACAACAGTACGCGTTTTAACATCCTTACGTATTTTTTCATCGACAATGCATAAAACGGCATAGAGTCCTAATAAAAATAAATATGGCTCTAAACGGGACAATACAAATGGAATATTTTTTAGCGCTTCTTGCAAAGGAACTGTCCAGAATAAAAAGTTTTGCTGGCAGGAAATCAAATAAAGCGGCATCCACTCTTCAATAGGGACGAGCGCTGAATGCTCCCTCATTAATGATCGAGGAATTTGCCATAAAATAAACGGCAAGGCGCATAAACAAAAAGCGATTCCTGTTTTAGCAACGATAATAATCCGGTCTTTTTTAGTTAATAACAAATACACGCTCATGTACAGCATCGGGAACAGCGCGTAAATAGCATGAAAATTAGCGCCAATCCCTAAACAAACAGCCGCAACAATAAAACGTTCTTTATAGAAATAGTACAGGCCGGCAAACATAAAGATATAGCTAAATTCCTGATGGGAAAATGTCCTGTATAAAAACTCTTCCGTCCGTCCCATCAGGAAAAACATCATTACCGCCATTGCCGCGGCAAAGCGATCACCGGAAATCAACTGCCATAAGCGGTATACCCAGAAAAACATAAAATAACGGGCGACTAAAAATAATAACAGGTAGGTCAACTGAACTTGATCTGTTTTAATAATTTTAGCTAACAGAGGATATAAAAAAGAGGAAAAATTGGCACTTAAGCCTTCCACATAATAATCACCCTTATAAAGCGAAGGGTCGATCAAATGTTTAAGTAAAGGGATTTCAAGATGCTGGTCGTCCCAAGCGAAAATATAACTATTGGTACACAGGTAGGCTAATAAAAAAAGAGCGGCAACAAACCAGTCATTGTTTAACAGACGTTTGATCATCGCCAAATGAAAATTTCCCGCCAAAATTCAAACATGTAAGCCGCGCCCCATTTAAGCACTTGCAGTTTGCGCTCCCCGCCGTCTCGCGCTGGTTCGTCACCCGGAATTTCAACAACCTTCAGCTTACGCTTGGCCGCGCGGACAGATAAAAGCGGCTCCCAGCTAATCTTGGTTTTGAATAATTTTTCTTCAAATTCAAAGCTGGAATCTTTATCAAGGTCTAAATCATAAATCATCTGCTTTTTATAGGCGCGGTAGATGACCATTGCGTCGGTATATTTTGCACCATGCAAATTATTAACTGTTCCCGTAAACAGCCAATTTCCAAAAGCAGTCACCGCATCATCATCATAACTTTTCGCTCCTTGAGCGTACCGGGAGACAATGACCATGTCATTGCCTTCCTTCATTTTCTGGATGCACGCTGGGATCAATTCAGGAATAGAATTACCGTCAGGACTAAAGGTTAGGATCACGTCCCCCTTTATATGCGGAAGCGCATCCATATAGGCGCCGCGGATGCCGGGAGTTTCTTGGATGACGACATCATAGCCCATTTCACGGGCAATCTTGACTGTATCATCTTTAGACTTACCGTCGACAACTAAGATCTGATCGACCCATTCCTTCTTAACTTTCGGCATCACAGAACGCATGCCGACTGCTTCATTGAGTGTAGGGATAAGGAGAGTTATTTTCATATGGGGTTTATTATAAAGATGGAAATGTGAATGTATAGGTGATTCTTTAAAATATTGAAGCGGGCGGAGAGCATTCCCGTCATACTATTAATAGGAATCCTCTTCATTATTAAGTTCTATTTCAAATTCTTGGAGCGGGCGGAGAGAATCGAACCCTCGCTACTAGCTTGGAAGGCTAGAGTTCTACCACTGAACTACGCCCGCGTCGC
>CAZFNI010000039.1:2681-7045 GCA_964520655.1 uncultured Planctomycetales bacterium
CCTCGCTACTAGCTTGGAAGGCTAGAGTTCTACCACTGAACTACGCCCGCGTCGCGACACAACAAGTTGATCAGCAGGTGTCGCTCCCCACAGGGGCTCTGCCCCTATGGCGCTCCCCTTCGCTTCGCTACGGGTCGCTGTGACCCCGAAAACATGGGGGAAGGTTTCCCCCAAACCCCCTTCATAATTTCTCAAAATCGAGAAATCATGTCGCTTTCAGAAAAATGGGCAGTGAAGGATTCGAACCTCCGAAGAGCAAGCTCAGCAGATTTACAGTCTGCTCTCGTTGACCACTTGAGTAACTGCCCAATAGATATATCAAAAGCTGGCTAGAGGCTTCGGCGCCCTCCGCTTCGCTTCGGGTCGGCCACTCGCCCAGCAACTGCTCTTATTCATCGCAGTTGCTCATCGGGCTCACTCGAAGCCCGAAATCTAGTCATTATATTTATAAGCTGGCTAGAGGCTTCGAACCCCCGACCTGCTGATTACAAATCAGCTGCTCTACCAACTGAGCTAAGCCAGCAAAATTTACAGGCGATAAATATAGCATACGAGGTTTTATCCCGCAACCTAAAAAACTTTAACCTTCCTAAACTAAAAACATTTTGGTAATATTGAAAAAATGCTTTCTCAATTAACCATTAAGAATTTCGGCCTTATTGATCAGATCGTCCTGGACTTTGATCCCGGCCTTTCTATACTCACTGGCGAAACTGGTGCTGGAAAATCCATCCTCATCGATGCCCTGCGATGCGTCTTGGGTGAACGCATGGACTCCTCTGTCATCCGGGATCCTCAGAACCCCTGTTTCATCGAGGCTGTTATTGAGATCACTGATAATGATCTGCGCAAAAACGAGATCTTTAATGATTTTCTTAACAGCCAGGAATCGGAGCTCATTATCCAGCGCAGTCATTCTTCTGACGGTAAAAGCAAGATCAAGATCAATGGTTTAACCGTCACCCTGGGGCAGCTTAAGTCTGTAGGCAATTTTCTCATTGATTTCCACGGTCCACATGACCATCAAATGCTTCTTTCGGAAGAAATGCATTTAATCATGCTGGATCAACTCATTGACTTTAAAAATATCAAGAACGATTACCAGCAGCTCTATAAAGAGTACGCACAAACTAATAAGCAATTGATGGAATTAGCCGCTTTAGCCCAATCCCGGGAGCGCGATCTGGACTTTCTTACGCATCAAGTCAAAGAACTGGAAGCCCTGCCTCTATCTGACAGCAAATTCGAAGAACTTCTACAGGAATCCGTGAAGATCCAGAATGCGCAGAAACTTAATGAATACGCCCAGCAATTGGTCACATTCCTCAATGACGAAGATCAAGGCGCCTCGATCAACCTTCGCCGGGCATTTGCTCCTTTAAGATCATTAACACAGATCGATGCCAGCACATCCCCTTTTCTTGAACAATTGACCAATATCCAGGAACAGACAAACGACTTAAGCGCCAGCCTGGAAGACTACATGCAAACGCTGGATTTTAACCAGGAGCAGGCCAAAGAGGTCATCGATCATATCGATGCCTATTATGAGATCAAACGCAAATACGGACCAAGCCTGGCTGACGCGCAGCAGACATACCTTCATGCCAAAGAAAAACTGACCCTGCTTAACGATCTCGAGGCCAATGACCAGCATTTACGCGACACTCTGAGGACCATTGAAACACAACTCAATGTCCTTTCCGGTAAGATCACAAAGGCCCGCAGGAAATCCGCTGAAATACTGAAAGAAACAATTGAAAAAGAATTAAAAGAACTGGGGATAGCCCACATTCAATTCGAGGTAAAATTCGATAAAGCTCCTTACAATGACACAGGCGCAGATAAGATCGCTTTCTACATCAGCCCGAACGCTGGAGAAGACTTAAAACCATTGGCGCAGATCGTATCCTCCGGAGAAGCCGCGCGCGTTATGCTGGCGCTTAAAAAAGCACTGATCACCGTTGACCCTGTCCCTGTTCTCATCTTTGACGAAATTGATGCCCAGATCGGCGGACGACTGGGAACCATCACAGGTAAAAAACTCAAAGAGCTCTCTAAGATACGCCAGGTGATCCTGATCACCCACTTACCGCAGATCGCTTCTTTTGCGGATAAACATTTTAAGGTCATCAAAACAGTCAAATCCAACCGCGCGGCAACCACCATCGTAGCATTAGACAAAGAACAAAAGATCGATGAACTGGCACAAATGCTGGATGGTAAAAATGCCAGCAAGACCACGATCACCCATGCCCAGGAAATGCTGGCCACAGCGCAAAGAATCCGTTGATTTTCACCCAATATGTGCTATTTTAATCTTTTTAAATTCGAGTATATTAATCGTTCGGAGGATTTATGAAACGTATCGGTATTATCACATCAGGCGGCGATTGCGGCGGTCTTAATGGTGTTATCAAAGGCGCTTCTGCCACAGCCCGCTCTATGGGCGCAACCTGCTATATTATCCCCAACGGCTATGCCGGATTGTATAACCTGATCGAGTTTGATCATTTAACGGAATTAAGCGATGAGCGCATTGATATGATCGGGACCAACCTGGCAGGATCAGAAGCCGGACACTCCCGCGTGAAGGTCAAAAAGATCGAGGATCCTCAAAAATACCAGCGCATCAAGGATGGCATGGCTAAATTTAAACTGGATGGCTTGATCATTTCCGGTGGTGATGATTCCGGTAGCGTCATGGTCGACTTGACCGAACATGGGATCAAATGTGTCCATGCCCCCAAAACAATGGACCTTGACCTTCAGACCTACTCTGTGGGCGCGGACTCGACCATCAATCGCATCGCCACATTCATTGAAGACCTTAAAACAACCGCACGGACGCATAACCGCGTCCTGGCCATGGAAGTGTTCGGACGCTATGCCGGGCATACCGCTTTTCGCGGCGGTGTCGCGGCTGATGCGGATGCGATCATCATCCCTGAGATCCCCTGCGATTTCGATATTCTTTACCAGCACATGAAACAACGCTATTTTAAACGCATCGCTGATTCTGATGTCAATGCCGGCACCTATATGATCGTTGTTGCCGAAGGCATCAAAGATGCCAGCGGCGCTGAGATCGTTGATGAGAACGCTCCTGTTGATGCGTTCGGGCACAAACGTTTAGCTGGTGCCGGTAACTATGTATGCCAGCAATTAAGCAAACGTTTAAAAGCAGATAAATCGATCCCTGCCATGATGAAGAAAGCCGGGATGTTCGTTACCGGCATTAATGAGATCCCGGAAGTTCGCGCTGTTATGCCCGGTCACCTGGTACGCTGTGGCCACTCATCTGCCTACGACGTCAACTTCGGACGTGAAGCAGGCGCCGGGGCCTTTATCCTGCTTAACCAGGGCATCACTGGCGTCACTGTTGCCGGGATCAACAACGGCAAAGTGCGCTATATGAACACCAAAGAAGCGATCGTCCAACGTTTTGTGGATACCAATCAAGTGGCTGTCTATGAAGCTCAGGGGATATGCTTTGGCCGCGCACCTGCCGCAGTCACTACCTCAGCGGAAAAGATTTCCGCCATGCCCCAGCGTATCTATTAAGGATAGTCTAAAGCTTCGTGGCTATGACCTGGATAACGTCGCCTAAGCCGATCTTCAGCGGGAGCTTGGGAATGGCCGACTTATCGACGTTGAAAAGAAATCGGAATATACTGTTCAAATTCTGATATTTATAGACGGATTTAATAGAAACCACCTTAAATCCGTATGTTTCCAAAAGTTTTGACAGTGTCTGACGTGAATAAAAATACACATGCAGCGGCGGAGTAATCATGCGCCATCTTTTGCCGGAGATCCTCCCCAATAACGACGCAATATCACCTGTGCTGATCACTAATCCCCCGCCTTTTTTCAATATCCGAGCGGCTTTTTCAATATACAATGACGGATGAAGCAAATGCTCGATGGTATCGAACATACAGACAACATCAGGATTAAGCTCTTGTCCATCCGTTAAAAAATCAATATTGTTAACGTCGCAACGATATGTCTCACGCGCAATAGCCGCTGCGTAGGAAGAAGTTTCATACCCGAACGCTTTCCAGCCGCGCTCGGAAGCGGCCTGAAGAAAAAAACCAAAAGCACTGCCGATCTCAAGCAAAATTCCAGGCTTAAAGTACGCTTCAATATCCTTTAATACCTCATGACTGTTTCTATAATGGATCCCCTTATCATCCTCATAATCAGGATATACATTTTTATAATAATCTTTCTCATACGCCTCAACAATATCCGCCTGGCTCAAATAGGCAAAAACAAGACGGCATGATCGGCAGCGAAGTATATCCTGATCATTAACATTCCATTGTTTGATCACTTCAGTAGATCGACAGAGATCGCAT
>CAZFNI010000040.1:0-6432 GCA_964520655.1 uncultured Planctomycetales bacterium
CCCCAGTAAACGGCGGCCGTAACTATAACGGTCCTAAGGTAGCGAAATTCCTTGTGGGGTAAGTTCCCACGCGCACGAATGGTGTAACAACTTGAGCGCTGTCTCGAGGAGGAACTCGGCGAAATTGTAGCGGCGGTGAAGATGCCGTCTACCCGCACCAAGACGAAAAGACCCCAGAACCTTTACTGCATTTTGGTATTGGATTTGGATATTGATTGTGTAGGATAGCTAGGAGTCTGTGAAGCCGGGGCGTTAGCCTCGGTCGAGACAACGGTGAAATACTAGCCTGTTGATGTCTAGATTCTAACCTTGTCCTGTGAAACCAGGCAGGAAACAGTGCCAGATGGGCAGTTTGACTGGGGCGGTTCCCTTCTAAAGAATAACGAAGGGGTCCAAAGATTCCCTCAAGTCGGTCGGCAATCGACTGTAGAGTGTAAGCGCATATGGGAGTCTGACTGCGAGTCCGACAGGACGAGCAGGCACGAAAGTGGGGGCTAGTGATCCGGTGGTTGAATGTGGGATTGCCATCGCTCAACGAACAATAGGTACTCTGGGGATAACAGGCTGATCGCGCTCGAGAGTTCATATCGACAGCGCGGATTGGCACCTCGATGTCGGCTCATCCTATCCTGGGGCTGTATAAGGTCCCAAGGGTCCGGCTGTTCGCCGGTTAAAAGGGTACGTGAGCTGGGTTTAGAACGTCGTGAGACAGTTCGGTCTCTATCTGGTGTGGGCGTATGATTATTGAAGTGAGGATCTCCTTAGTACGAGAGGACCGGGAGATACGAACCTCTGGTGTACCAGTTATCCTGCCAAGGGTAATGGCTGGGTAGCCATGTTCGGGAGGGATAAGCGCTGAATGCATATAAGCACGAAGCCCATCTCAAGATGAATGATCGATACCCTTCGGGGTAATAGGCACGTTGTAGACTACGACGTTGATAGGTCGCGTGTGTACGATCCGTAAGGATTTTAGCTAAGCGATACTAATCTGCCAAACGCTTGATCTTTAAATTTTTACCTTGGCTAATATTATTAGCCTTATTTCCATAATTGTCAGGATATTTAGCAGTACGACCTATTCCGGTAACTTTACTGGCAGGGCAACACCCGTTCCCATTCCGAATACGGCAGTTAAGCCTGTCAAGGTCGATGGTACTATGGTCTCACGGCCATGGGAGAGTAGAACGTTACCGGTTTATTTAAAAAGCCCTGGAATAATTTTCCAGGGCTTTTTCATGTGTAGGATTTTTATTATTTTTAATGTAAAGAGCATCAAGTGTGTTAATATGTCAGTAATGAATGAAGAGTTTTTCAATATTGTTTCCATGATCTGCGAAAAGGATGGCCGTTACCATCCTGAAAGCTATGAATTCGTCATGGAAGCGCTGCATTTTACCCAGAAAAAGTATAAAAAAGATAAACATGTGACCGGTCCAGAATTGTTGCAGGGTATACGCCAGTTGTTGCTGCAGAAATTTGGTCCGTTAACCCGTACTGTTCTGAAGTATTGGGGGATCATCCAAACCGACGATTTCGGTAATATTGTCTTTAATCTCGTTGAATACAGGATCCTTTCCAAAAATGAGCAGGATCATTATGAAAGTTTCAAGAATGCATATGATTTTGAAGAAGCGTTTGATCATGGCTACCGCAAGCAGCTTGCCCGCCGGCTAAAAACCATGCGTTTTTGATCTGATGTCCGTAAATCTCTCCGAAATGCCTATTCAGTTTGTTAAAGGCGTTGGTCCCGCAAAAGCGAAACTACTGTCCCAATTAAACATCCATACTGTTGAAGATCTTCTATATTTATTCCCGCGGCGTTATGAGGATCGATCTTCATTTACGTCCATCAGTCGTCTTCAGGCAGGGCAGGTCCACAGCGTGAGGGGTAATGTGCTTGCAGTCGGCAAGCGGAATTTTTATTCAAAAGCAAAAACTTTTGAGATCGCGATCGGCGATGAAACGGGAAAGGTCTATTGTGCCTGGTTCAATCAGCCGTATTTGGATCGATATTTTAAAGTCGGACAGGAGATCGTCTGCTACGGTAAGGTGGATGTGTTTAAGGGACGTCTGCAGTTGGTCATGCCAGATTTCGAATTGATCACAGAAGAAGATCGTTCCTTGAATATGGGGCGTATTGTTCCTGTCTATCCATTGACTAAGGGAATAACCCAGCGTTACTTAAGACGCATTATCGATCTTTGCTTGAATGAATACAGCAAAGATATTAAAGACATACTGCCGGAAGATATTAGGCGTCGCCAGAAATTGAGTCCTTTATCAGAACTAATTCGCCATCTTCATTATCCAGCGACTCAGGCTGATCAAGTTGCCGCAATGAACCGGATCGCGTTCGAAGAGTTCTTTCTGTTCCAGGTGTCAGTCATCTTAAGGAGATTAAGCGTTGTCCTGAAAGAAAGCAGATCATTTGAGATCAGTGATAAATTCAAGAGTTTATTCCGTAAGTCGCTGCCGTTTGAGTTGACGAAGGCGCAGTTAGATGTGATCGAGGAAACAGTTGGAGACTTGAAACAACAAAAACCAATGTTGCGCTTGCTGCAGGGTGATGTTGGCTGTGGGAAAACAATTGTCGCATTCTTTGCAGCGATCGCTGCTTTTCAGAATGGTTTTCAATCAGCCATTATGGCTCCGACGGAGATATTGGCGCAGCAACATGCGGCTAATTTTAAAAAGATATTTTCTCAAGGTCATTTTTCGAAGATGAAGGTGGCGGTGCTCATTAGCAGTCTTCCGCAAAAGGAAAAGAAAGAGATCTTGACTAAGCTTGCGAAAGGAGAGATCGATCTAATTATCGGTACACATAGTTTGATCGAATATGAGGTTTGTTTTAAGGATCTTGGAATGGTGATCATTGATGAACAGCATAAATTTGGTGTTTCGCAACGCTGTGCACTCTCCGCTAAGGGACAAAATCCACACGTTCTGGTCATGACTGCCACTCCTATTCCAAGGACTTTGTGCCTTACTTTATATGGAGATCTGGACATATCCATCATTGATGAATTACCTAAAAACAGGGGTAAGATCAATACTTATCATTTCCGAATGGAGAAGGCTCCGGGTGTTTATGAAAAAGTACGTCAGTGGGTCAAAAACGGAACACAGGCCTACATCGTTTATCCCATGATCGATGAAAGCGAGGCCTTGGATCTAAAGACAGCAAAAACAAGTTTTGAACATTTTAAAATGTATGAGTTCTCAGGATTGAGGGTTGAACTCATCCATGGGCAACTGAAACGTGATGATGTTCAGCGAATTATGGAGCGGTTTAAAGCCCACACCATCGATATCCTGGTTTCCACGACTATATTGGAAGTTGGGATCGATGTACCTAATGCCAATGTGATGGTGATCGAACACGCGGAACGTTTTGGCTTGAGTCAGCTGCATCAAATGCGTGGACGTATTGGACGGAGCAACAAAGATGCGGTCTGTATTTTACTGGGGGATTCCTCAACAGAAGAAGGAAAAGCACGGATCGAAACCATTGTGTCGACGACAGACGGTTTTAAGATCGCTCAAAAAGACCTTGAGATCAGGGGGCCAGGGCATTACTTTGGAAGGTTCCAGCATGGGGCTAATGAATTAAAGATCACAGACCCTGTGGCACAATTGAATGTACTGGAATCGGCAAGGGAAGAAGCGATCAAATTAACAGCGCAGGATGCGCAGCTACGATCTCCCGCAGCTAGTGGATTGAAGAGATCCATAAAACGGCGGTTCCCTGAATATCTGGATATGCTATTGGCTGGTTAATAATGGTTTATTTCTGTTTGAACCGTTAGCATTACTGAATTGATTTCGCTTTACTATAGTTATATTGTGTGCTACAATTGACAGCTTTTTAAGATGCATATAAGTGAACGCATCTTATAAATTTTTTTAATCAACCAAATAAGGAGTAGTGGAATGAGAATGATGAACTTAAGGAAGTTTTTGCTTTTTTCAGGCCTTGTTATAATGCTTAACTTTGCTGGAGTAAAGTCAGCGCACGCTTTATTATTGACGGATCCTAACGATGTAAGATCATGGCAAGGTGCTTCTATTGGAACATTTGCACAACTGTTCTATGGTTCTAATACGTTGGTCAATCGTCAGAAGGTCATCGATAATCACTTATTAGATGATGGTATCTTTAACCCCTCTGGATATGTTCCGGCAACTTTAATTGCTGGTGGTTCTTGTCCTGGAACATCTTTAGATCTGACAGGAACAGGTAGTTTTGGTTATACGGCCTGTGATGCTGGTAGTGTTGCGGATTTTGGCAGTACAATTGATAACCGTTGGTTTCAAACGAACGGCAGCGTAGGTGGTACAATATTTGATCTGGGTTTTGATGCTACCAAAGCAGCGGTTTTCCCGGTTATCGATCATGGTCCGCTTCCTCAGGAAGCCATTGAATCGACCGTTTATCTTTCAAATGACAAATTAACCTGGAAACAGGCGGTCGTTGAACGCGTTTGGTTGGAAGGTTTTATGACCAACAAAGATATTTTATGGGATGGATTTACTTATGCTGTCGGTACAGGGACGAGCAGTACATTTCGTTATGCTTCCGTTAGGCATGGTGGTCCGGGTGCGTTCCATGACGATGGTGATGATGAGATCAATGGTTTGATGGGGCTTCGGGGTGACTTTTCTGGCCATTCTGATGTAGTTCCAGAGCCATCCAGCCTTTTTCTTTTAGGCAGTGGTCTTATGGGTGCTTATATTCGTCGCAGAGCAAAAAAGTAATTTACTTTTGTTTGAGATCTAACAAAAAACCCTGCTATTGTTCATCCTTGCAGGGTTTTTTGTTAGGTTTCGAGTTTTCATTAGAAAAGAGTAATGCTCTTAAGAAGTTAAGTTATGAAAATATTGGGTGGGAAATTCAGGGGTAGGAATTTTTTTATGCCGGCTGGGATCAGGCCGACTCAGGCCAATTTAAGAGCGGCGATCTTTGATCTCTTGGGGCACGATATTGATGGCTTAAGTTTTTTGGAGCTTTATGCTGGCAGCGGTGCGGTCGGTCTTGAGGCCTTATCCAGGGGGGCATCCACTGTTGTCATGGTTGAGAAAGAGCCCAAAAATGCCCAGGTGATCCGGGAGAATTGTGAGCTTTTGGGGTTGAATATGGGGGTAGAGGTTAAAGTATTACAAGAAGATGCCCTGGCAGCCGTCAAAGATATGGCAGTGAAGAAAAAGAGCTTTGATATCGTGTTTTTTGACCCGCCTTTTGGCCGGCGCTTAGGGAAAAAAACCTTGAAAGTCTTGGACGATAATGATATATTAACCGGTCTTGGATTTTTGATCATTCAGTGCGATACCTCTGAAAGATTGGAAATCCCTGATAAATTTAAGGTTATAATGCAGCGGATTTATGGTGAGTCCATGCTAACAATGTTGCAAAAGGGTGCTTAATAATGCCTAATGGACGTACAGCGATCTATCCTGGCAGTTTCGATCCAGTCACAAATGGTCATTTGGATGTGATCGGCAGAGCTGCAAGGATCTTTGACAGGGTCATTGTGGCTGTCGCCAATAATACGGGTAAAAAAAGTTTGTTCACGATCGAACAGCGGGTCAAGTTGCTCAAGGAATCAACTAAGGGGATCAAGAAAGTTGAAATAGATTCTTTTGATTCTTTGGTCATTGCTTATGCCCGTCAGAAAAAGGCCAATGTGTTGATCCGTGGGCTTAGGATGACTTCAGATTTTGATTATGAATTTCAGATCGCGTTGACCAACAGGCGTTTGGCCTCTGATATTGAAACAGTGTTTTTAATGCCGTCTGAACATGTATCCTTTTTATCATCCAGCTTGCTTAAAGAAGTGGCTAGTTTAAAGGGAGATGTTTCGACCCTGGTGCCAACGCCGGTTGTTAAAGCCTTAAAAGAAACATTTAAATGATCAGGATTTCAGTACGAGATATCACTTCCAAGGGGATGGATATAGATCAAAGTATCCCAAAGGAAGGTATTGGTTTAACAGACGAAGAGATCGACCTGCGTTCTCCGATACATGTAAAAGCTCATTTGGAGAGAGCGGGTAATATGGTCAATGCCGCGGCTAAGGTGAACGCGGATTTTGGTTTTCTTTGTGCGCGTTGCCTGGAAGACATGCATGCCACAAGTTCTTTTGAATATGAGTTCCATTTTGAAGTTAACCCGGGCGATGAATATGTTGACTTGGGGGAGGAGATTCGTCAGGAGTTGATCATGGCTAATCCTGCAAAAGTGTTGTGTAAGCCGGATTGCAGGGGAATATGCGCTGGTTGCGGAGTGAATTTAAATCAGGAACAGTGTCGTTGTTCATTAACAAAAAAAAAGAAGTAGATCAGGAGAAACTAGTATGCCATTACCAAAACGTCAACATTCCAAAACACGCGGTCGTTTACGCCGTACCCATTGGAAAGTAACGGTTGCGTCGC
>CAZFNI010000041.1:0-5847 GCA_964520655.1 uncultured Planctomycetales bacterium
CTTTAGCTAATCCCAACGGACTAAAGGCCGGAAGGATACGCTGCACACGGCCCTGACAATTAGTGAATGTGCCGTCCTTTTCCGCATACACCGCGCTGGGCAATATCACGTGGGCATAAGCGCATGTGTCATTGATATTGCTGCCTTGATAGACAAACAGCTTAACCTGTTTGACGGCTTGAACAACAGTGTCTTTGCCGAACATCTTAACCAGATCCTGCCCGAAAACATACAGCATATCGATCTGTCCTGCTTTTGCTTTCTCCAAAACAGCAGCAATGTCAACAGCATTGGGAAAAATAGCTTCTGCACCAGCTGTGTTAGGGTTCTTATCCGCTTTGATCAAAAAGTCATCACTAAAACCCGTTTGACCCGGCGCTTTAAATGCGATATTGGTCACATTTAATGTTTGTTGGAACAATCTTTTAACAGCATATAGATCCTCATTGGTCAGCTGTGCGGAAGCGATCACGCCTATGCGGTCCTGACGGCCAGCGTCTCTTAAAGATCGGATCTGTTTGGCGATAACAGCAACGGCACTATCCCAGTCGGTCAAGTCATTTAAATATTGTGGCGATTGTACCCTGTTCTCGTCTATAAAATGATAATTGTAACGGCCTTCATCGCACATCCAGAAATCATTAACAGTCGGATTATGGCGCGGTTTTAAACGCATGACGCGGGCGAATTTCTCTGTCCTGGGCCGGCCTTTATCCCAATCAATATTAATATTGCATCCCATGCTGCAGCCTGGACAAACTGACTTGGTATGTTCCAAATACCATACCCGGCATTTAAAACGAAAATCTTTATCGGTCAAAGCCCCAACTGGGCAAATATCCACGACATTGGCAGAATACGCATTATCTAATTGCTTGCCGGGATAAATATCCAGTTCTGAATGATCGCCGCGGTTAAACACGCCTAATTCATTGGTCTTGGTTACCGTATCCGAAAAACGAACACAACGCGTGCATAAAATGCAGCGCTCCTGGTCAAGCATGACATTCTTGCCGATCGCTTTTGCTTTTTTATGTTTCTTGACCTTTTCATCCCCCAGCCGGCTGCTGTATTGCCCGTGCTCCATGTAATAATCCTGCAATTTACATTCGCCGGCTTGATCACAGACGGGACAATCTAACGGATGATTGACCAGCAAGAATTCCAGAACAGTTTTACGCACTTCCAAGACTTTTGGAGAAGTGGTCTTAACGATCATGCCGTCAGCAACAGGCGTGTAACAAGCGATCTGGAGCTTCGGCTGCTTTTCAACCTCACACATACAAATTCGGCAATTCCCGGAAACAGGCAGGGCCGGATGATAACAATACCGAGGGATGTTGATCCCTAATTTCTCCGCCGCTGCTATGATCGTCGTTCCCGCAGGGACTTCGATCTCTTTTCCATCAATGGTCAGTTTTGGCATATAGGCTCTTTGATCTTACTCTCAAATTCACTCTTGAATTTACTCACATAACTGCTTAAGCACATCGTCGTCGCATCACCGAAAGCGCATATGGTGTTGCCGCCGATATTGTTGACAATTCCGGGCAGGTTCTGCAGATCGATCGGACGGCCTTTACCTTCATAAATACGTTTGATATTACGGTACACCCAGCCGCTTCCCTCACGGCAGGGAGAACATTGTCCGCAGGATTCATGCGCATAGAACCTGGCCGCGATCATCGCCGCCCAGACCATATCAGTCGTCTCATCCATCACAATGATCCCGCCGGAACCCGCCATCGTTCCGATGGCTTTTAACGAGTCAAAATCCATTTTGACATCGATCTGATCAGGCAATAATAGAGGCGCAGAAATACCGCCAGGGATAACCGCTTTTAATTTCTTGCCGTTGCGAATACCGCCGGCGTGTTCGTAAATGATCTCGCGCAGCGTCGTCCCATTAGGCAGTTCGTAAACACCCGGCTTATTGACATGACCGCTGATACAGAACAGACGGTTGCCGCCGTTCTTCTCTGAGCCAAGTCCCGCAAACCAGTCTGCCCCGTTTAAAATGATCGGTCCCACATTGCTGATCGTTTCCACATTATTAATAACTGTCGGGCAACCGAACAAACCTACCACCGCTGGGAACGGGGGTTTAAGACGTGGAAAGCCTTTTTTACCTTCCAGCGATTCTAACAGCGCGGTTTCTTCACCGCAAATATACGCACCGGCCCCTGGATGAACAACAATATCACAATAAAACTCTGTGCCTAATATTCCTTTGCCCAAATACCCCTTAGCGTAAGCTTCATTGATCGCATTCTGCACGCGTTCAATCGAACGAACATATTCACCTCTAATATAAATGTAAGCTTTGTGGCTGCCGATGGCGTAACAAGCGATCAAGATGCCTTCCAAAAGCGCGTGGGGATCTAATTCAAAGATATATTTATCTTTAAATGTCCCCGGCTCGCCTTCATCCCCGTTAATGACCAGATATTTCGGGTTTGGATTGGCTTGTGGAATGAAGCTCCATTTCATTCCCGTCGGAAAACCAGCACCGCCAAGTCCGCGCAGATTAGATTTCTTGACTTCTTCAATGACTTGCGGCGGCGTCATCTGGGTCAATGCCTTGCGTAAGCCTTCATACCCCTTGTTCTTTAGATAGGTGTCCAGACGGTATGAATTCTCTTTGCCGAAATTACGGGTAACGACTTTTTCCATATTATTTATGAAGGTCGATCAATTCATCGACCATCTTTTTATTAAGCAGCCCTTTATATTCTTTATTGACCTGCATCATCGGCGCGATCTCGCAGGCCCCTAAACATTCCACAACGCTTAAAGAAAACTTTCCATCGGGTGTTGTTTCCCCTGGCTCAATGCCTAAACGCATTTTAATATGTCCGATAATATCCTCAGCCCCAAGCAATGCGCATGCCGTTGTTTCGCAAACAGAAAAATGACATTTGCCTTTGCGTTCTTGATGGAACAAATGATAAAAGCAAACCACTTGATGCACATGGACAACGGGGATCCCGATATAAGCCGCCACATCGCTTTCAGCTTCAGGAGTGATCAACCCTTCTTTTTCCTGGACGTAATGAAGCACCGGTAAAAGCGCAGCCTTGCGCTGCTCGTACTTGGCGACCAATTTATCAAGATCCGGTAAATATTCAGCTTTCAAAACAAAACCTCCAACAGATTATCGATCTAATTCTCCGGCGATCATATTGACCGACCCAAAGGTCGGCACCAGATCCGCCATGAGTTGACCTTCCAAACATTTATGCAGGGCCGACATGATCGGAAAACACGGCGGATGCACACGCACGCGCCAGGGATGATCACGCCCGTCGCTGACAATATAGAATCCCAATTCACCATTGGCGCCTTCTGTCGGGAAATACGCTTCACCCACAGGAGGTTTAATGCCGTGGCCGTACATGACCAGTTTAAAATGGTTCATTAATCCTTCAATATTGCCGTAGGTATCTTCTTTAGCAGGCAGGACAACATCCTTTTTTGCAGCATTGATACCTTTATAAAATTCTTTTGTGCTTCCTTGCAGGGTGGGATCCAAGTCAACCCTCTCAACGATCAACCCCTGTGTCTCGCCCATTTTGGCGCGATCGACCATCTCGGAAGCCGGCATCACATCACCGCTTAATTCTCCAGCGATCGGTCCGTCCGGGATCTGCAGGAAACATTGTTCGATCATGCGCAGCGACTGCTCCATCTCCGCCATGCGCACGAAATAACGGTCCAGATTATCCCCGGTCGTTCCTGTAGGGACTTCAAAATCAAGCTTGTCATAGATCAGATACGGGTTTGCTTTGCGGACATCATAAGCAACCCCAGTCGAACGCAAGAAAGGCCCGGTTATGCCGTGGGCGATCGCATCTTCGGCCGACAATCTTCCGGTATTCTTCATGCGGTCAACAAAAATACGGCTGCGCGACAATAAATTGTCTGATTCGATCAAAACTTTACGGACATCCGCGATCTTTTGGAACGCTTTATCCGCAAAACCTTCTGTCAGGTCTGCTTTCACGCCGCCAATGCGGACATAGGAGATCGTCAAACGCGCACCAGTGATCTCTTCGACTAATTCATACAAATATTCCCGCGCCTTGATCATGTATAAGAACGCGGTCATGGCCCCAAGTTCCATCGCCGTCGCTGCAATACATGTCAAATGGTCGGTCACACGGGATATCTCCCCCATGATGACACGGATATATTTAGAGCGCTCCGGGATATCGATCCCCAACAGCTTCTCCACTGACATGGCAAAAGCAACATTATTCAGTAGCGGAGATACATAATTCAAGCGGTCGGTGTAGGGAAAACACTGGGCATACATGACCGTTTCGCACATTTTCTCAAAGGCCCGGTGCAAATAGCCCATCTCGACATCAACACCCTTGATCTTCTCGCCTTCCAATTCCATGATCAAACGGATGACACCGTGCATCGCTGGATGCGAGGGGCCTACGTTCAACAACATGGAGCGTTTTTCTGTTGCCATCATTAAAACCTAATTTTGTGGTCCGATCAATGGTTGACGTTTATTAAACGGATAATCTTTACGCAGGGCATGTCCTTTGAATTCCTCATACATCAGAATACGCCTAAGGTCCGGATGCCCGACAAATTTGATCCCGAACATATCGAACACTTCCCGCTCATACCAATTCGCTCCCGGCCATAGATCGGTAAGCGTATCAACCTGAGGAGCTTGTTCACCTAACTGGACTTTGATACGGATGCGATGATTATATTTCAGGGAAAAAAAATGATAAACGACTTCAAAACGAAATTCTTTCTGTATCCTGCCGCCAGCATAAAACAAATAGTCCACCGCCGTCAGGTCCATTAAGAAATTAAAATCCAGTTCCGGCGTTTCTTTTAAAAATCGAGCAACGGATTTCAATGCTTCAGGACGGACAACCACGGTCTCATCGCCGCGGAACGCATGCGTTTCAATGATATCTTTTGAGAACTGTTCCTGGACGCGTTGAAGTGGTGTCATGCCTGTAAGTCGATATGTTTAATATGTTGTTGGATAGAATATGGTTGTGACACATGTTCAGGACGGCCGATCTTAGACGTTGGGTCATACAAAGTCCTTGACTGCTCCCCTTTTTGGATCTTTTCCTGCAGTTTCATCAAGCCATCAATGACATTTTCCGGACGGGGCGGACAGCCGGGAATATAAATATCGACCGGAATGATCGTATCGATCCCCATAACCGTTGAATAATTATCATAGAAGCCGCCGGTACAAGTACACACGCCGAATGCCACCACCCATTTAGGCTCGCACATTTGGTCATGTACTTTCTTTAAGACAGGGGCCATTTTATGGCTGATCGTCCCGACAACGAACAAGACATCCGACTGACGGGGAGAAAAACGCGGGAAGCCGGCGCCAAAACGGTCAATGTCATAGTGACCAGAGGCTGTTGACATGTATTCCATGCCGCAGCAGGCCGTGACAAAGGGATATTGAAAGATCGAGAATTTACGGGCCCAGCCTAACGCATCATTGATCTTTGTGGTAAAAAAATCGCTCATTCCCACTCCATCGCTTTCTTTTTCCAGACATAAACAAATCCCAGTACCAGAAAAGCCATAAATAATCCCATCTCAACCAAACCAAAGATACCCAGATCCCTGAAATTCACCGCCCAGGGGAAAAGAAAGACTAATTCCACATCAAAGATAATGAACAGCATGGCAACGATATAAAAATGCACCGGCATCTGATCGCCAGGCGAACCAAAGGGCGTCTTCCCGCATTCAAAAGTACTGGATTTAATGTCGCTTGGATGCTTAGGAGCAAGCAATTTAGGGATGCCCAGCAAAACCGCTGATAACCCTATCGCGAACAAG
>CAZFNI010000042.1:0-5720 GCA_964520655.1 uncultured Planctomycetales bacterium
CCTGGCTCACCAGGAACTTTTCATCTTTATCGAAGGTCGTTAAAGAAAAAGCTTAAAGTATCGACAATCCCGCACTAGACATTCGTAACTGAAATTTACAAGGCTCTTTTTTAAGCTATAATGACCCCATTGTCGAGAAATGAAAAGCACACGAAGTAATTTAAGACAAGTTATTAATGATCTCCAAAGGCCTGTTGATGAAAGAGGACATTTATCATAAACGCCAAACTTTATTCGATAAGACCGATTGGGAATGGCGCCTTAAGATCGATGCTCTGATCGAGTGTTCCGGCACAGGGAAGACGCGGACGATCAGGTGGGTCGATATTTCAAAGATCAGGCTATGTTTTGCGCCGACAAGGTTCAAACCGTGGCGTTTCTATTGCCGTTTGCACAGCGTTCAAGGGGATGTTGTCGAGATCGATAATGTCGATACATGCGGAGTTGGTGATTTTAAGAACACCGATGTGTTGTTCGTTCCATTCATCCGTGCCCTGCTTGACCGGGTAGCTTTGGCGCGCCCTGATCTTAAGGTTCGGTTAGGGGAGGATCCTGTTCATTATTTATTTCATTTATTGTTCGTGACGGGCAGTTTTGCGTTGCTGATTCTTACGATCATTGTTTTACCTGTCCCGTTCGCTTTTTGGCCTGGGACGGCGTTGATCAAGGCGGGCTTCATGCTGTTGTGTGTTCCTGTGTTGGGTAAATGGGCCATGCGGGGGTTCCCCCGCTCAGTGAGGATCACGGAGGTCCTGCCAAGACATTTGCCGTATTGTTCATCATAAATGATAAGAAAATGTCCATTAATGTTAGGAGAAGAGTATGAATAGATCTCAAAGGGTCGTCATGTTCGTGTTTTGCGCAGTCGCTCTATGTGCCCCTGGGTGTGTGATAGCTGAGGACGTGTCGATCGTCATTAATAAGCAGATCACTGAGATCGCCCGGTTAGGATCTAACCCACAGGCGAGTGATGCCGACAAGAAAACGCTGCAGGATCTCTACCAGGCTGTACAGTCACAGGGACCCAATGCTGTTCCGGTTATTGAAGAGATCCTTAGATCCAAGGGAAATGCGGCACAGAAGCAGGTTTCCCTATATCTGGCGAGCCTCATGTTCGCTCCTCGTACAGTCGAAGAGACAGCGACCAGAGGGAAAATGCTGACGAACTTTATCAAGCTGGGTCTTGCCGACGAAGCAGAAGTGGTTAGAGGTTATGCCTTGCAAATGGCCGGAGGGATGGCGGATGGCTTGTGGAAGGGTGAATCTTACTACATGCTCAGGGATTTCTATCAAAGAGAAAAGAATCCACAGATGAGAGTGTACGCATTGTCCAAGATCGCAGGATTTATGATCGACGAGGCATATACGTTGATCAGTAACGCAGCCAATGATCCTGATCCGCAGGTACAGCAGGCGGCCAGATCCTATAAAGATTATCAGGATAATCTTCGGGCGATCCGCGCGGGACAAGCGGCACAAGCTGTGCCTGCTTTGGACAAGTCTCAAGTTAAGGGTTATGGAAAGAATGCAAATTAAGGAAGGTTCTATTATGAGCGTTAAACAGTTCGTAGCGGTTGTTTTGTCTGGGTGGCTGTGCTTAATGTCTATTGGGTTGGTACAGGCGTCCGATGAGCAGGATGCGCATCAGGCTGCCTTGGCATTCTTTAAAGAGTATGATCGAGCGCCGATGGAGTCCTTTGATCAGCTGGCAGCCCGGACGCGGGCGGGAGCGTATAAGGAAATATGGGTGAAGGACCGGGTCAATATCAAAAAAACATTGGTGCGTCGCTTACGCAAAGCCACTGCCATGACGGAATATGGGCTTGATAAACATCAGGGCGTCTTTATGCGATTGGAATATGATGCGATCTTGAATATGTTTGGTCTTAAGGCCGATCAGGAGCGTCGAGAGACGGTGATCATGGAGCGGGAGGATAACGGGAAGTGGCGGCTTGTTGAGTACGATCATGAATTGGATTCCGATATCTTCGAGCAAATCGGGGGGGCTTATCGTCCGGACCTACCCAAGGATGATTATTTGACAGCAAATTCCAGGGTGGCCAATGCTTACGATCAGGCGGTTAAGAAGTATGGAGCGGAAGATGCTCGTTTGATCCGGTTCTTGGTCCTGCAGGCGATCGGGCTGGTCAATCAGAGCAAATATGTTAAGACTGCTGAGCAGAAGGCTTACATAGACAAAGCGCAAACGCGTCTTTGGGAGGCATATGCGCTGTGGCAAAAGGCTAATCCGAGTAATTTGATACGAGGAGCTGGCATATGCCAAATGATCGCGCAATTTTATGCAGGGCAAAAGCAAGCGGACCAGGCTATTGATTGGCAGAAAAAGGCTGCGGCTATTTTAGAGGTTCCTGATCGCAATACGTACGAGACTAAGTCCTATTTACAACTTAAGAATATTCTAGCGACATGGTTATTTGAGACCGGCGCTAAAGCGGATGCGCGCGCTGTTTTTGAAAGCATGGTCGGGCTCTGTGCGGCAGAATATGGCGCGTCAAGCAAGGAGTGTCAGCCTTTACAGGCGGCGATCGATCAGTTGAAGGGCTGAACCATTGAGAATCTGGGAGTTTCGAGCTAGTAGCTGATCAGTCTGTATCTGCAGGATTGTGCTCAATAATGGATGCAGCAGAGGGTAAAAAAGCAGAAGGTATTCATATCATGTCTGTATATAGTCGAGACCTGGAGAATATTTTTTTAGATCTCAAAACTTCTTTAGAGGGATTGTCCGCTGTGGAAGCGTCGCGGCGTATCCAAACGCATGGTCTCAATCTTTTAGAATCCCGCGACAGGCCTGCCCCGTTTTCGATCTTTTTCCGCCAATTCTTGAACCCGCTGGTTTATATCCTCATCGTTGCCGCGAGCATTAAAGCCTATGTGAAGGGGCCTCTGGATGCTTTGATCATCGTGGGGGTTCTTTTGTTCATGGCGATCATTGGATTTATTCAGGAAATGCGCGCCGAGAGCGCAATGGCTTCTTTGTTGCGTCTGGCCGCTCCGAAAGCCAAAGTTCTGCGCAATGGTTTTGTGCAGATCATAGAATCGCGTCTGATCGTGCCCGGCGATGTCATTATTCTGGAAACAGGCGATATGATCCCGTCTGATGCCAGGCTTATTGAAGCGGTGAATCTTAAAGTGAACGAGTCTTCGTTGACTGGGGAGTCTTTACCGGTCTTAAAGAATGTAAACATCATTGCCCAAGATGCGCCCCTGGCAGAGCGCAGGAATATGGTCTTTATGGGGACGACCATCACCTACGGCCGGGGTAAGGCCGTTGTTGTTGAGACCGGGATGAAGACTGAGATCGGTCGTATTGCCAAAGCGGTGCGAACCATCCGTAAAGATAGATCGTCGCTCCAAAAAAGCATTGATGATCTGGGGCACGCGTTGATATGGATCGTCTTGGGATTTTGCGCATTGCTCTTTGTTATGGGCTTGTGGAAAGGCATGGACCTTACCGAGGTCTTTATGCTTGCGGTCTCTGCTGCGGTGGCGGCCATACCGGAATCCCTTCCTGCGGTTGTCACGATCGTTCTTGCGATGGGCATGCAGCGCATGGCAAAGAATCAAGCCATCATCCGCAAGCTTATCGCGGTGGAAACGCTTGGGTCAACGACGGTGATCTGTTCTGATAAGACGGGCACCCTGACGCTCAATCAAATGACTGTAAAACGGGTCTTCGTTCATGACCGATGGATCGATGCCGGCGGCAGTAAGGCTTTTATACGATCCGATGATCTCGCAGTATCCCAGGTTCTTAAAACGGCGGTCCTTTGCAATGATGCCAGGCTTATCAAGAATAAGGAAGGTTTTGATATCCAGGGGGATCCCACGGAAGGAGCTCTTGTCGTGCTAGCGGCCAAGGCGGGATTGGATAAAGAGGCTGTTGAGAAAGAAGCTTTGAGACTTTCAGAGATCCCTTTTGAAAGTGAGAAGCAGTATATGGCGACCCTTCATCAGGAGGCTGGTGGCAGGGTTGTGCGCATAAAAGGATCTTTGGAAAAAATCCTGCCCATGTCCAGCCATTATATCGAAGGGGGCAGGGTCATTCCATTGACGGAAAGCGCCCGTCATGCATTTGTCAGTTCTGCTGGATCAATGAGCGGGGACGCCTTGCGGGTTTTGGCGTTTGCTTTTATGGATGGTGTTCCGGAGACTGCTCCGTTAAGTGAAAAGATGTATCACGGCAAACTCGTCCTCACGGGACTGTGCGGTATGATCGACCCGCACCGTGATGAGGTTATCGATTCGATCAAGCAGTGTCATGCCGGTGGAATAAAGGTCATCATGGCAACGGGGGATAATAAGATGACCGCCAGAGCCATTGCCAAGGCCATCGGTATTAAAGACGGAGAGGTTTTGACCGGTCAGGATCTGCAAAAAATGAGTGATGATGAGCTGGCGGAAAAGATCGAGAATGTATCCGTTTTTGCCCGTATCGAACCATTGCACAAGATGCGTATTGTGCAGGCTTTTAAAAAACGCGGACATGTGGTGGCGATGACCGGAGATGGAGTTAATGATGCTCCGGCTATTGAGGCGGCCGACATCGGTATTGCTATGGGGATCACTGGAACAGACGTAGCCAAGGAGTCGTCAGATATGGTCCTTGCTGATGATAATTTTTCCTCGATCGTGACTGCGGTTGAGGAAGGGAGGGCGATCTTTAACCGGCTGCGCAATGTTCTTCTTTTTATGTTGACCACGTGCTTTGGGGAACTACTGACATTGCTTCTAGGTGTGATCTTTATTGGTCATGCCCCGCTGGTCCCGCTTCAAATCCTCTGGATCAATCTGGTGACAGGCGCGATCATGGCGATCCCGCTGGGCATGGAGCCGCGGGCGGGGGATGAGCTGAATTATCCACCAAGGAGTCCAAAGGTCGGGTTGATCTATCCGGGGATGCTTTTTAGAGCGGCATTTTTGTCCAGCATGCTGGCATTGGGAAGTTTGATGGTCTTTGTCTGGGCCTACGGCAAATATGAAATCCACGAAGCACGGACCATAACATTTTGTGCGATTGTCATGTTCGAATGGTTGGTGGCTTTCAACGCCCGGTCTGATCAACGCACGATCTTTCAGCTTGGGTTCTTTAAGAACCGTCCGCTGTTTATTGCGGTATTGATCGCGGTATTTTTGCAGCTAACCGTGATCTACACGCCCTTCCTTCATGAGCCATTTGATACCGTACCGCTTAAAGCATGGGAGTGGGGGATTGCGCTTCTCCCTGGGCTTGCGATCTTTTTGATCGAGACCATAAGAAAAATATTATTCCCGACGCTTTTTAACAAAGGGAAATTGATATGATGGGAAATAAACACTGGTTCCAGGTGACATTCGCGTTCGCTTTACCGCTGGCCGCGGGAGCTATCGGTGGTTTTTTCTCGGCAGCTAATGTGCGGACATGGTACCCAGCGCTGATCAAGCCGTCTTTTACTCCGCCGGAGTGGGTTTTTGGTCCAGTATGGGGCGTGCTGTATTTGTTGATGGGGCTGGCCTTATTCCTGGTGCTGGTTTCCGGACAAGAGAAGGATAAAGTTCGCTTTGCGGCAGGATTATTTTATGTCCATTTACTTCTAAATACGTTGTGGTCTATCCTGTTCTTCGGTCTGCGCAGCCCGCTGCTTGCGTTGATCGACATCGCTGCTTTATGGCTCATGATCACGGCGCTTGTTGTTGTTTTCTGGAACATCAGAAAATTGTCC
>CAZFNI010000043.1:0-4920 GCA_964520655.1 uncultured Planctomycetales bacterium
GGTCAAGAAAGAATGGGTAGACCAGATCCTTGTTGTTGACGGCAAATCAAAAGACAAAACTGTCGCTATTGCCAAAGAGATGGGGTATGACGTGGTCATCCAGCAGACTCCTGGTATCCGTGGAGCGTATATGGACGCGTTGCCGCATATCAAGGGGGATGTGATCTTGACGTTCAGCCCCGACGGTAATTCGATCCCTGAATTGATCCCGGCCTGCATTAATAAACTTAAAGAAGGCTATGACATGGTGATCGTTTCCCGATATGCTCCTGGGGCAAAAAGTTATGATGATGATACGGTGACCAGTTTCGGCAATTGGCTTTTTACGGGTACGATCAATAATTTCCATCGGGCAAAATATACTGATGCCATGGTGATCTACCGGGCCTATCATAAAAAATTGATCTACGACCTGGACCTGGATAAAGATTCCAGTTATGAATTTGAAGAGAAATTGTTCAGGACCAAGATCAGTTGGGAACCTCTGTTATCGATCCGGGCAGCGAAAAGACGTTTGAAGCTAGCTGAGATCCCCGGTGATGAACCTGCCCGCGAAGGCGGTGAGCGAAAGCTTCAGGTGCTCAAATGGGGCGCCGCTTATATGTTTGAGATCTGGCGCGAGATATTTATCTGGCGATGACCATCGTTAAGCGTTTGTTCCAGAATGATTATTTTTTAGCCTGCCTGTTTTTGATCGCTTATCTGTGTACCAATAGTTATATCTTTGCCTGGGATGACCAGCATTTGGAGATCCCTTTACTGCAGCGTTTGATCGATCCTTCCCTCTATAAAGGGGATTATTATGTGGAAGGATTGATCAAGAATTTTTCTTCTTATTTATATCCTCTCCTTTCCCGATTGATCACCTTAGACCAGATCCAGCCAGTGTATTTGATCTTGTTCTTGTTCGCGCGTTTTTGGATGTTTTTTTGGGTCTTTCGTTTGTGGAACCTTATTGCTCAGAATAGGACAGCCGCGTTCATGGCGGTCATGATGTTCTTCTTGATGGGACGGACGGAAGAATTCCTCTACAGGACTTTTTCCCACCAGGAATTTAGTTATATCTTTATGTTCGCTGGATTCTACTATTTTTATAAGGATCGTTTTATTTTAGCGGCCCTATGGTTCGGGTTGGGGGCGAATTTTCATGCCATCTATAATCTGTTCCCGATGGCCTATATGACGGGGTATTTATTATTGTTCCATAAGGACCGCGTGGGACTTATCGCAAGGTCAACGGCTGTTTTTCTGCTGTTCGCGTTGCCATTCTTTTGCTGGCAAATACCTCATTCGCTGCATCGTGATGCAGGGGCAGCGCCGACGGCAGCTCAATGGCTTCCATTATATCTGATCGCTTGTCAGCAGAATTTCATTTTCTGGACATCGACGTTAAGTGACGCTTTGAAGAATGTGCCGTTCATGCTGACACGCTTGGAGCCGTATTTGTATTTGACAGGTCTGTATGGATTCCTTTGGATCGTCGATAAGAGGGTAAGGGAGGATAGAAAATTATGCGCGTTGTTCTTAGTGTCATATGCGCTGATCATTGTGGCTTTTATTTTTTCTTATATCCATCCAAGTCGTTTCTTTATTGATCTGAATTTATTACGCAATGAACAATTCGTCCGTTTCATGCTGATGGGGTATTTGACACTTTGGGTGTTCCGTGTAACGAGTGAATCCAAACCCTGGCAGGCGTTGGCCGCGGCGCTTTTGTTCGTTGTGTTGGGCTTTGGGACGGTTTTCCACTTCCTTCCTCGGTTAGCTCAATATAAATATGCTTTTGCCGCGTTTGCTGTTATTTTTATTTTGTCGCTTATTAAACCCAGATGGAAATTCCTGCAACGATTATTCATTGCTGCGGCGTTGCTGACGAGCTTTATTAATTACAGCACGTATCATTATTTTTATCTAAAATTCAAGAATCATGGGACAGGGATGTGGCAGATGCACCGCAACTGGGTTGACATGCAGAATTTTGTACGGACGCATACCCCTAAAGATGCCGTGATCATGACACCCTATGATACGGAATACGGCGGGTTCCGTATTTTTTCTAGACGAAAAGTTTTGGTCTGTTATCGGGACTGCGGCATTGTGGGTTTTGATTACCCGGCTGTCCTGGAATGGGACAAGAGGATCAAAGACATTAAAGGATTCCAGATGTATGTCAACAGCGTCCCGCAGGAATCGATCATTAAGGGGATTCTAAAATATAAAGTAGACTATATTGTTTTTATGAATTATTATCAACCCAGAGAAGATAATCCGGTTCTTAAGAAAATGTACCAAAACGAGGTTTTTGCCCTTTATGAAGTCCATCACTAAAACGATCAGCATTATTGGCGACGGCGGTTGGGGGACAACCCTTGCCATCCACCTCTCTAAACAGGGCCATAAAGTGGTGCTCTGGGGCCCTTTTGAAGATTATGTCAAAAGCACGGCCAAAACACGCGTTAACAAGACATTTTTGCCTGGCTATAAGATCCCTCAGAATGTCGTATTGACCAGTGATCTGAATATGGCTATGGAGGCGTCCGGTCTGATCGTTCTGGCAACCCCATTTCAATATCTGGCCCAGACACTCAAGAAAATTAAGACAACGTCTTATCAAAAAAAACAATTCTTAAGTGTCATAAAAGGGATCGATCCTCAAACTTTTCAAACGGTCTTTGAAGTTGTCAAAGATCATTTGGGTGGGGTCTCATTTGCTGTCCTTTCGGGGCCGACGATCGCTGGCGAATTGGCGGCCGGGATGGCGACAACGGCTGTTGTGGCAAGTTCTTCCAAGCCTTTGGCGTTATCGATCCAGGAAACGTTCAATTCTTCCGAATTCAGGATCTACACCAGCAGTGATGTTGTCGGGGTGGAGATCGGGGGAAGTATTAAGAATGTCATTGCCATCGCTTGCGGGGTATGTGACGGGCTTGGGCTTGGGACAAACGCAAAAGCGGCGATATTGACCCGTGGATTAACAGAGATCACCCGTTTGGGGGTCGCTCTGGGTGGTAAAAGGGATACATTTTACGGCTTAAGCTGTTTGGGCGACCTGGCAACAACCTGTTTTAGCCCCAATAGCCGTAACCGTTGTGTTGGTGAAGCGTTAGGTAAAGGGAAAAGTATTAAGTCGGTCCTTGGTGGTATGCGCATGGTGGCGGAAGGTGTGGAAACATCCAAGGCTGTTTACTTTCTTGCCAAGAATACCAAGATCCCTATGCCGATCGTGGAGCAGGTCTATAAGATCATTTTTGAGAACAAAAAACCCGGGGTCGCTTTAAATGACCTGATGGACCGCCAATTAAAAGCAGAGTAATCTTCAAAAAATCTTTCCTAAAACGCCTTCTTTGTGTATAATACCCTCTTATTTTGGTTCTGCAGTATATATATTATGATCGGGACGTAGCGCAGTTGGATTAGCGCACTTGAATGGGGTTCAAGAGGTCGTGGGTTCAAGCCCCACCGTCCCGACCATTCTTTTTTAAAACGGAGTCCTTAAGATGACTGAACCATTCAAAGACAGAAGAAGACACCCTCGTATTTACCGTAACTTCATCATTTCCTGCCGCGTTAAGGGGACCGACACTATCCAGGATATTTGCCAGATCCACGATATCAGCAGGGGTGGAGCCTCATTTGCTTCAACCGTGGCTTTCACCAAAGGAAGCACATTGGTATTGGAATTAAAAACGCCTTTTTTGAATAATTCCGTGGTTTTAGAAGGGGTTGTTCTGAATAATGTCGACAAGATCAGGAATATTATTTTTAATATCCATGTGCAGTGGGTGGATCTCACTGAACAAGCACAGGGTATTTTAGCAAAGATCGAGCAGTATTCCGCTCAATAGGGGTCAAATATGGAACGCATTAATATCGGTATCATAGGGTATGGGGTTGTAGGCCAGGGGGTTGTCAAGATCCTCAAGAATAGACGCAAGTATTTCAAGGATAAATATAAGATCGATTTTTTCATTAAAACGATCTCGGACCGCAGCATTGCCAAGAAACCGGCGCCAGGGCTCGATCACACGTTATTGACCACTGATTATCAGGCGGTACTCAATGACAAGGATATACAGATCGTCATTGAATTGATCGGGGGGATCAATCCAGCCAAGGACATTGTCCTTGGTGCGCTGCGCAATAATAAACATTTGATCACGGCTAATAAAGAGCTGCTGGCCAATCACGGGCAGGAATTATTCCGCGAAGCCAATGCGCGTTCCCGTATGATCTATTTTGAATCCGCTGTAGGGGCGGGTATCCCCGTGATCCGCACGATCACTGAAGGGGTTGCCGGGAATAAATTCAACGGGATCTACGGTATCATTAACGGGACATGCAATTATATACTTTCAGAAATGACACGCCGCGGCCTGACGTTCCAGGAAGCTTTAAAGGAAGCTCAGGAAAAAGGGTATGCGGAAAGTAATCCGACGCTTGATATCAGCGGGATGGACACAGCGCACAAATTGGCTGTTTTGGTGTTCTTAACGCAGGAAAAGTTCGTCAGCGTCAAGGATTTCCATGTGGAAGGGATCAATCATATCTCACATGATGATATTGAGTTCGCTAATAGTTTGGATCTAACCATCCGTCTTTTAGCTATTGCTAAAAAGATCGGTAATCAATTGGATGTGCGCGTGCATCCGACGCTGATCCCCAAGGAACATGGTCTGGCCACGGTCAATGGAGTCGATAATGCCATTTTCTTTGATCTGGAGCCTATGGGTGATGTGTTTATTGAGGGGCAGGGTGCGGGGCAGATGACCGCTGCGTCAGGCGTGGTCAGTGACTTGATCAATTTGGGGATACGCAAGGATGTTCAGATGCCGTCTTGGATATTTAATCCGACGGAAGAACAGGATAAGCTGCGTTTGCGTAAGATCGACGAAGTTGAAACACGTTTTTATATCCGTTTCA
>CAZFNI010000044.1:0-4903 GCA_964520655.1 uncultured Planctomycetales bacterium
TAGGGAATATTTTTTCAGGGCTTGTTCGGCGGTAATACTGTCAAATAACGGATCTGGCGATAAGATTGATCCAAATGTTCTAAGCGACATGGCCCGGCTGCCTCCCTGACAGTCTTTAAGAAGAGGGCAGCGCTGGCAGGCTTCAGGCAGTGTGTCGGTGCGCGAGAGTTCTTTTAAGAACGGATGTTCCCAGGCCTCTTGAAGTGTCCTGCCTAAATTCGTACTGATAAAATAACTGGGTTTATAGAAACCTTCCGCGCTAAAGACAAGCCGATTATGCCCGTCGTCAGCGGTCGCTCCCAAGAACGCTTGTTTGCCGATGAACAGATCACCCATGATGCACAGAGGCAGAGGATTGCCAATATAAACATTGATCCCCTCTTTTCGGGCTTTAAGGATCTTCAGTGTAAGGGTGCGGTAGAAATTGACGTCCATGAGTCGGTGATCATCGTTAGGATCGCTGATCGGGCGCAGCAATACCCAGGAATCCGGCCGCAAATTCTCGATCAGGGGCAAGAATTTGTGGAAAGACGCTGTTATCCTGGGCGTCAGCACAGTGGCCAGCAGGATGGCTTTAAGCTGGGTGCGCAAAAAAAATATGTTCTTGATCTTTTCTTCGAAAGACGCGCGCGAGCGGGTATAGGCCGCGTTTGTTCTTAAGGAATAGCCTTGTAAAGAGATCAGACCAATATCCACATTGCGGATGATGGATCTCATGAGTGAGGGATCGATCTCTTCTGCGGTCGTGTTGAGGGTTACTCTGAATTTCTTGGCACGGGCGTGCTCAAGGATGGCCTCTATGTCCGGGTGCAGCAGCGGTTCTCCGCCGGTGATGCGGACGCCTTTGACGCCCATCGCCGCGGCTTCATCCAACAATTGCAGCACGGTGCCTAAAGGCACGTGGGGACGTCGTGAATCCGTACAGTATTCACAAACAAGTTTGCATTTGCCTGTGATCTCGACGATGATCTCAACAGGGATATTGGGACGGGGCATCTTTATGATCTTTCAGCCGGTATAGTTTTATGTGAACCTCTCTAAGAGGATCATTGACAATATAACTTGATGTGCTTTATTCTAATACATTAATCATTGGGAGTCTAGCAACGAGCGTTATTAGCGGGCATTGAAAGGAAGCGGATGGAAGAAAAACGATTGCTGGTCTCTTTGTATGATGGCTGCCAGTATCATTGCACGTTCTGCATGTACGGGTATGTCAAAGAATCCCAGCCGTTGACTCAGCCTGAGACAATGGGCGAGAAACAATGGCGCGATGTTCTTTCCAAGGCCTATGCTCACGGATTTAGGGTTTTGGAGATCGGCGGCAGGGGTGAGCCGACGCTTAGTCCCATCTTTCCGCATTTGGTGCGGCTGGCGCAAAGTCTGGGGTATCGCATTGAATTATTGTCGAATGCCCTCAATGACACGATCATCGTCGATGTGTTGCCGAATATCCGAAGGATCACGATCAATCTGAATGCGGTGGAAAAGACGGGGTTCCAGGATATCCACCAGCCCGCACCAGGGTTTTCTTTTGAACGTTCCATCACATCCGTCAGGAATGTCCTCAAAGCCGTGGGGGCTGGCGGGCTTGATACGGAACTTAAGACCAATTACGTGGTCACACAGCAATCCATGCGGGAGGCATTTTCTTTTCCAGAGAAAGTCAACAGGCTGCTGTTGACGGATACGGGGGTCAAACGCAATATCCATGTGTCCTATCAGCACGTCCATAATTATATCAAGACCCCTAAATACCTCGGATTTGATAATGACGGATTAACAAAGATACTGCTGCTGGCAAAGCTGCATCAGCATAAACCATTCTTGGTCAAAAATACCAATATCGCGGATTTTATCAAAAAGACAGAAGTCCTTATCGATCGTCTCAAGCCTTTGGCTCAGGGCGGCAAACAATCTTCCGCCGATGTGAGCTATACGTGCGGCGTGCATCGTTATGTGCTTTTTATCGATGGGAATGGCGACAGCTATGGGTGTTATAATCCGTTCCGCGCTGTCAATGGTCTGAGCATCAAGGATGACCCGTTCTATTTTGGCAATTTGATGCGGCAAAGCTTTGAAGAGGTATTCTCCCCCCGGCAAGGGTTTTGTCCGGTCATGGATGTCTCTAAAACGTATTGGCGTCCTTGTTTATTGTGCAAGGCCGAGAAAACAGCAGGGGAAAAATAGAGAAAGCGGATGAGCCCGGATCAAAGAAAGCAGTTATTTAATGTCCTATGCAGTCGCAGTTCTCCAAATTTTCAGAAGGAGCTGCGGTCCTATGAAGCGATGCCTCAGCCGAGAAGCGAGTCATTTGAGGTGTCTTGCGAATTGATCGATGGTGTGCGCGTTGACCAGATGCGCGTGGCGATCATGTGCCTCTATCGTCAGGAGGTGATGGACTGGTTGGTCCTACATCATCCATCCATCAAAAGAGTAGAGGAGCTGTTATTTAACAATCCGCATGAAGATTGTTTTGGGATCGGTTTTGCCGACTATCCTCAAGAGCAAGGTGTTAGACGGGTGAAGCTATACAATTGCTACGGCCACCAGAAAATACAACCGCCGATGAGGGAACACATATTCAAGTTATTTGCCATGCTTGGCCTTTCGGAGTCGGAATTTAGGAAAGATCTACAAACGTTCGATCAGATACGTTTTTCTTGTGTGGATTGGGATGAGAAAGGGAAGGCAGCCATAAAAGTGTACTATGGTCTTTTCCATCAGGATTTGCTCTTCGATCGTTTTGCCAGAGAGTTCAGTCCAGAAGATATGGGTCGCTTGAGGGATCTATCTTGCAAGGCTCTGCTCGCTGATAAGTTCGTCGTTACTGGAAAATATGGTAATGAGGGGAAAGTACTGCGGGTGGACATGTGTTATAACACAAAAGACTTTTCTTCGTACATGAAGCATTTCGATCCTCATGGGCAGACGGCGGCATTCTTTGCTGGTTTTAAGCCCATCTTCCCCGAATTGAGCTTGCAGTACATGGGGATGCAATTCGATCCTTCTTTAAAGATCCAATCTTATTTCTGGCTGCCATGACAAGACGATTCCATGCATACTGCGCTGGTACAGGCCTGTCGGGGACTCATTCGATCGCGGGGATGCTTTCATCGGGATTTTGTTCCGAACACGAGCCTAACAAGGAAGAATTGATGTCCATGGTCCTGGGGCTTCAACAAGGATCATTGTCCCGTCGAGATTTCAATGCGCGTGTTGTTGCCATGGAAGAGCGCGGGCAGCTGGAAATGAATGCATCGTTCTTGAATAATTGGCTGGTGGACCTGCTGGCGGCGAAATATCCACAAGCGAAATTCATCCTCACCATCCGGGATTGCTATTCCTGGCTTAATTCCATGCTCTATGATGCTTATATTACTCCTCACAACACAGGCGAGGGGGAAGGCCTTAAACCGCGCGGCATCCTTAAACCCGGGGGGATGTACGGGTTCATTAAGCAGGACTCGGTCTTTTATGAGGGCCAGGCGGCTCATGTTGACGGTCTGTTGGCGTATTGGGCTAACGTGAACAACCGGATATTAGCAGCTGTTCCGGGATCACGATTGCTGGTCGTCAGGACCAACGAGATCAGCCGTAAAGGAGAGGATATCGCGGATTTTTTAGGCATATCCGTTTCCGATCTGGATGCGACCAAGATGCACTTGGGCAAGAGCAATAGAAGTTTTAATATATTGTCGAAGTTGGACCGCAAGGAATTGGACGCGAAGATTGATGCGCGATGCAAAGACCTGATGGACAGGTTCTTCCCCGGGTTTACGTATGATCTTGATTGACGGCGGTCAAGGACAGTATTATTTCCTGGCCTGGTCCCACATGCGCCAAAGCAGAGGGATACGGTTGAGGTTATGCGCGATGATCCGCCAGACTTTGTCCGTCAGCACGATCTCATAGGTGAACGAATCGCAGTATTTGCACAATGTGTCTTCTGAAGGCTCCCACATGCCTTTTCTGACACGCTGGAATTCCTGACTTAGAAACAGATCGGCGTAATTGCTCGTCAGCAGATTTCCTATTTTATGACGCATCCCCCAATCCACACAGCATAAAAGCACATCCCCATTAGGCAGCAAAACATTTTGCTGAAGGCCGCGGATACAGCCGAGCACTCTTTTTTTGCGGGAAGGAGAGGGGGCCTTGGGCAGAGGCACATTGCCCGCCCGCGTGGAGAGGGGAAGAATGATGATCTCTTTGCCGTGTTTGTTCAGAAGGGATGTTATAGACGAGGGGATATCGTGTCCGTGGGCATTGAAAACAGCTTTGAGCGAAGCGCTGGAGGCGATGCGTCCAAGCAGATCAAGATATTTGTCGTCGACCGCGATGTTCATTTGTGATTCCCGGGCGGGCAAATGCACGCGAAAGCCGGCCAGGGGGATGGAGGCTAATTGTTCGATATCAGCGATCGTCATCCCCGCCAGCGTGGTGAAGACGCGGATCTTAAAACCTTGAGTGTGAGCATATGTCAGCATGCGGGTGCACTCTGGATTAAGCCAGGGTTCGCTCATGCCGGAGAAATGGATGTATGTATCCTTTGGTATTTTGTGCAGGCATTGTTTAAAGAGATCAAGGCTCATCCGCCGGCTGGCGCCCTTGGGGTAAGAAGACGTGATCTTATCCTGCGGGCAGTACGCGCAGCTATTGCCGCAACCGATCTGGGTTGTGATCTGCATGGTATTCATGATCAATGCCTTTGGTCAATGGTACAGCAAATGGGAAATAATCTTTAAAAATGACGTATAACTGAGTAAGCAACCGCAAAAAAGCATCGGCGCGAAAGGAACGCGTTCCTGGAACATCTGCGAATCACGCAGAACAGCATAAAAACAAGTGCTGATCCCGCAGAAGAAGATCGAGTAAAAAAGCGTGTGTGATAAATAGGTGA
>CAZFNI010000045.1:0-4209 GCA_964520655.1 uncultured Planctomycetales bacterium
AAGATTTACTATGGTCTTTCAATTTTGACGTATTTTATAGAATAAGCTTGGTCAATTCATCATAAAGCCCCTTAAATGATGCGCTATCACCGGATTTCCCCGCCATCTCGATCTTTTTCCCTACAGCGGAAATATCTTCAAGCCTTAAATTTGCGGCCGACCCTTTAATGCCGTGCCCGATCTTAGAAAATGTAAGCGCATCATTGCCGGCTATAGCTGCCTTTAACGGATCTAGTTTTGACCGTACTTCATCGTAAAATGAAGCCACAATCGCATCATAAACATCTTCGGGTATGCCGCCCAAAGCCTCAAGGATTTCTTTCTTATCCATACTTATCCCTGCAGAGCCTTTCTGACCGCAGAAATAACCCGGTCATCCTCAAAGGGCTTGACGATATAATCTGAAGCGCCAAGCCTGATCGCAGACATTAAAGAATCCCGCTGATCAATGGCCGTGACCATGACAACTTTGGCATTCTTATCAAATGCCAATATGTCACCCAAAGCCTCGATCCCGTCTTTCTCCGGCATGGTGATGTCCATCGTGACTAAGTCCGGCTTGAGCTGCTTATATTTTTCAACAGCAATAACCCCGTTCCCCGCTTCCCCCACCACTTCATAATCATAATGCTGCAAAATGTCCTTAAGCATCAGCCGGATCACCGGTGCGTCATCGACGATCAAAATTTTCTTCCCCATACAAATTTCCTTTCTATGCTTTCTTATCGACTTTATAATGTTTACGTGTGTCCAACGCCAATCTTTTCAAATTTTCCGAGGTAACGATCATCGAATCCGCTTGCTTGTTGATGGTCTTGAGCGCTTCCATGAACTCTTCTTTCTGACCGGCAGAAAGGCTCTGGACCATTTCTTTAAGCACATCCAGGGCGGCCACAAGAACAGACAACGGCTGATTGATGCTATTGGCCATCTCACCAGCGACCTCGAGGATCTTGCGGTTGACTTGAGCGTTCTGCGCATCCAAATGGACCCGGATACGGGCGACAACCTCATTCTTACTGACGCCTTTATGGATAAAATCATTGGCCCCCGCTTTAAGGAGCTTCACCTTCGTCTCTTCCGTCTCATCAGAGGTGATGATGATCACGATCACATGAGAAAGCCTGCTATCTTGACGCATTTTTAACAAGAACTCCAAACCATCCATGTTCGGCATCAGATAGTCACACAGCGCCAGGTCGAATTCACCTTTCTTAAGCGCCGCCAAGGCTTCTTCTCCATCAGCGGCAGTTTCCACATAAAACCCTGACTGTGTTAGTAGATATTTAAAAAGATCCCTGTCTGTCTTTGTATCGTCGATTACTAAAATACGGCTCACATGCTGTGTGGCTGCGCTCATACCATTACCCCCATCTTAGTTAACCGCTCTTTTCGATTCTTAAGATTTTGTAAGATCCCATCAATGATCTGGAGGCGGAACGGCTTGAACAAAAAATCATACGCACCTAAATTCAAACACTCCTCTGCCATTTCGTGGGTTGCGAACCCGGACATCATGACGATCGGACAAAGGTCTCCGCGGTTCTTAACAGATTTCAGCAAACTAACGCCCGAGAAAGATTCCAGGCAAACATCGATGACCATCACATCAAAAACATTCTTTTCAATAGCATCCAGCGCCTGAGGCACGCTATACACACCGGTCGCATGATACCCTTTACGGACCAAATAGGACTTTAAATAGGCCACCATCTCTTTGTTATCATCAACGATCAGAACATTCAATACATTGTTCATGATTTACCTCCCGCAAACTCCAGCATCTTATATGACCCCGGCAGAGGGATCACAAAGATCCGGCATGGTAGATTCATTTTGATCACCTCGAACCGGCTTTCCATGACAAGGATCTTATTCTCTTCGGTCGCTGCATCAAAGATCAATTCCTGGAACAAGGTCGCGGCGAAATCATTGAACACCAGCGGTGGAGAAGGTTTCAAGCTCATTTGGAAATTATTAGAGAACGTATTGGCCACGGCACTGGCCAAAATATTCCCGATCTCCTGGATGGTGCTAGAGACGTAAATGTCAAAATCCTTTGTTGTTCCCGCCGTCCGCCGCATGAGCAGATCTGTAAGCGTGAACGCACCTTGAGTGTCGACATAGAACAAGAATTTAAAAGGCGCGTCCCCGATCAGGTCGACAAAAGAACCGATAACCTCCTCGGTCTCCCGGGTCAGATCTGCGGATATATCCGCCACATCGACCATCACCACGCGCTTGAGTTCGATCGATGCCCCTGCTTTTAACATTTTTGACAGCGATTGGGAGGCCTTGTCAATGCTTTGTTCAGCGATGAGCTGCACGGCACGGCTGATGGACTCTGAAGGCATATCAATACTCCTGGGTTTCTTGACCAAAGACCCGGCACAAAACGCTGCCGTCTTCCAGATCAAAGTCAATTTGATAACCCTTCTCGCCGCCTGTCTTTGCGGCAACAATGGGTATATGTAAATTCTTCAAAACCGAACGAACGGACTGTTCATTCGTTTGGCCGATATTCAACGAAATATTCTTTAAGACACTGGCACCACCGAATATTTTGGCCGTAAGGGTTTTCGGTTCAATGCCATACATCTTTTTCAATCCTGTGATCAGCTCATCAATACCGCTGTCAGCGTATTTTGCTGCACGAAAACCAGGCTTATCCCGATATTCATCCGCAAAGGGAAGCATGCAATGGAGCATGCCTCCAACTTTTGATCCACTGTGGTATAGACAAACCCCCACACATGACCCAAGATTTGTCCGGACCAAAGCAGGCCCTTTGCCGATCTTAATATCGCCGATCCCAACCGCAAGCAATGGAACTTCAGTCATAAGCATAGGCCCTTGTTATACAGACCGCATGATCGCGGTGACATCAAGAATTAAGGCGATATTCCCATCCCCAAGGATGGAGGCGCCGCTGATCCCCCGGACATTAGCAAAATAGTCTGGAAAGGATTTGATAACGATCTCATCTTCACCGATCAGCCGGTCAACTCCGATACCCGACAACTCGCCGTTCGCGGTGATCACAACGATCTTGCGCTCTCCCTCCACATTCACATCTGTTTTCTCCGCACCCAGAATATTTTCCATCGACAGAAGACTTAAGGCATGTCCGCGCAATTTGATCATCGGGACACCATCGACAGAGTAAACATCTTTGGGGCCGATCTTGATGATCTCAGCCACCGACTCCAGTGGGATCGCATAGACCTGTTTATTGATCACGACCAACAGCGCCTGGATGATCGCAAGGGTTAACGGGATCTTCAGGATAAATTTAGACCCCTTACCAACTTCCGTCTCGATGTCGATCGTACCGCTCAATGATTCGATCATCTTCTTGACAACGTCCATCCCAACCCCTCGTCCGGAAAGCCCGGTCACTTTTTCGGCCGTTGAGAACCCAGGAAGGAACACCAGGCTAACCTTTTCCTTCTCCGTGAGCTTGGATGATTTCTCCTCAGAGATAATACCTTTTTCAACCGCTTTCTTGGCGATCTTTTCCGCATCCAACCCTTTTCCGTCGTCAATGATCTCAATGCAGATACTGTTGCCCTGATGAAGTGCCCGCAGCTGTATCGTACCTACTTCTTTCTTCCCTGCGGCCAGCCGATCTTTTTTACTTTCAATCCCATGATCAACAGAATTGCGGATCATGTGCGTCAAGGAATCAGGAAGAGAATCAACGATCTTTTTATCAAGTTCCGTATCTTCCCCATAAAGCTCTAAGTTGATCTCTTTGCCCAGCTCTTTGGAAATATCCCTGACCAGCCGCTTAAAACGGCTGAACACGCCTTCGATCGGCACCATCCGTGTCTGCATAACAGCGCTCTGAATATCCGAAGATAGTTTCCCCAATAATGACGTGGCCTCATCCAGCCCATAAACCTTGGTCCCAACATCCTTGGACGAAAAAGCGCCCTGGGCCGCCAGCAAATTGGTTTCCATCGTTATCAGAACCTTCTGGATCTTTTCACCCTCAACCGTCGAAAAATTCTTTCGGGTCAACGTTTTTAAGCTCTCCAGGTCAGAACTGAACTGCGCCAAGCGCATGGAGGACTCCCTCATATGGAACACTTCATTATTGAACTCGCTGACTAACTGAGCAAATCTCGCCCTGGTAATAACCAACTCACCGGCAAGATTCATCAAATTGTCCAGCTTCCGGGCATCTACCTTCATCGTGGTGATCTC
>CAZFNI010000046.1:0-4016 GCA_964520655.1 uncultured Planctomycetales bacterium
AAGCTGCGTTTGCGTAAGATCGACGAAGTTGAAACACGTTTTTATATCCGTTTCATGGTGATCGATAAGCCGGGTGTCCTGTCTATCATCACGGGTGTTTTAGGACAGCATAATATCAGTATCGCCTCCGTGACCCAGAAACAGGAAAATAAAGGTTCGACCGTTCCTGTTGTTATGCTGACCCATGTGGCTAATGAGCGTTCTTTAAGAGAGGCGCTTGAACAGATCACTCAGCTGGCAGTTGTCCGCAGCAAACCGGTCGCGATACGCATGGAGAAATTATAGTATGCGCTGGACAGGATTGATCGAACACTATCGTGAATATTTACCGGTGTCAGAAAAAACACCGGTCGTTACGCTTTATGAAGGCAATACGCCTTTAGTTCCTGCTGAAGCTTTAAATAAACTCACAGGGCTCCAGGTTTTTCTTAAGTGTGAAGGCTTAAATCCCACAGGCTCATTTAAAGACCGCGGCATGACGATGGCCATCTCAAAGGCCAAAGAAAAGGGTGCCAAGATCGTCATGTGTGCTTCGACGGGGAATACTTCCGCGTCGGCGGCGGCCTATTCCGTGCGCGCCGGGATGAAATGCGTGGTCTTGATCCCCAACGGCAATATTGCCATGGGGAAATTGGCCCAGGCCATGATCCATCAAGCCCAGGTGATCGCCATCGACGGTAATTTTGATGACGCGCTGGACTTAGTCAAGGACATCACCTCGAACTATCCAGTGGAACTGGTTAATTCTTTAAATCCTTACCGTATTGAAGGGCAGAAAACAGCTGCTTTTGAGATATGTGATTTTTTTGGCGACGCACCTGAATTTCATGCCATACCGGTTGGAAATGCAGGGAATATTACGGCTTATTGGAAGGGGTATACTGAATATCATCAAAAGGGAAAGTCCCAGACACTGCCGCGCATGCTTGGTTTTCAAGCGGCTGGTTCTGCGCCGATCGTTCTAGGTAAACCTGTTCCAAATCCGGAAACGATCGCGACCGCGATCCGTATCGGGAATCCGGCGAGCTGGAAGCAGGCCCTTGCGGCCCGGGATAATTCCAAAGGGTTGATCGACAGTGTGACCGACAAGGAAATCTTGTCTGCGTATCATTTATTGGCTGCGCAAACGGGGGTTTTTGTCGAGCCCGCGTCAGCGGCGTCTGTTGCTGGTATCATTAAACTGGCCAGCAGCGGATATTTTAAAGAGCATCAGGGGAAACGCGTGGTTTGCACAGTGACGGGTCATGGATTAAAAGACCCTAAAACTGCGATGCATGATCTTCCGGCTCCGGTTGTTGTCCCAGCTGTTCGAGAAAATATTCTCAAAGAAATAGGCTTATAATTCATGAAAGTTTTGGTGACATGCGGCCCGACATGGGTGGCGATCGATGAGGTGAGGGTGATCAGCAATCATTCCACCGGGTTGATGGGGCATTTGATCGCGCGGGAATTCCGTAATGCCCGAGCGCAGGTGACACTGCTTCAAGGCCCGGTGACAGATCAGAGTGAACTTAAAGGGATCCGGGTCGTCAAGTTCACCTATTTTGATGAATTGACCAAAAGGCTTAAGGCAGAAAGCGCTAAAAAATACGATATTATCGTCCACGCCGCGGCCGTTTCAGATTTTTGGTTCAAGGGTAAAAAGGGAAAGATATCGTCTGATCAGGATTTGACATTGACGTTAACCCGGACCCCTAAACTGATCAATTCGTTAAAGAAGTGGGCTCCGGGAAGTTTTATTGTAGGCTTTAAGCTGGAGACGGGTGTAGTCCCGAAGAAATTAAGAATATTATCAAAAAAACTTTTTTTAGATGCGCAATGCGATCTGGTTGTTGTCAATCAGGCTAAGCCTGATTATCACGGATATATTCTTAACGCGGATGCAGATGTGCTTGCAGCGTCGGGAAGTAAAAAAGAGATCGCTAAACATTTGGTGAGGAATTTATTGTGAAATTTATCATTATTGTACCTGACGGCATGGCGGATGAACCTGTTGCCCAATTGAATAACCGTACCCCATTGGAGGCGGCCAAAACACCCAATATGGATTTTTTAGCCAAGAATGGCCTTTGTGGGATGGTGCAGACGATCCCTGATGGTTTGCCGGCCGGTTCTGATATTGGTAACCTTGCCCTGATGGGGTATGACCCTGCACTTAATTTTTCTGGACGTGCTCCGCTGGAAGCCGCGAATATGGGGGTCATGCTGGATATGGACGAGGTTGCCTTCCGTTGTAACTTGGTAACCATTAAAGACGGGAAGATGCAAGATTACAGTGCGGGGCATATCACGACGGAAGAAGCCTCTAACTTGATCGAATATCTAGAACGCGCGCTGTCGTGGCCGGATATACGTTTTTATGTGGGAAAGAGTTATCGTCATTTACTGGTCGTGAAAACGATCAATGTGGAAAAAATGTTGAAAGTTAGGACGACACCCCCTCACGATATCCTGAACCAAAACATCGTTGATCATTTACCTAAAGGCCCTCAGGCTGACCTCTTGTTGAATATCATGGAGAGGTCGACGGGGATCTTAGAGGGGCATCCGATCAATAAGTTGCGCATCAGCGGTAATGATAATCCGGCGACGATGATCTGGTTGTGGGGGCAGGGGAATAAACCGGAATTGCCTGGTTTTAAAGAGATCCACGGATTAAGCGGGTCGGTTATTTCTGCGGTCGATCTTGTCAATGGTATCGGGCGTCTTGCTGGTTTGAATGTTGTGGATGTTCCAGGAGCAAATGGGTATTATGATACGAATTATCTGGGCAAGGCCCAATATGCGATCGAATCATTGAAGCATAACGATTTTGTGTATGTCCATATCGAGTCGCCGGACGAAGCTGGTCATAACGGCGATCATCAGGCGAAAAAGGAATGCATTGAAAAGGTGGACAGCGAGGTGGTTGGCACGATCTTGAACTACGCGAAACAACGCAATGATGTCCGTATCCTGTTGGCGCCGGATCATCCGACGCCGGTGGCGAAACGTGTCCATACCCGCAATCCGGTGCCATTTGTGATCTATGGCAAAGGGATCATTGCTAACAATATACAAGTTTTTACAGAAGCAGCGGCTTCTGCTGGCATAAAGTTCCAAAGCGGTAAAGATCTGGTCCATTATTTTATGAATGAGAAGGAAGGATGATTATGGAGAAAGAGATCATTGTTCAGAAATTCGGGGGGTCATCGGTCGCCAACATTGAACGCATCAAGAATGTTGCATCCCGCGTTGTGGCGTATAAGAACAAGAATGTGGATATTGCGGTTGTTGTTTCAGCGCTGGGGGATACAACGGATGAGCTGGAAGCGCTGGCTTTTCAGTTGAATACCAATCCTCCTGACAGAGAAATGGATATGCTTCTCTCTACAGGTGAACAGATCTCCTGTGCTCTTTTAGCGATCGCGATCAAGGCTCTTGGCCATGAAGCTATTTCATTTACAGGTCGCCAGGTCGGGATCAAAACAGATAAGACCCATACTAAAGCCCGTATCATCACGATCGACGGTAAACGGATCAATAAGGCGTTCAAGCAGGGTAAGATCGTCATTGTGGCGGGTTATCAAGGGGTTACATCAGAGGACGATATCACGACCTTGGGCCGCGGAGGTTCAGATCTGACCGCTGTTGCGTTAGCAAAAGCGTTAAAGGCTAAAGTATGCGAGATCTATACGGATGTGGACGGTATTTATACGACGGATCCTCGTCTTGTTCCTGAAGCCAAAAAGATCAAGGCTATCACATTTGAAGAAATGCTGGAGATGGCTTCATTGGGTGCGCAGGTCATGCAGGCGCGTTCGATCGAAGTCGCTAAACGTTTTAATATTCCGTTACATGTGCGTTCAAGTTTTTCAAAGGAGGAAGGGACTATGATCGTTAAAGAAACAGAAAAAATGGAAGAGATCGCCGTTCGCGGTGTTACCTGTAATAAGAATGAGGCCAAGATCACGATTTGTTCAGTGCCGGATAAGCCGGGCATTGCTGCCAAGATATTTGAACAAATTTCCAAGGAC
>CAZFNI010000047.1:0-1920 GCA_964520655.1 uncultured Planctomycetales bacterium
GGCTTATTTTAGTACAAAAATATATTTTTTATATCGCAAATGTTTTAATTCGTGATAATATTCGAAGGCATGAAAATCCACGAATACCAAGCTAGGAATTTATTTCTCCAATACGAGATCCCCGTTGCCAACGGCGATGTGTCTTCCAATGTCGAGGGTGCGAAAGCCATTGCCGCCAAGAGCGGTTATCCGGTCGTCATCAAGGCCCAGGTCTTAGTCGGCGGCCGCGGCAAAGCCGGCGGGGTCAAGGTTGTTTCCAATGAAACAGACTTAGTCAGTGAATTTAATCGTATCCGTCATTTGAACATCAAGGGTTATGACGTCGAGACCTTGCTGATCGCCAAGGCGATCGATATCAAAAAAGAATATTATCTGGCGGTCACCATCGACAATATCAAAGGCGATGTGGTCATCATCGCGTCCGCTGAGGGCGGCGTTGAGATCGAAGAGACGGCTAAGACCAACCCGGAAAAGATCATCAAATTCTATATGCAGGGCAGCCGCACGCTTGATCAAGCCCGCTGGGTTCCGATCGCTCAAAGCTTGTTTGCTGATACCCGTTTGCAAAAAAGCGCGACGGCCATTGTCGAGAAATTATTGAAGCTGTTCTTTGAGAAAGACTGCTCGTTAGCCGAGATCAACCCCTTTGTCATCAACGGCGAAGGCAATTTGATGGCCGCGGACGCGAAGGTCATCATCGATGATAATGCGCTCTACCGCCAGGAAGACGTGGCGAAGCTGCGCGACATGAAATATGAAGATGCCGATGAACTGGAAGCCAAGGAAAAAGGTCTGAGTTTTGTGAAGCTCGAGGGCAGCGTTGGCTGTATCGTCAATGGTGCTGGGTTGGCCATGGGTACGATGGACGGCGTCAATTTGCTTGGCGGCAAGCCTGCTAACTTTTTGGATGTCGGCGGCAGTTCCAACCCGGAAAAAGTCCTTAATGCCCTAAAGATCATTTTGCGCAACAAAGACCTGAAAGTCATTTTGATCAATATTTTTGGCGGCATCACCCGCTGCGATGATATCGCGACGGGAATTTTGACCGCGCTTAAGCAAATACAGATCCCGGTGCCGTTGGTTATTCGTTTGACCGGGACCAATGAAAAAGAAGCCAAGGCCATGTTGACCGCGGCGGGTTTAACAACATTCACATCCATGCGCGAGGCTGTGACCGAAGCGGTCAAGCACGCGAACAAATAATATGTCGATCTTGATCAACGAAACAACAAAGGTCATTGTCCAGGGCATTACCGGCCGGGATGGTTCATTCCATGCCAAACAGATGAAGGAATACGGCACAAAGGTCGTCGGCGGGGTCACGCCGGGCAAGGGCGGACAGAGCGTTGAGGGGATACCGGTATTTAACAGCGTCAAAGAAGCGAAAGAAGCGACCGGCGCCAATGCGGCGGTCATTTATGTTCCCGCTAAATTTGCCAAAGACGCGATGTTGGAAGATATCGCCAACGGCATTGACCTGATCATCTGCATCACCGAGGGGATTCCGGTGCTGGACATGGTCGAGGTCAAAAAAGCTTTGAATAAAAGCCATTGCCGGCTGATCGGCCCTAATTGTCCAGGACTTATCTCTCCGGGGAAGTCCAAGATCGGCATCATGCCAGGACACATCCATAGACCGGGCCCTATCGGTGTCGTGTCGCGTTCAGGGACATTGACATATGAAGTTGTTTTTAATTTAACCGCGGCGAACATGGGTCAGACTTCCTGTGTTGGCTTAGGCGGCGACCCGATCATTGGGACGAGGTTCGTCGATGTTTTAAAAATGTTCCAGGATGACCCCGAAACCAAAGGGATCGTCATGGTCGGTGAGATCGGCGGCGGCGACGAACAGACCGCGGCGGAATTCATCAAAAGTTATGTCAAAAAACCGGTGGTGTCCTTCATCGCCGGTCGCACGGC
>CAZFNI010000047.1:2020-3638 GCA_964520655.1 uncultured Planctomycetales bacterium
AAACCCATCAAGAATATTTTTATTTCCGCGATCCATCAGAACGCCGGCAAGACCACGATCTCGCTGGGTCTGTTCAAGAATTTTCAGGAACGCAAGCTGCGCACCACCTTCATGAAACCCGTCGGGCAGGAGACGGTGGCCTATGAAACAACGTCGATCGACAAGGATACCTATTTGATCGGCGAGGTCTATCACTGCAAGAAACATATCAAGGACATGAGCCCGGTCACAGTTGGCAAGGGCTATACAGAAAAATATATCCTCAATCCCCAGAAAGACGAACTGCAAAACAGCATCAAGCGGTCGTTCAATACTCTGGTCAAAGGCAAGGACGCGATCATCGTGGAAGGTACAGGGCATGCGGGGGTAGGCGCGGTGATTGATTGTTCCAACGCGGATGTGGCGGCGTTGTTAGGTTCCAAAGTTATCATTATTTCTCAGGGTGGTATCGGCCGCGCCATTGATGAGATCATGCTCAACAAAGCCTTATTTGACCAGCGCCAGGTAGAAGTGTTGGGCGTCATTATCAATAAAGTCCTTCCCAATAAGCTTGATAAGATCAAGGCCGTTGTTGGTAAAGGGTTGGAACGTAAAGGGATACGTCTCTTAGGGGTTATTCCGGAATTGGAGATGTTAAGCGCCCCGACCGTGGCCCAGATCAAGGAAAGGCTGGATCTAAAGATCTTTTCCGGGGAAGAGAATATTAATGCCCGCGTGCAGTCCGCGATCGTCGCGGCCATGGAACCCTATAACATGATCGGTTATCTGCAGGACGGGTCTTTGGTCATCACCTCAGGCGACCGGGTGGACAATATTTTGGTTGCCGTTTCTTCCTATTTGCTTAAACAAGGTCGCAGCGTGAAAGTAGCTGGTCTGATCTTAACCGGAGGCCTGATCCCCGACGACAAAATTGCCGGATTGCTCAAAGACAGCCGCATCCCCGTTCTTTATTCCGATAAAGATACCTATACGATCGCCGCTGCTGTTGAGAACATGACCCCCAAGATCCAGAAGACGGATAAAGACAAGATCCGCGAAGCCCACCGTTTGGTCAAAGACCACGTGGATGTGGGGCTGATCCTGCAGAATTTGTAGTCATTTTCCTTCCATAATGCGCCACTCGCGTGTGATTAATGCTGTTTTAATGAAAAAAGCTTTATTTCGAACGAAACCCATTGCGTCTAAATGGGTTATGTGCGTACAACAAACTCCTCCCGTCCTTGATTTTTTGCTTCCATATGGTATATTTACATAAACCCTTTTAATCGTTTTATATATTAGAGAAAGCATATGCTAAAATTCCACAAAATCCTTTCCGTAAACGTTATTGCCGCTTTTGTCTTAACAACCCTTTCACCAAATAGCCGAGTCTTTGCCGCAGAGAATGTTTTGCTAAATCTCCCGGCTCCAGGAGCCATGGTCGCTGTCAGTAAGCCCATGGTCCCGGTCATGTTGAAAGGTTTGCACATCAACCCTAAAGATCCGCTGGTTTTTGATTTTCTGGTATCTAAGGGCGAAGGTGCTGTGAATCAAGAGCAATATGCGCAGGAGGTTGAACGTTTGGCCCGGTATTTCCTTGCCAGTATGACCATTCCGGAGAGCGATCTGTGGGTCAACT
>CAZFNI010000048.1:0-3306 GCA_964520655.1 uncultured Planctomycetales bacterium
TCCTGTGTAGAAGGACATCTTAACATAATATCCGCATCTATCCAGTTTTTAGCTTCTCAATTAGTTCCACCAGCTCCTTGGGATCGCCGTATTCAATGAAATGCTCGACCCCGGTCTTCTTTGCCATATTGATCAGCACTTCTTTATCATGACTGCCGTTGCGGTCGATATAGAGAACAAAACGCACTTTCGATGTCCTGGCGATCTGCATCAATCGGGTGACAAGCACGTCGCCGGGAAGGTCAGCTAACCCCAAATTGACCAAGACAAGATCCGGCACATCGTTCATCATCTTTTCAATCGCTTTGGTGCCGGTCAATGATGTCGACACCTTCAGATCAGCACCTAACAGCAGGCTGCCGATCGTACTTAACGCTTTTGGATCAGGATCGATCAAGAACACATTCTCGATCGGTTTATTCTCTTGAATATCCCGTTTGCGCGCGGCGTTCTTGATAATGTATTCCGCTTCTTTGATGACATCATCGATCTCAAAGGGCTTGGTCAAAAACCCGTCGATCTCAAGATCCAGGAACAGCTGACGGGTATTGGCCCTGGCCGTCAAGACCATGATCGGGTACGCGGGATGCCCCCCGGTAAAACCGCACAATTTCTGATAGAACTCAATGCCGCCCATCCGAGGCATATTCAAATCCAGCACGATCAGGTCGGGTTTAAGGTCATGCAGCTTGACTAGTCCATCGACACCGTCTTTGGCGGTCGTCACTTCATACCCGCGGATCTTGAACTGGAACGACAGGATATCGCGAAGATCCTCTTCATCATCGATGACTAGGATGTGTTTTTTTACGGGTTGCATGTTACACCGTCCTCTCTTCTTTTATGGGCAATGTAAAAATAAAGCGACTGCCCTTACTATATTCTGATTCCACCCAGATCTTCCCCCCGTGCTGGCTGATGATCTCCTTGACGATCGACAAGCCAAGCCCTGTCCCCCCGGCTTTGCGCTGGCTGGGGTCTCCCACCTGCTGGAATTTCTCAAAGATCAACCCCATATCTTCTTCTTTGATCCCCTCTCCCGTGTCTTGAACACAGACCTCGATCATGTTCTCATCGTCAGACACCCTGGCGATCACTTCAACCTCACCAGCATCCGTGAACTTGATGGCATTATTGATCAAATTCGTCAGTACCTGGTTCATGCGGTCAGGGTCACAGAACACATGCGGGACATTGTCCATGAAGACCGATCTTAATACCAAACCCTTATCCTGCGCCACCGCCCTTTGGATATCGATCACATCCTCAACCGTGCGTTTTAAATCAACCCACTGCTTTTCAAAGGAAACCTTGCCCGATTCCAGCTTAGAGAAATCGAGGAAATCATCGATCAGCCGCTTTAATCGGTCAATATTCGCCTTAGCCTTGCTTAAGAATTTATTCTGGTCCTCGGTGACTTGGCCCGCCGATCCGCTCATGACGATATCGATCGATCCCTTGATCGAGGCCAGCGGAGTTCGCAGCTCATGAGACACCGTTGAGGTGAATTCTGTCTTCACATTCATGGCCTCCTGCAAACGGCGTTCATTGAGTTTTGTCTTCTCAACCTCTTTTTGAAGATTAGCCTTTTCCACTTCAAGGTCATCCATGATATTCAATGAGGCCATATACGACCTCTCCAGTTCCTTCTTATGGATCTCTTGAATATCCCGTATTTCTTTGGTCAAATCCCGAATGTTGACCAAGACAGGACTGTTGGGTTCTTTCTCATAAAGTACGATAAAATGCACGTCCAGATCATAAGCATGGTCATTGCGGGAAAAATGATAGATCCCGTTTAACTGCTTGTCCCCTTGGATGTACAACATGACGATCGGCGCGGAAAAAGTGGAGTTGGGATTGCGTTTCTTGACAGGGAACACCTTGACGAGATCCATTCCCGAGAACGACACTGATGGCTCTCCCAACAACAGCTTAAAAGCTTCATTATGCCAAATGATCACACCCCTTTTATCCATCAACACCATGGCATCCGCCAGGCGGTGCGCCAGGATATCCGTCATATGGGTTAGATCATTTAACATATCAGCCTTTCCACTGAACTAATTAATTCTTCACTGCTAAAGGGTTTGCTTAAGAATCCGTCGGCCCCGACCTGCGCCAGCTTCGCGCTGTCCATATTCATTTCCGTGCCGGAAATGATAAGGATCTTCGCTTTTCTCTGGCCCTCCTCTTCCCGGATCTGCTTGCAGGCCGATAATCCGTCGAGTCTAGGCATATTGATGTCCAGCGTCACCAAGTCTGGCTTAAACTCCACGAATTTTTTCCCGGCCGCGAACCCGTCATAGGCCACGTCCACCTCATAGCGGTCCGCCAGATTGATGATCTTCTTGGCCAAAGCCACGAATAACGTGTCATCATCGACGATCAATATTCTCTTTTTGACCCTTGTCAGATATTCAAGGGAAGAAGGGATCGGCATCTTGTAGGTCTTGAGGAACTCGATAAAATCGGACAACATCACCCGGCTGTGGTTCCCCGGCGTCCTAAACGATTTTAGTTTGCCGGTGGCGATCCACTGCTGGACACTGCGGTGCGTCACTTGGCAATGGTCAGCGATCTCAAATGTGGTCAATGTGTCCTTACGCATGGGATTCCCCTTTTGATATGGATTGCTGCGACGCTTCTTTAAGCGCCGCGATCTCTTTTTTAAGCGCGAACATTTTCAATTCCCGGTCAACCATCATGGAATTCATCGCCTGCAGCCTGTGCGCATACAACCGTGAACTTTCCAGCGCTGCATTAAGCGTCAAGGTATTGACCTCAACCATCAGCCATTGACCGATATCGATCAACTGCTGTTTGTCTTCCTTGGAAAAGGCGCGAGGCTTAGTGTCCTCAATTGTCAGGACAGCGATCTTCTTACCTTCCTCCCCGCGTATCACAATACCGGCAAAATAGCCGCCCGCCTTAACATCGACATTGGCCGGATCATTAGACATATATATATCCTGATCCCATTCCTGATCGATCTTATCTAGATTGATCACAGCCACTGGGACCTTGAACAATACCTTGGCGATCCGTACTATCCGATCGAGTCTGTCTGGAAGTTCACTTGGCTTTAGCATATGTCACTCACTTTCCACTTTAACCATATGTTCCACTTTTTCCATCCTACTATAAAAATAGCACATCCTTGGATGAAATTCAAGGATGTGCCTTAAATACATGATATATATTGGGTTGTATCTTACTAACAGTACTCTTTAAGCACTGTGGAGAAGGAGTCGAAACTCAGATGACCAATAAAGTGACTGGCACCGCTTGACAAACATTGTTCTA
>CAZFNI010000049.1:0-2171 GCA_964520655.1 uncultured Planctomycetales bacterium
CCAAAGGCAGAACATGGATGATCACTGGAGAAAAACCTTGGATGTTTTCAAACCTCTGGACAGCCGCAGGGTCTAAATGTAGGCGGATCTCTCCACCCATTGAACGATTTTCGACATTGATCCCTTCGGCCTTAAAGTCAATACCGCCGGGGGCCTGTGCGGATATTTGCGCTTTATCCGCAGAATAAAATTCCAATCCATTGCCATAATCAGCCACTCTAAACGTCAAACGAGGCCCCTTGGCTTGCCTTAATAATTCTTTCATCTGATCGGTCATATTTTGCATCAAGTGCAAAGCACCAGGGTATCTGATCTCCTCATTTCTGGGGTAATAGATGGATCTAATGTCCTTCGCCTCGATGGCCGCGAAACTGACAGTTTCAATGGTATTGTATTTGAAATCCAACTGAATATCACGGATGATACGCGCCAACTCTTCCCTGGATAGATCATCGGGCAGGTAAACATACCCCTCTTCCATATAGTCAGATCCATCGGACTTCTGTGTGGCAAAAAAACGAGTCTTTCCGCCTGAGAATGCCTGCTTGATCATTTTAATTAGGCTATGGTGTATCTGCATTGCATCATTCTCTGGAATGTCGGTAGCGCGGTCCACATCAAAAGACACCCACCATCCTTTTTGGAGTACCGATGGGTCTGACGAAAAAAATGCTTTCATCTGTTTATAACTTTCAAATCCCGACATTGCAGAGTCTCCTTCAGATATCAAAGCCTTTTCCCAGGCATCGACAGCAGCCCTGCGCCCGATCTCATTTTCTTTTCTCCCCATCCGCTGCCCCTCCATCTTCAGGGCATTCCTTAACTCCTGGACTAATTGAGGATATTCTTTAAGCGCCTCTCTAACTCTGGGGCTTGCGAGGAAAGACTCCCAGCGGTCTAACTCCTGCACCCACATGGCCAAATACCGTTCGCTCAAAAAAGCATTGTAAATATTATTCAAACGGTCCACGACCTTAATAATAATGCTCTTAGGATTATTGTTCCTCTCAATACGGTCAATATGCTCAATCTTGCTAGCCAACCGCCCATGCAGGCGCAAATTGGCAAGACTAACGTAGCGCAAAGCACCATTCTTTCGATAGGAGGTGTCCTCGGTAAGGTCCACAACGATCGAAGAAACTCCCACACCGAATTGGTTATCAACATGCGTGTGCTCCACTTCTGTATCCTCAGGCGCATCATGTAAGATCGCCGCCAATAATGCTTCCTGGTCTGTTATCCCCAACACTTTCACCATGTAAAGCGCCATTTCCAACGGATGAACAGCATAGGGACGACCAAGACGGTCAGTGATATGATGGGTCATGACAAGCTTGTAAGCATCATCGATCCGCTTCATATCAATGACCGCCCCGGCCATGCGATGTTTATTTAACTCTTCTACAAGCTCCCGGTAAATATCTTCCGCTGGTATCTGTCCCTTAATGATCTTCCACATATCCAAAGGCCGATCTTGGAAACTTTTATCCAAATGATCCATCAATACAAACCTGTTCTTGATGACCATCGCTTGATCAAGCTGTGTTACAGCATCTTTTTTCAGTGAAACAGCAAACACAGTCTTGTTATCCGCCTGCGCAACCGGCTTTAATTCCAGCCCCACCAAGGATAATATTCCTTCTTTGAGCCTGCTTAACACCCCATTATCGGAAGTAACAGTCATGGCTTGATCAATACCCATATAGGTCACTCCGCCAGAAAAATATTTCCTGGGGACCAGCTGGCCGCTGACTAAGTCGCGCTCCTCTTTGATATAGTTGTATGTGCCTTTTTTGAATGCTTCCAAATACTGTCCATAGATCCGTTGCATCTCCTGTGGGTCTTCGACCTTGATACCATCCACCTTGTTCTGATCGGCATACACTTTCGTCAGGAGGCTGTCTTTGATCTTTTTCTTATACCAAGTTGCCAGGATGAGAGAATTATAGACCTGACGCAATTGGGCGAAGTTTTCACCCACATTGACCTCTTTGGTCAATTGAGGGATGACAAGATTGCGGACAATTTGTGTTGTGCCGGCAACGGGTGACGCCGCGTCATCCTGTTTTGACCGCAGCGCCAGGGGAAATGTCGTCTTTTCATCGGCTACCCCACTGGGGGATGGGTGGCGCGAGGACGAAACAGGTGATGCGGCGGCAGGCCCCGTTGCT
>CAZFNI010000050.1:0-2106 GCA_964520655.1 uncultured Planctomycetales bacterium
TCAGCGAAAATCCTATAGATGGCAATAGCCCATTTACGAGCGACTTATAAAAATTAAAGGTTGTTTGATATACGCCGTATTATAAAAGGTGATGTTGAATTTACAAGTCTTCGCCCCTTATTGACAAGCCACTCTGCGTATATTAAAGTGCCACGCAACCTCAAATCTATGTCTGCGACAAAACCGACTCCTCAATCTGTTTCAGCCCTGGCGCTTCCTGAAGTCCGCTTCTTTATCGGATCGATGGCCTTCTTTACATTGGCTAACCGGGCCATGACCGTCATCATCGGATTGCAAATCTATCATTTGACACGCAGCCCGCTCGCCTTGGGCATCCTAGGACTCATCGAAGCCATTCCTGCGCTTTCGCTTTCTCTTTTTGGCGGATATACGGCGGATCGCTTTGACCGTCGCAAAATTCTCTTGTTGACCAAATCGATCTCAATCGGATGCGCGTTATGGCTGTCCTTTGTTTCTCTTTATGCCCAGCCCAATGTTTTATTATTGTATGCTGCCATTTTTCTAGCCGGTCTCGCCCGGGGGTTTTCCGATCCCGCCACCACGGCTTTTGAAGCCCAGGTTGTTCCTAAAGAATTAACGGTCACTGCCGGTTCCTGGATCGCATCCACCTGGCTTTCGTGTTCGGTCATTGGCCCGGCGCTGGTTGGTTTTGCCTACGAATGGCTGGGGATCAGCAAGACCTACGCCGTGGTTGCTTTTCTCTTCTTGTTGTCATGGCATTGCATGTTAACCATTAAACCTAAAGCGCAGCAGCGTATCTTGCGCACCGAACCGATTTTTCAAAGCATGTCGCTCGGCCTTAAATTCGTTTTTAAAGAACAAGCCCTGATTGGGGCCATGACGCTGGATCTGTTTGCGGTCTTTTTTGGCGGGACGATCGCACTTTTGCCTATTTTCGCAACCGACATCCTGCATGTGGGGGCACGCGGGCTTGGATTTTTGGAAGCCGCCCCTGCCGCCGGCGCTCTTTTAGTAATGCTTTATTCCACCCGCCGTCCGCCGATCCATCATGCCGGACGAAATCTGCTTTTTTGTGTCGCCGGTTTTGGAATATGCATTATCATTTTTTCATTCTCAAAGAATTTTGCCCTGTCTTTAACAGCGTTGATGTTGAGCGGGCTGTTTGACGGGGTCAGTATGGTGATCCGCCGTTCGATGGTGCGATTGCTTTCACCTGATCATATGCGCGGAAGAATCGCTTCCGTCAGCTGGATCTTTGTGGGGGCTTCCAACGAATTGGGCGCATTTGAAAGCGGGTTTGTCGCGCATTGGATCGGTGTTATCCCTTGTGTGTGGGTTGGAGGAACCATCACGCTGGGTGTGGTCGCCATTACAGCACTGATGGCCCCCAAGCTGCGCAACCTGCGCTTTGACGCTAACCTACTCAACCGCGTAGGTTGAACAGGATCAGCCAACCTCCGCGGTTGAATAGGTTCAGTATCCAATAAGAACGCCGTCTTGAAAAATCAACTCTTTCTGAGAACCGTTGTGGTCCTGATAAACCCACTTTTCGTGTTGTCCATCCCGATTTTGCATCAAAGGAGGTCCCCAACTTAACGTGACATCACGCAGCGTCATCCCCGTCTTAATTTGGTGTTCTGCAATCAAAGCCCGATAGTGAGTTGCCAAATCCGCCTTTTGTTTCAAGATCGTGGCTTTGACTTGCCGCACTTTATCGATATGATTTTTGACCCCCAGACGTACCGTATTACCGGTTTCAAATCGAAAGACCTGCTGGGCCTGGCGATCCGCGAGATCACACAAATCAGCGGCCTTTGTGTAAATCCGCTCGGAGATGAGCGGCGCCTTCAGCAGCTGATCGGCCTCTTTGAGATATTCCACCGACTGTTCCATATAGCGGCGGGCTTTACCGGGAATTTCCGCGGAACCCTGGGATGCCTCTGCAACCGTAGACGTCTTGGTCTTTGCACCCAGATCTACGGCAGGTTTTACAGCCCCAGATTTTTCCGTCTTAATAACAGGAGACGCGGACACATTGAGCTTTAATTCAAAGGCTCCCTGCTGGCCCTGGCATATCACATGATCCTCACCAATCCGGGTGACCCGAACATTTCCAAGCCAGTC